>NZ_RWKQ01000029.1 GCF_003946885.1 Specibacter cremeus | reverse complement strand
CACATTGTGTCAATGATTTTGGAACATATTGCCCAAGACTCTTCGTGCCGATGCGAGCGTGTCGACCAAAACACTCCGGAATACGTGGGTTCTTATGGAGGACTGGATGAAACGTTGTCCACAGGCTGTGTACTAGTCTGTGGATATGTTTGGAGTGCCAGTCTTTCCGTTTCACGTGAAACGGGTCAGGAGCATGCGCGACAGGGCCGGGAACGTCGACGCGGCGAACCCCATGACGCCGGGAGAATCGNCCGGCCCTCCTCGACAGACTCGACCGCCGGGTCTCGACAGGCTCGACCACCAGCCGGTTTTCAGCGCTTAGGATCGATCTGGGAGAAATGAAAACATGTCAAAGCGTGTACTGAAACATTTTGTTGTTCAGACAATTGCCCATACAATACAAAAGGTAAGGACCGGGCTCAGCCGGTCCTTACCTTTTCTATTTCTCTTGCCTGCGGATGCTTACTGCAGGTAGTCGGCGAATTCCTTCTCAAAGAACTGCTTCGGCTTGGCGCCGATCACTGTGCTCTTCACCTCGCCGCCCTGGAACAGGAACACGGCCGGGATGGACGTGATGCCGAACTGGGCCGAGATGGCCGGGTTGGCGTCGACGTCGACCTTGACGACCTCAACCTTGTCCGCATACTCCACGGAAATTTCATCCAGGATCGGTCCGAGCTTGCGGCAGGGCCCGCACCATTCGGCCCAGAAGTCGACGATGACCGGCTTGTCCGATCCCAGCACGTCGGTGCTGAAGGTGGCGTCGGTGGCGCTCTTTGCGTTGCTCATGGTTACCTGTTTCTCCTTATTCGTGTGCGGCGAGGTAGTGCTCGACGTCCAGCGCCGCCACGCATCCGGAACCGGAAGCGGTGATGGCCTGGCGGTACGTCGGGTCAACGACGTCGCCGGCGGCGAAAACGCCGGGGATGCTGGTCTTGGACGAGCGGCCCTCGACGGCGATCGTGCCCTCGTTCGTCAGGTCGAGCTGATCCCGCACAAGCTCGATCCGCGGATCGTTGCCTATGGCAACAAAAACGCCGGTGACGGGAAGATCGCTCTTCTCGCCCGTGACCAGGTTGTTCAACCGCAGGTTGCTGACCTTCGCGTCGCCGTCGATGCCGATCACTTCGCTATTCCACACGAAGTTGATCTTCGGGTTGGCCAGCGCCCGGTCGGCCATGATCTTGGAGGCGCGCAGCGTCTCGCGGCGGTGCACCACCGTCACGGTCCTGGCGAACTTCGTCAAGAACGTCGCCTCCTCCATGGCGGAGTCGCCGCCACCGATCACGGCAATGTCCTGGTCCTTGAAGAAGAACCCGTCGCACGTGGCACACCAGCTCACGCCGTGGCCGGACAGCCGCTTCTCGTCCGCCAGGCCCAGCTCGCGGTACGCGGAACCGGTGGAGATGATGACCGTGCGGGCCTTGAATTCCTGCCCATCCGCCAGCACCACCGTCTTGACATCACCGTCCAGCGCAACGGAATCGACGTCGTCGTACATCACCTCGGTACCGAAGCGTTCGGCCTGCTTGCCGAAGTTCTCCATGAGGTCCGGGCCCATGATGCCGTCGGGGAAGCCGGGGAAGTTCTCCACGTCGGTGGTGTTCATCAGCTCGCCGCCGGCCGTGACCGAGCCGGCGATCATGAGCGGCTTGAGGTTGGCGCGGGCCGTGTAGATGGCGGCGGTGTATCCCGCGGGGCCGGAACCGACGATGATGACGTCGCGCACGTCGCTGGCGGTGGTGACTTCGGTGCTCACGGGTGGGTGTTCCTCTTTCTTCATGCGCTCGGCGCGCCGTGATGGACGGTGCGCCGTGGGTCTCGTCCTGCACAACAGGATCGGCGGGTGGGATATTCCATGCAGGCTACTTGATCGAGATCTCCGCGATCTTCAGGCCGTAAGGGTAGGTAACGAACGGCTGGAGCCGAGGCAGCTGCGTGAAGTTGATGATGACGTACTTGGCCTTGATGCCGGAGGCCACCTTGAGCGTGAAGTCGGGGGAGCTGAACGAGCCGCTGCCGATCTTCTTCGCCCCGGCCAGGCTCCCGGTGTCGTTGGTCAGCACGTTGAATTGCCCGCCGGTGCCGCCGAGCTGGTTGATGGTCACGGAGCTGATGTCTGAGTCGGCCTTGAGTTCCACGATCAGGTTGATGCTCGTGGTCATGTTGGCGAACTTGTCGTCCGAGAACTCGAGCGTGGGCCAGTACGTGCCGATGTTGCCGTCGAACGCGTCCTTGAGCCGGCTGTCGAACTGCGAGCTCACATTCGGGTCATCGGGCGTGAAGCGGGTGATGTTCACGATCACCGGGGCGACGACCGGCGCCACGGGTTTTTGTGCCGCGGTGGTTCCCGCGCCGGTGGTTTGCTGCGCCTGCGTCTGCGCCTGGGTGTGCGTCCCGTTGCCGCCGGCCTTGTTGCCGCCGCCGAAAAGGGTGGTGATATTGGCCAACGCGAAGATCAGGGCACCCACCACCAGGACGGCGACGATGCCGCCTGCCAGCCAGCGGCCGCCGGTGCGCGGGGCGTTCTCGTCGTCGTCGGACTCCTCATACTCGTAGTCGTCCGGCTCGTCCGCGCCGCGGGCGGAGGCAGGGAAGCTCGCGGCCTTGCGCGCGGGGGTCTCGGCAGGCTCGACCACCGGTTCCTCATAGTCGTCCTTCCACACGGTGACGCGTGGCTGCTCCGGTTCCGGTGCCGGTTGTTGGGGAACAGGTTGCTGGGGAGCCGCGGGTTGAGGAACCGCCGCTTGGGGAACCGCTGGCTGAGGCACGACGGCGGCGGGCCGGGTTGGGTTGGCCCCCGGCCCGGACTCGACCCGGGCGCGCGGCGGGGCCGCGGGCGCGGCCGGCGGGATGACGGGGGCGGGCGGCACGACCGGCGACTCGTCGTCGTAGACGTACGCCGACTTTGCCGGCGACGCGTCCCGGGCCGAGCCGAAGATCTCCGTTCCCAGCGTGTCCGTGAAGAACGGTTCCTCGTACGGGGGCGGTTCGTACGGCTCCGTGGCGATCACCAGGTCGAGCAGTTCGGCCGGGGCCGTGCGGTTGGCGATCAGGTAGGTGGAATCCTCGGTGCGGCCCAGGTCCAGGATGGAGACGTTGGCGTCGCGTTCGCCGGTGGCCACCTCACGGGCGCTTTGGGTCAGGTTGTCCGAATTCGCGGCCGCCGCGACGAGAATGCTGACGGGCCGGTTGAGGACCTCGTCCATGCCGTCGAGGATGACGTCGTCCTCGACGGAATCCAGGACATGGGCAACGACCTTGTAGCGACCGCCCAGCACGGACCCCACTGCAATGGGTTGCGTCACGGATTCCTCCTTGCGAATTCTATAGAGACCTGGAACGGTGTTCAAGGCGACGGAGGCGCCAGGCCCCCCACTGTGTACTGATCTTAGCGGACACGCCTGCCGGGGAGCCGGGACAGCAGCGGTGCCAGGACGTCGTCGACCTCCCGGACGCGCAGCGCGCGCAGCGCGACGAAGTAGACGACGGCCATGACGAGGCCGACGACGACGAGCGCCACCGCCGCGTGCGTGATGGACTGCCACACGAAGCCGGTCGTCGAGAAGCCGCCGAACACGGCCAGCACCAGGTCGCCGACGATTCCGGCGGCCAGGGCGGCCGTGAGGAAGCGCATGTGCGAGCGCAGGATCGTCCCGCGCCCATAGTCGCCGATCTTCCGACGCAGGAACAGGTGGCTGACCACGGCGGCCGCGATGTTGCTGATCGTGTAGCTGCTGGCCAGGGCGTAGATGATCATCGACGGCGGGAACAGCGAGGCGAGCAGCGCGGTGGTGACGCCCAGCACCACCAGGATCGTCTGGATGACGAAGGGGGTCTTGGCGTTTTCCTGGGCGTAGAACACACGGTTGAGGATGAAGTTGATGCTGTAGAACGGGGCGCCGATGGCCAGGATCGCCAAGGTGATGGCCACCTGGCGGCCTGCGTACTGGTTGTTGCCGCTGAACAACATGCCGAACGGGCCGGCCAGCACGACCAGTGCGACCCCGGCGAACACGGTGGCCACGCCGGTGGTGCGCAGGGCGGCGGAAAGTGAGCGTCGCAGGCCGCCGGCGTCGTTGTGGGCGGCGGCGCGGGCCATGTTGGTGAACATGACGGTGGCGATCGACAGCGCTATGACGGAGTGCGGCATGATGTACATCTCGGTGGCACGGTTCAACGCGAAGATGCCGGCGATCGAGTGGGCCGGATCGACCGCGCCGTCGGATTTGTAGCGGGTAGGGATCGTGGCGATGCGCATGATCAGCAGGAAGCTCAGGTTGCCGATCACCATGGTGCCCATGGTCCAGCCGGCGATGCGCGCGGTCGCGCCGAGACCGGTCCCGCGCAACCCGAACGTGGGCCGCAGTCGCAGCCCGAGCCGGTGCACCGGGATGAGCAGCACCACCGACTGGACGACGATGCCCAAGGTGGCCGTTCCGGCCAGCATCCAGGTTTGGCCGTGCGTCCAGTTGTCCACGGTGTGCGGGGCGACGCGGGCGCTGCCGGCCACCCCGATGAACAGCAGTAGCCCGGCGATGGCGACCACGTTGTTCACCACGGGCGCCCAGGCATAGGCGGCGAACGAGTTGTGCGCGTTCAACACCTGCCCCAGCAGGGAGTACAGACCGTAGAAGAGGATCTGTGGCAAGAGGAACACGCCGAACGAAACGGCCAGGGTCAGTTGGTCGCCGGTGAATGCCGAGGTCAGGCGCATGAGCGGGTGGGCGAAGACCATGGCCAGGATGGTCAGCGTGAGAAGGGCGCCCACGGCCATGGTCAGGAGCCGGGAGATGAAGTCGGCGCCGCGATCCGGCGCCTTGCTGGCCTTGATGATCTGCGGGATCAACACGGCGTTGAACACGCCGCCGGCGACCAGCAGGAAGATCAGGTTCGGCAGGTAGTTGGCGCCGTCGAAGATGTCACCCACCGTGGTGCCGGCCACGGCCACACCGAGGATGATGCCCTTCACGAAGCCGAGGATGCGCGAGGCGAGCGTCCCGACCGCCATCGACGCGCTGGACCGCACGGCCGAGCGTTGCGTCGGCTGTTCGACGCCCGCACCCTGGGGTGGGCCGACCACGGGCAGGGATGAGGTGTCGGCAACCGGGATGCGGGAGATGTGGCGCATGCCCAGTGGGGTGCCTTGTAGCTTTGACATCGTCCCCATCCTCTCATCGCTTGCTGGCAATGCCCGCAGGGCGTGGGAGGGCAGGGGGATCAGAAGCCCTCGGGCAGCAGGTCGCGGGCCAGGTCGGCGATGCGTCGCTCGTTCGGAAAGGACAGCCGGCGGGCCAGCTCAGGCAGCCCCACCCAGGCAACGTCGACGGCCTCGTGATCGGGGTCGTTGTCGATGGTCAGGTATCCGCCGGTGGCGCGCAGCAGGAAATGATGGACCGTCTTGTGGACGCGGTGCCCGCTGACGGTGAACCAGTAGTCGATGCTGCCCAGCGGCGCCAGGACGTCCCCGGCGATGCCGGTCTCCTCCTCGATCTCGCGCACGGCCGCCTCCGCGTGCGTTTCCCGCCCCTCCGGGTGACCCTTGGGCAGGCACCATTCAAGCCGGCCCCCGCGATTGAGGCGGGCGATGATCGCAACCCTCAGGCCGTCGTCGTGCCTGTCAACCACCACGCCGCCGGCGGACACCTCCTCCACCGTGGGCAGCGCGGACCCCTGCGGTGCGGGCGCCACATGGGCACCGATTGCCGAGGGCAACGGTGTCCTTTTCGGTGCGCGCGGCACGGGGTGGGCCATGGAGTCCACTCTAGCTACCTTTGTGCGGCGAAGAGGAAAGCCGCGCGGCCCGCCGGCGGCCGGGGCGGGGCCGGAAAATCTGGCAAACTTGTAAGACTATGGAACTCGTGCCGGACACCTTGCAATTGGACCCCGCCGTACTCGAATTGGGGCAGCTCTTCGTCGATGCCGGCTACGAACTCTCGCTGGTCGGCGGTCCGGTGCGCGACTTGTTCCTGGCCCGCACCTCGCCGGACATGGACTTCACCACCAATGCCACGCCGGACCAGATCCTGGCCGTTGCGCGGGACTGGGCGGACGCCAACTGGGACGTGGGCCGCGCGTTCGGCACCATCGGCTTCCGCAAGAAGAGGCGCAACCAGCCGGCGTTGATGATCGAGATCACCACGTACCGGGCCGAGGCGTACGACCCCGATTCGCGCAAGCCCGTCGTGGCGTTCGGCGACAACCTCGAGGCGGATCTGGAACGCCGCGACTTCCGCGTCAACGCGATGGCGCTGCGGCTGCCCTCCCTTGACCTCGTCGACCCGTACGGCGGCGCCGCCGACCTGGCCGCCGGCATCCTGCGCACGCCCGCGTCACCCGAAATGTCGTTCTCCGATGACCCGCTGCGCATGATGCGCGCCGCCCGGTTCGCCTCGCAGCTGGGCTTGGCCGTGCACCCGGACGTCGCGGCGGCCATGACGGCGATGGCGGAGAGGATCACGATCATCTCCGCCGAACGCGTGCGCGATGAACTGGTCAAGCTCATCTGCGGCGCACACCCGAGGGCCGGCATCGACCTGCTGGTATGCACCGGGCTGGCCGCGATCGTGCTGCCCGAGGTGCCGGCGCTGAAACTGGAAACCGATGAGCACCACCGGCACAAGGACGTCTACCAGCACTCGCTGACGGTGTTGGAGCAGGCGGCCGCCCTGGAGACCGGGCCGGACGGTCCCGTCCCCGGGCCCGATTTCGTGCTGCGGTTCGCGGCGCTCATGCACGACGTCGGAAAGCCGGCCACCCGGCGCTTCGAATTGGGCGGCGCTGTCAGCTTCCGGCACCACGAGGCGGTGGGGGCCAAGCTCACGGCCAAGCGGATGCGTACGCTCCGTTTTGACAACGACACCATCAAGGCGGTGTCCCGGCTCGTCGAGCTGCACATGCGCTTTTTCGGTTACGGCGACTCCGGCTGGACCGACTCGGCCGTGCGGCGTTACGTCACGGACGCCGGCCCGGTGCTCGAGCGCCTGCACCGGCTGACCCGCTCCGACGTGACGACGCGCAACCAGCGCAAGGCGGACCGGCTCTCGTTCGCCTACGACGACCTGGAGGAACGCATCGAGGCGCTTGCCGCCCAGGAGGAGCTGGACGCGATCCGGCCCGACCTGGACGGGGCGGCAATCATGGAACTGCTGGGCATCAAGCCCGGGCCCGTCGTGGGACGGGCCTACAAGCACCTGCTCGAGCTGCGCATGGAGAACGGGCCGATGGCCCCCGCGGAGGCCCGGGACAGCCTGCTGGCATGGTGGACCGGGCAGCCGGAATCAGGTGCGGCATCAACCAATCGTGTGGAGGAACAGGCATGAGCGCGGACGAGGGACCGAGGCTGTGGCTATTGCGTCACGGTGAGACCGAATGGTCGCGCAGCGGCCAGTACACGGGCCTGACCGACCTGCCGCTGACGGCCGAGGGTGAGGAGCAGGCCCGCTCGGCGCGCCCCGCGCTGGACGGCGTCGACTTCGACCTGGTGCTCACGTCCCCGCTGCAACGCGCCCGCCGCACGGCGGCCCTGGCCGGGTTCCCGGACGCGGTCGTGGAGCCGAACGCGCACGAATGGGACTACGGCGACTACGAGGGTGTCAACAGTGCCGACGTGCGGGCCGGCAACCCGGCCTACCTGATCTGGGACGACGGCGTGCCCAATGGGGAGACGATCGAGCAGGTCGCGTCCCGCGCCGACAGCGTCATCGCCCGGGTGCGCGCGCCGCGGGCGGACCATGGGACCCGCAACGTGCTGGTCGTGGCGCACGGGCACTTCCTGCGCATCCTCACGGCCCGCTGGCTGGAACTGCCCGCCGGCGAGGGGCGCCACTTCGTGCTCGGCACGGCGAAGGTGTGCACGCTCGGCTGGGACAAGAAGACGCCGGCCATCGAGGCCTGGGGGCTGTAATTGCGCCCGCGCCGGCAGGGGCCCGACCGTCAGGTGCTGCGCACGACGTCGGCACGGCTGCTGCCCTGGGCCGCGTGGGTGATCTGCGCGTTCTTCGCCGTCAACCTGCTCTGGACCGGGACGTGGACGTCCATCCGGACGTTCCTGCCGTGGCTCCTGTTCGCCGCCTGGGTCCTGTATGTGCTGTTGTGGCGCCCCTGCATCGTGGTGGACGACGACGGCGTCCGGGTCCGCAACCTGCTGCGCGACCACGCCATCCCCTTTGACGCGCTGGTCGCCGTCCGGGTCGGGCAAACCGTCAGCCTGGACACGACGGCCGGCCGGATTCCCGCCTGGGGCGCTCCCGGGGCCGGGAAGCTCGGGCCGAGGGTGGGAGCGCGGGGCGCGACCGGCGAGACGGTCCGCGGCGACGACACCCAGGGCGTCATCAACCGGGCCTGGGACGCATGGGACGCCGCCCGGGAGGCCGGATCCCGCGCGGCGGAACCAGGGCGCACGGTGCGCTCGCGCTGGAACGTGCCGGTCGCCGTCGTCGGCCTGGTCTTGGTGATCCTGGCGGCGACCACGTTCCTGTAGGCGCCTGCGGTGGTCGAGCTTGGGCCCACGGGCGCGAGGGGCCCCGGTCGAGCTTGCGAGGCCGGGGAGCGCCCGGGGAGCGAGACCTGGTGATTTCGACAGGCTCAATCACCGGTGGTCGAGTTTGTCGAGACCTGGTGATTTCGACAGGCTCAATCACCGGTGGTCGAGCTTGTCGAGACCCGGTCTCGACGGGCTCGACCACCGGGGTCAGGCCTTCCAGCCGACCTTCGTCCAGTCGATCGACTGGAACTGGGCCGCGCCGTAGTTGACCAGACCCTTCGAGACGCCGTAGGTGTTCGGGGTCGGGGTCAACGGAATGACCGGCGTGTAGGCGAAGATCGTCTTGTCGATCTCATTGGCCAGCTCGATGCGCTTGGCCGGATCGAGCTCGGCGTTCGCCTTGGCCCACAGGTCGCCCAGTTTCTGGTCAGTGATGCCGGTGAAGTTCTGGCCGCCGTCAGCCGGGTAGAAGATGGACTCGGTCGAGGAGATCGGGAACGGGGTGCCGGACCAGGCGAAGCCGGTCATCTCGAAGTTCGATTTCAGCACGTAGTCGGAGAAGAACTTGTCCGACGGGACGGTGTTGTTCTTCAGCGTGATGCCGACGGCCTTGAGGTTCGCCTGGATCTGCTTGAAGATCTGCTCGGACACGGGGTTGTTGGCGTCCAACGTGTAGGCGAGGGTCAGCGGCTTGCCGTCCTTCGTGCGGATGCCGTCGGAGCCCTTCGCATAGCCGGCCTCGTCGAGCAGCTTGCCGGCCGCCGCCGGGTCATAGCCGATGACGGGCGTGGCGTTGTCCTGGTAGCCCTTCTGGCCGGGCATGTAGATGTAGGAGCCCTGGCTGGTCACCGGGGCTCCGATGGGGCTGAGCCGGCTGGCGGAAATGGTGTTCCGGTCAAGCGCACGGGCCACGGCCTGGCGGACCTTCGCGTCGGCCAGCGGCCCCTTCGAGCCGTTCATTGTGACGTGGTTCCAGGTGAGGCCGCCGGACTGCTGGATGGCGCCGTCGGCGCGCTTCTTGGCCGTGTCGTAGTTATCCTTGTTGGTGCCGACGCTGACCGCGTCGATCTCCTTGTTGGCGTAGGCCTGGGCCAAGGCGTCGCGGCTCACCACCTTCATGATGATCTTCGCCAGCTTCGGCTTCTCACCCCACCACTTCGGGTTCGGGACCAGTGTGACGACCTTGCCGTTCGTGTCCACGGTGGAGACCTTGTACGGGCCGTCCGAGGGCAGCGGCTTGGCCTTGTAGCCCTCATTGAACGCCTTCGGGTCGGCCGCGACGGCGGCCGGCAGGATGCTGGCGGTCGCCTGCCCGGCCGTGCTGCCGCCCAGGATCGCCGGCCAGTCGGCGTTCTTGTTCTTGAACGTGATCTTGAAGTTCTGGTCGGTGTCCTCCTTGGTGACCGACGCGATGTCCTGGTAGACGTTGCTCGAGGCGAGCTGGTAGGCCTTGTTGGCCCCGCTGGCCGCCTTGACCGTCGCTTCGAAGTCCTTGTACGTAATCGGCGTGCCGTCCTCCCACACGGCCTTCGGGTTCAGCTTGACCTCGACGACCTGGGGATTCTCACTGACCAGCTTCACCTCGGTGGCGTAGTCCGGGTTGACCTCCCAGCCGCCGTCGACCGTGGTGCGCACCGGCCCGCCGGTGGTCGGGTCCACGATCTCGGCGCCCGAGACGTTGGCGCCGTCGGCCTGCAACGTGTTCCAGTTGTCCGGCAGTTGGTCGACGGCCAGGGTCAGCGTGCCGCCGTCCTTGACCGCCGCATAGTCGGCGCTGGTCCATGCCGTGTTGGGCAGCGCGCCGGTCGCGGCGGCGCCCTTGCTGTTGTCGACGCTCGGCTTGGCGCCGCCCCCTCCTCCGGCGCTGCAGCCGGAGACTATGAGGGCCAGGGTCAACGACGCCGCCCCGGCCGTCATCACATTCTTGATGCGGGTCATGATCTTGATGCCTCCTTGTTTGGGTGAACTTGTTGGGTGAACTTGTTGGGCGAACCCCGGCCGGCGGATACCTTTGCCGGAGGGCTGCTCTGGTGTCAGTTCAGGACGAGTTCGATTGATGCGGCGTGATGGCAGGCCGCCGACGTGCCCGCGACCGGCCGCAGGGCCGGGTCCTGGTCGCGGCACAGCGCCTGCTGGTCGGCGTCGAGCAGCTTGTACAGCGGGCAGCGTGCGCGGAAGTTGCAGCCCGGGGTGGTCTCCGTGGGGCTGGGCAGGTCGCCGTCCAGGATGATCCGCCGCCGGCCCCGCTCCAGGGACGGGTCGGGGACCGGGACGGCGGACAGCAGGGCACGTGTGTACGGGTGCCGGGGATCGTCGAAGACGGCCTCGGCCGGCCCGGACTCCACCACGCGGCCCAGGTACATGACGGCCACCGTGTCGGCGATCTGGCGCACCACGGCCAGGTCGTGCGCCACGAACAGGTAGGACAACCCGAGCCGTTCCTGCAGGTCCTCGAGCAGGTTGATCACACCCGCCTGGATGGACACGTCCAGCGCGGAGACCGGCTCGTCCAGCACGATGATCTTCGGGTCCGTCACGAGGGCGCGGGCAATTCCCACGCGCTGGCGCTGGCCGCCGGAGAACTCGTGCGGGTACCGGGCGCCCATGGCCGGATCCAAGCCGACCAGGTCCAGCACCTCGGCGACCTTGGCCCGGCGCGCCCCGGCCGGCACGCCGTGGACCGTCAACGGTTCGGCGATGATGTCCTGGATGGGAAGCCGCGGGTCGAGGGACGCCATGGGGTCCTGGAATACCACCTGGATGTCGCGGCGCAGGGCACGCCGCTCCTTGGCGCTCATGCCGGCCACGTCCCGGCCGTCCACCGTGATCCGGCCGGCCTGCGGTTTCGCCAGTTCCAGGATCTCCATGATGGTGGTCGTCTTGCCGCAGCCGGACTCGCCCACCAGGCCGAGGGTCTGCCCCGAGCGGATAGCGAGGCTGACGCCGTCGACCGCCTTGACCGTGCCGACCTGGCGCTTGAACACGGCGCCCTTCATGAGTGGGAAGTGCCGGACCAGCCCGTCCACGCTCAGGACGGTCTCCGGCGTCAGGTCGGCCCGCTCGGCCTCGGCGACGCGCTCCGGGCGCGGGAACAGTTCCGCACGCTGGAGCTGGCCGCCGGCGATCTCGTCCATGCGCAGGCAGGCGGCGCTGTGCCGGGCATCCTTGCCTTGGGGGTCGTTGAGGGCCGCCAGTGGCGGTTCCGTGCCGCGGCACGCATCGACGGCGATGGGGCAGCGCGGCGCGAACGGGCACCCCGGCGCCAGGTTGCCGAGCGACGGCGGGCGCCCCTCCAGCGGCACCAGCCGGGTGTGCCCGGCCGTGGCCAGGTTCGGCATGGAGCGCAGCAGCCCGATCGTGTACGGCATGGTCGGCTCGTGGAACACCTGGTCCACGGTACCGGTCTCCACGATGCGCCCGGCGTACATGACGGCGATGCGGTCCGCGTTGCCGGCCACGACGCCCAGATCGTGGGTGATGAGGACGACGGCGGCGCCCGTGATGTCCTTGGCCCTTTGCAGGACCTCCAGGATCTGCGCCTGGATGGTCACGTCCAGCGCCGTCGTCGGCTCGTCGGCGATGATCAGCCGCGGGTTGTTGGCGATGGCGATGGCGATCATGGCGCGCTGGCGCATGCCGCCGGAGAACTCGTGCGGGAACGCCTGGGCGCGGCGCTCGGGGTGGGGGATACCGACGATTCTCAGCAGTTCCACGGCCCGGGCGGCGGCGGCCTGCCTGGACAGTTTCGGATCGTGCAGCAGCAGCGCCTCGGAGATCTGCGCGCCCACCGTGTAGACGGGGGTCAACGCGGACAACGGGTCCTGGAAGATGATCGAGATGCCCTCGCCACGGAGCCGCGACAGCTCGGCGTCACTGCGCCCCAGCAGGGACGTGCCCTCGAACAGGATGTCGCCGGTGATCTGCGCCGAGGACGGCAGCAGGCCCATGACGGCCAGCGAGGACACGGACTTGCCGGACCCGGATTCGCCGACGATGCCGAGGAATTCGCCCTTGTCGACGTGGTAGTTGACGCCGCGCACGGCCGTGACGGCGCCGGAGGGCTGCGGGAATGTGACCGTAAGGTCGCGGACCTCCAGTAGATGGTTGTTGTTGTCAGTCACGGTTGACTCCCGAGGTCGGATCGACGGCGTCGCGCAGTGCGTCGCCGACCAAGCTGGCGGACAAGACGGTCCAGACCAGGATGGCGGCGGGGAAAACGAACAGCCACGGCCGTGTCACGGCGGCTCCCTGGCCGGCGGACAGCAGCGTGCCGAGCGAGACGTCGGGGGCCTGGATGCCGAAGCCGAAGAAGCTCAGCGTCGTCTCGGCCAGGATCGCGGCGCCGACGCCGAGCGTGGCGTCGATGATGAGAAGCGAGGACACGTTGGGCAGGATGTGCCGGCTGATGATGGTCCAGGTGCCCACGCCCATGAAGCGGGCCGCCTTGATGAAGTCGCGTTCGCGCAGCGACATGGTCTGGGCCCGGATGACGCGGGCCATGATCATCCAGCCGAACGCGGCCAGCAGGAAGATCAGCGCCACCCACGACAGGGACTTGAAGATGGGGCTCAGCAGCACGAACAGGAACAGGCTCGGCAACACCAGCAGCAGGTCGATGAACCAGATGATCGTCTTGTCCCACGCGCCGCCCAGGTAGCCGGCGAACGCGCCGATGATGCCGGCGATGAGGGACGCCAGCGGTCCGGCCAGCAGGCCGATGATCAGCGACTTGCGCAGTCCGACGATGGTCTGGGCGTAGATGTCCTCGCCGATGTCGCTGGTCCCGAACCAGTGCGTGGCCGACGGGCTGGAGCCCATGTTGTACACGTCGAGGTCGGTGAAATTCCAGGCGTTGGGGATGAGGCCGAAGATGGCCCACAGGATGACCAGCCCCAAGCCGACGAGGCCGACCCAGAACCGGGGCATGCGCCGCAATCGGTTGAGCACCATGCGGGAGCGGGAGACGGGCTTCTTGCCCGGCCGCGCCGCCACGGGCTCCTCGATGGGTTCGGAGATGGGCAGCTCGTTGAGTACTTCCATGGCTTACACCCGCACTCTCGGGTCGAGGGCGGCATAGACGATGTCCGACAGCGTGCCGGCGATGAGGACCAGGACGGCATTGAACAGGATGGCGCCGGTGAAGGCGTTGATGTCGCTTTGCTGGATGGCCTGGAACAGGAACTCGCCCATGCCGTGCCAACTGAACACGAGTTCGATGACGGCGGCGCCGGCCAGGATCGTGGCGAACGAGTACGCGAAGTAGGTTGACATGGGGATCAGGGCCACGCGGACGCCGTGGCGGACCAGCGCCGAGCCGCGGGTGCGACCCTTGGACCGGGCCGTGCGGATGTAGTCGGCGGACAGGACGTCGAGCATGGCGCTGCGCTGGTAGCGCGAATAGCCTGCGGCGCCCACCAGCGCCAGGGCAATGGTCGGCAGCACCAGGTGCCCGGCGCGGTCGGCGACCTGGGCCCACCAGCCGCCGTCGAGCCCCGGCGTGTACTCCCCGGTGAAGCTGATCAACTGGATGCCGAGCACGTTGTTCAGCCCCGTCGCGAGGATCATGAGCAGGATGCCGATGACGAACGACGGCATGGCCAGGATGGTGAACGACGCGTAGGAGATGATCTGGTCGCTGGCCCTGTACTGCCGCACCGCGCCCCAGACGCCCAGAATCACGCCGACGACGGCGGCGATGACCGTCCCGAGGATCAGCAGGCGAAGGCTCGTCCCGGCCCGGGCGGCCATCTCGCTGAGGACCGAGGTGTTGTGGATCGTGTCGCCCAGGGAGCCGCGCGTGACCAGGTTGACCAACCAGGACCACAGCCGCTCGATGACGGGCGTGTTCGGATTGACGCCCAGGCCGTCCAGGATCGCGTTGACCGTCTGGTCCGACGGCCGCGGGTTCCGGCCGTAGTACCGGGCGGCCGGATTCAGGATCATGCTGGCCAGCACGTAGGCGCTCAGCGTGGCGATGGCGGACAGGATCGCATAGTTGATGAACCGCTTGATGATGAAGCCGATCATGCGACCCGCCTCCATCGTCGGGTGTGCGGCGTTGGCTGCAACGCTCTGTGCATTGGCATGTCCTCTTTGCTCCCCCACCCGGGCCCGGCAAGGGATGGATGCCGCCCGGACAGACTGGTCAATCGCTCGGTGTGGCCGGATTTGTTACCGACCGGTACCTTGTCGTGCAAATCTACTATGACGCCAACCACAAGTTCGCCCCCGGCGCGGCTGCGGGCGTGTAACAATCTTGCCAAACGCCGCGCCGGTTCCGTGCCATGCGAGCCGCGGACATCACTCCGGCCGGGCGGCTGCCGTGCCATTCCAGGAATATTTCAACAATATTGCGCCGCCGACTGGCCTTCGCGGAATTTGTGTTGTAGGTTGTTAGCAGTCCACCGCGAACCGCGTGGATGACGGTGTGCAAGATACGCCGTGTGTATGTTACCGCGTGCAAGATGAGGGGAGGCCATGATGAATATTCAAATCAAGTCCGGAGTTGTCGGATCCCACCTGGCCTTTGCCTGGCACGCCACCATGGCCGCATAGCCTCCACGAGGCAGCCGCCGCCCGGTAGTCGCCCAGGCAAGGGCCGGCACGGGACAGCATCCCGCACGTGACGCCGCCGGCGTCCAAGTGTGATCAACCACCAGTTCATCCTGGTGTCCAGTGGCACAAAACATTCCGCGCCCTTTTGTGCCCGAATGAAGTCCTTTTCGCTCCCGCACAAGGGCTTTGTTTACTGCGCCCAACATTGCTGTTCCCGAATTGATCGTGCCCAAGAATGATCTGTGCCATAAGCCTTTGTCTGCCCAATTATGTTTGAAAGGAGGTGACCCATGAAGGACAAACTGTCCCTTTCATCGCTCAAGCGTGTCTTCTTTGCTCCCGTGAACCAGCAGAAGTTCGATGAGCTGCGCGAGCAGCACATCCGCACGATGGCCGCCACGAACCTGTTGAACATGCGGTAGGCCATCCTGCCGTCGAAAGGATGGAGGAAATGGCCATGACACGTTCCCCACATGCTGTGCAAACAGCCCGCACCGCCCGGTGCGGGCTGTTTCGTTTAAGCCCCCGCGGCAGCCGGTAAGCTCAAATCCATGCAGGAGCCAGAGCATCCAGGGCACGCCCGGCGCCACCGCATCGCCGTGCCCACACGCAACGACCCCCTGCTCGGCGCCCTGACCGAGGTGGCCGGCGGACCCCTCGGCCGGCGCAGCGCCCCCGGCCTGGTGGCACCCGGATTCTTCACGGTCGAACGGGTCCTGGTCCTCATGACGCTGGTCTCCGCGCTCGTCGCCGTCATTTTCAAGTACCACTGCCGCAAGTCCGGGTGGACGACGCCCGACCAGTACTCCACGGTGTGCTGGTCGCAGCTGCCGAACACGTTCGTCGAGGCGAACCTGGCGCACGCGTTCCCGTTCTTCACCCCGGGCGTCACCTTCGACCAACCGCCCCTGGCCGGCATGATTGCCGGGGTCACGGCCTGGTTGACCGGCTGGGCCGGCACCGGCGCGGCCCGCCAGCTCGCCTTTTTCGACGTGAATGCGGTCCTGATCGGCATCGCCTGGCTCGTCACGGTCGTGGTGACGGCGCGCAGTGCCCGCCGGCGGCCATGGGACGCCGCCATCGTCGCCGCCAGCCCCGTGCTCATCCTGACCGCGTATGTCAGTTGGGACTTCTGGGCGGCCGCGTTGGTGGGCGTCGGCACCTACCTGTTCGCCCGCCGTCGTACCTGGTGGGCCGGGGCGGCCATCGGACTCGCCATCACGGCGGCCCCCTATGCGCTGCTGGTCCTGTTCGTGTTGTTCCTGCTGTCGATCCGGGCCGGGCAGGTCATGGCGGTGCTGGAGACCGTCGTCACCGGGCTCGTCACGGCCTGCCTGGTCGTTGCCCCGGTGCTGCTCGTGAACCCGGCCGCGTGGGGGGCCTATGTCACCGGATTCCTCACGCGCCCGCCCAGCGACTCGTCGCTGTACGGCGGCTACAACCTGCTGGCGGGGCGGCTCGGATTCCAGCGGCTCGACCCGGTGACCACCAACGTGCTGGAGCTGGTGCTGGTGGCCGTGGTCCTGCTTGGCGTCGCGTTCGTGGCGCGGGCGGCGCCGCGCCGCCCGCGCGTGGCACAGCTGGCGTTCCTGGCCGTCGCCGGGCTGACGGTCGTCGGAAAGCAGGCGGCCCCGTGGCAGGCGATCTGGCTGCTGCCGCTGCTGGCGCTCGCCTACCCGCGCTGGCGGGCGGCGCTGCTGTGGCAGGCCGCAGTGGTGGCGCACTTCGTGGCGCTGATGTTGTTCCAGGCCAAGGTGCTGGGCAACCTCAGCGACCAGCACGCGATCGACATGCCATACTTCGTGCTCGCCGCCGTGGTCGACGGGGCCGCCACGATCACGCTCATGGCCCTCGTGATCCGTGGAATCCTGGACCCGGGCCAGGACGTCGTGCGCCGGCTCGGCGTGGACGACCCGCTGGGCGGCGTGTTGGAGCACGCGCCCGACGCCGTGGCATGGCGCCGCCACGCCGCAGCCCCGGCGGTGGGGGACGGTGGCTGACGCCGTCGTCGTCGGGGCCGGCCCCAACGGCCTGGCCGCCGCCGTCACGCTGGCCCGGGCCGGGCTGGACGTGCGGCTTTTCGAGGCCAAGGACACCGTCGGGGGCGGGACCCGCACCGGGGAGGCCACGCTGCCGGGCTTCCGGCACGACATCTGCTCGGCCGTGCACCCGATGGCGTTGGCCTCACCCTTTTTCCGGGCGTTCGAGCTGGATCGCCGGATCGAGCTGGCCGTGCCGGCGATCTCCTACGGCCACCCGCTCGACGGCGGCCGGGCCGGCATCGCGTGGCGGGACCTGGACCGGACCGTCGATGAGCTCGGGCCCGACGGTCGCGCGTACGGGGCCCTGCTGCGCCCCCTGCTGCGGCGGCTGGACGGCGTCATCGACTTCACCCAGCACGGACTGGTCCGCCTGCCGCGGGATCCGCTGGCCGCGGTCCTGCTGGGCCTGCGGACGCTGGAACAGGGCACGGCCGGGTGGAACCTGCGGTTCCGCCAGGACACGGCGCCGGCCATGCTGGCCGGCGTGGCCGCCCATGCGATCGGCCGCTTGCCCGGGCTGGGCACCGCGGGTGCCGGGCTGCTGCTGGGAACACTGGCGCACGCGGCCGGCTGGCCGGTGCCCATTGGCGGATCGCAGGCCATTGCGGATGCGCTGGCCGCCGACTTCACGGCCCACGGCGGGCGGATCACGCTGGGCCGCACCGTCACCAGCGTCCGCGAGCTGCGCGCCGAAACCGGGGCGGCCGCCGTCGTCCTCGACGTGACGCCGCGCGCACTCGTCTCCATGGCCGCCGACGAATTGCCGCAGCGGTATATACGCTCGATGGAATCCTTCAAATATGGCGCGGGCGTGTGCAAGGTGGACTACGCGCTGTCGGGACCGGTGCCATGGACCAACGCGGACCTGGCCGGTGCCCCGACGCTGCACCTGGGCGGCACGAGGGCGGCCATCGCCCGCGCGGAAAACCGGGTCCTCGCCGGCGGGATCCCGGCGGACCCCTACGTGCTGGTGTCCCAACCCGGCGTGCTCGACCCGACCCGGGCACCGGCCGGCCAGCACACCCTGTGGGCGTATACGCACGTGCCGGCCGGGTCCTCGGGGGACCGGGCCGGGGCTATCACGGCCCAGATCGAGCGGTTCGCACCCGGCTTCCGCGACCTGGTGCTCGCCTCCCGCACGGTCACCGCCGCGCAGCTGCCCGGCTACAACGCGAACTACATCGGCGGGGACATTTCCACCGGGGCGGTGACCATCGCGCAGCTGCTCAGGCGCCCGGTCGTGGCGGCGGACCCGTGGCGCACGCCCGCGCCCGGACTGTACCTGGGCTCGGCCGCGACGCCGCCCGGGCCCGCCGTGCACGGCATGTGCGGGTGGCTGGCGGCCAGGTCGGCGCTGCGGCACACGTTCGGGCTGCCCGCGCCCAAGCTGGGCCGGGATGGGGATCAGTTAGCCACGCCGTAGCGGGCGCGCACGTACCTGGGCTTCTCGATTTCGTCGAGCACCGCGACCGCGAAGTCCTCGGCCGAGATGTGGTCCCCAGCGGGCGCGTCCAGGGCCGTGACGTAGGTGCCCGTGCGCTCACCCGGGCCGATTTCCGGCGCCGGCGCCTGCATGGTCCAGTTGACCGACTCCGGCAGCGCAGCCACCAGGTCGTACGCGGCCGCCATGGTCACGGCTTCGGGCTTGTACACATCGGGGAAACCGGGCAGGTCGACGAGCCGGGAGCCGTTGACCAGCAGCGCTCCGGCGCCGCCGACCACGACCACGCGGGCATCGCCCACATTCGCCAGCGCCGTCTCGAGCGCGGCGAGCCACTGGCCGTGGTCGCCGCCGGTGCGGCTCGGCCCCGCGGCGAGCACGACGACGTCGCTCGCTGCCGCCATTTTCGCAACGGCCGCGCCGTCGGCCAGGTCGGCGGAGAGCGCCGTGGCGGCCGGCACGCCCTCGACGGGCTTGCCGGAGCGGGACGCCGCGGTCACTTCGTGGCCGCGGGCGGCGGCCTCGGCGACGATGCGGGATCCGATCATGCCGGTGGCGCCGATGACTGCAATCTTCATGGGAACTCCTGGGGTAGGTGGTGCGCTGATGACCCAATAGTATGTATTGGATACTGATAGCTTCAACGAAACCGAGTTATCTCATGGATACCAAGGCCGCGGACATGGTCGGCAACGTGCTGGACCCCAACTGTCCGTCGCGCGTCGTGCTGGCGCGCGTCGGCGACAAGTGGGCCGCGCTCATCATCGCCGTGCTCGAGGACGGGCCGCGACGCTTCTCCGAACTGAAGGGCATGGTCGGCGTCGTCACGCCGAAGGTGCTCACACAGACGCTGCGCACACTGGAACGCGACGGGCTTCTCCGGCGCACGATCCACGCGCAGGTGCCGCCGCGCGTGGACTACGAGTTGACGGACCTGGGTGCCACCTTGCTGGAACCGCTGGCGACGCTGCGGCACTGGGCCGAGCACAACGTGGCCGCCATGCTGCGGGCCCGCGACCGGTACGACGACGCGCAGGACGGGCGGATCGCCGGCGACTAAGCGCCGTACAAGACGCGGTCCAGGAACGGGTTGCGGAACTTTCCGGTCGGGTCGTGCTTCGCGGCCAGGTCGCGGAAGTCGTCGAAACCCGGGTACAGCGGGCGCAGCGCGGCAGCGTCCGCGGCGAACAGCTTGCCCCAGTGCGGCCGGGCCCCGAATGCCGCCAGCCGCTCCTCGATGAGCGGCAGCACGGCCTCCACCTGGGGTTGCAAAGGCTTCCACGTCAGGTGCAAGGCCACGCTGTCGCGCCCGAACGAAGGGCTCAACCAGAAGTCGTCCGCGGCGACCGTGCGGACCTCGGAGACGAGCAGCTTCGGGGCCAGCACGGGGGCCAGAGCCCGCAGTTCGCGCAGCGCTGCCGCCGCATGCCCGCGCGGCAGCAGGTATTCGGTCTGCAGTTCCGCCCCGTTGCTGGGCGTGAACTCGAGCCGGAAGTGCGGCAGCCGGTCCAGCCACGGGCCGGGAACGTCCAACTGCGCGGTGCAGTTGTCCGCCGACATGCCCGGCAGCGGATGCATCGCCGCCGTCGCCGCCGGGGCGCCGTGGAAGTCGGCGCGCCGTTCGGCGCCCGGGGTGTCGTCGCGCACCTTGCGCCAGACCTGCGCGACCGCGTCGCCGGTGTAGTCGGTGAACAGGCTGACGCTGTAACCGTCCGAGGCCACGGCGTCGAAATCGGCCAGTACGCGCTCCCACGGCAAGCGCACATACACCTGCTGGCGCACCGCATACGTGGGTTCGATCGCCAGGTCCAGGTGCGTGATCACGCCCAGCGCGCCGAGGCCGACGACGGCGGCCCGGAACTCCCCGCCGTCGTCCGCGGTGAGCCGGACCGCCTCGCCCGACGCGCGCACGAGCTCGACGGCGCGCACGGCCGCGGCCAGCGACGCGTTGCCGACGCCGGATCCGTGCGTGCCCGTCTGCACGGCCCCGGCCACGGAGATGTGCGGCAGCGAGGCCAGGTTGGCCAACGCGTAGCCGCGCTCCTGCAGGTACGCGCCGACGACGCCGTAGCTGAGGCCGCCGGCCACCCGGACCGTACCGGCGGCCGCCTTGATTTCCGGTTCATCGGCCAGCTTGTCCAGGACCACGTGGGTGCCGGCCGTGTCGGCGATGGTGTTGAAGCAATGCCGCGAGCCGAGCGCCTTGACCGACGAGGCCGCACCGATGAGCGCCTGCAATTCGGCGACGGTGGACGGGTGTTCCGTGCGTGCGGCCCGGTAGCCCAGGTTTCCTGCCCAGTTCTTCATGATGCCTTTCGATGGCCGGACGTGCGGGGGGTGTGGAATAATGCTATGTTAGCGCGAACAAGTTGTCGATGGGACAGGAGCAGGCATGGCGGCAGCATCCGAAGGGCAGCACCGGGCCCCCGTGATGGAGGACGTGGCGCGAGTCGCCGGGGTGTCGCACCAGACCGTGTCCCGGGTGCTCAACCACAACCCGAACGTCAGCGACCGGACCCGGGAGAAGGTTGAACGGGCCATTGCCGAGCTCGGCTACCGGCGCAACACGGCGGCCCGCTCGCTCGTGACGCGCCGGTCGCAGACCATCGGCGTGCTGGCCAGCGAGATGAGCGAATACGGACCCTCCAGCACGCTCCTGGCCGTCCAGGAGGCGGCCCGGGAGGCGGGCTACTTCGTCAGCATCGCCGGCATCCGCGACGTCTCGGCCCGAACCATCCAGGAGGCGCTGCGGCGGTTCACGGACCAGAGCGTGGACGGCATAGTCGTCCAGGTGCCCCATGACGTGATCTTCGAGACCCTTCGCGAGCTGTCCCTGGACGTGCCGGTCGTGGTGATCGGCGCGGCCGGGGCCACCGGGCTCAGCGGCGTCAGGGTGGACCAGGAATCCGGTGCCCGGCAGGTCGTGGCCCACCTGATCGGGCTGGGCCACCGGACCATCGGGCACGTGTCGGGCCCGCGGGACTGGATCGACGCCAAGGCCCGCATCGAGGGGTGGCGCGGCGCGCTGGCCGACGCCGGACTGTCCGACGGGCCGCTCGTGGAGGGGGACTGGAGCGCCGGCGGCGGATACCGGGCCGGACTGGAACTGGCCGCCAACACGGACGTGACGGCCGTCTTCGCGGCGAACGACCAGATGGCCCTCGGCCTGCTGCGCGCCTTTGCCGAGAGCGGCCGGCGCGTTCCGGCGGACATCTCGGTGGCCGGCTTCGACGACGTGCCCGAGTCCGGCTACTACCAACCGCCGCTGACCACGGTGCGGCAGGGCTTCGAGGCGCTGGGCCGGCGCTGCATCGAGGTGCTGTTGGCGGAACTGGCCGAGGGCAGCCGGGGCGCCACCGTCGTCGTCCGGCCCGAACTGGTGGTGCGCGGGACGACGGCGGGCCTTGCAGGGGGCTGAACGGTCCACGCCTTCGCTGGCGGGCATCGACACCCGGCCGCGGCCTCATTAGCATTACAACGTTGTAGAACGTGTACTCGAGACAAAGGAAACACATCATGAACAGCACCGTCACCAAGGCAACCATCGTCGTCGACCGCAGCGCCGTCGTCGCCCCCGTCAACCGGCGGATCTTCGGGTCCTTCGTCGAGCATCTCGGTCGCTGCGTGTATGACGGCATCCACGAACCCACGCATGCGACCGCCAACGAGGACGGCTTCCGCCTGGACGTCGTCGAACTCGTCAAGGAGCTCGGCTCCACGACCATTCGCTACCCGGGCGGCAACTTCGTTTCGGGATTCCGGTGGGAGGACAGCGTCGGCCCGCGCGAGAACCGGCCCGTCCGCCGCGACCTGGCCTGGCACTCCATCGAGACGAACCAGGTGGGGCTGGACGAGTTCTCCCGCTGGCTGAAGCTGACCGGCTCGGAGCTCATGCTCGCCGTCAACCTGGGCACGCGCGGCATCGAGGCGGTCGTGGACCTGCTCGACTACGCGAACCATCCCGGTGGCACCACGCTGAGCGACGCGCGCATCAAGAACGGCACCGAGGAGCCGCACAATGTGCGCATGTGGTGCCTGGGCAACGAGATGGACGGCCCGTGGCAGACCGGCTACATGAGCGCCGACGACTACGGCAAGCTCGCCGCCCGGACCGCGCAGGCCATGAAGGCCGCCGACAAGGACCTGGAACTGGTGGTGTGCGGGTCCTCCGGATCGGCCATGCCGACGTTCGGCGACTGGGAACGCACCGTGCTTGAACACAGCTACGAGCACGTCGACTACATCTCCTGCCACGCCTACTACCAGGAACGCGACGGCGACCTGGGCTCCTACCTGGCGTCCTCGCTGGACATGAAGTACTTCATCGACACGGTCGCCGCCACGGCCGATCACGTGGGCAACAAGCTGCGCAGCAGCAAGAAGATCAAGCTCTCCTTCGACGAGTGGAACATCTGGTACCTCGACGAGCACCGCGCGTCCGACGAGGTCAACGACGGGTGGCGGGTGGCCCCGCGCCAGCTGGAGGACGTGTACTCGGTGGCCGACGCCGTCGTCCTGGGCAACCTGCTCATCACGCTGCTGCAGAATCACGACCGGGTGGCCTCGGCGTCGCTCGCCCAGTTGGTCAACGTGATCGCCCCGATCATGACCGAGCCCGGCGGCGCGGCTTGGCGCCAGACCACATTCTTCCCCTTCTCCGTCATGTCCCGGCTTGCCGGCGGCGAGGTGTTGCGCCCGCGCATCGATGCCGGCACGTACCGCACGGCCGTGCACGGGGACGCCCCGCTGGTGGACTCGGTGGTGACGGTCGACGACGGCGCTGCCGCGGTTTTCCTGGTCAACCGCGGCCGCACCGAGCCGATCGAGGTGAGCATCGACGTGCGCTCGCTGGCGGCCACGGCCATCACGGAGGCCGTGACGCTGCACGACGATGACGTGTACGCCAAGAACACGCTGGACGACCAGGAGCGCGTGGGGCTCAAGACGCTCGAGGAGGCGGTGCTGGCCGGCGGCATGCTCACGGTGACGCTGCCGCCCGTGTCCTGGTCCGCCGTCGCACTGGCCCGCTGAACCGGAGGCCCGGGAAGACCCTGGGCAGGCCTTGACAGCGCACTATCCTTGACAGCGCACGTTGTTAGCGCTAACAATTGAGCCCAATCACATCTTCACCCCTGGTTGAGAGGTCACCATGACAGAATTCCCGCCCCCGACCGGGGCCGCCGAAGCGCCGGAGGCCGGCGCCAAGTACGTGATCGGCGTCGACTTCGGCACGCTGTCGGGGCGCGCCGTCGTCGTGCGCGTCGGCGACGGCGCCGAACTGGGCACGGGCGTGTACGACTACCCGCACGGCGTCCTCACCGAGGAGCTGCCGCCCGCCGCAACCGGCGGGCGGCGGGTGCCGCTGGGCGTCGACTGGGCGCTGCAGGTGCCCGGCGACTACCGCGACGTGCTGCGCCACGCCGTGCCGGCCGCCGTGGGCGACGCCGGGATCGATCCGGCCGACGTCATCGGCCTCGGCACCGACTTCACGGCCTGCACCATGGTGCCCACGCTGGCCGACGGCACGCCGCTGAACGAGGTCCCCGGTTACGCCGACCACCCGCACGCGTACGTGAAGCTGTGGCGCCACCACGCCGCGCAGCCGCAGGCCGACCGGATCAACGCGGTGGCCGCGGCCCGCGGCGAGGCGTGGCTGCCGCGCTACGGCGGGCTCATCTCCGCCGAATGGGAGTTCGCCAAGGGCCTGCAGCTGCTCGAGGAGGACCCCGCGACGTACGCCGCCATGGAGCACTGGGTGGAGGCGGCGGACTGGATCGTGTGGCAGTTGACCGGGCGCTACGTGCGCAACGCCTGCACGGCCGGTTACAAGGGCATCTACCAGGACGGGGCGTATCCGTCGCGCAACTTCCTGACCGCGCTGAACCCGGCGTTCGCCGACTTCGTCACGGACAAGGTGGAGCACCGGATCGGCCGGCTGGGCGAGGCCGCCGGCACGCTCACCGCGGAGGCGGCGGCCTGGACCGGGCTGCCGGCGGGCATCGCCGTCGCCGTCGGCAACGTCGACGCGCACGTGACCGCCCCGGCCGCCCGGTCCGTCGCTCCCGGCCAGTTGACGGCCATCATGGGCACCTCGACCTGCCACGTCATGAACGGCCGCGAACTGCGCGAGGTGCCCGGCATGTGCGGCGCCGTCGACGGCGGCATCCTGGACGGCCTGTGGGGCTACGAGGCCGGACAGTCCGGGGTGGGCGACATCTTCGGCTGGTTCGCCAACACCTCAGTCCCGCCGCATTACCACGACGCGGCCGCCGCGCGCGGGCTGGGCGTGCACGAGCACCTGACCGAGCTGGCCGCCGCACAGCCGATCGGCGCGCACGGGCTCGTGGCGCTGGACTGGCACAGCGGCAACCGGTCCGTGCTGGTGGACCACGAACTCTCCGGCGTGGTGGTGGGCCAGACGTTGGCCACCCGGCCCGAGGACACGTACCGGGCGCTGCTGGAGGCCACGGCGTTCGGCACGCGCACCATCGTCGAGGCGTTCAACGCCTCGGGTGTTCCGGTGACGGAATTCGTCGCGGCCGGCGGGCTGCCGCGGAACCGGCTGCTCATGCAGATCTACGCCGATGTGATCGGGCTGCCCGTGCGCACCATCGGCTCCACCCAGGCGCCGGCCCTCGGCTCGGCCATCCACGCGGCCGTCGCGGCCGGCGCGTACCCGGACGTGCGGGCCGCCTCCGACGCCATGGGCGCCGACCCGGCCGACGTGTATGAGCCGGTTCCGGAGAACGTGGCCGCCTACGACGCCCTATTCGCCGAGTACACGGCGCTGCACGACTACTTCGGCCGCGGCGCCAACGAGCTCATGCACCGGCTCAAAGGCATCGCGCGGGCGGCCCGCGATGCCGGGGATGCCCGGATGGCCGTGGTGCCGGCATGAGCGACCTCAGAGCATCAATCGCGGCCCTCCGCGCCGAGGTGTGCGCGCTGCATGCCGAACTGACGCGCAACGGCCTGGTCGTCTGGACGGCCGGCAACGTCTCCGCCCGGGTGCCCGGCGCAGACCTGATGGTCATCAAGCCCTCCGGCGTCTCCTACGACGACCTCACCCCCGACGCCATGGTCGTCACCGACCTGCACGGCACCCCCGCCGCCGGCGACTGGGGCAACCCGGCGCTGGCGCCGTCGTCGGACACCGCCGCGCACGCATACGTCTACCGGCATATGCCGGAGGTGGGCGGGGTGGTGCACACGCACTCGACCTATGCGACCGCGTGGGCGGCGCGCGGGGAGCCCATCCCGTGCGTGCTGACCATGATGGGCGACGAGTTCGGCGGCGACATCCCGGTGGGGCCGTTCGCGCTGATCGGCGACGACTCGATCGGCCGCGGCATCGTGGAGACGCTGCGGGCGTGCCCTTCGCCGGCCGTGCTGATGAAGAACCACGGCCCGTTCACGATCGGGCCGGACGCGCGCGCCGCCGTGAAGGCCGCCGTCCTGTGCGAGGAGGTGGCCAAGACCGTCCACGTGGCCCGCCAGCTCGGCGAGCCGGCGCCCCTCGACGGCGCCGTGGTCGACTCGCTGCACGCCCGCTACCAAAACGTCTACGGGCAGCCGGCCCGCTGAAGCATTCCGAAGGAAGCACATACATGAGCACAGCAAACTCCGTCTCCCTGGACCGCTACGAGGTGTGGTTCCTGACCGGCAGCCAGCACTTGTACGGCGAGGACGTCCTCAAGCAGGTGGCCGCCCAGTCGCGGGAGATCGCTGACGCGCTGAACGCCGACGCGCCCGTGAAGCTGGTGTGGAAACCGGTCCTGACCGACGCCGACGCCATCCGCCGCACCGCGCTGGAGGCCAACGCGGCCGACCACGTGATCGGCGTGACCGCCTGGATGCACACGTTCTCCCCGGCCAAGATGTGGATCCAGGGTCTGGACGCGCTGCGCAAGCCGCTGCTGCACCTGCACACCCAGGCCAACGTGGAGTTGCCGTGGGAGGACATCGACTTCGACTTCATGAACCTGAACCAGGCGGCGCACGGCGACCGCGAGTTCGGCTACATCCAGGCCCGCCTCGGCGTGCCGCGCAAGACCGTGGTGGGGCATGTGTCCAACCCGGAGGTCCGCCGCCAGGTGGGCATTTGGCAGCGTGCTGCGGCCGGCTGGGCGGCCGTGCGTGGGCTGAAGCTGACCCGCTTTGGCGACAACATGCGCAATGTGGCCGTCACCGAGGGAGACAAGACCGAGGCCGAGCTGCGCCTGGGCGTGTCCGTGAACACGTGGAGCGTCAACGAGCTGGCCGACGCCGTGCACGCGGCCGCCGAGGCGGACGTCGACGCACTGGTCGCCGAGTACCTGGACCTGTACGACGTGGCCCCGGAGCTGCGGCCGGGCGCGCCCCGGCACGACTCGCTGCGCTACGGCGCCCGGATCGAGCTGGGCCTGCGTTCCTTCCTGGAGGCCAACGGATCGGCCGCGTTCACCACGTCCTTCGAGGATCTGGGCGCGCTGCGCCAGCTGCCCGGCCTGGCCGTCCAGCGGCTCATGGCCGACGGCTACGGTTTTGGCGCTGAGGGCGACTGGAAGACGGCCATCCTGGTGCGTGCCGCGAAGGTCATGGGTGCCGGGCTGCCCGGCGGCGCGTCGCTCATGGAGGACTACACGTACCACCTGGTGCCGGGTGCGGAGAAGATCCTCGGCGCGCACATGCTGGAGGTCTGCCCGTCGCTGACCATCTCGAAGCCCCGGCTGGAGATCCATCCGCTGGGCATCGGCGGCCGGGAGGACCCGGTCCGGCTCGTGTTCGACACGGACCCGGGCGCCGGCGTCGTCGTCGCCCTGTCCGACATGCGCGACCGGTTCCGCCTCGTCGCGAACGCCGTCGACGTCGTCGAGCTCGATGCCCCGTTGCCCAACCTGCCGGTGGCACGCGCGCTGTGGAGCCCCAAGCCCGACTTCGCCACGTCCGCGGCCGCCTGGCTGACGGCCGGCGCCGCGCACCACACCGTGTTGTCCACGGCCGTCGGGGTGGAGGCGTTCGAGGACTTCGCCGAGATGGCGCAGACCGAACTGTTGACCATCGGCGAGGGCACCACGATCGGGCAGTTCAAGAAGGAGATCCGGTGGAACGCGGCGTACTACAGGCTGGCCGGGGGACTGTGACCGGTATGAATGCGAACGGCGCCGTGCATGTGATCGCCGCCGGCGACTACGAGGCGCGGGTCGTGGAGCGCGGCGCGGCCCTGTGCCGGCTGCGGTTCCGCGGCCGCGACCTGGTGGTCCCGTTCGAGGCGGCCGCGCCCATCCCGGACTTCCGCGGCATCGTCGCGGCCCCGTGGCCGAACCGAATCGCCGACGGCGCGTACCGCTGGGACGGCACGGTGCGGCACCTGCCGGTCAACGAGAAGGACCGCAACACGGCGCTGCACGGGCTGGTCTACGACCGCCTGTGGGAGATGGTGGAGCACGACGACGACAGGCTCGCCTTGCGCTGTGCCATCGCCCCGACGCCCGGCTATCCCTTTGCGTTGGAGCTGCACGCCACGTTCGACCTCGACGCGGATGGTTTGACGTGCGCCGTGGCCGCCACGAACGTGGGGGACGCGGCCGCCCCGTACGGCGTGTGCCCGCACCCGTACCTGGTGGCCGGCCCGGCGCCGCTGGATGAGTGGACGCTGGAGCTGCCGGCCGAGTCGTTCCTCGAGGTGACCGGTGACCGGTTGCTGCCGATCGGGCTGGCCCCCGTGGCCGGCCACGCCTTCGACTTCCGCGAACCGCGCGTCATCGGGGCCACGGAAATCGACCACGCGTTCACGAACATCACCATCGACGACGCCGGCCGGGCCCGGCTGCTGCTCACCGACCCGTCCGGCACCTCCGTCGGGATGGCCTGGGACGAGGGCTGCCCGTGGCTGCAGGTCCACACGGCCGACAAACCGGCGCCCGCGCCGAACCGACTCGGACTGGCCGTCGAGCCCATGACCTGCCCGCCGGAGGCGTTCACCTCCGGCACGGACCTCATCCGGCTGTACCCCGGCAGCACGCACGTGGCGGGCTGGACGATCTTCGGGGCCTGACACCCGCCTCCGCCAGGGCGGGGATGGGGAGCGACCCAAGAACCGTTGGCCGGCGGTGACACCTTTAGTTGGCCGGGCTGGTGCTGGTGAATTCGATGGTGCCGGCCTCATTGGTGAGCGTGAACGTCGTGTTCACCCGTGAATACGCAATTGGATGGCTCAGGAACGCGTGAACCCATGCTTCGTCATCGCCGTTCGATCCGAGGCACCCTTGGGTCCCGGACACAATGGCCGCAGCATCAGGGGTGATGAGCGTGTTTGTCAGCATGATCGGGACATTGAGTGTGTTGCATGGCGTGGTCATGACCAGGCTCTGGGTGCCGTTCATCGAGCTGACCGTCATCCTCAGGGGTTGGGCGGTGAGCCATGGAAGGTCATTCATCCTGGCGTCCTTGCCCGAGACGGACACGTAGATGCCACACCCCAAGGTTTCCGTGGTGCCGCAGGCCGGGGTGGGGGCCCCTGGTGAACTCCTCGATGGGGTCGTGCTCGACGCCGGCGAACTCCCGCACGAGGCGCAACTCATGAGCACCGTCGCGGAAAGCAAAGCAACACACCACAACGTGGAAGTTCGCACGAAACCGTCCTCAGTATGAAGTCTCACCCATGTGGGAAAGGTACACCCAGTTTGCATCGCAAGGCGGCGCCCGCGCTCGTCTTGTAGCATCAAGGCAGGCGCGGCAGCCAGCCCGCCGCAGGCAAATTGACGGCAAGGGAGAGAGCCATGCGCGCCACGGTCAAGGACGTGGCCGCCCTGGCCGGCGTGTCCCCGAAAACGGTGTCCAACGTGGTCAACGGGTTGGTGCCCGTCAGCGAGCGGACCCGGACCCGGGTNGGAGGCGGCGCTGGCCGAGCTGGACTACGTGCCCAACCTGTCGGCCCGCGGGCTGCGCAACGGGCGCACGGGCGTGATCGGCCTGGCCCTTCCCGACCTGGGCACGCCCTACTCGGCCGAGCTGGCCCACCACGTGGTGGAGGAGGCGCACGAGCTCGGCTGGGGCATCCAGATCGAGGAGACCGGCCGTGACCCGCAANCGCGAATTCGAGCTGGTCTCCCGGGCGCGGGCCAATCTGGTCGACGGGCTGATCCTGAACCCCGTGGCCCTGGATGAGAGCGCCATCAGGGTGGGCGGGAACCTGCCGCCCATGGTCCTGCTCGGCGAGGTGTCGCAGCAGATCGTGGACCACGTGGGCGTGGACAGCGTGGCCGCCGCCCGGGCCATGACCATGGCGCTGGCCGGCACGGGACGGCGCCGGATCGCCGTGCTCGGCGCCAACGGCACCCGCCGCTCCGCCACGGCCCTGGCGCGCGCCGCGGGCTACCGCGCCGCGTTGGCCGAACTGGGACTCCCGCACGATCCCACGCTGGAGATCGTCTGCGACGACTGGACGCCACAGGGCAGCGCCGACGCCCTGCGGGAGTTCCTGCGCGACAACCCGGCCCCCGAGGCGCTGTTCTGCTTCACGGACTCACTGGCCATCGGCGCCCTGAGCGTGCTGGCCGGCGCCGGGCTGCGCGTACCCGAGGATGTGCTGGTGGCCGGGTTCGACGACATCGCCGACGGCCGGTTCACCGTGCCCGCCCTGACCACGATCCACGTCGACAAGCGGGGAATCGCGCAGCAGGCCCTGCGGCTGCTGACCGCACGCATGGCGGAACGGAAGCGCCCGCCCGTGGACGTCACGCTTCCGTACCGGATCATCGAACGCGCCAGCACGGGTCCGCTGGGACCCTAGCGGCGTGGCTCAGTAGCGGCAGGTGTTCGGATACACCGCACTCTCGAACTCGGGGTAACCGAGCGTCGTGAACAGGTTGGTGCCGTATTGCGCATCCTTGCCAAAGGTGTTGACGCCCGGACCGGACACATTGCCGAATTCAATGGCGCAGCCGCCGCCGACCAGGTTGGCCAGGCTCCAGTATGGGTAGAAGTTGCCTGGCGAATTCGGCGGCGGAACGGCACAGCCGGTCTGCGTCTTAGCCGTGCAGGTGGATTCACTCAGGGCCACGTCGGTCTGGAACATGAACGACGAATACCGGTGGCCGGCGGTGAACGGCGTCGACTGGACGAAACTGGCCGGGAAGGTGCCGGTCGGTCTCGGGCCGGTCGGCCACTGCGCCCAGTACGGCGAACCGTCGAAGTCCAGGTCGCCGTTCTGGAAGACGTTGTCAATGCAGCCGCTGACCACGTTCGGGGCCGAGGCGAGGGTGCCGTGGGTGTCGCCCAGCGGGAAGCAGGCCGCATCCCCCTGTTCCGGGGTGCCCGTGTCCGAGCTGGCCTCGTAGGGGCCGGTGCACTTGTTGTAGACCGGGTCCGCCGGGCCGCCGGCACCGTTGAACACGACGTCGGACACCTGGGTGCACGGCTCGAAGTGGCCGATTTCAAACTGGGTGCTGATGTTGGTCTGCAGGGCCGCCCACGGCGTGATGTTTCCCTTGGTCGCGGTCGAGTATTCCGGCTGGAAGTTGAACGGCGTGCCCGAGCAGTCCGCGATCGACGTGTTCTGGAAGCCGTTCGCGGCCGACGCCTGCATGAAACCGGTTTGGTGGGTGGTCAGGTCAGCGAGCACGACCTCGAAGGCGCTGCCCCCGCCACCCGGGACCCGCGCATTCTTCATGCTCACCGCGACCCTGTCCCCGGGATTCATCAGCAGGGTGTGGCTGTTCGGAGTGAACGTGGCCAGGTTCGTCTTCTGCGGGCTGGGCGGCCCGGCCGGCACGCCATTGGTCTGGATGAAGGCGAAGTTGACCGGCTCCACACAGGAGGTGTTGCACGAGGCGAAGTTCAGGGTGCACTCGAGGCTGTCGATATTCAGGGCCGCACACCAGTGCGTGTTGTCGCAGCTGATCGACTCGGCGAAGGGCGCGAACCCCGGCGGGTAGAACTGCATCTCCATGAATGCGGACCCGCCGCCGGAGAACGTCGCGGATGGTGCGTTCGCGTCACTTTGCGGGGTGCACGCGTTCAGCGGATACGAATTCGGATCGCACATGTCCATCGAGAACCATGGGGCGATCGACAGCTCGAACCAGTGGGACACATCCGCGCCCGGCGTCGCCACCGTGGGGGCGGCCGCGGGATCGGATCCCAGGGTCTCCAGCCACGTCACGTTGTTCCCGGACCCCGGTCTCGAGGAGAAGTAGGTCAGGTCAGGCTCGTCATGCCCGATGTAGTAACCGTTGTCGTAGAAGCGGCCGCCCCACGTATTGGCGTTGTCCACCCCGGCGAGGCCGCGGACATCGGTACAGTTCATGGTCGGGCGAATCGGTTGCTGTGCCGTACTGTGGCCGTTGCAGTCCAGTTCGCCCGATGACTGCGTGGGCGGTGCCCCCGCCTGCGCCGGGCTGGCAATTGTCCAGCCGGCGCCCGTCACCCCGAGAACAGTCACGAAAACCGCCACCGCGGCTGTCCAGATGGATCGTTGCCCGAACTTGTGAACATTCATTGTGCACCTGCCATCGACGGCTGGCCCACCGGGTCCGGCGGACAAGCCACTTAACGGCCTAGCACCATTTCCGGGCCGCCCGCAATCCGTTTTGGGCACAGAATAATGGTGCTCTCGTAGTGTGATCCGGCAGCCGTGCGCCCGGTTGCCGCGGACGACGGCGGTTGCCGGCCCCGCCGTCCGGCCGGCGGCAGGGCGCGGACTGGCCATGCGTAACAATGTGTGCGCTAACAAAAAGGTCTTGCCCTCACTTTTACAACGATGTAATCTATGAGCCAGATCACGAATCCCGGCCGGGGAAAGCGCCGTCATACGCTGCGGCACAGCCCGGCCCGGATCGGGAGGAATCACGTCCAAAGGAGTGACGGGTGAAGCAACACAAGGGATTGTTCGAAGAATTGCCCAATCGGGCGGTATCCCGGCGCCAAGTGCTCAAGGGTGGTGGGGCGGCCCTCGCAGGCCTGCTGGCCGCCGGGGCATTGTCCGGCTGCGGCGGTTCCGCGGGGGCGGCCGGGGAGCAGCAGCTGCGGTTCTGGCATCTGCTCTCCGGCGGCGACGGCATCAAGATGCAGGCCATGATCGATGCGGTCAACGCCTCGCAGGCCGGCTTCCACGTCAACCCGACGGTGCTTGCGTGGGGTGCCCCGTACTACACGAAGCTGGCAATGGCGTCCGCCGGCGGCCGGCCGCCGGAGGTGGCCATCATGCACGCCACCCGCGTGGTCGGCTATGCGCCCGGCGGGCTGCTCGACCCGTGGGACCTGGACCTGCTGGCGCACCATGGCGTCACGAAGGAGGACTTCGCGCCGCGCATCTGGGAGAACGGCATCGTGGACGGAAAGTCGTTCTCCATTGCCTTGGACTCGCACCCGTTCATCATGATGTACAACACCAAGGTGGCGCGGCAGGCCGGGGCGCTGGCACCCAACGGGCAGCTGGCGGCCATCACCGGCCCGGACCGGTTCAAGGAGCTGGCCATGGAGATGGCCAAGGTCACCGGCAAGCACGGGCTGTCCTACGGCTACCTGGGTGACGGGGCGCAGATGTGGCGCATGTTCTACACGCTCTACAAGCAGCACGGGGCCACCATGGACCTGGTCCAGGGCAGCAAGGCCAAGGTCGACCGGGACGTGGCCGTCGACGTGCTCGAATTCATCACGTCCCTGCTCGACGACAAGATCACGGCCAGGAGCGGCGACGGCGGCACCGCCATCGCCGAGTTCGCCGGCCAGGGATCCGGGATGTTCTTCAGCGGCGTCTGGGAGCTGCCCACCATGAAAACGGCCGGCGTGCCGCTGGACGCCATGCCGATCCCCACCCTCTTCGGCACGCCGGCCGCCTACGCGGACTCGCACGCGTTCGTCCTGCCGCACCAGCTGAACCTGGACGAGACGAAGCGGGCGGACGTGTACAAGTTCGTGGCCGCCATCCTCAAGGGATCCCTGTCCTGGGCGCAGGCCGGCCACATCCCGGCCTTCAAACCCGTGGTCCGATCGGCCGCGTACAAGGCGCTGCGGCCGCAGGCGCACTACGCCGGCGCCGCGGACATCATCAACTACGACCCGCGGGCCTGGTTCACCGGTTCCGGCTCCGACTTCCAGTCGTACTTCGCCGAGAACATCCAGAACGTCTTCCTGGGCCGGACCAAGGCCGCGGACGGCTGGGACGCATTCATCAAGCGCGTGGACACGCTGCTGTCCAAGCCGAACCCGGTGTAAGGGAGACACGCAATGAGCACATCCATCACGAAAAGCGCGACCGGCCACGCGGCCGACAACACGCACGCCGTCCGCCGGAAACGCGACGCCCTGCACGGGTGGGGGTTCATGGCCCCGTTCCTGGCGTTCTTCCTGCTGTTCCTCATCTGGCCGCTGATCCACGGCGTCATCATGAGCTTCACGGGCAAGTCGCTGACCGGCGCGAACAGCGCGTTCCTCGGTTTCGCCAACTACCTCGAGGCGCTCGGCGACGCCGACATGTGGCACTCCATGGGCAACACGCTGTACTTCACCGTCATCAGCACCGTGCCGCTGGTCATCGTGGCGCTCGCCATGGCCGCGCTGGCCAACATGGGCCTGCCGGCGCAGTGGCTGTGGCGGCTGTCCTTCTTCGCCCCGTTCCTGCTCGCCTCCACGGTCGTGTCCATGTTCTTCACGTGGATGTTCAACCCGCAGCTGGGCCTCATCAACGACGTGCTCGGCAAGGTCGGCATCCCGCCCGTCGACTGGCTGAACAACCCGGACGTGGCCATGTGGTCCATCGTGATCGCCACGCTGTGGTGGACGGTCGGCTTCAACTTCCTGCTCTACGTGGCCGCCATGGCCAACATCCCCGTCCAGCACTATGAGGCGGCCGCGCTGGACGGGGCCGGCGGCTGGCGCCAGTTCTTCTCCATCACGCTGCCCCAACTGACCCCGACGACCGTCATGATCGTGATCCTGCAGGTCCTGGCCTCGCTGAAGATCTTCGACCAGGTGTACCAGATGACCGGCGGCGGCCCCGGCGGGGCCACCCGGACGGTGGTGCAGTACATCTTCGAGAGCGGGTTCACCGGCTACCGGCTCGGCTACTCGTCCGCCATCTCCTACATCTTCTTCGCCCTCATCGTCGTCGTCTCCGTCGCCCAGTTCTTCGTCACCCGGACCAAGCCCACCCGCAAAAGGAGCGCCTAGCCATGGCAACACAGACCCTCGCCACGCCGCGGGCGGGCCGGGCACCCGCCCGGCAGACGCCGTCGAACAGGCCCGGCAAACGAATCAAACCCAGCCGCGTCATCGCCACCGTCATCGTGGCCGTGCTCGCCGTGACCTGGCTGGTCCCGTTCGCGTGGGCGACCATCACGGCACTCAAGAGCGAGACCGAGGCCGCGGCCACCCCCATCACCATCGTGCCGCCGTCGGGCTTCACGTTCGACGCGTTCGCCAAGGTGCTCAAGGAGGGCAACATCCCGGCGTGGACGTGGAACTCGCTGTTCACCTCCGCCCTGATCACCGCCATCACGCTGGTCATCTCCGCGCTGGCCGCCTACGCGCTCTCCCGCATCGACTTCAGGGGCAAGAAGCTGCTGATGGTCGGCATCATCGCGTCGCTGATCGTCCCGCCGCCGGTGCTGATCATCCCGTTGTTCTACCAGATGGTCGCGTTCCACATGGTCGACACGTATTGGGGCATCATCCTGCCGCAGGTCATCGCCCCGGCCATGGTGTTCGTGCTGAAGAAGTTCTTCGACCAGATCCCGCACGAACTCGAGGACGCGGCGCGCGTGGACGGCGCCGGTCGGGTGCGCATCTTCTGGCAGGTGGTGCTGCCGCTGTCCCGGCCCATCCTGGCCGCCGTGGCCATCTTCGTGTTCATCGGCGCCTGGAACAACTTCCTGTGGCCGTTCATCGTCACCAATGACAGCTCCATGCTGACGCTGCCCGTGGGGCTGCAGACCATCAAGAGCGCCTACGGCATCCAGTACGCCCAGAACATGGCCTCCGCGCTGCTGGCCGCGCTGCCGCTGATCGTGGTGTTCCTGTTCTTCCAGCGCCAGATCATCAAGGGCATCTCGACCACCGGCCTGGCCGGCACCTGAGCAACCACCACAAGAAAACAGGAGAAACCCCACCATGTCCCGTGCACGGATCAGCATCGACCGCGACTTCACGATCTCCGAGGTGCCCCGGCGCCTGTTCGGATCGTTCGTGGAGCATATGGGCCGGTGCGTCTACACCGGCATCTACGAACCCGGCCACCCGGAGGCCGACGAGCAGGGCTTCCGCAAGGACGTGCTGGCGCTGACGAGGGAACTCGGCGCCACGGTGGTCCGCTACCCCGGCGGCAACTTCGTCTCCGGCTACAACTGGGAGGACGGGATCGGCCCGGTGGCCAACCGCCCGCGCCGGCTGGACGGGGCCTGGCACACCCTGGAAACCAACGCGTTCGGCCTGCACGAGTTCGTCGACTGGTCCGCCAAGGCCGGCACCGAGGTCATGGAGGCCATCAACCTGGGCACCCGCGGCGTGGACGCGGCCCGCCAGATCGTCGAATACGCCAACCATCCGGGCGGGACGTACCTGTCCGACCTGCGGGCGGCCAACGGCCACAAGGGCCCGTTCAACATCAAGCTGTGGTGCCTGGGCAACGAGATGGACGGGCCGTGGCAGATCGGCCACAAGACGGCCGACGAGTACGGCCGGCTCGCCCAGGAGGCGGCGAAGGCCATGCGCTTCGTGGACCCCGGCATCGAGCTGGTCGCCTGCGGCAGCTCCAGCTCGGGCATGCCCACGTTCGGCGCCTGGGAGCAGACGGTGCTCACGCACGCGTACGACGAGGTGGACTACGTCTCGCTGCACGCCTACTACCAGGAGCACGACGGCGACGCCGCCTCCTTCCTGGCCAGCGCCGTCGACATGGACTACTTCATCGAATCCGTGGTGGCCACGGCCGACGCCGTGCGGGCCAAGGGCAAGCACAAGAAGCACATCAACCTGTCCTTTGACGAGTGGAACGTCTGGTACCAGCGCGGGCTGGACGGCGAGGACCAGCCGGAGCGGGTGAGCGCGGCGGGTTGGCGCGAGCACCCGCGCGTCATCGAGGACAAGTACAACGTCACGGACGCCGTCGTGGTCGGCACACTGCTGAATTCGCTGCTGCGCCACGGTGACCGGGTCAAGATCGCCAACCAGGCCCAGCTCGTGAACGTGATCGCGCCGATTCTCGCCGAGGAGAACGGCCCGGCGTGGCGCCAGAGCATCTTCCACCCGTTCGCCCGCATGGCCGAACTGGCGAAGGGGCAAATCCTGCGCACCCGGGTGGTCTCCGACAAGTACGCCACCGCCCGGTTCGGCGACGCCGACCTGGTCGACGTCTCCGCCACGTGGGATGAGGAGCGCGGCCGGATGGCGTTCTTCCTCGCCAACCGCGGCCTGGCGGAGGCGGCGGATGTGGAGGTGGCGCTGCGCGGCTTCGACGCCGGGCGCATCACCCGTGCCGAGGTGCTCACCGTGCCCGAGGGCGCGGACCGGTTCGCCGCGAACCTGCTCGGCGCCCGGGACACCGTGGGCCTGAAGCCGCTGGACGGCGTCAAGGCGGCCGGGGACGAGCTGAAGTTGACGCTGCCCGCGCTGTCCTGGGCCGTCGTCGAGCTTGAGGTCGCCACGGCGTAGCTGTTCCACGCACGACGCCGGGCCGTCACCTTCCGTGGGGAGGGTGACGGCCCGGCGTGCGTTCCGACGCAGCGTCAGCGGGCCGGGGCGCCGGCCTGCTGGTCAACCCCGCGTCGCAACCGCAGCGATTGCGCTGTTGGATCCAGTGCACGGCGAACCCGATGCCCGCGCTGCCGCCGCCGGAGGTCCGTCTTCGTTGGGCACCGTCGCACTGGCCGGCGTACTGGAGGTTCCATCCGCCGATGATAACATTGGTTATATAGGAGGTTTGGATATGACAATTACTACCAGCCCCGAAGCCGCGCTTAGCAGTGCCCGCCGCGCCCGGGCACGCCGGGAGCTGGGCGGCCTGGACTACATCAGGGCCGTTCGTTCCGCCGTGGACGCCGGGGCGGCACAGCGTGACATTGCCCGCGCCCTGGGCGTGGCACAGCCGGCCATTAGCCGCCTGCTGAAGCAGGCGGCTGCCAGGGGAGTGAAGCCGATTCCAGAGGGGTTCAGCGGAGCCAGCCCTTACGAAATTGCAGAGCGCTACGCGGCCGGCGACATCGACCGGGACACCATGATCCGCGAACTGTCCGCGTGGCCCTACGTGAAGAGCGACGCCCATACGGCCGCGCAGGCAGAATGGGACTCCACACCGTATCCGGACCCGCCGGGAACGTTCGAGGAAGTGGAGGACGCCCGCAGCGCCGGACTGATCGACGGTGAGGCCTACGACCTCATTCTGGACGCGTCGGACGACGTCCTGGACGCCCCATGACTGCGCTGTAACGCGTGACCAGCGAAGAACAAGCCGCCGCGCACCGCGCACACCTTGAACGGCTCTGCGCAGACGGCGGCCCTCTGACGGCCCACAGCCAGCATGCCACCAGCCAGAACCCGGAGTGGTTCAACGTCAAACGCGGGCGTGCCCGTGATGTACGCGCACGAGTACATGACAGCATCATGAGCCGCTTCATTGAAACCCACCCCGACGTGCGCCGGGACCGCAAGGCAATCGTTCTGGCCGGCCCTCCCGGTGTCGGCAAATCCACCGCGCAAGACGCCCTGATAAAAGAGACCCGGATGCGGCCCAAACAGTGGCTGGCGATCAACGCGGACGACTTCAAAGACGACCTGCTGCGCGAGGCAATCCAGGACGGCAGCTACGACAGCTATCTGGTGCCGGATGAAGTGCGAGAGCTGGAAGCGGCGGGGGAGAAGTTCTACCCACGCAAACTTGCCTCACTGGTTCACAACGAATCGTCCTATCTGGCGAAGAGGGCTACCAGGGAAGCTATCGGGCGGGGAGACAACATCATCATTGACGGCACGCTGTCGAGCGAGAAGAACGCGCGTATGCTGCTCGACGCCCTGAATGCGGCCGGCTACGACGTCATGGTGGCCGACGTTGAAACAACCCAGGCCGTCAGCGAGGCCCGCATCATGGTGCGCTGGGAACGTGGCTACCTGGCGGCAGAGAATGGAAAGGACACTGGCAAGGATACCGAGCTGGGAGGCCGCTGGGTGCCTCAGTCGTTCTCGGCTTCACTGTTCACTGCGCCGGAAGACAAAGAATCCCGGTGCGCAGCCAACGCGGCGGCCGTCGCCGCCGACTATGGATGTGTCAGTGAGTACGTCGTGTACCGTGTCGCGGACCGGAACTCGGGCCCCGTGCTGGACATCAAGCACCGCCGCACGAAACCCGACGGGCCGCTGGTGGACGCCGACACCCTGGCCGCCGTTCGGACGGCTTCACCGACCCATGCAGCACCGTCCAAGGGACGGCCCTCATCCAGTAACGACTTTGGGTGGTAGTGCCGTGGAGCGGTCATTCTCAGGCCGCATCGAGGTGGAGATCCGCCGAGGAAAGATTGACTCACCCGACGCTGAGGAACGCGCCAAGCTGGAACGCCGGCTGGCGGCCGGCGCCGATGCCGGGAGAGCCGGCTGTCCGGTCTCAACGTAGTTGCCAGTCCGAAGTGGGAACCGACAGGTTGGACTGGCCGGTCAGTCGAAGCGTCCGCGGCCGAGGGTCGGAATGTTGAGTGGGATGCTCTCCCGGTAATCCTTGACCTTGAGCTTTTCGATGTGCCGGAAGCCGATGGGTGCCTGCTCGATGCCCGCGGCTTTCAGGGCTTTCCTATGGCTCTTCCAGTGTTCGCGCAGCGGCTTCCTTTTCGAGGGGACGAGGACGTCGCCATCCGTCACGACGATGAGGCGCACCCGCTTGGGCGTCAGACGCGGGCCTTCGACCGCCAGACGAAGTTGTTCGATGTCATCGCACCAGTCCTGTGACTTCTTCGCCCCGGAAATGAATTCATTGAGCGCGTCGATGAAGTTCTTTGAGAGGTAGTCGTGGAGCGCAGGACGCTCGTATTTGGCTGCGATCCGTGCCCCGAGGTTCAGTTCGTCGTCCTCGCTGGCGAAACCCTCGATCGGCTGATTCGCGATCAGCGCGCCCTTGCTGAGGGGCACTGAGACACGCAGATCGATCGCCCACTCCTTCCCCGTCTCGGGCGGTTTCGTCAGGTACACGTACTCGACAATCTCCCCGGCACGGATCTGCTCGATCTTCTCTGAGGGGAACGCCGCTCCGATGTCCCGGACGGGGCAGACCTGGATGAACGGATGGCGTGCGCCAGGGCCCGTTGCCGCGATGTCACAGGTCTGCGAGACGACTGCCAGATAGCCCGTGTCGCTGAGCTCCGCAACCGCAGCGACAAGCCCGCCATCGTGGTCGGGGTAGTCGTCTCCGGTCACCGGGTCCACGCCTCCGGCAGCTGCAAGCCACACGCCTGCATCGCCGTGGATGAGATGACCTTGCTTCCACGAATCGAGTTCGACGACGGCCTCCTCAGGCCACGAGTCCGGGAGCAGGTCATCGACCGTCAACGCCGGACACCTCGCTCGACCACCGACACCTTGGGCCTGCCGGTCCTCACGATGGGTACCTCGACGTCGGAGGCAACGCCGAGTCTGCGCGAGGTGCCGTGCGTCTTCTCCGCGGGTTTGGGCATCGCGACCGCAAGGTCCACGAGGTCTTCAAAATGACCGGCTTTGAAGGCAGTCATGCGCTCAGACGATGAGTGGAGCCAAACCGCCACGGGCCGGTCCAGGGTCTCGCGCAGATCCTCCAACGCATCCGCGAGATGCCAGAGCCGCCCGAGGCTCGACGGACGCGGCCGAGGCGTGGACGGGTCTTTCCACGAGTAGAACGTCCGGCGCTTGATCCCGGTCGCGGCGAACAAGTCCTTCTGGGTGACACGCAGCTCGCCCTGGATGCGCTCGAACACGGCCAGCGGGTCGGGTGTTTCGGGGTCGCACTGTGAAGCCGTCCCAAAGGGCTTCGAAGGGTCTCCGACCATCAGGACGAACATCGGACCGGAGACGTAGGAGTTGGAGATGAACGTCGGATATCTGGCGTCGCCGCGGCGCACGATCCGGACCGTCTCCTGGTCGCGGATCGGTTCCAATGTCTCGGCAAAGAGGATGAAGGCTTCCCGCAGTGCAGGTGCGGTCGGATCGAGCGCGATCGGCGTTGCGTCGCTGGTATTCTCCGGAGCGCGCCCGCTGCTCCAGTTCCAGCTCGGTAGCGTGGCCGAAGCGAGTTGAGAGCCTATTGCCATGGACATCAGTCGTCACCCTCTCCTTTGAGCGTTCGCAGATATTCCGCCGAGACGCATGCCTGAAACAGGCTCAGTGCTGTGCGGTTCAGCCTCTCGGCGGTGTCGAGCACCCCGATGACATCGAACGAAACCGCGGCATTCGCGAAGATATCGATGTCCAGCAGGTAATTGACGCTCTTGGTCTCCTGGTCGGGGATCGGACCGTGCCGCAGGATGGCTCCGTGCCGACCGTCGAGGGCGATCTCGATCTGCTGTTGTGCCCCGCGGACCTTCGAACCGAAGACCTTGTTGCCGACGGGCCCCAGCAGGGTTGTGTCGATCTTCCCGGACCAGTCCCCAAGGGCATGGCAGGCGGGATCGACAAAGCGGTCCACATACCGCAGGCCGACCCGCTGCACGAGTGACGGAGGCTGATCGGCTGCAAGGGAATTCAGGAGCACTTTGAGCGGTGCGCGCATGCTCACGCTCCAGCGCTCGTAGGCACCGACCTGCCAGATGACGCTGCCGGGGAAGACGGTCGCGCTGTGCTGGCCATCCGTTGACGCCACCTGCCAGCCCGTTGTCTGGTCCCCCGACCACGAAGGGGCTCCGGCGTTGAGGTTGATCTGCATCGTGCCCTGGGTGGCAACCTGGATGCTGGGGAAGTCGATGCCCATCGTCTCAACGAGCACATCCCGGATGCGCGCAGCCGTCTCAGCCCGAACCTCGGTCCGCGCAGACGTGAATCGGACCTCGCAGATCGCGACCTCCAGCGGAGCATTCGAGAGCAGGGTGTTGTCGACCGACGGCAGATCACCAAGAGGCAGGTCGGTGGTCATGGGCTGGGCAGTGTCAGACATCTCTTCTCACCATGATATGCACTTTAGATGCACTCACGGACAATTGGTAGCCGTGACGGCGAACCCCGTGTCTACGCGCCCAGGGCCTTTTCAAAGTCCGGTGAGCTGGCGGGCGATCCGGGGATCACGCATTGCAGTTCGGAGAGCTTTGGCAATATTGGTCGCGCCGGCCAGCCGGTGGATGCTGATGGCCAGGTTACGGATGCTGGCCATGATATGCGCCCCGGGTCATGGCCACTGTGCGCAACACCGTCATCAGCCTGTTGCGTCTGGCCGGCTGGGAGAACATCGCCAAGGCCCTACGACATCACGCCAGACACGCAAAGCGACCCGTCAAACTGCTGCCGGCCCCGTGAAACACGCCTTTGCCGGGGCCTCGGGCATGCCCCTGAGTGCGCTGACGATGCCGACCGTGACCGTGTTGGACAGGCACAGCGGCGCGCCGAGCGCCCCCACCGGCTGGCCCACCCGGACCGCAGACGAATCGCCAAGCACCATGGTGGGCGGCGCCTCGGCGGCGGGGACCATCAGCACGGCCAGGTCGGACAACGGGTGGCGGCCCACCAGCTTGGGTCTGGTCCTCGTGGCCGTCGCTGTATACGACGTCGATGGTGCCGCCTGGAGCCGCGGCGGAGATGACGCGGTTGTTGGACAGGATGTAGCCATCCGGGCGGATGAACCCGCCGCTGCCCGCTCCGCCGCACGACGCCGGGCCGTCACCTTCCGTGGGGAGGGTGGCGGCCCGGCGTCACGCGGCTCAGCCCTGCCGGTCGAGCGTGCCCAGCTTCGTGCCGCCCTGGTCGAAGACGGTCAGTGTGTTGCCGTCGATGCTGGCGGTGGCCGCCTTCGACAGCCACGTGTCGACGTCGGGACAGGACGCCTGGGTCGAGGAGACCGGGCCGAACGTCACCTTGTCGCCATTGGCCTTCCACCCGCCCAGGAGCCGGTTGCAGCCGTCGCTTCCGGAGAAGAGGCCGCCGTCGAACAGCTGCAGGTACGGCAGCTTGTCCGTGCTGACCCCATTGCCCCACGTTCCACTGGGGCCGCTGGGCCCGGCGCAGGCCCCGAGCGTGAGGGCCAGCAGCAGGCTCCCGGCCAGGAGGGGAAGGCGTTTGCGCATCAGCGTGCTCCGATCAGGATTGTGCGGGTCCGTTCCAAGGCCCATGCTACGACACGGCAGGCGACCCGGCGCCGGGCTGGACCGGTTCGTTACACACCGACCGGCCGGGCCGCGGCCAGCACGCCGTCGCGCATGCTCGCCACCGAATCGGTCAGCGGCACGAACTCGGTGTCGTGCGTGACCATGACCGTGGCCACGGAGAACGTGTCCGTCACCCGGCGCAGCAGGCGCACGATCGAGTCGCTGCGCTCGTGGTCCAGCGCCGCCGTCGGCTCGTCGACGAGCAGCACGGACGGGTCGCCCATGAGCGCCCGGGCGATGTTGACGCGCTGGCGCTGCCCGCCCGAGAGCTGGTGCGGGCGCTTGCCGGCGGACCCCGCCAGGCCGACGACGTCCAGCAGCTGGGCGGCCTTCTCCCGCGCGGCGCGCAGCGAGTCCCCGCGCAGGTGGTCCACGATCACCAGCTGTTCGAGCGCCGTCAGCGACGCCAGCAGGTTCGGCTGCTGGAAGATGATGCCGACCTTGTCGCGGCGCAGTGCCGTCCGCGCGGCGTCGCGCAACCCGGTCGCGTCGACCCCGTCGATCAGCACGGTGCCACCGGTCGGGGTGACCAGCGTGGCGGCGACGGCCAGCAGGCTGGACTTGCCGGAGCCGGACGGGCCGATCAGGGACAGGAATTCGCCGGCGGCCACGTCCAGGGTGACGCGGTCCAGGGCGGTGACGATGCCGTCGCCGTCCGGGTATTCGAGCGTGATGTCGGTAAGCTTCAAGACAGGTTGGTTCAGGGCAGACATGGGGGGATTCCTTTCGTTGGGGGCGGTCGGTGGTCGAGCTTGTCGAGACCGGACGGGCTTGATCACCGGTGGTCGAGCTGGGCCCACGGCCGCGAGGGGCCCCGCGCGAGCTTGCGAGTGCGGGGAGCGGCTGGGGAGCGAGACCAGGCGGTGTCAGTTGCCGCCGAGGGCGATCAGCGGGTCGATGCGGGTGACGTTGCGGACGGCCAGCACGGCGCCGGCCAGCCCGAGCAGCACGATCCCGGCCGCGGGCAGCAGCGTCGTGGCGGGCGTGAGCAGGAACGGGGCCGCCGTGGCTGCCAGGAGTCCGCCGCCGACCCCGACCAGGGCGCCGAGCCCGGCCCCGGCCACGAGCACCAGGGCGGCCTGGACGAGGGCGTCGCGCAGCAGGTAGCCGCCGGACGCGCCCAACGCCTTCAGCACGGCGATGTCGCGGGTGCGCTGCACCGTCCACACGGTCAGGAACGCCACGATGACCAGGGCCGAGATGCCGTACAGGAAGCCCTGCATCATCAGCAGCGACCCGTGCTCGCTCGTATAGCCGCCCAGCGCCGCGAACGCGCCGGGGCGCGTGGTGCTCACGGTCCCGGCCGCGTCGGCGGCGTCGGCGGCGGCGGAGGCACCGGCGTCGTACGTCACGGCGATCACGGTGGCGAGCGAGCCGGCATGCGACAGCTTCGCCCAGTCCGGCAGCGTGGTCCACACGGCGGGCGTGTGCGAGTACCACTGGTCGGCGACGATGCCGCCGACGCGCAACGTTGTCCCGCCCACCGTGACGGTGTCGCCGACGGCCACGGCGAGGTCCTTGGCGGCGGTCTTGCCGAGCACCACGGTGCCGGCGCGGACGGACGACGGCGTGAGGCCGGCCTGGGTGCCCGAAGCGGCGGTCCCGACACCGAACACGGCCACATTGGTGGTGCCGCCGGGGGACTGCAGCCGGGTCTGGCTGACACCCAGCGGCACGGCCGAGGCGACGCCGGGCTGCCGGGCCCAGGCCTCTACCTGGGCGGCCGTGACCTCGCTGTTGGTGAACGACGGCTTCTCGCCCGCCGGCACGCCGAAGGCGATCCGGTCGACGCCGGTGCCGCCGGGCCCGGTGCCCAGCCCCGCGATGGCGGACGTGGACTGGTTGCCCAGCCCGGCGGTCAGCCCGGAGAGCAGCACGAGCAACAGGCTGATGAGCGCCACGACGCCTCCCATCAGGGCGAAGCGGCCCCGGGCGTTGCGGATGTCTCGGATGGCGAGGAACACGGTGGTCCTTCTTTCTGTACAGGTTTTTTCCGTTGCTTCCACTCTCCTTCGATCCCGGGTCCGTTCCATCGCGGGGTTGGATGATCCTGCCGTGCCGGGTGGTTGAGGCGCCGGTCAACCGATCGGTTGATCCAGTGCGGCCGGGCGTGGCCTACTCTTGGTGACATGGCTGCCATGGACCTCCACGATGTGCCGGAAACGTCCAGCGCCTCGATCCTGCGGTTCCTGCGCGTGGCCCTGCACGTCGGGTTCGCCGTGCTGCTGGCCGTCGCCGTGCTGCGCGCGGTCTCCCCCGGACGCTACCTGCTGCTGGTGCCGGCCGTGCTGCTGGCCGCCGTGTACCTTGCCGGCACGGTTGCCGAGAAACGGTTCGCCGCCGAACCCCTTGCGAACAGGGCCGCGGCGGCGGATCCGGGCCGCTACGCCGTCCTGTGGCTGGCCGTGGTCACGGCCCTGTGGGGCGTGCTGCTGGCCTCCTCCGTCGAGTTCTCCTGGGTCGTGTTCCCGCTGTTCTTCCTGCACCTGCACCTGCTGCCCCGGTGGGCGGGCGTCACGGTCGTGGCACTCATGACGGCCGCCGTGGTCTGGGCGCAGTGGGCCGCCGCGGGCACGGCCGGTCCGCCGCCGGCGGCCGTGATCGGGCCGGTGCTCGGCGCCGCGTTCGCCATCGCCACGGCCCAGGCCTACCGGCTGCTGTACCGGGAGGGCGAGCACCAGCGCCGGGCCGCGGACGAGCTGCGCCGCACCCGGGCCGAGCTGGCGCGCACCCAGCACGAGGCCGGGGTGCTGGCCGAGCGCGGCCGGCTGGCCCGGGAGATCCACGACACCCTCGCGCAGGGGTTCTCCAGCATCGTGCTGGTGTCCCGGGCGGCGGAGAAGTCGCTGGCCGCCGGGGATGCGGCCGCCGCGGCGGAGGCGCTGGCGCTGATCCATGCGACCGCCGCGGAGAACCTCGCCGAGGCCCGCACCTTCGTCCGCGGCCTGTCCTCGCCCCAGCTCGACGCCGGCACGCTGGTGGAGAGCCTCACCCGGCTGTGCGAGACGACCCAGCGGGAGGCGGCCGCCCGGGGCCAGGCGCTCTCCTGCACGTTCCGGCTGGACGGGGAACCGTTCGACCTGCCGCAGCCGCACCGGGTGGCGCTGCTGCGCGCGGCCCAGGCGAGCCTGGCCAACGTGCGCGCGCACGCGAAGGCGCGCACCGCCGTCGTCAGCCTGGCCTACCTGGGCACGGAGGTGACCATGGACATTTACGACGACGGCGTCGGCTTCACGCCCGGGGCGCCGGCTGCCGCGGGGCCAGGGACCGGCTTCGGGCTGCGTGCCCTGGCCGAGCGCGTGGCCGCGCTGGACGGCACGCTCGACGTGGAGTCCGCGCCGGGCGAGGGGACGGTGGTGGCCATCCGGCTGCCGGTCGGGGCGACTGCGGAGGGGGAGGTGCCGGCATGATCCGGATCCTGTTGGTGGACGACCACCCGGTGGTGCGGGCCGGGCTGCGCGCCATGCTGGGCGGTTTCGAGGAGTTCGACGTCGTGGCCGAGGCGGCCGAGGGCGCCGGCGCGATCCGCGAGATCGAACGGCTGGCCACGCTCGGTGAGCCGGTCGACGTCGTGCTGATGGACCTGCAGATGGGCGCCGGCATGGACGGGGTCGGTGCGACCCGCCGGATCCGGGCAATGCCGACGGCCCCGCCGGTGCTGATCCTGACCACGTACGACACCGACGCGGACATCCTGGCCGCCGTCGAGGCCGGCGCCAGCGGCTACATGCTCAAGGACGCGCCGCCCGAACAGATCCGGGCGGCGGTGCAGGCGGCCGCGGCAGGGGAGACGGCGCTCGCGCCCGAGGTCGCCGCCCGGCTCATGGGCCGGATCCGCAACCCCGCCCCGGCGTTGTCCGCCCGGGAGATCGAGCTGGTGGAACTGCTGGCCACGGGGTTGGCGAACAAGGCCATCGCCAAGAAGATGTTCATCTCCGAGGCGACCGTCAAGACCCATTTGGTGCACATCTACGACAAGCTCGGCGTCGACAACCGGACCGCCGCGATCGCCGCCGCCACGGCCCGGCGGATCATCCGGGGGCCCGCGTAGCCCTTCCGTGGCACGTGATGTCCGGGTACTCGTTTTCCGCCCGAACCCTTCCGGGTCTCCGCGGCGGCGCGTAGGCTCGCCAATAGCGTGTGCTGTATCAGGGAATGATTCGGTTGGGGGCAGGCATTGGCGATTTCGCGATCGGCCCAACTTGGCTTGGCGGTGGCCTGCGCCGTACTCGGCGGGTCCGGGTTCGTCGGCGCCGGCTACGTCAGTGCCACGACGCCGTCGCCCGCCGGCTTGGCCGCCGTCTCCGTGCGCCCCGCCGATCCCGGTGCGCTGGACGGCAGTGTGGTGGCGGCCCACGTGACGATTCGCTTCGCCGACACCCTGGTGATTGGCCGGAAGCCGGCGCCGGCACCCCTCATCGATCTGGCCGGACCGGACGGGTGGGTTCCCCCCGGGGACAGCGTGCTGGCCATGCGCGGGGACGTGCCGGAACTCCCGGCCGCCCTGGTCTCCAAGGTTCGCCGGGAGATTCTCGCCGCCGCCTACCAGGGCCTGGGCCACGCCTACGTGTGGGGCGGGACGAGTTTTGCGAACGGGTGGGATTGTTCCGGGTTCGTCCAGTGGGCCTACGGGCAGGCCGGGATCCTGCTGCCGCGCACCGAGCAATGGGAGCCGATGGTCCAGACCTCGTCGCCGCAACCGGGCGACCTGGTGGCGCAGAACCCGGACGGGCCACATCACTGGTCCCATGTGGGGATCTATGTCGGTGACGGCAGGATGATCAGCGCCCTCAACCCGACGGTGGGCACCATCCTGGCGCCGACCGCGTCCACCGGTGTCTCCACCTACTTCACGCTGCCCGAGTTCGCCGCCGACGACGCGAAAGCGGCGGCGTCCGCGAGGGGCTCGACGAAGGCGTCCGTCACTGCGACGACGCCCACGCACAAGCCGACACCCAGCAAGACGGCCACGCCGAGTCCGACGCCGACCAAGACCGCCACGCCGAGTCCGACGCCGACCAAGACGGCCACGCCGACACCGACCAAGACTGCCACGCCGAGTCCGACGCCGAGTCCGACGCCGACGCCGACCAAGACGGCCACGCCGAGTCCGACGGCCACCGCGACAACACGCAGCGCGACCGCCTCGCCCACGGGAACCGCCACGCCGAGCGCCGAGCCGACGCAGTCCGCGGCCGGCCCGACGCCCACACCCACGTCGTGATTCCGTTGGCTGGGTGCGGCCGGCGGTCCCGGCCCGGGGGTCTCGACAAGCTCGACCACCGGACGCGCTGATTGAGCCCGTCGAAATCAGGTCTCGACAAGCTCGACCACCGACAAGCTCGACCACCGGGGGTCTCGACAAGCTCGACCACCGACAAGCTCGACCACCGACAAGCTCGACCACCGGGCTCAGGCGCCGGCGAACTCGGCGTAGCGGGCGCGGATGCCGGGGCGGACGTTCAGGGCCGGGGCGCCGGCCAGCTCCAACGGCCAGTCGGGGCGGAGGCCGGACAGCACCCAGGCCGCCTGGACGGCCGCGCCGCGGGCCACGTACTCGCCGGGCACCGGGACCTCGACGGGCGCGTCAAACACCTGCGCGGCCACCGCCTGGACGGCCGGGTTTTGCACGGCGCCGCCGATCAGCAGCACGCGCCGGACGTCCACGCCCTGCCCGCGCACGGCGTCGAGCCCGTCCGCCAGCCCGCACAGCATGCCCTCGATGGCGGCCCGGGCCACGTTCGCCCGCGTCGTCGAGGCGATGGACAACCCATGGACGCTGGCCCTGGCCTCGGGCAGGTTCGGCGTCCGCTCGCCCTCGAAGTACGGCACGAGCACCACGCCGCCGCTGCCCGGCTCGGCCCCCAACGCCAGTTCGGCCAGATGGTCCAGGTCCACGCCGAGCAGCCCGGCAATGGAACCCAGGACGCGGGCGGCATTGAGCGTGACGGCGATCGGCAGGAACCCCCCGGCGGCGTCGGCGAACCCGGCCACCGTGCCGCTGGCGTCGGCGCACCGGGTCGCCGAGACGGCGAACACCGTCCCGCTCGTGCCCACCGACACGCCGACGTCGCCCGGCCCGGCGCCGAGCCCCAGCGCGGCGGCGGCGTTGTCGCCGGCCCCCGGTCCCACGCGCACGGAACCGGCGGCAACGCCCGGGAACAGCGCCTCATGGACGGTGCCGACCGCCTCGTCCGGTGCCGCGACGCGCGGAAGCACGACGGCGTCCGCGGCTCGGGCGCGACCGTCGCCTGCCGCCTCGCGCCCGGCCCGGCCGAACGCCCGGGCAAAGAGATCGAGATCGTACGCGTCGTCCGCAGGAGACCAGTACCCGGTGCCGCTGGCGTCGGACCTGTCGGTGACCAGCTGCTCCAGGTCCGGGCCCAGCGGGCTGGACCCGCCCGGGCCGTAGCCGCGCAGCCGCCACGTCAGCCAGTCGTGCGGCAGCGCCACGGCGGCCACCTTCGCCGCATGCTCCGGCTCGTGGTCGCGCACCCAGCGCACCTTCGTGCCGGTGAACGAGGCCACCGGCACCGAGCCGGTCCGCTCCGCCCAGGCCGCGGCGCCCAGCTCGTCGCGCAGCTGCGCGGCGGCCTGCGCCGAGCGGGTGTCGTTCCAGAGCAGGGCCGGGCGGATCACCTCGCCGGCCGCGTCGAGCAGCACCATGCCGTGCTGTTGCCCCGCGATGGCGACGGCCGCCACATCGGCCAGCCCGCCGGCGTCGGCCACGGCCGCGTGCAGCGCCTCCCACCACGCGGCCGGATCCACCTCGGTGCCGTCCGGGTGGGCGGCCCGGCCGGTGCGCACGATGGCCCCGGTGGCCGCGTCCACGACGACGACCTTGCAGCTCTGGGTGGATGAGTCGATCCCCGCGACGAGCATCATGCGGTCCTACCGGGCGCCGAGCAGGTGCTCGATGAACAACTGCTGGAGCTTCACGAAACCGAAGCCCTTGCCGCCGAAGTAGGCGTCGGCGTCGAACTCCTCATAGGCGGACGGGTCCGCGAGCAGCTCCGTGTAGCCCTCGCCCGGGTTCAGCGTGGGCCGGTTGATCTCGTCGACGCGCGAGTCGGCCAGCGCCGCCTGCACGGCCGGGTCGGCGCGGAAGGCGGCGGCGCGCTCCTTCAGGAGCAGATAGGTGCGCATGTTGGCCGCCGCCGAGTCCCAGACGCCGTTGATGTCCTCGGTGCGGGACGGCTTGTAGTCGAAGTGGCGCGGGCCGTCGTAGGCCGGGCCGCCATTGGGGCCGCCGTTCTCCAGCAGGTCCACCAGGGAGAACGCGTTCTGCAGGTCGCCGTGGCCGAACACCAGGTCCTGGTCGAACTTGATGCTGCGCTGGCCGTTGAGGTCGATGTGGAACAGCTTGCCCTGGTAGAGGGCCTGGGCGACGCCGTGCGTGAAGTTCAGCCCGGCCATCTGCTCGTGGCCGGTTTCGGGGTTGATGCCCACCAGTTCGGGGCGTTCGAGCGTCTCGATGAACGCCAGCGCGTGGCCGAGCGTGGGCAGCAGGATGTCCCCGCGCGGCTCGTTCGGCTTGGGCTCGATGGCGAAGCGGATGTCGTAGCCCTTGTCGGTGACGTAGTCGCCGAGCAGGTTCACGGCCTCGCGGTAGCGCTCCAGCGCGCCGCGGATGTCCTTGGCGGCGTCGTACTCGCTGCCCTCACGCCCGCCCCACATGACGAACGTCTTGGCGCCGAGCTCTGCGGCGAGGTCCAGGTTTTCCAGCACCTTGCGCAGCGCGAACCGGCGCACGCCGCGGTCGTTGGACGTGAAGCCGCCGTCCTTGAACACCGGGTGGCTGAACAGGTTCGTGGTGATCATGGGGACGACCAGGCCGGTGGACTCCAGCGCGCCCTTGAGCCGGTCGATCTCGGCCCGGCGCTGCATTGCGGTGGCGTCGAAGGGGAAGAGGTCGTTGTCATGGAACGTCAGGCCGTACGCGCCCAGGTCGCTGAGCCGGTTGACCGCCTCGACAGTGTCCAGTGGCGGCCGGGTGGGGGCGCCGAACTGGTCCTGGGCCTGCCAGCCGACGGTCCACAGGCCGAAGGAGAACTTGTCGTCGCGGGTGGGGTCAAGTGCCATTGGTCTGCTCCTCGAGGGGTGGTGTGCGGTCAATCACGCTAATAAGTTCTGAACACAAACATATGCGAATTTCGCAGACTGTCAAGAGCCGAACCAGTGTTGTTGGGGCTGCTCCGCAGTGAGAACCGCACGAAGGGGGCTGGCCTTCGTCTCCTGCTCCTGTTATGTTGTGACCCACATCAAATTATGTGCCGTGAGGTTGAGGAGCGAAACATGACGGTCGAAAACACGACGGCGGAGCTGAATTGGGCCGGCAACCACCGGTACCGCGCCGCCCGGATCGAGCATCCGGGCAGCGTCGAGGAGCTGGCGGGGATCGTCGCCGGCGCGGAGCGCGTGCGCGCCCTGGGATCCCGGCACTCGTTCAACGACATCGCCGACACGGAGGGGACCCTGGTCTGCCTGGACCGGATCGCCGCCGGCATCGTCATCGACGCGGAGGCCATGACGGTGCGGGTGGGGGCCGGGGTCCGCTACGGCACGCTGGCCACCGAGCTCGCCCGGCAGGGTTTCGCCCTTCACAACCTGGCGTCGCTGCCGCACATCTCCGTCGCCGGGGCCGTCGCCACCGCCACGCACGGCTCCGGCGACCGCAACGGCAACCTGGCCACCGCCGTCGTCGGCCTGCGCTTCATCGACGGCGCCGGCCGCGAGCACACCGTCAGCCGCGCGGCAACGCCCGACTTCGCCGGGTACGTGGTCGGGCTGGGCGCGCTCGGCATCGTCACCGAACTGACCCTGCGGATCGAACCGCACTTCACGGTGGCCCAACACGTGCTCGAGGACCTGCCGTGGGAGAACGTCCTGGCGAACCTTGACGCGGTGACCTCGGCGGCCTATTCGGTCAGCCTCTTCACCGACTGGCGCGCGGACACCGTCGGCCAGGCCTGGTTCAAGCGGCGTGCGGCGACCGGCGCGACGGACCCGGGGGCGCCGTCGTCGTTCTTCGGCGGCCGCGCGGCCGCGGCGCCCAGGCATCCGGTCCCCGGCGTGTCCGCGGAGAACTGCACCGAACAGCTCGGCGTCCCGGGCTCGTGGGCGGACCGGCTGGCGCACTTCCGGATGGACTACCTGCCCAGCAGCGGCGACGAGATCCAGTCCGAATACCTGGTGGGGCGCGAACATGCGGTGGCCGCCATCGCGGCGATGCGCGCGCTGTCCGGGACCATTTCGCCGCTGCTGCAGGTGGCCGAGATCCGCACCATCGCCGCCGACGACCTGTGGCTGAGCCCCAACCATGGCCGGGACGGGATCGGCCTGCACTTCACGTGGCAGCCGGACCAGCCGGCCGTGGAACGCGTGCTGCCCGTGATCGAGGCGGCGCTGGCGCCGTTCGGGGCACGGCCGCACTGGGGCAAGGCGTTCCACGCCGGCGCCGCGGAGCTGGCCCCGCTGTACCCGCGCTTCGACGACTTCCGCGCGCTGGCCCGGCGGCTGGATCCGGAGGGGAAATTCCGCAACGGCTTCCTGGACCGTGTTGTCCCTGCCTGATGGCCGGGCGCCGATGGACCAGAATGGGATGATGCCCCCGGTCAAGCCCAACAACCTTGCGCGCCTGCTCACGCTCATCCATCATCGCGGCACGCTCAGCCGGGCCCGGCTGACCCGGCTGACGGGGCTGAACCGGTCCACCGTCAGCGTGTTGATCGGCCAGCTGGTGGCCCTCGGCCTCGTCTATGAGGAGGCGCCGGCGGGGGAGGCGCAGGTGGGCCGGCCGAGCCCGGACGTGCGGCCGCATCCGGCCGTGGCCGCGCTGGCCGTGAACCCGGAGGTCGACGCCGTGACGATCGGCCTGGTGGGCCTCGGCGGGCGTGTGGACAAGCACATCCGGTACGCCACCGAACGCATCCCCAGCGCCGCGGAGGCCGTCAACATCGCGGCCGCCGTCATCGCCGGCATGCGGGCGGAGCTGGACGCCAACTACCGCGTGTGCGGGATCGGGATCGCCGTGCCGGGGCTGGTGACGGCCCAAGACGGGGTGGTCCGCCACGCGCCGCACCTGGGCTGGCACGACGAACCCGTCGCGGCCATGTTGGCGGACGCCACCGGGTACCCGGCGCACGCGGCCAACGACGCCTCCCTGGCCGCGGAGGCGGAAATGGTGTTCGGCGCCGGCACGGGCGCCGGCAACCTGGTGTACCTCAACGGCGGGGCCAGCGGCATCGGCGGCGGCATCATCGCCGAGGGCCGGCTGCTCGCCGGCACGTCCGGGTTCGCCGGCGAGCTCGGCCACACGTTCGTGCGCTCGAACGGCCTGCGCTGCCACTGCGGCGCCTCCGGCTGCCTGGAGACGGAGGTGCGCCAGGAGGCGCTGCTGGCGCTGTTGAGGCTCGACGGCGGTGCGCCCGGTGATCTCGAAGCTGCACTGGGTGCCAGCACGGACCCGGTGGTGCACAGGGAGGTGAGCCGCCAGATCGGCCATCTCGCGACGGCCCTGCGGAATGTGGTCAACGTGTTCAACCCGGAGGCGATCGTGCTGGACGGCTTCCTCGCCGCGCTGCACGGTGTCGCCGCGGAGGAGCTGGACGCGGCCGTGGCCGCGCAGGCGATCCGGGAACCGGCCGCCCAGGTACACATCTCCCGGGCGGCCCTCGGCCCGGACCTGATGATGGTGGGCGCCGCCGAACTCGCGTTTGCCGCGTTGTTGGCCGATCCCGCCGGTGGTGGGGTGCGGTAGAGCCGTCCGCGGGTGGCACGATGGCACCATGGCCAGACCCTTTACGCTGATCCAGCTCCGGTACTTCTCCGTGGTCGCCGAGCTGGAGAACATGACCGCCGCGGCGCAGCGGCTGCGGGTGACGCAATCGGCACTCTCGACCGCCATGACGCAGCTGGAGGCCAGTCTCGGCGTGCAGCTCTTTCGGCGCCGGCGCGGAATCACCCTCACCGCAGCGGGCCGCCAGTTCGCCCAGGATGCGAACGGATTCCTGGAGCAGGCCGATTGGCTGTACGAATCCGCCCGGGGGGCCGAGGGGGTCCTGGCGGGGACGCTGCATGTCGGCGTGTATTCGCCGCTGGCCCCGTTCCGGCTGCCGGTGATCCTGCAGGCCTTCGAGGCCGAGCATCCCGGTGTCGCCGTGTCGATCGTCGAGGCGGACCTGGCGACGTTGCAGGCCGCGCTGCTCGACGGTCGGTGCGAAGTGGCCCTGACCTACGGTTTGGGGTTGGGGCCGGGCTTCAGCGCTCACGTGCTCGAGCGCGTGCCCCCGCATGTCCTGGTGGCCGCCGGGCATCCGGCCGCCGGCCGGCCCGGGCGGGCGGTGTCGCTGCGCGAGCTTGCCGCCGAGCCCGCCGTCGCCCTCGATGTCCGGCACAGCCGGGAATACTACGAAAGCCTCTATGCCATGGTCGGGGTGAGCCCGAACATCCGGCACCGTTTTTCCGGCTACGAGACGGTGCGCTCGTTCGTCGCCAGCGGCCACGGCTACGCCGTGTTGAACCAGCGCCTGCACAGCGACGTCACGTACTCGGGCGGCCGCGTCGTCGCCCTCCGGATCACCGAGGAGCTGCCCCCGATCGAGGTCATGCTGGTGCGGCCCGACGGGGTGCGCCCCACGCGGCGGGCCCTGGCCTTCGAGGAAACCTGCAAGCTGGTCTACGGTGCCGACGGCGCCGGGGCATCATCAATGTATTGAACGAATTGATTGATTCGGCAGAAACAATCAATTGGACAGATGTGATGGGCGTCACCGAAGCTTGTGGACAGTTGGCCATCGAAGGAGACCCCATGCTTTTGCCCACCATTTGCCACACAGCGGAACCGGCGTCCGGCTCATGAGCGCAAACAAACTCGAAACGCGGTCGGCCACAGCAGCCGGCCCCGACGCGTCGCACGCCCTCAAGAAGCGCGTCCTGCTGGGCGGCAGCGTCGGCCAGTTCGTCGAGTTCTACGATTTCACGCTCTACGGGCTGACGGCCGTCATCTTCTCCCAACAGTTCTTCCCCGGTGAAAGCCAGGCCGCCGGCCTGCTGGCCACGTTCGCCGCCTTCGGCGTGGCGTTCGTCGTCCGGCCGCTGGGCGGTCTCTTCTTCGGCGCTCTGGGCGACCGGATCGGCCGGCGCCGGGTGCTGGCCGTGACCCTGACGGCCATCGGTGCGGCCACGGCCCTAATGGGCCTGCTCCCCGGCTATGCCCAGATCGGCGCGCTCGCCCCCATCCTGCTGGTGTTGTGCCGGCTCGTCCAGGGCTTCTCCGCCGGCGGCGAATCGGTGGGGGCCCCGTCGTTCGTGTTCGAGCACGCCCCCGTGGACCGGCGGGGCTTCTGGCTGAACATCACCATCGCCGCGACGGCACTGCCGTCGGTTGTGGCCGGCGGGCTGATCCTGGCCCTCAGCCAGCTGCTGCCCGACCACGCGTTCACCGCATGGGGCTGGCGCCTGCCATTCCTGCTCGCCTTGCCGTTGGCCCTGTTCGGCGTGTGGATCCGCAGCCGCACCGATGAGAGCGATCAGTTCAAGGAGGCCAGGGCGCGGCAGGGCAAGGAATTCAGCCCGGTCCGCGAGGCCTTCCGCGACAACGGCCTGCGCATGGTCCAGGTCATCTTCGTGATGGGTCTGACGGCCATGGGGTTCTACTTCCTCTCCGCCTACTTCGTCTCCTACGTCCAGACCACGGGCCACCTCAGCCGCGGCCAGTCGTTGATGGTCAACGCCATGGCGCTGGCCCTGTACGCACTGCTCCTTCCGTTTGGCGGCCGGCTGGGCGACAAGGTGGGCCGCAAGCCGATGCTGATCGCCGGTTCGGCGGCGCTGGCGGTGCTGTCCATCCCGTGCTTCATGCTCGTCACCAGCGGAAGCCTGCCGCTGGCCCTGCTCGGCCAGGCGCTGTTCGTCATCCCGCTGTGCATCTACGGCGGCGGCTGCTACACGTTCTTCGTGGAAATCTTCACCACCAAGACCCGCTTCACGAGTGCCGCCGTCAGCTACAACGCCGCCTACGCCGTGTTCGGCGGCACGGCCCCGCTGGTCGGCACGGCACCGGGCTGCCGCACGCACCCGGCATCTACATGGCGGCCGCCGCCGTCGTCGTCTTCCTCCTCATCACGCTGACCAAGGTGCCCGAGACCCGCGGACGCCTGGGCTGACCCGGCCCGCGCCAACCCACGCACCTGCGTCACCACATTGCCATCACCCAACGCTAAGAACGTGTTGGGAAAGCGCTCATTGTGCTGTTCCCGTCTGCCATGGCCGGCGTCCCGGGGCCGGTGCCAGCCTCCGGGTCAT
>NZ_RWKQ01000028.1:12152-58414 GCF_003946885.1 Specibacter cremeus | reverse complement strand
CAGGCGGTGGCCGCCGCCTGTGCAAGCACGCCGGCACCGACACCCGGCAAGCACCAGCAACACAGGTTAAATCTCAAGCTGAGCGCACCACTCTTCCACCTACAGGATAGTGCCGGTGCAGCGGGCGACCAGCGCCGCGACCAGCCCCGGGGTGACGCCGTTGGCGAGCAGGAACGCGCGCACGTCCAGTCCGGCCACGAAGCCGTCCAGCGCCCGGCCGCGCCCGGCGATCAGCGGGGCCAGCTCGTCGTCGCCCAGGTACGACTCATGCGGGTGCTTCACCGGGCTGATACGGTGCCAGTCGTTGATGCCGCGCGCGGCTGCCATATCCTCCGCCCGGGCGCGGCCGGCCTCCGCACCCGCCAATTGCAGCAGCATCGTGGCGATGAGCCCGGTCCGGTCGCGCCCGGCCGAGCAGTGGATGACGACCTTGCCCTCCGCCATGGCCAGCTCACGGAAGACGTCGGCCACGCGGTCCGGGAACAACCGGACGATGTCGCCGTACAGGCGTGGGTGGTTCATGTACGGGGTGCACAGGGCCTGGTACTCGGCATTGTCCGGGTCCTCGGTCGGCGCGTTGACGACAGCGAAGCGCGCCATCGCGGCATCGCCCACCACCGGGTCGGTGGGCCGTCGCCGGCGCTCACCCGGGTTGCGCAGATCGATCACCGTGCGGACGCCGTCGTCGTACACCTGCCCCCAACCGCGTTCGGTGAGCCACTCGCTGCGCCCCATGCGGTAAATGTCACCGATCAGCAGGCGCGCATTGACGGCCCCCTCCCAGTGCGGCACGGCATCCGGCATCGGCGTCAGCCACGGTCCTTGGCCAGGCGCAAGTCCAGCCCGCTGCGCACCATCGGCCATTCGCCCGCCAGGATGGAGAACACCACCGTGTCGCGCAGCGATCCGTCGGGCATGCGGCGTTCGGAGCGCAGCACGCCGTCCTGCTTGGCGCCGAGGCGGGCGATGGCCCCGCGCGACTGCATGTTCATCCAGTGGGTGCGGAATTCCACCGCCACGCAGCCGAGGGTCTCGAAGGCATGCCCCAGCAGCAGCCGCTTGCTGTCCGGGTTGGTGCCGGTGCCGTGCACGCCCGCGGCGTTCCACGTGTAGCCGATCTCGACGCGCGGCAGGTCGGCGGCGATGTTGCAGTATGTGGTCATGCCGATGACCCGGCCCGGTTCCCCCGTGGCGGCGTCGTTCAGGCGGGTGGTGAACGGCAGCATCATGCCGGACTCCTGCAGGGCCAGTCGGTGCCGGATCTCGCCGCGCATGTGCTCCGGGCGCGGGACGGCCGTGTACCACAGGTTCCACAGCTCACCGTCGGACGCCGCCTCGACCAGTCCGTCATGGTGGTCCTCGGCGAGGGGTTCGAGCGTGACGTATTTTCCGCGCAGGGTGACGGGTGCAATCGAGGTCATGGAAAAACCCTATAACGGGGGTGAAACGCGGGAGGACACCGGTGGTGCGGTGCTACATTTCAGGAACGTTGCCTGATGCCGCGGCAACGGTCCCCCGGTCCGCCCGCGAAGGATTCCAGGCCCCATGTTGACTGACCCGGCCGCGCACCCCGCCACCGTCTGGCTGATCCTGGCCGCCTGCCTGGCCATCGCCGACTGGCTCCTGACGGCGCGGCACCGAATCGGGCCACGGGCGATCAGCAAGCCGGGCACCATGGTGTTGCTGCTCGGGGCGGCCCTGACCATGGCCGGCACGGCCGGGTGGACCGTCGGCGCCGCCTTGATCACGGCCGGGCTGTTCTGCTCCCTGTGGGGCGACGTGTTCCTGCTCCGCGAACGGCCCGGCTCGCGGTTCCCGTGGTTCCCGGCCGGGGCCGCGGCGTTCGGGCTGGCCCACCTCCTCTACGCGGCGGCGTTCATCGACCTCGCCGCGGTGCGGTTGGCGGACGGGACGACCAGCCCCGAGGCCCTGTTCGCCGCCGCGGTGACGGGCGTGCTCACGGTGGGCGCCGCCGTCGTACTCGTGGGCCGGCGCATCGTGGCGGCGGCCGGCAAGGAGCGGGCGCTGGCGGCCGGCTACGTTGCGCTGATCTCGCTGATGGCCGCCACGGCCATCGGCACCGCGAATGCGTGGGCGGTCGCGGGGGCGCTGCTGTTCTATGCGTCGGACTCGATTCTGGCGTGGAAGCGGTACCGGGACAGCGTGCGGCTGCGCGACTGGCACGTCATGGTGACCTACCACCTGGCTCAGTTCTCGTTCGTGGGGCTGCTCGCCTTCGGGTAGCGCCCGGCTATCATCGAGACTGTGAGCGCGCAGAACATTCCCGAGCAGGTATCCGACATCTTCGACCCGATCCGGTGGCGCGTCGTCGAGGGTTTCGACTTCACCGACCTGACCTACCACCGGCAGGTCGAACGGGTCTCGACGGGCTCGACCACCGACCTGCCCACCGTGCGCATCGCCTTCAACCGGCCGGAGGTGCGCAACGCGTTCCGGCCCGGCACGGTCGATGAACTGTACCGCGCCATGGACCACGCCCGCATGAGCCCGGACGTGGCCACCGTGCTGTTGACCGGCAACGGGCCCTCCGCCAAGGACGGCGTCCATTCGTTCTGCTCCGGCGGCGACCAGCGCATCCGCGGCCGCGACGGGTACCGGTACGCGCAGGGGGACACCAGCGAGACCATCGACCCGGCCCGCGCCGGCCGGTTGCACATCCTCGAGGTCCAGCGGCTCATGCGCACCATGCCGAAGGTCGTCATCGCCGTCGTCAACGGCTGGGCGGCCGGCGGCGGGCACTCGCTGCACGTCGTCGCCGACCTGTCCATCGCCTCCCGCCAGCACGGCAGGTTCAAGCAGACCGACGCGACCGTGGGCTCCTTCGACGCCGGGTACGGCTCGGCGCTGCTGGCTCGCCAGGTGGGGCAGAAGACGGCCCGCGAGATCTTCTTCCTGGCGCGCGAATATTCCGCCGAGGACATGGTCCGGATGGGCGCCGTCAACGAGGCCGTGGACCACGAACGGCTCGAGGAGGTGGCCCTGGAGTACGCGGCCGACATCGCCCGGCAGTCCCCCCAGGCCATCCGCATGCTGAAGTTCGCGTTCAACCTGGCCGACGACGGGCTCGCCGGCCAGCAGGTGTTCGCCGGCGAGGCCACCCGGCTGGCGTATATGACCGACGAGGCGGTCGAGGGCCGTGACGCGTTCCTGCAAAAACGCGACCCCGACTGGTCCGGCTTCCCCCACTATTTCTAGGCGCAGATGAACGTCGAACCACTCCTGAAAGCGCTGGCCGCCGCCCTGGCCGGCGAGGGCCCGGCCGTCCAGGTCTCCGCCCCCGCCTCCGGGTCCGGCTCCGGGCACGACGGCGACCCGGTCGTCACGCTGGTCCCGCGCGAGGCACTGGGGCTGGGGGCCGGCAGTGACACGGACATCGCGGCAATCGTGGCGACGTCCGGCTCGACCGGGACACCGAAACGCACCATGCTCGGCGTCGACGCGTTGGCCGCCTCCTCGGCGGGCACGGCCATGGCGCTCGGCGGCGAGGGGCAATGGCTGCTGGCGCTGCCCGTGCACTATGTGGCCGGGTTGCAGGTGCTGGTCCGGTCCCTGTTCGCCGGTACGCGTCCGTGGGTCATGGACCTCTCCGGCGGCTTCACGGCGGAGGCGTTCACGGCCGCCGCCCGGGAACTGACGGACCGGATCCGGTACACGTCGCTGGTGCCCACGCAGCTGACCCGCCTGCTGGACGACCCGGCGCCGGAGACCCTGGCCGTGCTGCGCCGCTTCAACGCGATCCTGCTCGGTGGGGCGCCGGCCTCCGCCGGCCTGCTCGAGACGGCCCGCGGGCTGGGCGTGCGCGTGGTCACCACGTACGGCATGAGCGAGACGTGCGGTGGCTGCGTGTACGACGGCGTGCCCCTGGACGGCGTGCGGGTGGCCATCCGCGACGGCCGGGTCTGGCTGGGCGGCGAGGTGCTGGCCGACGGCTACGTGGACGACGCCGCCCGGACCGCGGACGCGTTCCTGACGGAGGACACGCCGGACGGCCCCGCGCGCTGGTACCGGACCGGGGACCTGGGCGAGCTCACCGCGGACGGACGCCTGGTCATCCACGGCCGCGCCGACGACGTCATCATTTCCGGCGGGGTGAAGATCTCCCCGGCCGCCGTCGCCGACGGCCTGCACCGGGTGCCCGGTGTCCGCGAGGTCTTCGTGGGCGGGGTGGACGACCCGGACTGGGGCCAGCGCGTGGCCGCCGCCGTCGTCGGCTCCTGCACCGAGGCGCAGCTGCGCACCGCCGCGGCCACCCTGCTGGCAGCCCACCTGGTACCCAAGACTGTGGTGTTCGTCTCCGAGCTTCCGGTGCTGCCCACCGGGAAACCCGACCGGGCGGCCATCCTGGCGCTGCTGGCCGCGGCCGCCGGCACCGGGAACTGAGCCCGACCCGGCACAATAGGGGGAGGGCGGCGCGCCCCCATCTCGAACCCTCGTAAGGAGCTTTAGCTGTGGCCACTGTCGGTCAATGGATTGAAGGGGCCCGGCTGCGGACCCTTCCGATGGCAATTGCCCCGGTGATCGTCGGCACGGCCGCCGCCTACGACCTGGGCGGGCTGCACTGGCCGCGCGCCGTGCTGGCCGCGCTCGTGGCCCTGCTGCTGCAGATCGGCGTGAACTACGCCAACGACTACTCCGACGGCATCCGCGGCACCGACGACATGCGCGTGGGCCCGCTGCGGCTGGTCGGCTCCGGCGTGGCGAAGCCCGGACACGTGAAACTGGCCGCGTTCGCGGCCCTGGGCCTGGCCATGGTGGCCGGGCTGGCACTGGTCATCCTGTCCCAGGCGTGGTGGCTGCTGCTGGTCGGCGCCGGCGCCGTGCTGGCCGCCTGGGGCTACACCGGCGGCCGCAACCCGTACGGGTACCGCGGCCTGGGCGACGTGTTCGTGTTCGTGTTCTTCGGCCCCGTGGCGACGCTCGGCACCACGTACACGCAGGCCGGGTCGGTGAGCGCGGCGGCGGTCATCGGTTCCATCAGTACCGGGCTGATCGCCGTCGCACTCCTCATGGCCAACAATGTCCGCGACATCCCCACCGACACCGAGGTGGGCAAGCGGACGCTGGCCGTGCGGCTGGGCGACGCGAACGCCCGCCGCAGCTACGTGGCCATGCTGGCGGTGTCCCTGCTGATCGTGATGGTCCTGGTGCCGGCGAAACCGTGGCTGCTGCTGGTGCTGCTGCTGGTGCCGGCCATGCTCATGCCGAGCTGGCTGATGCTCACGGGCAAGGCGCGCAAGGCCCTCATCCCGGTGCTCAAGCAGACGGGGCTGATCAACCTGGGCTTCAGCCTGCTGTTCGCCGCGGCCATGGTGCTGACGCACCTGTAGCGATTCAGTGCTGACGCACCTGTAGCGATTCAGCGTTCACGCACCTGTGGCTATGGGCGCGCCGCCCAGACGCGGAAGTCCTCGACGGCGTCCTGGGGGCCCGTGACATCGAGGCGCGCCGCGGCGCGGCGGCCCAGCGCGAACAGGGCCAGCTCCACCGGATCCGCCGCCACCGTCACCGTGCGCCCGCCCCGATGGACGACGATGGGCGGCTCCCCGGGCACTTGCACCACGACACCGACCGGGCTCTTGCGGAACGCGAGCCGGAGCTGGACGCGCAGCTTCGCCCACAGCGCCTCCTGCTGGCCTGCCGGCAGCCGGCGCGGCTCCCAGCCCGGCCGGGCGCGCCGGACGTCCTCATGGTGGATGACGTATTCGAGGTGGTAGACGGTGTCGCCCAGGTGGGCCATGGGGCTCCAGGCCGGTGGGCGGGCGGCGAACCGGTCGATCAGCCGGGCGTACCCCTCGGGCGTGCGGGCCGTCTCAACGAGGGTGCCGAGGTGTTTTTCGCTGCCGGGCGGGCGGCGGGCCAGGTCGTCGGCCAGTTTCAGCCAGGGCGCGTGCTCGCGCTGCACCACGTGGGCCAGCAGGTGACGGACGTCCCAGCCCGCACACAGCGTGGGTGCGTCCGGGTCCGCGGTGCGCAACGTGTCCACGAACGCGTCGCGCTCGGTTTCCATCCAGCCCATCGAGGCTCCCGGTTACGCGGTGCCGTGTTTGCGGGGGGCCCGGTCCGAGTCGATCCGGATCCCCGGGTTTTCCTCGACCAGAGCGTCCTCGGCGTCGGCGTCGGCCAGGGCCCGCTCCGAGAGCGTGGTGGTGGCCTGCGGGGCGAACCGTTCGGCGATGACGGCGGTGGCCGCCGCGCGCTGCTTGCGGAAGAAGAGGTAGGAGACCACGAACGCGCCGAGGACGCCGAACACGGCGGAGGTCAGCGGGCTGAAGTTCAGCAGCATGAACACGGTGAAGAACGCCGCGAACAGCACCAGCCGCAGGAGGGAGTACTTGAAGAAAGCCACGGGCGCCAGTGTAGCGGCCGAACCTGAGCGGTCGCCCGGGGGGTCGTTCTGGGGCCCGGACGATAGAATGAGGGATGCGTTACATCCCGGTGGTCTTCCTGGTGGTCGTGTACATCTACGGGCTGATCGACTGCCTTCGCAGCGATCCGCGGGACGTGCGCAGCGTCCCGAAACCGGTGTGGCTGGTGGTGGTGATCCTGTTGCCTGTCATCGGCGACGTCCTGTGGTTCTTCCTGGGCCGACCGCAGTACGACACGGCCCCCGCGGCGCCGTCCGGTGCCGTGTCCCGCGGCCCCGTGGCGCCCGACGACGACCCCGCGTTCCTGCGCAACCTGGAGTCCAGCCGCAAGAACCAGGCCGAGGCGGCCCGGCTGCGCAAGCTCAAGGATGAGCTGGAGGCGCGCGAGGCCGCCGTGCGCCGCAAGCTCCACGGCGAGCACGGCAGCCAGCACCCGAACGACGAGTCGACGAAGTAGGCGGGGGTCGGGCCTGGGCCCACGGCCGCGCAATCGGCGCCCAGGCAGCGCCTGGCCGCAGCCCCACGCAGCGCAGCACCCTGCCCCGGGGTTTCGCCAGCGGTCACACCGAGATCCCATCCTGGTATTCCATACTCCCTCCCGGCGTGCGCTGCCAAGGAACATGCCGAAGCCGAAAGCGCGCGGGACGTGCGCATCAGGCAGTCAATTCGCATTTTAAGCACGATGCCGTCATGTGACTTGCGTCTCACGCTGAAACCGCTACTCTTGTTTGGTATACAAAATGACGTCGTGTTCGATCGACGATCCCACCGCGCAGCGGTGGCGGACGAACCACACAAGGGAGTGTCATGAACGACGAAGACAGGTGGATCACGGGCCTGGGCACCGGGCCGGACGTCCTGGTGCGCGCCGGCCGCGTCACCGGGCTGGGCCGGTGCCCGGTCGATGCGCCACACATCGTTGACGCGGCCGGCGGGCTCGCGCTGCCGGCCCTCGTCGACGCGCACGTCCATCCGGACAAGACGCTGTTCGGCCAGCGGTGGCATTCCCGGCCGCCGGCGGACACGCTGCGGGAACTCATCGACTCCGAGGTCGCCGGCCGTGGCCGCATCGAGGGATCGGTGTTCGCCCGGTCCCTGCGCCTGTTCACGGCGCTGGCGGCCAGCGGCGCCCGAGCCGTGCGGGCGCACGTGGACGTCGGGCCCGGCTCGGGGCTCGACGGCGTTCACGGGGTGAGCGCGGCGGCGAAGCGGCTGGAGGGCATCCTCGACGTCCAACTGGTCGCCTTCCCCCAGCAGGGGGTGCTGTCGGCGCCGGGAACCGTCGCGCTGTTGGAGGCCGCCCTGGCCGAGGGGGCGACGGTGCTCGGCGGCATCGACCCGGTGGGGATCGACGGCGACCTGCACGGCCAGCTGGACGTGCTGTTCGCCATCGCGCGCCGCCACGGGGTGCCGCTGGACATCCACCTGCACGACGACGGCGCGCAGGGTCGGGAGGAAATGACGGCCATCGCCGCGCGAACCATGGCCGAGGGCATGGCCGGCCTGGTCACGCTCAGCCATGCCTTCGCACTGGGCGACTGCCCGCCGGCGCAGGCCCAGCCGGTCGCCGACGTGCTGGCCGCCGCCGACATCGCCGTGACAACATGCGCGCTGGGCGCCCATCCCCTCGTCCCGGTGGACTTGCTGCGGCGCAGCGGGGTCCGCGTCGGGCTGGGGTCCGACGGGGTCCGGGACGCCTGGACGCCGTTCGGCACCGCGGACATGGTGGATCGGGTGCACCTGCTCGCCTATCGATCCGACGCCCGCACCGATGCCGAGCTGTCCGATTGCTGGGATGTGGGCGCGCACGGCGGGGCCGCGGTCCTGGGGCTGCCACGGGCCGGGCTGCAGCTCGGGGACCGGGCCGACCTGGTGCTCGTGCCCGGGGAGAACACGGCGCAGATCGTCGTGGACCGGCCGTGGCCGCGCACCGTCTTGCGGGGCGGCGTGCCGATCGACTTGGCGGAGCGGCTGCAGGCGGTGGGCGCGTGAGGGGGCGCCGACTGGCCGCGGCGCTCACGGCCGCCCTCCTGGCCGCCGGCACCGTGTCCGGCTGTGCCGCCTCCCGCGCGCTGGCCCCGCTGGGGGCCGCCGACCTGACGACCGTCACCACCGCGGGGACGCACGACGCGGGGACCATCACCTGGAACCTGCCCTATGAGCCGTTCACGCTCGATCCGCTCAAGTCCTTCAACTACGCGGAGAACACCGCCATCGCCAACATGTGCGAAAGCCTGCTGCGGCTCAAACCCGATCTGACGACCGAGGGCGCGCTGGCCCAGAAGGTCGACTCCCCGAACCCGCTGACGTGGGTGTACCGGCTGCGTGGCGATGTCACGTTCTGGGACGGGACGGCGATGACGGCCCGCGACGTGGTGGCAAGCCTGCGGCGAAACCTGGATCCGGCCGCCGGCACCTATTGGGGCCAGTACTTCGAGAACGTGCGCAGCATCGACGCGTCCGGCCCCCTGGAGGTCACGGTCCGGCTCAAACAGCCGGACGTGCTGTTCAACAAGGCGATGGCCACCGCGGCCGGCGCCGTCATGAAGGCCGATTTCATCGCGCGCGCCGGGTCACGCCTGGGCAATCCGCAAACGGGCGTCATGTGCACCGGTCCCTTCAAGCTGGCCACCTGGCGCTCCGGCGACCACATGCTGCTCGTTCGCAACGACCACTACTGGGATCCTGCGCTGCGCCCCGTGTCGGGGGCCCTCGACTTCCGCTTCATCGCGGATGAGACGACGGCCGTCAACGCCCTGCGCAGCGGCGAGATCGACGGCCAGTACTTCTACCTGCCGCCGGCCAACATCTCGCTGCTGCGCCTGGCGGACCAGGGCAGGTTGACGGCCGGCAAGTCGCTCGTGGGCTTCACGCTCATCGGCGCGGCCGCGACCGGTCCGTTCGCCGACCCGCGGATCCGGCAGGCATTGCTGTCCGCGACCGACCGGCAGGCCGTCTCACGGGTCATCTTCCAGGACACGGCGTTGCCGGCCCGGGCCCTGGCCTCCGAGGAGTACTGGGGCTACGAACGCACGACGTTCGCCGACGCCTATGCGCACCTGCCCGACACCCGGGTCGACCTGGCGAAGGCCAAGGCCCTCGTGGCCGCGTCCGGGCAGGCCGGCAAGCCCATCACCATCGCCATCCAGGGCAGCAGCGCCGTGCACGCGATGGCCGGCAGCATCCTGCAAGCCACTGGACGGACGCTGGGGCTGGACATCAGGATCAGGACCGTCCCCGTCGAACAATACGGAAACCTGTACGTCGACCCGCAGGCGCGCAAGGGCATCGACGCGTTCTTCTCCACCTGGTACGGGAACGTCGCCGACCCCTTGGACGCGTTGTCGACGTTCACCCTCGGCAACCGGAACAACTACAACGACTATGCGACGGTGGACGCGGCACTGCGGGCCGCGCGCGCCGAACAGGACCCGGCCCGGCGCGCGAAGCTGGTCGTCGACATCCAGCGCCACGTCACCGAGGACGCGCCGTGGCTGCCGTTGGAGCAACTGCCCGTCCTGTTGTACCAGAGCAAGCGCATCACCGGCGCGACGGCGTCGTTCGCCTACCTCTACTACCCCTGGGCAGCAAAGCTGGGCACGCCGTGACCGCCGCCGCGCCCCGCCGCCCGAAGCCGAACTGTCGAAGGAGTGACACCCCATGAACCCGTGGCTGAAGTTCGTGTCCAAACGCCTGGCGGGCCTTGTCGTGGTGTTCTTCGCCGCCTCATTTCTCGTCTTCAGCCTGCTCTACCTGGCCCCCGGCTCGCCCATCTCGTTCTTACTGGGCAACCGCAGCGGGACCCCGGAGCAGATCGCGGCCATTCGGGCCCAGTACCATCTCGACGACCCGTTCCTCACCCGGTACGCGGCCTGGCTGGGCGGCATCCTGCACGGGGACCTGGGCCAGTCGATCGTCTACCGCCAGGATGTGGCGGCCCTGATCGGGGCGCGCATCCCGACCACGGCGGCCCTGGTGGGTTACGCGTCGGTCATCATCCTCATCGTCGGCGTCGCCATCGGCCTGCTCGCGGCCCTGCGGCCCGGCTGGGTCGACGCGACACTTCGCGGCGGCATGACGGTGGCGTTGTCGACCCCGCCGTTCGTCGTCGGCGTCCTGCTGATCCTAGTCTTCGCCCTGTCCCTGGGCTGGTTCCCGGTGTTCGGCGCGGGCCGCGGCTTCGCCGACACCGTATGGCACCTCACGCTGCCGGCCCTTGCCCTGGCCGGCGGCGGCGCGGCCTTTCTGGGCCGGATCACCCGGGCCGCCACGCGGGGCGAACTGGCCCGCGACCATGTGGAGACGGCGCGTGCACGCGGTTTGGGAGAGAGCCGCGTCATCACGCGCCATGTGGTGCGCAACGCGCTCATCCCGGTCGTGACGGTGGCAGGCCTGACCGTGGCCTCATTGGTGGCCGGGGCCGTCGTCGTCGAGTCCGTGTTCGCCGTCGACGGACTCGGCTCGCTGCTGGTGCGGGCCATCCTGCAACGCGACTTCGTCGTCGTCCAAGCCCTCGTCCTGCTTCTCGTCGTCACGTTCATCGTCATCAACACGATCGTGGATGTCATCTACCTGCTCGTCGACCCCCGGATCAAGGCCTAAGGAGCCCCCGATGTCAGTCATCTCACCCCCGACCGGGCGCCTCGAGGCAGGCCCGGCGACGCGGCGACGCACCCCGGTGCTCGCCGTCGCCGCGCGCACCGGCCGCCGGCTCGGCGCCTCGGGCACCGTCGCCGCGGCATTGCTGGCGGTTCTCGTGCTCGTCGCCGCATTCGCCCCCGTCATCGCCCCTTTCGACCCGACCGCCCCGGACCTGGCGAACGCGCTCACCGGACCCGGCGCCACGCACTGGCTGGGCACCGACGCCTTGGGCCGGGACACGCTCTCGCGGCTCATCGTCGGCTCCCGGATCACGCTCGTCGGCCCGATCCTGGTGATCGCGGTGTCCACGGCCGCCGGCACGGCGCTGGCCCTGCTCGCAGCCTATGCCGGCGGCCGCGTCGACATGGTCGTCTCGCGCGTCCTCGACGTCTTGTTCGCGGTGCCCGGGATCGTGTTCGCGCTGGTGACCGTGGCCATCGCCGGCCCCGGGTTGCCGGGCGTCGTCATCGGCCTGTCCATCGCCTACACACCGTACGTGGCCCGGGTCGTGCGCAGTGCGGCCCTGCGCGAGCGGGCGTTGCCCTACATCGATGCGGCCTGGGTCACCGGCCGCAGCGGGCTGTCCATCTGTCTGCGGCACCTGCTGCCGAATCTGGCCCCCATGATCATGGCGCAGGCCGTGTCCGCGCTCGGCCTGGCCGTCGTGGACATTGCGGCCATCTCCTTCCTGGGCCTGGGCGTCCAGCCGCCGGCCACCGACTGGGGCCTGATGGTCAAATCGGGCATTGACACGGCGTTGCGGGGCTATCCCACCGAGGCGTTGGCGGCCGCCGTGCTGATCGCCGCCTTCGTCGCCGCCATCACGGTCGTCAGCGACCGGCTCACCGAACAGGCAGGAGAACTGCGATGAACGATCATCTCGTTGACGTGAAGGGGTTGTGCATCGACGCCCCGGTCGGCAGGCTCGTCGACGACGTCTCGTTCCACATCGACTCCGGCGAGGCGCTGGGTGTCGTCGGAGAATCCGGTTCGGGGAAGTCGCTCACGGCGCGCGCGCTCATCGCCTTGACCGCCGACGGGTTGCGGGTGAGCGGCTCGGTCCGCGTCGCCGGGCACGATGTGCCCGGATTGCGGGGCCGGGCCCTGCGCCAGTTCCGGGGGCGCAGCGTGGGCATGATCTTCCAGGATCCCCGGGCGCATATCAATCCGGTGCGCAGCATCGGCGACTTCCTGGTCGAACCCCTGGTCCTCGAGCGCCGGCAACGGCCGGATGCGGCGCGGCGCCGAGTCCTGGCCATCTTGGACGAGGTCGGCGTCTCCGACGGCGCGCGGAGGCTGCGCCAGTATCCCCACGAACTGTCCGGCGGCCTGCTGCAACGGGTCATGATCGCCAGCGTCCTCGCGGCCGAACCGGCGCTGATCCTGGCCGACGAGCCGACGACTGCCCTGGACGTGACCTCGCAGGCGGACGTCATGGCGATCCTGACCGAACAGCGGCGCGAACGGGGACTGGCGCTGTTGTTCATCACCCACGATCTGGAGCTGGCCGCGGCCACCTGTGACCGGACCGCGGTGATGTACGCCGGCCGATTGGTCGAAACGGCGGATTCCACGGGACTGCAGGAACGCCCTGGGCATCCGTACACCAGCGGGCTGATGGTGTCCCGGCCCAGTATCGACCTGCGCGCCACCCGCCTCCCGGTGGTTCCCGGCCGGCCGGTCGCCGCGTTCGAGGCCGGGCCGGGCTGTGCCTTCGCCCCGCGCTGCCCGCATGCGCAGACGGCGTGCGAGCGGGAGCGGCCCGAGGCCCGGGAATCGGGCGGGACCATGGTCGCCTGCCACCGGGCGGCCGAGCTGGCCGGAAGTCTGCCCACCACGATTGAGGAGGTGAGCGTCCATGGCTGAATCGACGCTCGAACGCACACCCGTCCTGTCCGTCCGGGGCCTGTCCAAGCGGTTCCCGGATCCGAGCCGGCGCGGCGCCTTCACGACGGCGGTCGACGGCGTCGGCTTCGACGTGGCCGCCGGCGAGTCGCTGGCCATCGTCGGCGAGTCCGGCTCCGGCAAGACGACCGTGGCACGGATGCTGATGGGCCTGGAGACTCCAACGGGCGGCGAGATCACCGTCTGCGGGCGCGTGCGCGACCACCGCCGCCCCGGCCGCGGCGAGCGCAGGAAGCGGGCCCGGGAACTGCAGATCGTGTTCCAGGACCCGTACTCTTCCCTCGACCCCCGGCGCAGGGTGCGCACGATCGTCCACGACAGCCTGGCCCTGCGCGGCGTCCCCGCAGCGTCTCGCGGGGCGGTCGTGGACGACCTGCTCGAGGCCGTGGGGCTGCTGGCCCGCCACGGCGACCTCTATCCGCGCCAGCTCTCCGGTGGCCAGCGGCAGCGGGTGGCCATCGCCCGCGCGCTGGCGCTGGACCCGAAGATCCTGATCCTCGACGAGGCCGTCGCGGCGCTGGACGTGTCCGTGCAGGCGCAGGTCCTGAACCTGTTGGCCGACCTGCGCGAAGAGCGGGGCCTGGCCTACCTGTTCATCTCCCACGACCTGGCCGTGGTGAATCAGATCAGCGACCGGGCCATCGTGCTGCGCAACGGGCGCATCGTCGAGGAGGGACCGACGCCGCGGTTGCTGGCCGACCCGCAGCATGCCTACACGCGGCAGCTGCGGGCGGCGGTGCCGCGTCCGGGCTGGGTTCCGCAGCGTCGGGACCAGCCGGTTCCCGCCGCGAGGTGAGCCTGTCGAGACCCCCCGGTGATTGAGCCTGTCCTCCGCCCTCGACCACTGGGGGTAATGGCCTGGAGCCCGCGCCGAGGTAGACGGAAACTCTCGAGGTAGACGTGATCCACAGTCTACCTCGCAGGTTTCCATCTGCCTCGGCGATCGGGCGGGATCGTCAGCCGGACCTATTGGGCCAACGGCCCGAACCGGCGGCGCAGGTCCGGCGCGGTGAGCGTCAGCATGCCGTCCGCGTTGATGCTCCCGGCCGCCAACGGCGCGTAGTCGTGCGTTTCCCCGTGCGGCGGCAACGCCTGCGGAGCCAGCGCCGCCTCCCCCGGCCAGTCCACGTCGCCGGTCGCGGTGCGCGCCGGGATGAGCCAGTAGTCCCCGGTGCGGTACGTGTTGGTGCCGCCGGGCAGGAAGCCGGGCACGAACTGCACCTGCACGCCGTCCTCCAGGTCCAGCCAGCCGGTCGTGGGGTCGGCCGACTCGACGATCGCCACGGTGCCGTCCGGGCCGGCCCCGTCGCCCTGGTCCCAGCGGCGCAGCAGCGGATGGGCCGTATCATCGACGCCGACCCCCGCCGCCGGCGCTCCCTCCAGCAGCACCGTGAGCGAGTCGGGCTCGATCGAGTGCACGCGCAACAGCGCGGCCGCGTCGTGCCGGATGGTGTAGCCGTCGTCGACCAGCTCCACCCAGCCGCCGACGACGAGGCCCAGGTTCTCGTCCCGGCCCAACGTGAGCAGCTCGACCGTCGTCGTGTTCGCGGCCGCATCCACGGCGGGCGGGCCGGCGAGCCCCATGACGACCGAGCCGTTCTCCCGCGACCATTTGAACGTGGCCCCGCCGGCGGCCGTGCCGGGGTCGTGGACCTCGACCCGGTACAGCTGGTTCTCGAGCCCGCGGTAGCTGGCGGCCGGGTCGATCTGGCAGGCGTCGGTGGACGTGTCCGGCGCCTTCGCCCGGGCCCGCAGCGACGCGACCGTGGGCGGGGCGAGCGCGGCCAGCGCGGCCGGGGCGGCGGCCTGCCCGGTGGACCCGACCCCAGTGGACCCGACCACCAGGATGCGCACCTGCCACGACAGCTGGGCCCGCCCGGCCGTGTCCGGGCCGCCGAGCGCCACCTCGCGCAGCTCGGCGGCCTCCGCGTAGCCCAGGTGCCGTTCCCACACGTCGAGGTAGATGAGGAATTCGCCGGCCCCGCGCAGCGCGTCGGGTGTGCTCGCGGCGTCGAACGGGTAGCCGGCCTGGTCGCTGTACAGCAGCGGGGTGTCGTTCTCGCACAGCGCCCCGGCCACGTAGTAGCGGCCCGTGCCGATGACGAAGTCACCGCGGCCCAATCCATTCTGCAGCCGGGCGAGCAGGGCCGGGTCCAAGGGCCGGCCGTACGCATCGCTCAGCGCCGCGACGTCCTTGGGGTCGGTGATGACGGCAAAGCCCAGATCGGCCACAGGGCCGCCGTGCGGGCCGATGAGGTCCGCGGCCAGGGTCTGCAGGTGGTGGCGCGTGATGGCGGCCTGCTCGTTGAGGTCCGCGTCCAATTGGACGCGCCCCTGCTGAATGAGCACGCGGGTGTAGTGGTTGGCCGGGTCGAACGTGTCCCGGGAGAAGTCGCCCTTCATGATGCGCCCCTAACTCGTGTGGAAGATGCCGGTCTCGAAGCCTGCGGCCGTGTACTCGTCAAGGCGGGCGCGCAGGCCGGCCGCGCGCTGCGGCTGGTACAGGTCGTGGAAAGCGCCCAGCTCCGCCTCGTCACCGGCGCCGGTGCTGATCTCGACCGCGCAGCCGGGGCCCAGCTGGGCATACGCGGGGGCCCCGTAGCGCAGGCTCGTGAACGTGGGCCGCACGCGCAGCGCCGCCCGGTCCTGGGCGGCGGCCAGCGCCGCCGGATCGACCGGCTGGCCCGTCGCCGCCAGCAGGTCGGCGGCGGCCTGCCGGGCCAGGTCCGGCTGGCAGTGGAAGCGCCGCGGCGCCCGCGTGCCCGGGGCCAGGTAGCAGAAGCGCACGCAGCCGAGCTGGCGGCGGGCCACCCGCAGCGGACCCAGGAAGATGGTGTCGTCGGCCCGGTCGAGCACGTGCACCAGCACGTCGCCGATGACGGTGCAGCGGGCCATGGACAGGGCGATGAACGCGGTCCGCCCGGTGGGGTCGCCGACGGCCTGGCCGGCCGGGTCGGTCGCGTCGACGATGCTGTCCGACAGCACGATCCGCGGCGGCGCGGCCCGCAGGTCGACCGGCTCGGCGGCCTGCACCGCGATGCCGCCGAGGATGCTGTGCTCGATGCGCACGCTGGCCGCCGTGCCGTCCAGCGTGAGGCTGGGCTCTTCCGGGCGCTGCGGGGCGCAGTCGCAGTCCAAATTCCAGCCGGGGACCAGCGTGCAGTGCCGGATGGTCACGTCGCACAGGTCGCCGCCGGCGGTCGGATCCTCGTCCGGACCTACGCGTCGGGCCGCCGGGCCGTTGACCGCCAGGCCGCGCCCGACGACGAGCAGCCCGTCCAGCGTGAACCGGGCCGCGTCGCCGCCGGTGATGGAGAACGGGTCGGCCTGGTCCACGCGGTAGTCGAGCAGGCGCAGCACGGGCCGGGCGCCGTCGGCCGCGCGAAGTTGCAGGCTCTCCCCCGGGGTCAGCGCGAACTCGAAGCGTTCCTCGTAGGCGCGGCTGTCCATGATCTCGATGACGGCCGCGCGGGGCGGCACGCCGGTGCCCGGGTCGGGCACGGCCCGGTCGGCCGTCCACTGCGCGTAGGCGGCCATGACCTGCCCGTACTCGCCCGGCCCGGTGTTCTTGCGCACCCGGTACACGCGGGCACCGGCCGGCTGGGGGAACATGCGGTGGTATTCGCCGCCGCCCATCTCGGCGCTGAACCCGTAGTGGTACGTGACGGACACGCTCTTGGGCGGCGAGCCGGCCGGGAACACGAGCCGGCCGCGGACCGGATCGAGCAGCACCGTGCCGCGCGCCGGCCGGTAGGCGTGCCAGTCGGACAGGTCGGCCGGGATCACGTTGCCGGCCGGGATCGCGTCCCCCACCTGCCCTGCCCAGCCGGGGGCGGAGACGGACATGCTCGGCCCGTAGTACGACGGCGATGCGCTCGCCTGGGGCGGGTGCAGGGAGGTCCGCTGCTCGAACGCCCGCCGGCCGATCGGGCCGGGCAGCTCGAGCCCGGGCCCCGTACCGGGAATCGAGAACAGGGGCGCGTCGTTGCCGAGCACGCTGAACGTGAAGCACTGGGCGCCCTCCTTCTCCACGCAGCAGGCCGGCGCGTCCGTGACCGGGTAGGCGCCCAGCCGGGCCACGAACAGGCCAAGCGAGCCGATGTCGAAGCGGCCGCGCGCATGGACGGACACGGGCGAGCGCACGTCGACGGTGTGCGCCATCGTGTCGAACGGTCCGCCCAGCCGCTCCAGCGCACGGGTCCGGCGCAGGCCGGCCGTGCCGCCGCGGTCCGGGTGGACGTGGTTGACGTGCTGCGTCCAGCCCAGCAGCCGATAGAACTCGACGGCGTGGCCGGGCCAGCCGGCCACGTCGCCGGCCAGCTCGTCCAGCAGCGCCAGCGTGCCCTTGCGCCGCCGGTGGTTGATGGTGTGCGCCACGTCCCTGCGCACCGGGAGATGGCCGGCGGCCGCGGGCACGGGACGGTAACCGACCAGGTCGCCCAGGTACGGCACCACCCAATCCGCGGCCGTCTCGACGAACCAGTTCGCGTACAGTGCCGCGATGTCGTCGTCGAGCACGGTGAGCTGTTCGCCGGCCACGCGCAGCAGGGCCCGCAGGGGGAAGCCGGCGTCGGCGTCACGCATCCGGTACACGGCCGGCAGCAGCTCGTACAGGTAGTCCCGGCTCCTGCTCATGGCCGCACCTCGTTCAGGATCAGCGCGTCCGGCACGTCAGGACGCAGCCACGCCAGCTGGGCCGGGTGGAGCGCGCCGGCGTCGAACCGGTCCGGCAGCACGGTGACCCGCCGGCCCACCGGCGCGCTCGGCGGCGCGGCGCCGCCGAGGTCGCCCAGGCCGGTGGCCAGCGCGTCCGCGTCGAGCGCCTGGAACACGTCCAGGTCGACGTAGTCGACGCCGGGCACGGCGGCCATGGCCGCGATGACGGCGCTCGTGGCCACGCTGCGGCCCAGGCCGGCCGCGTCGAAGCCGAACCCGTCCAGCAGCGCGGCCCGCACGGCCGGTTCGACCGTGTTCCAATCCCGGCCGGGGCGCACGTGCACGCCGGCGCTGAGCACGAGGGCCAGCGGCTCACGCACCACGACGCGGAGGGGCAGGTGCGGGTCGCCGAACGCGTGCAGCGCCGCGACGAGGTTGCGGTACAGGTCGCTCGTCGCATCGATGGGGATGTCGGCCGCGCCGGCGATGGTCACCTGCACCAGCTGCCGGCGCCCATCCGTGAGCTTCGCGGCGCTGGCCTTCCCGACGCCTGCGAACGTGCGCGCGAAGTCGGCGTAGTCCGGCACGGACACGAGCCGGTCGAGGGCGGCCACGGCCAGCGGCACGTTCGCGCGTGCCACGTCGCGCGGCTCGGCGTCGGCGCCGCCGGTGCCCGGGATCGGGTTCACGACGGCGGTGGCGCCCAGCGGGCGGGTGGCCAGCTGGCTCAGCTGCCCGGCCCGCACGTTGCCGGGTGTGCCGAGGCCGCTGCGGTACACGGCGCGCACATTGTCGACGCCGGTGGGCGGGCGCTGGCCGCGCGCGCCGGTGCCAAACGTGACGCTCACGTGGCCGGCGTCGTCGGTCCCGGTCAGGTAGGACCGGTCGCCGGGCCCCATGAACGCCAGCCCGGGCGCCTGCGCCCACGCGACGTCGTCGACGCGCACCACGAGCGTGCCGGCCGTCCCGGCCGGGGTGGGGGCGGCCACGAGCGTCAGCGGTGCGGCCTTCAGCGTGAACGTGAGCAGCGGCACGGCCGCGTTGCCGCCGCCGAGGACCTCGGCGTGCGTGGCCCCGTGCGTGGCATGCACCACGTTGCCGTGCACGCGCACGGACTCGCGCGCGTACGTGTACGCCAGCGGTGCGGCGAACGTGAGGAACGTGTGCAGCGACTCGCCCGCGTCCGTCTGGCCGGCGGCCGGGTCGCCGGCCACGGACTGTTCGACGCCGGCGAGCATGACGAGCTCGGCGGCGTGCACGCCGGCCGTGCCGGGCGTGTCCGTTCGCACGCCCTCGACCGTGGCCCACCGCCCGGGCACGAGCCCGTCATAGAGCCCGTCGAGTTCCAGGGTGTTGCCGGCCACGTCGTCGGTGACGGGTTCGTCCGCCAACGCCAGTTCCTCCTGCCGACCGTACACCGTGCTGGCCCGCAGTGTGCCCATGACGTCGATCGGTTCGGCCGCCTGCGGTGCGGCGACCCCGATGACGGGCACGGACGGGTTCCACCACGGCGGGTCGAGCGTCAGCGTCGTGGACCGCCCCGACATGCCGTACGCGCTGCGCGAGACGGTGACGGCGTCCTTGACGGTGCACACGAGCACGGCGGCGTCCGTCCCGCCGTCGACCGGGCGGATCCGGGAGACGACGACGGCGCTGCCCGGCTCCACACCGTCGTAGGCGGCGTCCAGGTGCGCCTGTGCCGGCACCTCGTCGCTGGCCAGGTCCCACTCCTGCAAGATGGGAGCGGGTGTCGTGGCGGTGAGCTCGAGCGGCGCGTTGTGGCCGAACAGGGACGCCGCGTCGCGCAGCGCGTAGACGTGCAGGCCGGTGCCGGCGCTGACGACGGCGGCGGCCAGCGCCTGATACAGCACGGGGGCCAGGTCCGTGAACAGGCTGGCCAGCAGCTTCGGGTACACGTCACGGCCGCCGGCGAACGTGCCGGCGTACGAGCGTGACAGCTGCCGCGGGCCGGCAGGGGGCACCGACGGCGGCACGCGCAGGGAGGCCAGCAAACGGTCCAGCCCACCCTCCGCCTCGAACGCGGGGGCCACGGCCCGCATGCCGGCCAGCAGTGCGCCGAGGCGCTCGGTCTGCGCGAGCGTGGCCTCCAGCAGCGGCACGAGGCGCTGGTAGCCGTGGTCCCGGGCCACGGCCAGTTCCTCGCGCAGGACCGGCAACACCGTCGCGCGCAGGTGGCCGGCCAGCGTATGCCCGGATTCGGCGCGGGCGGCCAGGCCGGCCAGCAGGTCGGCGACGCGCTGCGCCGTGGCGCTCTCGGGCGCGCCGCCGAACGCGGACGCGACGGCGTCAACGGCCGGCCCGAGCACGGAGCCGGCCAGCGCGTTCCCGTACCAGTCGGTGAGCGTCACCAGGGTGCGGTCGTGGGCCGGATCGGGCGTGAGCGTGTGCACGCGGGCCGGGGTCAGCGCGCCGGCGCCGAGGTCGAGCAGCAGCGGGTCCCGGGCGGAGAGGTTCGTCGCCGTGCCGGCCAGGTACAGGGAGCCGGCGAGAATGGAGCCTGCGGTCTGCGGGCGGGACAGGCGCGGGCCGAGCAGGTTCCACGCCGGCCGGGCGTCCAGGTCGTCGGACGTCTCGAACGTTTGCATGGTCTCGCCGGGGCCGGGCACGCTGTTGACGGCGGCGCCGGCCGGGATGGTGACGGGGCCGGCGGTCGCGTCGATCGTGTAGGCCAGGTACGTGCTCGCGGCGACGCCGGGGCGCACCCGGTAGCCGACGAGGCCGGCGAGCCCGCCGATGGACAGGCGTTCGGTGGCCGTGCGCAGGTAGCCCTCGTTGGCGATGCGCTCCTGGTAGAACGTGAGCACGTCGGCCACGACCGACCACGCGTCCAGCAGCGAGATGGCCGGGTCGTCGGGCTCGCGCGTGGCCAGCGCGGCCAGCTCCGGGTGGTCGGCGCTGGAGAGCCGGGCCAGCATGGCGGCCAGGAACCGCGGGGCCGTGCCGACCCGGTAGGACAGCTGCGGCTGCCCGGGCGGGTTCGCCGTGGGCGCGGGCGTGGCCGGCGCCGTGGCGGTGCAGACGCCAGGGCAGCCGGCGGTGCAGCCTCGCGTGCATCCGGCGCATGGCTGGGAGCTCATCGTCCACCTCCGATCGAAAGGGACAGCCGGCCGTGCTCGGGGAAGTCCGGGTCGTTGTCGCAGCTCGGCACCTCCATGGGCCCGACGGCCAGGATGCCGGCGGCCAGCGCGCCGTCGTCGCGGCCGAACAGGCGCCGCAACCGGGTCACGACGACGCTCTCGACGCCGGCCACGGACGCGGCGGCGGCCACCAGCGCCGAGACGCGCACGCCGCCGCCGAACGTGAGCGCGTCCGGGTTGAACAGGGCAGGGCCGCCGTCGGGTCGTACGCCGGCGCCCAGCAGCCGCAGCAGCGCGGCGCGCACGTCGGCGCGCAGGTACCCGGGCAGCGCGCACACGCTCAACGCGACGTCCAGTGGCACGTAGGCGGCCGGCACGACGGCCAGGTCGTGGCCCATGCGCCGGAATGGTTCGAGCGCTGCGGCGACCTCGGCCAGCAGCGCCGGCGTGGGCGTCTCCGTGCCGAGCGGGTCGACGCCCACGCGCGCCTCGTACCAGCTGCCGGTCCAGGCCAGCTCGGCGGCGGCCGCCTGCAGCCGCGGCGGGCGCGGCAGGGGCGTCTGGGCGAGCTCGGCGTAGTCGGCGGCCGTGATGGCGCGCAGCTTCTGTTGCCGGAACGCCTGCGGCGCCATGAGCTTGGCCTCGGCGACCGGTTCGCGTTCCAGCCCGCCGGCGGCCGGCAGCGGGTTGCGCGGGCGCACGTCGAGGCCGCTCCACGAGGCGTTGCGCAGGGCGAGGAACGCGATGGCGCCGGCGCCGACATTGCCGGCCGTGCCGTTGCCGACCCGGTACGACGGCGTGCCCACGGCCCCGGCGGCCGGCCGGCGGCCGAGCGTGCCGTCACCGAAGCGCAGGTGCGCGGTGCCGTCGTCGTCCATCTCGACGACGACGTGCCGGTCGGTCGGCCCGCTCTCCAGCAGGTCCGGGCGCGGGAGCCAGCTGCCGGCGTCGGGCGCGCCGTCGAACAGCACGCCCAGCTGCGGCAGGGCGGCCCGCGGGTCGCGGGCGAAGGCCAGCGCGGCGGGCCCGGATGAGGGCACCGGATCGGTGAACGTCAGCGGCGCGCCGGCCAGCGCCGGCGTGATCGGTTCGGGCACCTCGGTCAGCTCCAGCACGGCGCCGGGGCAGGCGCACTCGCCGGTGACGGTGTCGACCGGCACGGGCGGCCAGGGCGGATCGGTGACGGTGGACCCGTCGTCGACGAGCAGCACGTTGCCGCGGGCCACGGACACCCGCCAGACGTCGTCGCAGTCCGGCGCGGGCCGGCGGGCGGCCAGGCACAGCGGGAACGCGAGTGCGTCGGCCGGGTCCCAGTCGACGCCGACGAGCCAGCCGCCGGGCGCGGGCGCGGTGACGCGGGTCAGCCGCACGGCCTGCCGGTGCGCCGGGTCGGCGTCGGCCGGGTTGCCGGTGGCCGGGCCGCGCACCTCCTCGAACACGAGCACGTCGCCGGCCGCCAGGGCCAGCGGCGCGGCCGGGATGGGCGGGCCGTCCCGCCATGAGACGGGCGGTTCGGCGTCCGGGTTGGCGGCGCGCCACAGCGCCTTGTCGACGAGCGTGGCGCGCGTGGCGCCGGCCGGCAGCGCGGCCGGGGCGCATCCGGCGTCGGGCACGGCCAGGTCGATCTCACTGTGCGCGGCCAGGAATTGCAGCGTCGTCCCGGCATACCCGGCCGGTTCGAACACGCGGTACGAGCCCGGCGGCAGCGCCCGCACGGCGTCGTCGGTGAGCACCGTTCCGACGGCAGCCCCCGGGCCCGCGCCGGCCGTGATGAAGTACAGCGCCTCGGCGGGCACGGGCGGGGTGTCCTGGCCGGTCCACACGGTCACCCAGGCGCGCGCGTTCAGGCCCTCGTGCAGCACGTAGTCGACGAGCCGCACGTGCCGGCGCACCGAGATGCGCGTCCGCGCCGTGCCCAGGTACGCCTCCGTGGCGACCGCGTCCTGGTGGTAGCTGAGCTGGTCGGCGGCGTAGGCCAGGACCTCGACGAGCGCGACGCCGACGTCGGCCAGGTGCGCCTCGCGCCACTGCGGCATGGTGACGGCCATCCGGTCGAGGATGAGTTGCCGGAAGCTCGCGTAGTCCTTGGCCAGGTAGTCGATGGTGGGCGACGGCGGCTGGGCCGGGGGTGCCGGGCAGGCCGGCGCGCAGTCGAGGTCGGACGGGCAGCCGGCCTTGAACGAGAACGACGCGCAGCCGTAGCGCGGGTCGAAGCCGGGGTACGGCCCCCACGCACCGGTTTCGTCGACGGCGCCGATGCACAGCTCATAGCAGGAGAAGTCGCCGGGCGGCTCGACCGTGACGTCCAGGCACGCCTCGGCGTCGGGATCGCCGTCCATGCCGTCGGCGCCCACGGCGAGCGAGCGCACCGTGATGGAGGTGATCCGCTCGCCGCCGGTGATGCGCACATTGGCCGGCCGCAGCCCGTCGGGGTGGTCGACGTCGGCGAGCGGCGGCACGGCGGCCAGGAAGTGCACGCTCACCGACCGCTGGTCGTCGGAGACCTCCACGTAGGCGATGCCATTGGTGGGGGTGTTGTCGGGGGCGCCGGTTCCGGTCATGGCGCGCCTCCCGTCGTGAACGTGCCGGTCCGCGTCTCGCCGCCCTTGGGCGCGTAGCTGACGGTGACGTGCAGGGACGCGTCGACGCTGTCGACCTCGACGGCCTGGACGTCGATCACGTCGCCGAGCCAGCGCTGCAGCCCGGCCTGGACGGTGAACTGCACGGCGGCGGCCAGTTCCGGGCTGTTCGGGCCGAACACCAGGTGCAGCAGCCCGCTGCCGAAGTCGGGGTGGTTGACGCGCTCGCCCGGGTTCGTGAACAGGAACTGCTCGATCATGTCCCGCAGATGGTCCTCGGACGTGGTTGCGGCCGTGTGGCCGAGCGGGTCGAAGTGGAGCGGGAAGTCGATGTCCACGGCGCTCACATCCCCGTGGCGCGCAACTGTGTGAGCGTGACGGCCAGCGGCGTGCCCGTCGGGGCGCAGACGGCCTGGCTGTCGGCCAGCAGCAAGGGCGAGCCGTCCGACGTGAGGTGGGTCGCCGCCGTCGTCCATTGGGCGCTCACGCACGGTCCGTTGCCGGCGGGCGGCGGCGGCAGCGCGCAGCCGGCAACCAGGTACCCGGCGGCGACGGTGACCGTGGGCTGGCCGCCGACGCTCACGTGCGGGTTCGGCACCGTGGGCTGGGCCTGGCCGCCGTGCGCGCACAGGACCGTGGCGCCCACATGGAGCAGGAATCCGGGCATCCGATCCCCCTTCCTCGAAAGTACGGCGCACGCCTCACTTGACGGCGAGCGCCCCGTTGTTGATGCTGACGATGGGGCCGGTGAGCGTGATCGTTGCGCCCTGGCCGTTGCTGATGGTGATGCCGGTGTCGCTGACGGCGATCATGGCGCCGGTGTTGTTCTTGATCAGGATGCCGCCGGTGGGGCCGGGCAGGTCGCTGATCGTGAGCCCGTTCTGCAGGCCGGTCTGGAACACGATGCTGGGGCTGGCCGGGTTGCCGGCCAGCGCGGCGGCCGGGACCTCGGCGGCGCTGCCCCAGAACCCGCCCGTCCAGATCGGGAAGTCCGGATCGCCCTGTTCGTATTCGATCCACACGCCCGCGCCGATCTGCGGGACCATGTAGGAGCCCATGGACTTGCCCACCAGCGGCAGGCACGGCATGGCCCAGCTGCCGGGGACGAGCCCGGAGACGTCCGGCACGATGGCCTGGATGCGGGCCCGCTTTTGCGGGTCGGCGTTCACGGCGACCGTGCCGCGGTACTTGCCGTAGTACTTCTCGCTCATGCGGGCACCCCCGGGACGGTGGAGACGAGGCCGTTGCGGGCCAATTGGAAGCTTTGCCGGTATTCGCCGCGCTTGATCGAATGCTTGACCTCGGCGACGTAGTACAGGCCGTCGAACGCCGTGCCGGCCCCGCGGACCCCGACAAGTCCGCGCGGCATGAGCGGGCGGCCGTAGCGCAGCACGTCGAGGCTGCCCTCGCCCGTGACGACGTCGGCCGACGTGGCGGCGTGCGCCAGGCCGATGAGGATGGCCTGGGTGGGGGTGTACTTGGCCGTCTCGGGCAGCCGCGTGATGTCCGAGGGCGGTGGTGCGATGAGGCCCAGCGGCGGGTTCAGCGGCGTGATGTCCGGCAGCACGATCGGCACGGGCACGTGGGTCGTCTCATCCTGGACGTATACCTGGGGCAGGCTGCGCGCCTGGGGGTGGTAGGTGAACGTGACGGAGGCGTTCGTGTACGCGTCCATGTCCAGGTTCAGCGCGTGCTGCACCGGTCCTGTTTTCACCTTCGGACCCCAGTAGGCGATGCTGGCGCCGGGCAGCGGGCCGGGAACCAGGTAGAACACGTAGCCGACCTTCTCGGCCAGCGCGGTGACGTATTTCAGGTCGGTGCCCTGCTGGGCCGGGATGCGGCTCGTGGGGAGCGGCACGTCCAGCATGATGGACGGGATGATCATGGGCACGACGCCCAGGGCCGCGTACTTGGCCAGCACGAGCGCGACGGCGGCCTCGGCCGGCATGGCCGGGTAGGGCAGCCCGGTCAGGTCGACCTTGTCCATGAGGGTGGTCAGGTCCTCGCCGGTGACCTGTAGGACGGAGTGGGCGGCGTCGGCGCCCGGCAGCACCTGGGTCTGGGTGACGACGCCGTCGATCAGCACGAGCGGGGTGCCGTTGACGGTGACGGCCACGATGACGCGCACGATCGGGAGGGGGCTGCCGCCGGCGACGAGGAACACGGTGGGCAGCGGGGAGTTGTTGCCGAGCGTGAACGCGAGGGAGAACGCGCTCACGCTCGTGTCCCGGGACGTGACCTCGATGCCGGTGAGCGCGTCGAGCACGGCCTGCGGCACCGGCGCCGGAATGCCGGGGCCGATCATGAGCGTCATCTGCACGGAGCCGGTCATCAGCCCACCCCCGGCATGCCGAAGGGCAGCGTGATGCGCAGGATGCGGCCCGGCATGGCNGCACAGCTCGTCCGGGTCCATGGCCCGGTTCGCGTCGGCGAGGCGCCACGCCAGTTCCGGGTCGCCGAGGGCGGCGGCGGCCACGTTGTCCAGCCGGTCGCCCTGCACGACCGTATGCGTACCGGCCGGGGCCAGTTGGTCCGGCTGGGGCGCGAAGCGCCGGCGCAGGTAGGCGATGGGCGTGCCGTCCGGCGTCGTCCAGACGGCCGTGTCGGTGCCGGCGTAGCGGCTGGTGGGCGGGAAGTTCGCGGCCATCAGGGCACCCCCGTGATCCCGAGCGTGCCGAGCGGTTGGCTGGNGGGCGGCGGCGGCCAGCCGCTCCTTCTGCCGCAGGTAGCTCATGAACAGCGCACCGGCCTTGTGCGCGAAGCCGGTGTCGTCGACGGTGAGCACGCGCATGCCCAGGCTGATCTTCGCCAGGATCGGGTTGAGGTCCACGTCGAATGCCTCCTCGGTGATGGAGAAGTCGGTGAGGCGTACCGGCAGCACGCGGTTGCGGCTCCACACGAACAACGGCAGCGGCGCCTCCATGGGCAGGATCTCCAATTGCCCGGCCTGCTGGCGGGCGTTGTTGGCGTCCAGCGCGGCGCTGGTCGGGTAGACGAGCGTCTCGAGCGCGGCCAGCTGGCCGAAGATGCCTGTCCCCGTGCCGGCGCCGAGTTCGAGCTGGTCGGTCGCGTCGATCTCGGCGTCGAGCTTGATGGTCTCCGTGGGCGGGCCCTTGATGCGCAGCGGTTCGGACCGGTCCGGGGTGTCGGTGCCGGCGGCGTGGACCTGCAGGGTTCGCGAGAGGGTGTCCGGGTTGTACTGCAGCGCGATGACGCGCAGCACGGCCGACGTGTCCGGGTCGATGAGCACGATGCCGGCCCGGGCCAGGCGCGGGGAGATCGGGGCGGGCGTCATGGCAGGGCCCCGGCGAACAACGCCATGACGTCCCGGCCCACGCCGTTGGCCGGGGACAGTGCGTCGGTGACGGCCCGCACGGCGTCCCGCGCGGCCGGCCCGGCCAGGATGAATTCCCGGCCCACCTCGCCCAGCCGGGATTCCCTGAGCGCCAGGGCGAGCGCCAGCACCGGCGGCCGCCCGGTGCGGGCGAAGGGGGCCGCGGCGATCCGCCTGGCCACCCCCAGCATCTCATCGGGTGAGACGGCAAAGGTGAACGGCCCGGCCCGATCGTTGGCGTACGAGAGGGCCGGATCCTCCAGCGGGACGAACCACGCCATGTCGACCAGGTGGTGGTAGGAGGCGAACACCACCGAGGGGACCGGTTTCTTCTGCGCCCCGACATGGGTCAGCTTGACCTGCAACGCGCGCACGTCGCGGGGCGACGCGGGGCCGAGCAGGTCCACCAGGAACGGGTCTGTCATGAGGTCTCCCTGAGTCATCGTGGGCCCCTAGCCGAACCCGAACGCCAAGCCGACGCCCGCGGCGCCGAGCACGCCGCCGAGGACCGCACCGCCCACGCCGCCGAGCCCGAAACCGAGGAGCCCGCCGGCCAGCCCGCCCAGCACGCCGCCGATGATTCCGCCCAGGAGGCGGCCACCCTCGCCGGGCATCGCGAAGCCCCGGTTCCGGTTGAACAACCTGACCGCCGCGATGAAGTTGCCCCCCGGCCCGCCGGTCCTGTTGCCGATGACCTTGGTGGTCGAGGCGATGCCGCGCTGCTTCTCGAAGGCCCAGTCCGCGTAGCCGTAGTAGGTGCCGGCATCTTCGCCCGCGGCGCTGAACGCGGCCGTGCGGAAGTCGTAGTTCACCGTGGTCGCACCGGCCGGGAGGTCGTCGTCGCCCAGCCCGGGGGCGTCCCAGGAGTGGGCGGTTACCGGGGGCCGGGCCATGGCATTGCCCTGGACGCCGACGTCGTAGGCCTGGTCATCGCCGTTGTAGTAGGGGTCCTTCTCTCCCTGCTTGTAGTCGACGTGGTGGAAGCCGTTGGTGGTGTCCGCGTCCTGGTAGCTGTACTCCGGCAGGATCGTGCTGGGCTTGCAGGGCTTGCCGTCCAGGCGTTCGCGCATCACCTGGATGAAGACGATCTTGGTGCTCTTGTCCCCCGGCTCCGGCGTGTAGTCGAAGTTGACGGCCCCGGTGGCGCTCATGGCCTTCCCGGGCCGGCTCGACGGGATGCGCGAGTAGTCCCTGCCGGTCGACGTGGCCTGCGCGGTGGGTGCTGTTCGGTGTGCGGGCGCCGACACGGGTGGCGCAGCGGCCCGAAGCCGGCGCGCGGCGATGTGCGCGGTGCTCATGGCCGTTCCCCCGGCTCGGGGCCGCCGGCGAACGCGGCCGCCGTGAACAGCGCCATGACGTCGCGACCCACGCCGTTGGCCGGGGACAGCGCGTCGGTGACGGCCCGCACCGCGTCCCGGGCGGCCGGGCCGGCCAGCACCAGGCCGGCGTCGATGTCGCCGGCGCGTGAATGGCGCAGCACCAGGTCGATGGCCAGCAGCGGTGCGGCGGCCCGCCCCTGCCGGGCGAACGGTGCGGCGGCGAGGGCGTGGACGACGTCGGCCAGCTCCGCGGGTGCGGCGGTGAAGGTCAGCACGGTGGCGGGGTCCAGCGGCGGGGCGGCGAACCAGTCTGGGTCCACCAGGTGGTAAAAGGATGAGAACACGAGGGAGGGCACGGGCGCCTTGCGCGGGCCGACGGGGGTGAGCCGGGCCTGCAGCGCGCGCAGGTCCCGGGGGGTGGCGGCGGCCAGCGCGTCCAGCGGGTGCGGGGTGTCGTCGTGGTCCATGGCCGCCCCTACCCGAACGCCCCGGCCAGTCCGCCGCCGACCGCGCCGAGGATGCCGCCGATCACGGCGCCGCCCACCCCGCCCAGCGCCAGGCCGAGCAGCCCGCCGGCCAGCCCGCCCAGCAGCCCGCCGACGATGCCGCCCAGCAGGCTGGCGCCGCCCCTGCCAGGCATCTTGAACCCCTTGACGTCGTTGAACAGCTTCACGGCCGCGTCGAATTTGCTGCCCGGCGCACCGGTCTTGGTGCCGATGATCCGCGTCGTCGAGGCGATGCCGCGCTGCTTCTCGTAGGCCCAGTCGGAGTAGCCGTAGTAGGTGCCGGCGTCCTCGCCGGCGGCGCTGAACGCGGCGGTGCGGAAGTCCCAGTTGATCTGCGACGAGCCGGCCGGGATCATGCCGTCCGTCGCGTTCGGTGTGTCGCTGGCGGCGGCCGGAACCGCCGGCTTGGCGACGGCGTTGCCCTGCACGCCGAAGTCGACCGGGTCGTCGCCGTTCATGAACGGGTCCTTCTCCCCGGGCGTCGGCGAGTCCACGTGGTAGAAGTCGGCCGTCGTGTAGGCGTCCTGGTAGGTGAATGCCGGGTCGATCTTGCCCGGCTTGACCGGCGTGCCGTCGAGCTTCTCCTGCATGACCTGCAGGAACAGGATCTTGGTGCTCTTGTCGCCCGGCTCCGGGACGTAGGAGAAGTCGATTTTCCCGGATCCGGTGGTGCTCATGGCCTTGCCGCCGGCCGCGACCCGCGAATAGTCGGTGCCGGCGGATATGGTGGGGGCCGTGCGGCGCGCGGGAGACGATCCGGGGGCCCGTGCGGGGACGTGCGCCGCGTCGGCGTGGCGGGGGCGTTGCACCGTCGAAAGCTGCTTCATGGCCAGATCCCTTCCACGATGGCCGCCGCGATCCGGCCGCCAAGCTCGGCCGGCGACGTCCCGCCGTCGTACGCGATGTCGGGGGCGCGGCGGGCGGCGTCGGCGCGGGGTCCAGGGGCGTCGGCGCCGGCCAGCCGCCGGGCCAACGCCGCCGCCACGGCGGCCCGCAGGGCGCCGGCGTCGCCCACCGGCACCCCCTCGACGATGAGCCGGTCGATGCGCACCTCAAACTCCATGGCCGGCCCCCTCCCCCACAGGCTCCACCGGCAGCGACAGGCCCGCCTCGCCCAGCGGCTTGTCCAGTTTCCGGAATTCGTTGCGCGCGGCCGCCAGCACGAGCGGCATGGTCACGGTGCCCCGGTCCGTGCCGTCCGCTCCGGCGGCCAGGAACGCCGCGTTGAGCGCGATGTTGGCGATGGACCCGCCGGTCACGTTCAGCCGGGCCAGGCGCTCGTGGTCCAGCCCGGTCACTTTCGTGGCGGCCGGGAACGCGCGCTCCCACATGGCCCTGCGCTGCGCCGGGGCCGGGAAGGGGAACGTGACGATGAACCGCAGCCGGCGCAGGAACGCCTGGTCGAGGCTGTCCTTGCGGTTCGTGGCCAGCACGGCCAGCCCGCGGAACGCCTCCACGCGCTGGAGCAGGTAGTTGATCTCGATGTTGGCGTAGCGGTCGTGGCTGTCCTTGACCTCGCTGCGCTTTCCGAACAGGGCGTCGGCCTCGTCGAAGAACAGGATGGCGCCGCCGTCCTCGGCCGCGTCGAAGAGCCGGCGCAGGTTCTTCTCCGTCTCGCCGATGTACTTGCTGACGACGGCGGACAGGTCCACCCGGTACAACAGCAGCCCCAGGTCGTTGGCCAGCACCTCGGCGGCCATGGTCTTGCCCGTGCCGCTCTCGCCGGTGAACAGCACGCTGATGCCCAGCCCGCGGTTCATCCGTTCGGCGAACCCGTAGTCGCCGTACACGGTGCCGCGGGCGGCGACCTGGCCGGCGATCTGGTGCAGCAGGGCGGTCTGCTCGGCCGGCAGTTGCAGGTCGTCCCAGGTGGCCTTGGCGTCGATGCGCTCGGCCAGGCGGTCCAGCGCCGGCCGGGCCCGCGCCAGCGCCGCGGCCCACAGCCGGCGCCCGTCGCCGGAGGCGTCGGCGGCATCGGCCGACTGGGCCAGGTCCCCGATCGTGGCCAGGCTGAAGTCGAACTGCCCGGCGAGCCGGGCGGGCAGGTCCCCGCCGCCGATCCCGGCCATCCACGCCTGCCGTTGTTCGGCCGTCGTCGGCCTGGCCGCCTCGAAGGAGAGCGTGCCGGCCCGCGGCCAGCGGTCCCGCGTGCCGAGGAACACGAGCCCGCCGCCGCGGCCGAGCCATTGGCGAACGACGGCGGCATCCGGATCGGCCGGGTCCAGCTCGGTCGCATCCAGGTACAGGCACACCGGCGCCAGCAGCGTCTCGCGGCGCCACAGCCGCGTGGCCGTCTCCAGCGCCGGCGCCGTGGTCGGCAGCGCGTCGGCGCCGGCCTTGAACAGCCGCAGGCCCAGGGCGCGGGCGGCGTGCGCGGCGACCAGTTCCTTGCTAGACGTGTCCCGCCCGAGCAGCTGCACGACCAGTTGGCCGGCCTCGCCGCGGGCGCGCATGACGGCGGCGGCCACGGATTCCGCGACGGCCAGCTGGGAGCCGGGCAGCCCGGACCCGGCGGCCACCAGCTCGACCAGCAGTGGGGCGAGCCGGACGTCCAGGTGCACCAGTCCCTTGAGGAAGTTCACGATGCGCTCGTCCACGGTCAGCCGCCGGTTCACCAGCGGCGTGCCCGGATCATCGTCGACGTTCACCAGCTGCCAGTAGCGCAGCGGCCGGTCGGGCGACAGCGCATCCCACGCCGGGTCGTCGAACGTGCCCAGGGCCAGCCCGAAGCTGGGGAACGGCCGGGTGTCGTCGTGCTGGGCCCGGGCGCACAGCCCGGCCGTGCGCGTGTCCAACTCCATGGCCGTGCACAGCAGCATCGTGCGCCGCTCGAAGTCCGTCAGGCCCAGCGCCCGGCACAGCGCGTCCAGCGGCAGGTCCTGACCGGTGGCGTGCGCGGCCGGCGTGGCGGCGGGCAGGGTGCCGGGCAGGGTGCCGGCTGCGGGCGCCGGGCCGGAGACGGTGCCGGGCGCGGTGCCGGCCTCGCGCCGCCGGAACAACCCGCGCCGGGGTTCCGCAACGGCCACGTGCAGTCCCGTGCGAGCGGCCTCGGGCCCCGTCGGCCCGGCACCCCTCGGCACGGTCTCCGTCCGCCCGGCGTCATCGGCCGTGGCCAGCCGCTCCAGGGCGGTCCTGACCTCGGCAAGCGCGTCGGCCAGCTGGGTGGTGGCGGCGGCCAGCCATGGCTCGTGCGCCGTGGGCTGACCGGTGGACTGGGCCGTGGTCTGGGGGCCGTTCACGGGACCGTCACCTGCTGGGCGGGGTCGAAGGAGGGCAGTGGCGGGCTCCCGGCACGGATGACGGGGATGCTGTCCACGCCGTCGACGCGCAGCCGCACGACGTAGGTGCCGGGGTCCATCGCCGGCACGGTGACCGTGAGCGTGGTGGGCGTCGTGTCGAGGTTCGGGTCGTTCGGGGCCGGGTTCACGATCGACGCCGGCACCACCTGCCGGTCCCCGATGATCGCCAGCACGCTCTGCCCGGGACGGATGCGCGGCACGCACGTGAGCGTCAGCGTGCCGCCGGCGGCCACGGACGTGGGCGTGCGGGTGATCTGCGGGGCGAGCGCGAGCGCGGCCTCGTTGCTGGCCAGGGCCGGCTGGCCGGGGTGCGCGGTGACCAGGGCGACCGTGTGGAAGCCGATCGTCCACCGCCCCCAGGCCGTCGCGTCGTGCGCCTGGTCCGGCAGTGCGACGTCGAGCCGTGTGCCGGTGACGCCCACGGCCCCGGAGGGGACACCGGGCGCCAACTCGATCGGCTCCGGTGCCGGCACCCCCGCCGGCGGCCGGTACAGGGCCGTGAACAGGGCGACGGTGTCCGCGACGGCCAGCGCCGTGCCGGCGACCGTGACCGTCTCGCCGAGCCGGGCGGCCGGCTGGCCGTCGGCGGGCGTGAGCGCCGTGAGCACGGCCGCGGCGCCGGAGAGCGTCCGCACGCCCGTGTCCTGCGCCCCGCGCGTGAGCACGGGCAGCGCGGATGCGGCCGGGGTGCGGCTGTCGATGAGCAGCACGGTCGCCTCGTACGCGGCCGAGACCCGGTAATTCGTGGCGAACGCGGTCCACAGCTTCGAAATCTCCTCGACGCCGTGGCGCAGCGGCGTGATGCGCACGCGCTCGGGCTGGCCGCCCACGTCGTTGCCGGCCAGCGCGGCGGCCAGCTCGTCCGCGCCCAGCACGGGGTGGTCGTGCAGCACGCTCATGGCGGCGGCCAGCACCCGGTGGCTGACGGCGTCCTGGTCGGCGTCGTCGCGCGCATACGCCGTGAGCAGGTACCGCAGGTCCAGCGCCAGCGGCGGGCGGCCCGACTCGCCGGCGTGCACCTGGGCCGGCAGGTCCTGGTTGCGCCAGCCCAGGTTGACGGCCGTCTCGTACAGGAACAGGTTCACCGAGGTGCCGGCCAGCCCCTTGCGTGCCGTGTCGGGCGTGCGCGTCGTGACGTCGAGGTCGGACAACTCCGTGTCGAGCGCCGGCAGCCGGGCCTGCAGCAGGTTGCGGATGGCGTTCGTGGTGGCGGCGATGGCCAGCGTGTTGCTCACCGGGCGCCTCCCCGGCGGCGCAGGTATTCGTCAAGGCCCATCGGCTTGGACGGCTCCGCCCGGCGTGCCGGGGGCGGGGCGGGCACGGCACGGATCTCGACCCGGCCGATGCTCACATGCACGACGGCGGGGGCGCCGGCCGCGGCGCCGTCGCCGGCCGCCCGGGGTTCGGCGGAACCGGGCGGCGGCACGGGGCGCGAGGAGCCCGCACGGCGGGCGTCGGCCTCGTCCCGCCCCGGGCCGGTGTCCGTGTCTGGGCCGGTGTTCGTGTCCGGCCAGGCCGGCGCGGCGGGCCGCGGCGCGATCGGCGGGTCCTGGGCCCGGGCCGGGTTGCGCGGCCCGTCCGGGGCCGTGTCGATCGGACGCGTCCGCGCGCCGGTGGCGGCCGCACCGTCCACGGCGGTCGTGCCCGCCGCGCCATCGGGTGCGCCGCCAACCTCTCCGCCGGCCGCCCCGCGCCGCCGCGGCGCCTCCACCAGGCCGTCCGGGCGCGGCCACAGCCCTGATGCGCCCGATCCGGCATCGGGGCCGTCGGCCCGGCCGGCCGCGTCGTCGGCCGGCCGCCCCACCTCGGGGCGCCGGGACGGCCGTCCGCCGTCGCGGGCCGCCGCTTCGAGCGCGGCCGGCTTCGCGAGCCACGGCGGGTCGGCCGGCGCGCCGTCGTGTCCGGCGGCCTCGGCTGTGCCGGGCGCCTCCTCGCTCCACGGTTCGGGCCCTTGCGGCGTCTCGAAGCGCGACGGCAGACGCGGGGCCACGGCCGGCGCCTGCGTCGGGCCCGGCTGCCCGGCGTCCGGCATCTCCCGTGCCACCAGGGAGGCCAGGAAGCCGTTCACGACGCCACCAGCTCAAGGTAGCGGCGGCGCCGGTGCGGGTGCATGGCCAAGATGTCCTTCTCCGCCCATCCGTAGGCGCGGGCCAGGGTGTGCACGTCGCGCAGCAGCCGCAGCGCCCAATGGTGCAACTCCGCCCACAGGAAGCCGACGACGTCGAACGGGGCCACCCAGTCGTGGCCGCAGGCGGGGCAGTGCAGCGCCACCTCGAGCCGGGCCAACGGGTCGGCCGCGGCCAGTCGGCGCTCCACGGCCGCGAAGTCCTCCCCCGGCCCGTGCCGGTCCGCGATGGCGCGCGCCCGCTCCCCGGCCGGCAGGGCGGCCACGGCCAGCAGGTCGGCGCTCGTCACGGCGCCCGGTGCGGCACCCGCGGGCGTGCCGTCGTCGTCCATGTCGGTTGGCGCGAACGACAGCTCCACCGCCTCGGCGCAGGCCGGGCACGCGGCCACCGCCTCCACGCGCGCACCGAACAGGTCCGCACGCAGGCGCATCAGGGCCGCGTCGCGGCGGCCGAGCGGCCACCGGGCGAGCGCATCGCCGTCGGCCTCCGGCGTCGCGGCGCCCAGCAGCGCCAGGGCCCGCCACGTCGGCGACTGGTCTTGCCCCTGCTCCCACACCGCCAGCAGGGCGGGGACTGCGGGCGCGGCCACGTCGGCCTCACCCGGTGAGGCCGCTGAACGACGGCTCGGCCGGCTCGGGCACCGCGGGATCCCGCGACCAGCCCTCGTTCTCCAGCTTGATGTGCGAGATGGCGACGGCGTTGGCATTGGCGTCCAGGTCCGGCAGCGCCTGGTACTCGGACACCCAGCACCGGTAGATGTTGTAGGCGAGGGCCAGCTGGCCGGCCTCGTTGTAGACCTCCAGGATGATGTCCTTGCGGAAGTCCTTCAGCGAGACCTCGGCGCCCAGGCCCGCGCCGAAGTTCCACACCTTGTTCGCCCACGCCTCGAACTCCACGTCGTGCGTGACGCCGCGCTCGACCGTGATGGCGTCGAACTCGGTGCGCCCGGGAGACTTGCGGCTCGAGGACGGGTCTCCGCCCTCGCGGTGCTTGACGACCTCGGTGGTGCGCTTGAGCCCGCCGACCTTGCTGACGCCCGCCACGTACCGGCCGTCCCACTTGATGCGGAACTTGAAGTTCTTGTACGGGTCGAAGCGTTGGGCGTTGACGCTGAACTGGGCCATGATGCCCCCCTAGGCCTGGACCGCCCCAGCGATCTGCTGGAGGGTGATGATGACGAACTCGGCCGGCTTGAGCGGGGCGAAGCCGACCACGATGTTGACGATGCCGGCGTCGACGTCGTTCTGCGTCGTCGTCTCCTTGTCGCACTTGACGAAGTATGCGTCCGCCGGTTTGGCCCCCTGGAAAGCGCCCTGGCGGAACAGGTTGTGCAGGAACGCCCCAATGTTCAGCCGGATCTGCGCCCACAGCGGTTCGTCGTTCGGCTCGAACACGACCCACTGGGTGCCCCGATACAGGCTCTCCTCGATGTACAGGGCGGTGCGGCGCACCGGCACATACTTCCATTCGGAGGCCAGCCGGTCGTCGCCGGCCCGGGTCCGGGCACCCCACACGAGGGTGCCGGCGGCGGGCAGGGTGCGCAGGCAGTTCACGCCCAGCGGGTTCAACTCGCCGTTCTCCGGGTCGTTGAGCGGGACGGAGAGGGCCACGACGCCGTTGACGGTCGCATCAAGCCCGGCCGGCGCCTTCCACACGCCGCGGGCCGAATCCGTGCGGGCGTAGATCCCGGCGACGGCCCCGCACGGCACGACGTCGTAGCGGCCGTTGCCGCGCAGCGGGTCCACCTCGGTCAACCGGGGGAAATACAGCGCCGCGTTGGCGCTGGTGGTGCCCAGCGTGGCCACCCCCTGCTTGGCCGCGTCCTTCGTGGTCCACGCGACGGGCGGGTCGACCAGCAGCATGGCCCGGCGCGCCTCGCAGTACGCCACGGCGTCCGGCAACAGGCCGCCGTAGTCCATGTCGCCGTCGACCGTGAACGGCGGGATGCACAGCATGTTGAACAGGTCGGCGTCGGCCAGCGCGTACAGGCCCTGCTTGGCGGCTTGCTTTCCGGTGCCGGTGAAATCGCCCGTGTCGATCGGCCCGCCGTCGGTGGCCGCGTCGGCGGCAGCGACACCCACATCGGCGGCCGCCGCCGGGCGCGTGGCGGGCAGCGGGGTGACGGCGGCGACGAGCGTGGATTCGTTCTTCAGCACGGCGTCGACGAGGCGGGTGTGCCCGGGGGTGACCGAGACATTCCGGTGGACCTCGACCCTGCCCGTGGCGCCGTCGCGCACGGACAGGTTGAACAGGTTGGCCGCGTCCGGACCTGTGACGTCCTGGTCGATGGTCGCCTGCAGGCCGTTGCCCCAGGCGCCGGGGTACAGGGCGCGCAGGCCGAGCCCGGACACGGTCAGGGACGCGAAGTCCGGTGCCGTGGCCGTCTCCGCCGCCGCCTGGGCGGCCGCGACGACCGTGTCGACGGTCGCACCGGAGGCCGTGGAGGCCGCCGTCGCTGCCGCCGCGATCGCCTGGGCCACGCCCATGGCCGGGTCGGTCGTGTACGTGCCGGCGGCGGTCTGTGCCGCCACGGCGACGGTCGCCGGCGTCGATCCGGCCTTGGCGGCCTCGTCCGTCGCGGCCTTGACCACGGCCGCGGCCGCCGCGACCGCCGCCGCGCGGTCGCCGTCGTTCGCGAACAGCGGGTGGAACAGCCGCACGATGATCGCCTGGCTGCCGCCGTTGCGGTAGAAATCGCGCACCGCGTACCCGAGGGTGGCCTGCGCCCAGAGCCCACCGAACGTCCGCTCGAAGTCGGCATAGCTGTTGATGGTGACCGGGGTGTCCGTCGGACCGCGCACGGCCCGGCCGATGAAGGCCGTGATGGACGTCGCGACCCCGGTGATGGTGCGGACGCCGCTGCTGATCTCTTGGACGTAAACGCCCGGATAACTCGTTGTCACTGGCATTGTGACCCCCGCCAGAGTATCGATTGAATACCGATACCGTTGGGGCCCTGCCCCCAGGGCCCTCAACGGTGAATGTGAAAGTACGTCACCCAATCACTGTTCATGGTGCGCGCGGACACCGCGTAGTGTCAATGGGAAGGGGTTCCCGATCGACGAGTCGACGAAGCAGCGGGTCAGCTGCCGACGCCGGCGTACGAGTGCAGGCCGGAGAAGTAGACGTTCACGATCGTGAAGTTGAAGACCACGCACAGGTAGCCGACGATCGAGAGCCAGGCGGCACGCGTGCCGGTCCAGCCACGGGTGGCGCGGGCGTGCAGGTAGCCGGCGAACACCACCCAGATGACGAACGTCCACACCTCCTTGGTGTCCCAGCCCCAGAACCGGCCCCACGCCTTTTCGGCCCAGATCGAGCCGAACATCAATGTCAGCGTCCAGCCGACGAACGCGATCCCGTTGATTCGGTAGGACATGTTCTCCAGGCTCAGCGCCGTGGGGACCAGGCGCATGAACGGCAGCCTGTCATCCCTGCCACCGGCGATGGCACCCTCACGGCGCGACTGGATCAGTTGCAGCACGGACATGGCGAACGTGAGCGTGAACAGGGCCGAGGACAGCACGGCGATGGAGACGTGGATGACGAGCCAGTAGCTCTGCAGTGCCGGGACCAGATGCCCGGCCGGGGTCCAGAACGACACCGAGGCGGCCGCGAGCATGAGCAGCGACAGGCCCGTGACGAACACGCCAAGGAAGCGCAGGTCGCGACGGATGAGCACGACGAGGAACACGGCGCTGACCAGGAAGCCGCCGGTGGTGCAGAACTCGTACATGTTGCCCCACGGCACGCGCCCGGCGGCCAGTCCGCGGAACAGGACGCCGGCGCCGTTGGCGGCGACGGCGAGCAGCGTCAGCGCCACGGCCACGCGGGCCACGGCGCGGCGCGGGCCGGCGTAGCGCATCGAGTCGCCGGCCGTGACGCCGTCGGCCGGCGCGCCGTCGTGGCGCTTGCTGCTGGGGCGCTCGGCAATGTCGGCGGGGCCCACACCCAGGATGGCGGCGCCGACGCCGGCCAGCTGGCGGTCCCGCACCACCTGGCCGGACGCGGCCGCACTGGTGGCCGCCACCTTCCGCGTGGTCTTGGAATACGTCATCAGGTCCCAGGCGAACGCGACGAACGCGACCGCGTAGGCGATCCCGGCGACCAGCATGAACCGTTCGCTCAGCAACGCAAAACTCTCATTGATCGGTGGCATTAGAGATCCTTACCCGCCGTGGCGGCGTCCCGTGTCGATTCTCGGTGGTCCTGCGAAGTGTCCTGCGAGTTGTCCTGCGAGTTGTCTTGCGGCGCCCCCGTACCATCATCCGCCGCGGCGGTCTCCGGCACCACCCACGTGGCGCGCAGCGCCTTGCCGATGGCGACGGCCTCGCCGGCCAGCCGGTGGTCCTCGCCGCGGGCCAGCAGCCCGTACTCGACCATGGTGCGCCCGTCCGGGTGGTTGCCCGTGCGGATCCAGACGCGCCGGCGGCCCAGGAACAGCGAGGCGACCAGCCCGGCCAGGGCCAGCACGGCGAAGATGAGCACGTAGACCTGGCCGGGGTCGTGGCGGACGTCGAGCGCCGCGTAGCGCTTGAGGCCGTCGAAGCTGATGGAGCCCTTGCCCTCGGGCAGGGTGTACTTCCCGCCCGGGCCGAGCACGATGCCGCCGGGCTTGAGGTTGCGGCCGTTGAGCTGCTTCATGCCGGAGGTGTCCAGCGTGAACACGTTGCGCGGGATGCCGCCGTCCAGGCCGAGGTCGCCGTAGAACGAGTTCAGGTTCAGCTGCGGGTTGAACGGGTCGGGGTCGGAGCCGACCGCCAGCCCCTTGTCGTTCAGCATCGCCGTGGGCAGGAAGAACCCGACGAAGCCGAGCTGGCTCGGCTTCGCGTCCGGGACCTTGATGACCATGAGGGACGTGTACGCCCCGTCGGTCGGGACGGCGACGACCGGGCCCTGGAACGCGACCTTGCCGGCGCCGTCGCGGACCGTCACGACGGGCGCGTAGCCGTTCCCGACCAGGTAGACGTTGGTGCCGCCGATCGAGACGGGGTCGTTGACCTTCAGCGTCTGCTGCACCGGCGCGGCCGTCGGCGAGTCCTTCGTGGTCAGCGTGGCGTTGAAGTCCAGCGGCTGCCCGTAGTGGGCCTTGGATTCGCGGTCGTACTTGACCGTCAGCTTGTCCAGCGTGATCGAGTACGGCCCCAGCTGGTTCTCGTTGAAGTACGTGCCGGGCTTGAACGTGTCATACCCGACCAGCGTGTTCACGAACGTGTCCCCCTCCACGACGATGCGCTGGCCGGAGTAGCCGAATAGCCCGGAACAGGCGACGGCGGCCAGCACGCCGATGAGGGACACGTGGAACACGAGGTTGCCGACTTCCTTCATGAAGCCGATCTCGGCGCCGACGGACGGCCGCTCGCCGTCGCGCACCTCGACCCGGTAGCGGCGCTTCTTGAGCACGGCGGCGGCATCCCGCACGGCGGCCGCGGCGTCGACGCCGTGCGCGGCCGGGATCTCGAGGGTTCCGTACTCGGCCAGTCGCGAGAGCCGCTTGGGCGTGCGCGGCGGCGCCGAGCGCATGGCCTTGTAGTGCACCTTCGCGCGCGGCACCACACAGCCGATGAGGGACACGAACAGCAGCAGGTAGATGGCGGCGAACCACGGCGAGGAAAAAACGTCGAAGAGCTTGAACCAGTCCATGATCGGCCCGGCCGTCTTGTGCTCCTGCAGGTATGCGGTGACCTTGGCGGCGTCCTGCCCCCGTTGCGGGAACATCGAGCCGGGCACGGCCGCGACGGCCAGCAGCAACAGCAGGAACAGGGCCGTGCGCATGCTCGTCAGCTGGCGCCACGCCCAGCGCAGGCTGCCGACGAACCCGAGGGCGGGCAGCGCGACGTCGTCGGCGGCGGGCTTGGTCTTCCGTGCTTCTTTCACCGGGTTCTTTTCCATCAGATTGGCATTGTCTTTAGATTGGCATTGTCTTTAAATGGGCAGGGTCACTTCATTGGCAAACCAGAATTGCAGCTGGTTGATCCAGGTGCCCCACAGGCCCGTGACCATCAGCAGGCCCAACACGATCAGCATGCCGCCGCCGAACCATTGCAGGCCGCGCCGGTGCGTGCGGAAGAACGCGAGCGCCCCGAGCCCGCGCCGCGCGCCGAGCGCGATGAACAGGAACGGCAGGCCCAGGCCCAGGCAGTACACGAACGTCAGGAACGCCCCGCGGGCGGCGCTGGAACCGTCGGAGAACGCGAGTGCCTGCACGGCGCCGAGCGTGGGGCCGGTGCACGGGGCCCAGCCGAGCCCGAACGTGATGCCCAGCACCGGCGCCCCCCACAGGCCGGCCGGGGCCCTGTTGTGCACCTTCGCCTCGTTCTGGAGCCAGGAGAAGCCGCCCAGGAACACGACGCCCATGATGATGACCACAACGCCGAGCAACTGTGTCACCCACGCGGCGTCGGGCCCCTTCAACCAGGCGCCGAGCTGCCCGAACACGGCACCGATCAGCATGAACACGACCGAGAAGCCGAGCACGAACAGCCCGATCCCGGCCACCATGCGCCCGCGCCGCCGCGTCGCCAGGTCGGCGCCCGTCAGCCCGCTGACGTAACCCAGGTACCCGGGCACCAGCGGCAGCACGCACGGCGAGGCGAACGACACCAGCCCCGCCAGCAGGGCCACGGGCAGGGCCAGCAGCATGGAGCCGCTGAGCACCGTCTGGGCGAAGGGATTGTTCATGGCCGGACCGGTGCGCTACTTCTCGCCGACCACGGTGGTGATGAGCGCCCTGAGTGTGCCCTTGTCGGCCTGGCCGAGGATCCGGGCCGAGATGCGGCCCTGCCTGTCCAGCACGAGCGTGGTGGGCACGGCCGCCGGCGGCACGCCGTACCGGGTCAGCGCGAGCAGCACGCCGCCGTCCTTGTCGTTGAAGCTTGGGTACGTCAACCCGAACGTGCGGTCGAACGCCTCGGCCGTGGCCTTCTCGTCACGGATGTTCACGCCATAGAACTGCACGCCCTGCGGCGCGAATTCCGTGTGCAGTGCCTGCAGGCCGGGCGCCTCCGCCCGGCACGGCGAACAGGCCGCGTACCAGAGGTTGAGGACGGTGATGTGGCCGGTGAACGAGGCCGAGTCGACCTTGGTGCCGTCGAAGAGCGTGCCCGTGAGGCCGGTGACCTGCCTGCGGTCGGCGGCCTTGTACTCGGTCACGGACCCGTCGCCGGCGATGTAGTTCTTTCCGTCCCCGGCGTTGGCCTGCTTCGCCAGCGGATCCGTGGACGCGCACGCGGCCAGCCCGAGGGCGAGGGCGGCGCCGGTCGCTGCGAGCAGGCCTCTGCGGCTGATGGAGGAAGTCACGAATTGGTCCATATCCATAAACACTGTGGGGTACTGGTGGCCGCCGGGTCCGGGGCACATCGATCTTCTACTTTACGTCGAAAACCTGTGAGTCCACACCCGGGCCGCCATCAGGCTCCCGGGGTGGTGGCGGCGCCGGGCAGCAGGGCCGCGGCCGGTTCGCTGTATTGCACGCCGACCACGTCGTCGCCGTCGAACGTGAGGCTGGTCAGCGACGCGAGCGTGCATTCGCGCCGGCGCGGGTCGTGCCACAGGCGCTTGCCCTCGGCGCGCCGGCGGGTCGCCCAGATGGGCAGCTGGTGGCTGACCATGACGGCCTGCGCGCCGTCGCCGCCCAGTTCAAGGGCACGACGACGGGCGTCGCGCGCCGCCGCCAGCATGCGTTCCGCCTGGGCCGCGTAGGGTTCGCCCCAGGACGGGCGCAGTGGGTTGCGGAAGTACGGCCAATGCCGCGGCTTGAGCAGCTCCCGCGGCGTCACGACCAGGCCCTCGAAGTGATTTCCCGCCTCGATGATGCGGGGGTCGGTCGCAATGTCGAGGCCCAACGCCTCGGCCGTGGGCACCGCCGTCTCCTGTGCCCGCGTCAACGGTGAGGCGACAAGGTAGACGGGCGCGCCGCCGTCGTTCCGCAGTTGCGCAAAGTGATCGGCGACCATGGCGGCCATCGCCTGGCCACGCTCGGAGAGGTGGAAGTCCGGGAGCCGGCCGTACAGCACGCGGTCGGGGTTGAATACCTCACCGTGGCGCAGGAGGTGGACAGTGACTCGGGGCATGCCTCCCAGTTTCCCAGAGTTGGCGGGGTTCGGGTTAATCAGGCAACTCCCAGAAACGCCGGGCCGCGGCGCGGTCCGGGAAACTTTCAAAAAAGTTTGCCGAGTCGGGAATAGTAGATGCAAACGCATGCTTGTACCCCGTGAAGGCCGGACAGACCCGGCCTGGAACAACACTTTCCACTTAGCCAAGGAGACGACCATGACCGCCACCGCCATTGAAACCACCGGACTCGCCGCAGGCGCCTGGACCTTCGACGCCGCACACAGCGAGGTCGGCTTCACCGTCCGCCACGCCGGCATCAGCAAGGTCCGCGGCAAGTTCACCGATATCGCCGCCTCCCTGGAGCTGGGCGAGACGGCCGAGGAATCGTCCGTCACGGCCACCATCCAGGCCGCCAGCTTCTCTTCGGGCGATGAGGGCCGCGACGGGCACGTCCGCAGCGCCGACTTCTTCGACGTCGAGACGCACCCGACCCTGTCCTTCGCCTCCAACTCCGTGTCCATCGACGACGACGCGTTCGAGCTGGCCGGCGAGCTGACCATCCGCGGCATCGCCAAGCCCGTCGTGTTCAAGGGCGAGTTCAACGGCGTGGCCGTGGACCCGTTCGGCGCCACCCGCGCCGGGTTCGAGGCCAAGACGGTCATCAGCCGCAAGGAGTTCGGCCTGACCTGGAACGCGGCGCTGGAAGCCGGCGGCGTGCTGGTCAGCGACAAGGTCACGATCACGCTGGACGTCGCCTTCGTGAAGGCCGCCTGACCCCTCCCCGAATGGGTCTCGACGGGCTCGACCACCGGTGGTCGAGCCCGTCGAGACTCGCGGTGGTCGAGCCTGGGCCCACGGCCGCGAGGGGCCCCGTCCGAGCTTGCGAGGGCGGGGAGCGGCTGGGGAGCGAGACCCGCGGATTTCCAGCATCTACCGCCCATTGGTTTCTGCGCGCGGCGGGTCTACTGTTGGCCCATGAGTGATCCCCATGCCTTCCCGGATCCCGGCCGGCCGGACCGGCTGGGCCGGTTGCCCGGCGGCGGATTCTCCGGGTTGTTCAGTGTCCGCGGGCTGCCATCGCTGTTGAAGATCTCCTACATCCTGTGGCTGGTCTCGGCCGGCTTCTGGCTCATCGGCACGTTCTTCCTGTTCCTGATCTCGCTCTTCACGTTCAGTGGCCGCGGCCTGGCCTCGGCAATCGTGTCGCTGGCCCTGATTGCGGCGATCCTGGTTCTCCTGTTGAAACTGAAGGAGGGCCGGCAGTGGGCCCGCATGGCGCTGAGCGTCATCGCCGCATTGACCATCGTGCTGACATTCTTCGGCGCCGGCACCGGCCTGCTCGGCGTCGTGGCCACGATCCTGATGTGGCTGCCGGAGTCCTCCGCATGGCTTGAGGGGCACGGGCGGGCCACCTGAGCCCGCCCGGGGCGGGCAAACGCCAAGGTGGCCGCGATAGGGTTGAACCAGGCCGTGTCGCGGCCCTCTCGCGTCATGCCGGGGCACACCGCGATCCACGGTTCCCCGATCCCACGACCCAGGACCGCCGCGATGAGCACACCCGACATCCCGCCCCACGACCCGCCCGGCACCGACCCGGCCGCCGGCTCCAGCGCGGGTGCCCAGCCGGACCCGCAACCGGATGCCCAGCCGCCGCGCCGCCCCGGCACCTACGGCGAGATCGCCCCGGGCGTGCCTCGCTACGGACAGTACGCCCCGGAGGGGTGGCGGCCGCCCGGCCAGCAGTCGGCGCCCGTGCCGCCGGCGCCCTACCAGCCCCCGTTCCAGCCGCCAGGCGCGAGTCACCCCGGCCAGTGGACCCGACCGGCACCCGGGCAGCCGCCGGCACGCGTGCGGCTGGCGGCGCGGCTCATCACGATCGCGGGCGTCCTACAGGCCGTGTCAACGGTCGTCCTCGTGTTCTCCATGTTCGCCCCGGCCGCGCAGTCGGTGCTGCGGGAGGCGTTCAAGGCGGCCGCCGCCGGCGACCCGCAATTGGAGGCCGCCCTGACGGATCCGGCGCTGCTGACCAGCGTGCTGGTCATCGCCACCGCCCTGAGCCTGGTCGGCGCCGTCCTGTATTTCTGGATGGCCACGTCAATTCGCAGGGGTCGGAACTGGGCCCGCATCGTCTCCACCGTGCTGGCGGCCATCTCGCTGATCGCCCTGTTGCAGCCGAACTTCCTGGCGGTCATCCAGATCGGGCTGGGCGTGGTCGGCGTCGCCATGCTCTACCGATCCCCCGCCAAGGAGTACTTCACCCGCCCGACGCCGCCGCGATACTAGCGCCTTGTGGCCTCCCCGGGCCGAAAAGTGCGGGGGCGTTGTTCGGGGGGCCCGGCTACGCGCCCGGGCGGCCCTCGTCCAGGCCGGGCTCCTGCAGGCGCTGGGCGTGGTAGGCGAGGATCTGCAGCTCGGTGGCCATGTCGACCTTGCGCAGGTTCACATGGTCGGGGACCTGCAACAGCACGGGCGCAAAGCTGAGGATGCTGTGCACGCCGGCGGCCACGACCCGGTCGGCCACGTTCTGGGCGGCGCCGGCCGGCAGGGCCAGCACCGCCATGTTGGCGCGCGTGCGGGCCAGGATCGGTTCCAGGTCGGCGACGTCGCTCACGCGCAGCCAGCCGACCTCCGTGCCGATCACCATCTGGTCGGCATCGAACAGGGCCACGATGTCGAAGCCGCGCGATTCGAAGCCGGCATAGCCGGCCAGCGCCCGGCCCAGGTTGCCGGCACCGACGATGGCCACGCGCCATTCGTGCGTCAGCCCCAGCACGTGGGCGATCTTCCGGTTCAGCGGATCCACCTCGTAACCGACCCCGCGGGTGCCGTACGAGCCGAGGTGGGACAGGTCCTTGCGCACATTCGCCGACCCTACACCCGCATACTCGGCCAGCGCCTCGGACGAGACGCGTTCCACGCCGTCGGCCAGCAGTGCGTTGAGCGCACGCAGATACAGCGTCAGCCGCGACACCGTGGCAGGCGGCAGCTGGGGGGCCAGGTGCCCCGGTTCGTCCGGGATGTTCGCGTCGGTCACCATTGAAACTCCAAGTATCCAGGCCGCGCAACGGACGGATCGGTCCGTCAACGCCAGCCTACCCAATACTCTAGGGCCGTGTTCGGCGCGCAACAAAAGGACCGTGCCGGGTTCAGTGCCCCGATCCCATGGCCTCGGTCAGGATGCGGGTCAGCCGGGCCGCGTCGATGTGCCAGAAATCTCGCTGCACGCCGTCGACCAGGACCACGGGAACCTCCTCGGCGAAGCGGCGGGCGAGCGCGGCGTCGTCGTCAATCAGCCGCTCCGTCCAGGGCAGGCCGACGGCGGCGCTGACGCCGGCGACGACGGCGCGGGCGTCCTCGCACAGGTGACAGCCGGTCTTCGTCACCAGCACCAGCTCGGGCAGCGGTCCCGTGGCCGCGGCTTCGTTCTCCATGCCACCACGGTATCCCCGGAAACGAATTCACCCCAATGGCGCCCGCCGTTGGCCCGCATGGTGCGCGCCACCACGAGGGTTCGCCGGAATTGACTAGACTCAGTGCATGCCCGACGTGACGATGGAACATGCCGGCCTTCTTCCGGCGGTGTCGATACGTCCGGGCGAGGCCGCTTTTTTTGACGTCGACAACACGTTGATGAAGGGTGCCAGCCTGTTCCACGTGGCCCGGAAGATGTACCAGAAAAAGGCGTTCACGCTGCGCGACGCCGCGGGCTTCGCGTGGAAGCAGGCCACGTTTGTGCTGCGCGGCGAAAGCCTCGAGGACGTCCATTCGATCCGTGAGTCGGCACAGAAGCTGGCCCGCGGGATCAGCGTCGAATCCGTCGCCCTGCTCGGCCAGGAAGTCTACGACGAGATGATCGAGTCGAAGATCTGGCCCGGCACGCGCGCCCTGACGAAGGAGCACCTGCGCTCCGGCCGGCGGGTGTGGCTGGTCACGGCCACGCCCATCGAGGTCGCCGCCGTCATCGCGGAGCGTCTGGACCTGACCGGCGCGTTGGCCACGATTCCGGAAATCGTCGACGGCGAGTACACGGGCAAGCTCGTCGGCGAGATCCTGCACGGGCCGGCGAAGGCGACGGCCGTCAGGGAACTGGCCGAACGGGAGGGCCTGGACCTGGCCCGCTGCTGGGCGTACAGCGACTCATTCAACGACGTGCCGCTGCTCAGCGCCGTCGGCCATCCGGTGGCCATCAACCCGGACGCGAAGCTGCGCAGGCATGCGCGGGAGCGAAACTGGCCGGTGTACGATTTCCGGTCCGGGCGCCGGGCCGCCACGTTCGGGTTGCGGGCCGCCACCGGCGCCGGGATCGTCTACGGGCTGTGGAAGGGCTTCACGAGGATGCGCCGGCATTAGGGCGTGTC
>NZ_RWKQ01000028.1:0-12115 GCF_003946885.1 Specibacter cremeus | reverse complement strand
GATCATCAACCAGGTGACGGCCGTCCCCGCGACGCCATCGAGCTCGGCCGGGCCTGGATCCGCGGCGAGGTGCGCATGGGTGACGCACGCCGAGCGGCCTTCCAGGCGAATGCCGCGGCGCGCGGGATGCCCGATCCAGCGAAATTCGCCGCACTCTCGGCGGGCCAGGCGGCCGCGGTGCCCCACGTCGCCGCCCATGACCTGGGCGCCGCGGCGTACGCCATCAGGGCCGCCGGTGCCNTGCGTCCCGGCCGACGACGCGGAGCTTGCCCGGGCCACGGAACGGCAGTGGCAGCGGGTGCAGCTCCCTGCCACCGTCCGTGACCTCGTTCTCGACGATCAACAACGCCGCAGCGCCATCTGCTGGCACGTCTTCGACGACTGACCTGTTGCCTGCCACTCATCCACTTCTGCCATGCCCGGCACCACTCGGCCGCGGACCAGGCCCGCTCGAACTCCGCCCCGGTGATCTCCCATGCCGCCCCCACCTGACCAAGTACCACTGGCGCCGGCGGCGTTAAAAAGCGAAGCGCCCGGCACCGTGACGGTGCGGGCGCGTTCGGCCAATGCCGCGACTACTTCTTGTTGCGGCGCTGGTGGCGGGTCTTGCGAAGCAGCTTGCGGTGCTTCTTCTTCGCCATCCGCTTGCGGCGCTTCTTGATAACTGAGCCCATATGAGTCCTCACAAACATGATGAACGGCGTCTTGCGACGCCGTTAACGATTAGGTTGACCGATCACAGGAATCGGTCAAAGCCGAAAATGGATCCCTAACAGGATACGGCCTCTAGGCGGTATGCGCCGAACCGGGCGATTCGTCGCGGTCGGCACGCTCGACGACGGCCGCCTTGAGATAGCTCTCGACGGCGTTCTGGGGAACGCGGTAGGAGCGCCCGAAGCGCACGGCCGGCAATTCACCGGCGTGCACCATCCGGTACACCGTCATCTTCGAAACGCGCATCAGCTCCGCAACCTCCTNGCACGGTCAGGAAGTTCACATTGGCAAAGTCCTGGTCCGGAACCATTGTCCCCTCCGTCCGCTGTTGAGCCGTGCCGCCGGCCCGGGGCCGGTGGCGTTTGGTGCGCGCGGCCGCCGCGCGGGCGCCCGTATCAAGGTAACTCTAGAGGCAGAAGTGACGATTGTGAAAGTCCCACCTGCCGGTCCGGCAAATGTGGGCCCCCACCGGGCTCAGCCGTCACGGCGCGCCCGGGAGCTGCGCGCCAGGTGTTCGAGCACCGTGGCCGTGACGTCCCAGTCCATGCACGCGTCCGTGACGCTCTGGCCGTACACCAGGGCCTCGGGACCCTTTGAAACATCCAGGTTCTGCGCNGCCGCCGGCCAGGAAACTTTCCAGCATGACGCCGGCGATGGCGTCCCCCGACGGACCGCCGGCCTCCAGCTGGGCGCCGATCTCGAGCGCCACCTCGGCCTGGCGGTGGTGGCTTTTGCCGCTGTTGGCGTGGCTGGCGTCGACGACCACGCGCGGGTTCAGCCCGGCGGCCGCGGCCCGCGCGGACGCGTCGATCACGCAAGCGGCCGCGTAGTTGGGGCCGGCGTGGCCGCCGCGCAGGATCACGTGCGTGTCCGGGTTGCCGGCCGCATGGACGACGGCGGCGCGCCCGTCGTCGTCCATGCCCAGGAACCGCTGGCCGGCGCTCGCGGCGGCGCACGCGTCGAGCGCCACCTGCAAGCCGCCGTCGGTCCCGTTCTTGAAGCCGATGGGCAGGCCCAGCCCGGCGGCCAGCTGGCGGTGCACCTGGCTTTCGGTCGTGCGGGCCCCGATGGCGCCCCAGGAGATAAGGTCCGCCGTGTAGCGCGGGCTGACCGGTTCCAGGAACTCGGTGCCGGCCGGCAGGCCCAGGGCGGCCACGTCGAGCAGGAATTGCCGGGCCGCGCGCAGGCCGGATGCGATGTCGTGGCTGCCGTCCAGGTGGGGATCGTTGATCAGCCCCTTCCAGCCGACCGTGGTGCGCGGCTTCTCGAAGTAGGCGCGCATCACGATGAGCAGGTCCGCCCGGTGTTCCCGCGCCGCCGCCGCCAGCTTGCGGGCGTAGTCGAGCCCGGCCTTGGGGTCGTGGATGGAGCAGGGTCCGGCGATGACGAGCAGGCGGTCGTCCACGCCGTCCATGATGGCGCGGACCTGGTCGCGGCCGCGTTCGACGACGGCCCGGGCGTGCCCGTCGAGCGGCAGGTTCGCGGCGAGCTCGGTGGGTGACGGGAGTGCCGTGGCCGTCAGTGCTGCGGCGGGGGTTGCGATGATGGTCATGTGCTGCGTCCTGGTTCTGGGCTGGCAGCGGGCCCCTGCAACAGAAACCCGCCTGGAAATGGCGAAGGACAGGGAATGTTCCCTGTCCTGTTGGCTCTGAAGGTGTTGGATGCGTGTCAGCTAGACGCGGGCCCCTCCAGAGCCAACGAAAAATACGCATACCAACGGGTTGTCATGGCGACAGGCTATGCCCGGACTGTTCGCGGCGCCAAATCGGCGCCCGTAACATTTCGCGGGCCGGCAGGTGGGTGGGCTAACGCAGCGGGTTGAAGTGCCGCATGAGCGCCGGCGGCGTTTCGCCGGCCAGGGTCGCGGCGACCATCTTGCCCGTGAGCGGGCCGAGCGCGACGCCCCACATGCCGTGCCCGCCGGCCACGTGGACGCGTGGCGACCTGGTGGCGCCGATCAACGGCAGACCGTCCGTGGTGCAGGGGCGGGCGCCCACCCATTCCTCCGCCCGGTACCCCCAGTCGATGCCGGTGAGCATGGGTGCCGCGGCGTCGATGATCGCCTTGATGCGGCGCGGGTCCAGCGGGGCATCGGCATCGCGGAATTCCATCATGCCGGCCACCCGGAGCCTGTCGCCGAGCGGCGTGCAGGCCACGCGCTCGGCGGGGAAGTAGATCGGATGGGTCGGCATGGCCTCCGGCACCACCGTGAAGCTGTAGCCACGGCCGGCCTGGACCACCCGGCGCACGCCGAAGGCACGTGCCAGCCGGCCCAGCCACGCCCCGGTGGCCACGACGACGCTGTCCGCGACCAGGGACCGGCCCTCGGACCCGACGACCTCGACCCTGGTGCCCGCGTCGCGGATGCCCACGACGTTGAACGCGCCGATGATGTCAGCGCCGCGGGCCGTGACCGCGGCCGCCAACGACTCCATGAACGACGGAGGGTTGATGAAGCGCTGGCCGCGGATCTGGATGCCCGCGACGACGCCCGTGCCCAGGGTGGCCTCCAGCGCCCGGATCTCCTGGCCGCTGATCAGGTCATAGTCGACCTCGCCGCCGGCCTTGCGGATGCCGTCGAACTCGTGCACCAGCGCGTCGCGGTCCTTCAGGGATGCGAAGCCGGCCAGGAACGGGTCCGCCACGGTGCTCCGTTCGGCCACGGCGCCGGCGCCCTCGGCGATTTCGTCAAAGGCGGCCAGGCCGGCGCCATTGACCTCGGCGAAGACGGCCATGGCCTCGCGCCACTTCGCGGGCGTGCAATGCCGGGCGAAGCCGGCCAGGAAACGCAGCAGCGACGGATTCGCCGAGAACGGGATGTACAGCGGCGACGACGGGTCCAGCATGGCCTTCAGCCCGTAGGCCAGCACCGACGGTTCGCCCAGGGGCAGCGTCAGCGCCGGTGTCAGCCATCCGGCGTTGCCCCACGACGAGCCGGAGGCGACGCCGGCGCGGTCCACCACGGTCACCCTGGTCCCGCGTTCCTGCAAATACCACGCGGTCGACAACCCGACGATTCCCGCGCCGACCACGACCACATGTCCAGGCGCCACTGCACTGCCCACGATTCACTCTCCTGACGGCGCCGGGCCCTTTGCCGTCGGCGCTGCCTTCAGCGTAACCACCATTCTAGGCCGCGCCGACACCGGCGACGGCGAACAGCGCACCGCCCATCCCGAGCACCGCGTACAGGCTCACCGGCACCAGCAGCAGCCACTCGCGCCAGGACCCGGCATGGCCCAGCACCGGCACGGCCAGGTAGCCGCTGGGCTTCCACACCCACGACACCACCGGGATGCGGCGCAGGAACGTCGGCGGCTTGATCCGCAACGGCCAGATCAGGTTGCAGCCGCCGGTCGTGAGCATGTCGCCGACGATGTGGACGGCCGCGCCGACGCCCACGGCCAGCGGAAACCAGCCCTGCTCCTGCGGCGCGAAGAACGTGATGAACACGCCGGCGGCCAGCCCGAGGAGCCACGGGAATTTCCGCATGCTGTCCGGGATGATGCGCAGCACCTTGGCGGCGAAGCTGACCAGCAGCACGGACAGCAGCCCGGCGCCCGGGTAGATGGTGCCGAACGGTGCCAGCGGCAGGGTCCACAGGCCGGCCAGCAGGGCCACCAGGATGAAGAAGAAAATGCCCAGCACCGAATGCGTGCCGTGCCGGTGGCCGCCGGAGGCCTTGCCGATCTCCCGGCACACGATGTTGGACACGGGCGGCAGCGAGTGGGCGATGGTGGCGTTGCGGTGGTCGGCGTCCGGGACCAGCGCGGCGCCAGCGGTGACGAGGGCGCCGGTCACGACGCCGACGGCGCTCACATGCAGCAGGCCCAGGCCCACGTCGACCCCGTGCGGCAGGAACGGCAGCACCTGGGCGGCGCCGGCGAGGTCGATGTGGAAGCGGGTCGTCATGGCCACCCAGGCGGCCGCCCCGCAGGCGGCGTGGTGGGGTCCCATCATGGCGGTGTCCTTTCGGTGCGGGCTCTTGCTCATGCCGCACTTCGGGCACAACCTGCGCGCCCCGACGGGGCGCGCCCGATCGAGTCTACGGCACCCCGCCGACGCAACCGACAGCGGTGCCCGGGCTCACAGCGAACCCGGGCACCGCCGTCGTCCTTGTCCCGGCGTCGCCGAACGGCCTACTTGATGCCCGTTGTGGCAATGCCCTTGATGAGGAACCGTTGGCCGAACAGGAACACCAGGAACACGGGCAGCAGCGACACCACCGACATGGCGAACATGGAACCCCAGTCGCTGGTGGTCGTGGAGTCGATGAACTGGCGCAGCGCCACCGGGACCGTGAACATGTTCGGATCGGTCAGGTAGATCAGCTGGCTGAAGAAGTCGTTCCAGGTCCAGATGAACGTGAAGATGGTGGTCGTGGCCAGCGCCGGGACCATCAGCGGCAGGATCACGCGCAGGAAGATCCGCGGGTGGCCGGCGCCGTCGATCCGGGCCGCCTCGTCCAGTTCGCGCGGGATGCCGCGGATGAACTGGACCATGAGGAAGACGAAGAATGCGTCGGTGGCCAGGAACTTCGGCACGATCAGCGGCCAGAAGGTGTTGATCCAGCCGATCTGTGAGAACAGGATGTACTGCGGCACCACCACCACGTGGATGGGCAGCATGATGGTCAGCAGCATGATGCCGAAGAACATCTTCTTGCCGGAGAAATGCAGCCGGGCGAACGCGTAGGCGGCCATGGAGCAGCTGACCAGGTTGCCGATGATGGCGCCGAGCACCACGATGGCCGAGTTCAGCAGGTAGCGGTAAAACGGGTTGGACAGTGCATTCCAGCCGTTGCTGAAGTTCTGGACGTGCATCGTCTTGAGCAGGATCGAGGGGTCCTGGAAGATCAGGTCGTTCGGGCGCAGCGAGCTGACCACCATCCACAGCAGCGGATAGATCATGATGAGCGCGGCGACGATCAGGATCACGTGTTTGACCACGGACTTGACGCGCGCCTGCCGGCTGAAGGCCAGGGTGCCGCGGGATTCGCGGGGCCGCTTGCGGGTCGGACGGTTTTGCCCGGTGCCGGTCGTGTCGATCGGCAGGGAATCGATGTCAGTCGTCATAGAACACCCAGAACCTTGAAGCGAAGAAGTTGATGGCCGTAAGCGCGCCGACCATGAGCAGCAGGACCCAGGCCATCGCGGACGCGTACCCCATGTCGAACTGGCCGAAGCCCTTCTGGTACAGGTACAGCGTGAAGAACATCGTCGAGTCCGCCGGGCCGCCGGTGCCGCCGGAGACGATGAACGCCTGCGTGAAGGACTGGAACGCCCCGATGATCTGCAGGACCAGGTTGAAGAACACGATGGGGCTCAGCAGCGGCATGGTGATCTTCCAGAACCGCTGCCACTTGTTGGCGCCGTCCACCTCCGCCGCCTCGTAGTACATGACCGGGATCTGGCGCAGGCCGGCCAGGAAGATGATCATCGGCGAGCCGAACGTCCACACGTGCAGCAGGATGATGGAGCCCAGCGCCGTGCTGGGATTGGAGATCCAGCCCGGGCCCTGGATGCCGACGAGCGCCAGGACCTGGTTGACCAGGCCGGTGGTGCCGAACATCTGCTTCCACAGGATGGCCACCGCGACGGAGGCTCCGAGCAGGGACGGCAGGTAGAACACGGACCGGTAGAACGCCAGGCCCCGCATGCCGCGGTCCAACACCATGGCGATGAACAGGGCCAGGCCCAGCTGCAGGGGGACGCCGACGATCACATAGGTGAACGTGACGCGCAGCGAGTTCATCAGCCGCGTGTCGTGCAGCATGCGGGTGAAGTTGTCCAATCCGATCCAGTTCGGGCTCTGGATCAGGTTGTAGTCCGTGAACGACAGGTAGAGCGAGATCAGCATGGGGCCGATGGTGATGGCGAGCAGGCCCAGCAGCCACGGCGCCAGGAAGACGAACGCCGCCTTGTTCTGGGTGCGCTCACCCTTGGCGCCCTTCTTGAGCCGGCTCAGTTCGCCCAGCGCGCTCATGGCGCCACCATGGGCGAGGTGCCGGGGCTCGTGCCGCCGTCCATCAGGGGATCGATCAACACGGGACCTCCTTCGGTGGTCGGTTCCGGATCGGGTCCGGAAGTGTGGTGCCGCTCACAGTTGAGTAAACGTTTTCTTGACCTTAGCGGGCGAGCTCGATATCGTCAAGCAAGCGCTTTCCAACAACAGGGGCGCAGATTCATCACTGTGGGAGCAATCCCTTTACCGCGCAAGGGCGGTTAACGTTTGAAACGATACAAAAATGGCCGACCCAGCGCCGTGGGAGGGTATGAGGACTGGCCCGCCTTCATGCGCCGCGCCGGCTCGGCGCGCGGCTTGGCGCCCGGCGCCGGCTCCCGCGCCCGCCTGTCCGCCGCGTTGGGCGTGCCGTCGCCCGGGGCCGCGCCCGCACCGGAGCGCGTCGCCTCGACCAAGCACGACGGCGTCACGGTCACCGAATTGCGGTGGCAGTTGGCGTTCGGCCCGGCGACCCGGGCATTCCTGCTCACGCCGGAGGATGCCACCGGCCCGCTGCCGGGCGTGTTGTGGCTGTCCTGTCACGGCGGGCGCAAGCACCTGGGCGCCGAGCGTCTGCTGGACCGCGGCCCGGAAACGTCGGGGCCGGCCCGTGACGTCCAAGACACGCTGTACGGAGGCCGGGCCGTGGCCAACGAACTGGCCAGGCGCGGCTTCGCCGTCCTGGTCCACGACGCGTTCAGCTGGGGCAGCCGCCGGTTCGGACTCGATCCCGCACCGTGGCGCACAGCCGAGGCGGTGGACGGGCGACGAGCTCGGTGGGCCGCGGACGGTCACCGGCCCACGGCGGAGGAGGTCTACGATGCCGCCGCGGCCGATCATGAAAACACGATCGCGAAGGCCGCCCTGATGCTGGGCACCAGCTATGCCGGCATGGTGGCACACGACGACCTGGCCGCCCTGGGCGTGCTGCGATCCCTCCCGGAGGCGGACCCGGACAGGCTCGGGTGCGCCGGCTTCTCCGGCGGCGGCGGGCGGTCGCTGGTGCTGGCGGCACTGGTTCCGGCGGTGCGAGCCGCCGTCGTGTGCGCGATGATGACGACGACCGCGTCACTGTTCCCGGCACACGTGGACGCGCACTCGTGGCTGCTGGCCGGCCCCTTCGGCGGCCTGGAGTTCCCCGAACTGGCGACCATGGGCCGAGCCCGGCTGCTGGTGCAGTTCGCCGCCCGGGACCCGCTGTTCCCGCCGGCCGGCATGCGCGACGCGGAGCGGATGCTGCTCGAGCTGGCGCCAGGCCGGGCGGCGACGTCCTGGCACGACACCGAACACGAAATGGGCCTCGTGGCACAGGAGGAGGCCTTCGGCTTCCTGGCCGATTCGCTACGGCGCGATGACGAAATCGACACCAAGGTGTCCCCGGCCACAGAAACCGCTTGACACGATTCACTCGGCGGCTACAGAATATCGATCAACCGAGAAAACGCTTTCTCAGTCCCGCTGAGTCCCCCACTCGATGAAAGTGAAACCATGAAGCCAACCAAGAAGACCCGGATCGGCGCATCCGTCGCCGTCGCCGTGGCGGCAACAATGCTGCTCGGAGCCTGCGGCAGCGGCAACAACGCTTCACCGGACGGCACCGTCACCTTGAATTTCGCGTGGTGGGGCAACGATGTCCGCAACAAGGCCACCGAACAGGTCATCAGCGACTTCGAAGCATCCCACCCGAAGATCAAGATCGCCGGCCAGCCGGGCCAATGGTCAAGCTACTGGGACAAGCTGGCCACCGTGACGGCCGCCAACAACGCCCCAGACGTCATCCAGATGGACCAGGCCTACATCGCCGAGTACGGCGGTCGGGGCGCCCTGCTGGACCTGTCCAAGCAAAGCGGGGTCGACACCTCCAAGATCGCGGATTCGGCCTTGAAGTCCGGCCAGGTGGACGGCAAGCAGTACGGCATCAGCACCGGCCAGAACGCCTACGTCATCATGGCCAACACGAAGGTCTTCAAGGATGCCGGGGTGCCGCTGCCCAACGACAAGACCTGGACCTGGGACGACTTCCTGAACACCGCCGCGCAGATCGCCAAGAAGCTCCCCGGCAACTACGGCGCCTCCTACGGCGCGACCGACGCCAACATGAATGTGTGGCTCAAGCAGCACGGCCAATCCCTGTTCACCGCCGACGGCAAGCTGGGCTTCACCACGGACGCGTTGACGCAGTACTACCAGTTCCTGGTCAAGCAGCGCGACATGGGGGCCGGCCCCAGCGCCTCCCTCAACTCCGAGGACGCCTCCGCCTCCGTGGAGCAGACCCTGTTCGGCAAGGGCAAGCTCGCCATGGGCTTCTGGTGGTCCAACCAGGTCACCGCCCTGACCAAGGCCACAAAAGCGGAGATCAAACTGCTGCGCGTGCCCAGCACCACCGGCAACGCCGCCGACAATGGCATGTACTTCAAGCCGTCCATGTTCTGGTCCACCTCCTCCCGCACCAAACACCCGAAGGAAGCCGCCGAGTTCATCGACTTCCTGGCCAACAGCACCGACGCCGGCAAGATCATCCTGACGGACCGCGGGTTCCCGTCGAACACGGACGTCCAGGCCGCCATCGCGGACAAGCTCACCCCCACGGACAAGGCCGTGGGTACGTTCCTGAAGGACATCACCCCCGACGTCGCCTGGACCCCGCCGGTCCCGCCGGTGGGCACGGGCTCGATCGGCACCGTCATCTCCCGCTACAACGACGACGTGCTGTTCAACCGGCAGTCGCCGGCACAGGCCGCGGCCGCGTTCACGGCCGAGGTCCAGGGCCTGCTGGACTCCGGTCGGAAGTAGACCCCGTATATGAGGGCCGCAGCAGGGACGATCACGTCCTCCCGTGCTGCGGCCCTCACTCGTCCCACCGCACACCCGTCGAAGGATTCGACCACCATGACCGGCAAGATGTTCACGATCCGCAACCACGCGATCCTCGCACGCCCCGACGACGCCCCGGGCACCCCGGCGCTCCCCTGGCTGTCCACGCACTGCCCACCGGCCCTGGCCGGGCGGCCGGTGTTCCTGGTGCTGCCCGGCGGCGGCTACCGGCACCACGCCGAGCATGAAGGGGCCGCCGTTGCGGCGGGGCTGAACACCCTGGGGCTGAACGCCGTGGTGTTGCGCTACAGCGTGGCGCCGGCCGGGTACCCGGCGCCACTGGATGACGCCCGCGCCGTGCTGGCCTGTCTGCGGATGGGCGCGTCAGGGCTGGACGTGGACACCGCACGCATCGGCGTGGTCGGGTTCTCCGCGGGAGGGCACCTGGCGGCCGCCCTGGCGACGGGCATGGGCAACCCGCGCGCGGACCGGCCGGACCTGGCCGTGCTGTGCTACCCGGTCATCTCGTTGGCCACGGACGCCCATGAGGGATCCGTGACCGCCCTGCTGGGCCAGGACGCGCCGGCCGCCCAGCGGCGGGCGCTGTCGGCGGACCGCGCCGTCGACGCGCGCACGCCCCCGACGTTCCTGTGGCACACCGCCGACGACGACGCGGTCCCGGTGGGCAACTCGCTGGCCTACGCCGGGGCCCTGGCCAAGGCGGGGGTGCCCGTCGAGCTGCATGTCTTCCCGCACGGGCGTCACGGGCTGGGTCTGGCCCGTGGGGATCGGCACGTGGGCCAGTGGACCACGCTGTGCACCCGCTGGCTCGCCGGGCACGGCTGGCTTCCCGCGCAGGAACGGCTGACCGCCTGAGCCCGGCAGATAGGGGACGAACGCCATGGCCGCGTCCTCGATCCGGAACCGGGCGCCGACGCATGATTAGGGGCCGGTCACCTCACGTGAGGTGACCGGCCCCAATGTCATGCGTCAGGCGCGCGGTTCGTAGCGCACCGGTTCGGCGCCGGCGGCGACGATCGCGCGCAACCGGGCCAGGCCGCCGTCGAGCACCCCGGCGGCGCGCGCCTGGACGAGCACGTTGCCCAGAGCGGTCGCCTCGACCGGGCCGGCGATGACGGGCAGGCGTGTCGCGTCGGCGGTCAGCTGGCACAGCAGCGTGTTCTGCGATCCGCCCCCGACGATGTGGACGACGTCCACGGCCCGCCCGGACAGCTCCACCGCCTGGCGCACGGTGCGCGCGTAGGCGGCGGCCAGGCTGTCCAGGATGCAGCGCACGACGGCGACGGGCCGGGTGGGTGCCTCGGCGCCGGTTGCGCCCACGGCGGCGGCGATGCGTGCGGGCATCCGGCCGGGGGCGATGAACTCGTCCGCGTCGACGTCGATGAGCGGCCCGCCGGCGGGTTCGTCCGCCGCGGCCGCCAACAGCCCCGGCAGGTCCGGGGCGGCGACGCCGTCGAGCCGCCACTGCCGTTGGCACTCGCTGAGCAGCCACAGCCCGCCGACGTTGCGCAGGTACCGGATGGTGCCGTCGACGCCGCGTTCGTTCGTGAAGTTGGCCGCCCGGCTCGCCTCCGTCAGCACAGGGACGTCCAGCTCGACGCCGACCAGCGACCACGTGCCGGAGGAGATGTACGCGAAGTTCGGCGTCTGCGCCGGGACGGCCGCGACGGCCGAGGCGGTGTCGTGCGAGCCGACGGCCACCACGGGGGTGGCCGCCGGCAGGCCCGTGCGTTCCACGACGGACGGCAGCAGTGCCCCGATCGTCTCGCCCGGCTGGACCAGCGGTGCGAACAGGTCCGCCGGCACGTCCAGCGTGGCTGTCAAGGCGGCGGAGAACGCTCCGGTCCCGGCGTCCACCAGCCCGGTGGTGGAGGCGTTCGTGGCCTCCGTTCGCCGGGCGCCGGTGAGCCAGAACGCCAACAGGTCCGGGATGAGGAGGGCCTGCTTGCCGGCCAGGTCGTGTTCGGCGGCCAGCTGGTAGATGGTGTTGAACGGCAGGTGCTGCAGGCCCGTCACCGCGTACAGGCGCTGCGGGTCGGCGCGCGCGTGTACGCCGTCCACGGCGGCCGGACCGCGTGCGTCCCGGTAGCTGAAGGGCATGCCGGCCAGCCGGCCGGTCGCGTCGACCAGGCCGTAGTCGACGGCCCACGTGTCGATGCCGATGCTCGCGATCCGCTCCCCCGTCGCCCGGGCCGACGCAGCGGCCTTCGCCAGCCCGGCCAGCACCTGGCCGAACAGCTCCCCGACGTCCCAGCGCAGGGTCCCGTCGACGTCGGTGACGCCGTTCGGGAACCGGTGCACGGTCTCCAGCGTCGCCCGCNCCGTCGGCCACGCGGCCGAGCATCACCCGCCCGGAGGACGCGCCGATGTCCACCGCGACGAACACGGGGGTCTCGACAGGCTCGACCACCGCCCCGGTGGTCGAGCCTGTCGAGACCGCGGTGGTCGAGCCTGTCGAGACCCCGGGTGTGATTTCGACGGGCTCAATCTCTGGCGGCGTGCTCATCGCAGGAAGGCGGCGGCGACGCCGGCGTCGACGGGGATGTGCAGGCCGGTGGTGTGG
>NZ_RWKQ01000027.1:24840-58802 GCF_003946885.1 Specibacter cremeus | reverse complement strand
GGCATGGATCAACCAACCCAAGGAAAACACAGAAAAAGAAGCCGCCTAACTCCCGTTGGTACCACCCGACTTGAAAAATTCCGCCGCCCTCGCGTTGGCGCACGTCGAGCACAGCCGCTACGAGACGATGCCAATTGTCGAGGCTCTCCTCGGCCCATAGTGGTTGGTGCCTCGACGTTCAGGGGCGGGTGAAGGACCCGCCCAGTTTGAAACGTCGTTCATGGTGTTGTGGCCCCCGCCCTTTATGTACGAATTCGAGCGAGCTGGATGATGAGACGCGGCACTGGAACACGCGCCCGCACTCGAGGAAGGAGCATGCGTGCAACCAGAGGAGCTGATCGATACCGCCTCGCGGTCAGCGAACACCCCAGGGCGCCGCGGTCCAATCCGGGCCGTGGACTCGCTGAGGCACAGCCCGCAGTTCCGGCTACTCTGGGTCTCGAACCTCTTTTTCTTCGGCGGGGTCTGGACGCAAACCCTGATCCTCGGCTGGATGGTCTTTGAGAGCACCCGCTCCGAGTTTCTCATCGCACTGTTCACGGCCGTACGCCTGGCTCCGATGCTCCTCGGCCCGCTCGCGGGGGTGCTCTCCGATCGTTTCGACCGCCAGCGGCTGCTTGTCGTCGCCTGCTTCTGGGCATTGCTGGCCGTGGTCGCGGTGGCGATACTCGCCTTCCTCGGGATGGCACCCTATTGGGTGCTCGTGGCCGGCGGCCTGATTATCGGGCTGGCCCAGTCGCCGTCGCAACCGGCGCGAAGCTCGCTCGTACTCGAGCTGGTCGGGCGCGAGAACTTGAGCAATGCGAATGCCCTGAATGCGATGGCGATGAACATGACACAGATGATCGGCCCGGCCGTCGGCGGAGCGATGATCAGCCTTGTCGGTGCCCCGGCCGCACTCGCGATCTCGGCGGGCTGGTACGCCGTCTCGCTCCTCACTCTCCTACCGCTCAAAGGGATCGGAAGCGAGAGGACTACGCACCCCGAATCCGTCTGGCGAATGCTGACGAGCGGGTTCGAGACCATCTCACGCAATCGGCTAACGACCACCGTGCTCCTCATTACGCTCGCCGCCAACGTCCTGATCTGGCCCATCTACCAGACATTCATGCCCGTGTTCGCTGACGAAACACTGCACCTCGACGCTGCGGGCCTCGGAGCGCTCCTCATGTGCTGCGGTCTCGGCGGCGTCGTGGGCTCAATCGTCATCGCGATGCTCGGCGACTTCAAGTGGAAAGGCGCGCTCTTTGTCATCGGCACGGCCATCTGGTCCGCTCTCTGGGCGCTGTTCACCCTCTCGCACACAGTCAGCTTCTCCTTTGCACTCATGGGCGCGATCGGCCTGGTGTCCGCCCCGTTCTCTGTACTCCAGACGACCCTGATCCTAACGACTACGCCGCCCGAAGTGCAGGGGCGGGCACTTGGCCTGCAGGAGCTCGCTATTGGAGCCATACCGGTCGCCTCCCTCGGACTCGGAGCGGCAGCGCAGCTCGTGGGGGTGGGCCTCATTACCCTCCTCAGTGCGCTCCTGCTGATGGTGTGGATGGCCGTCATCAGCCTGCTGGTACCGCAGCTACTCCGATATCACGGGACCGATCGCGGTGCCTGACGGCGACACTGATCGGGTTCATCATTAGGGCTTTCGTACGCTCGAGCCGTCAGCGCCCAACTTCCTCGGGCCAACCACATGGGTTGGGCCTTTCCGTGGCCGCCGAGGAGTGCCTGTTGGTATACCTGATCGCAATCGTAGCGCCGTCGACCTACGCCTAATCATGCCAGGATTCCCGCATCATCGGACTAAATGGATGAAAACCAAGAAGCCCTCGAATAGACAGCACATTCCTCGGGCTTCACTTGGCATACCAGCTGAGCTATAGTCGTCTCATTAGCGGCAGCAGCATCGCCTTCAAGCCGTTAGCAGTCGTTGTTGCGTACACGTTCAGCGCGGACTTCGCGCCGGCCATGAGCGGCGCCAGGCCACCCACTACAAGCTAAGGATTGCATCGTGACACTTATCCTGACGGCTCAGAGCTCGATTCGTTGGTGGACGTGCCTGCCACCGTTGCCGCAATCGAGCGTGCCTTCGTTGGCGTTGCAACGGGTACGGCGCATCAACCTGCCCCCACATCCCTGCACTTGCCATCCTCCAACGCCCGATTCCTCCCCATGGCAGCATTGTCCGACGCCGATGAGCTGGCCTCGGTAAAACTTCTGGCTGACATCCCCGCCAACTCTGACGTCGGACTTCCGACCCAACGGTCCACCATCCTGTTGAGCTCGCAAACAACAGGTGAAACCCTGGCCGTTCTCGACGGGAGGATCCCGACCCGGGCGCGCACCGCGGCGGCCAGCGCCGTAGCTAGTAAGCACTTGGCCAATCCGAACTCGTCAACTCTCGGTTTGGTCGGCGCCGGAGCACTCGCCGTCGCCCACGTGGAAGCGATGCTCACCGTCCTGCCGATTGATACCGTCCTGGTGTGGTCGCGCACGATGGCGACCATCAGCACGTTCCACGCCGGGATAGCCCACCACAACCTCAAGGTTGTCATCGCGGATTCCGTGCGAGAGATCGTGGAATCCGTGGACGTCCTATGTACGCTTACCCCGGCCCCCGAACCGCTGGTGCATGGGCGGTGGTTCACTCCCGGCCTGCATGTGAACGCCGTAGGGTCCCGGCCTCGCCCGGAACAACGGGAGATCGACTCGGAGGGCATCGTGAGGTCGCGGGTCTTCGTGGACAACCTCGCTACCGCAATGGAGAAGTCGGGTGACTTGGTGCTCCCTGTCAGCGAGGGCGCCTTGGGCTTTGACGACGTCCAAGCCGAACTCGGTGAGGTGATAGCCGGAAAGAAGCGTGGGAGGACCAGCGAAGAGGACATCACGCTGTTCAATTCGGTCGGCATCGGGCTCCAGGATCTAGCCATCGGTCGATTGCTTTACGACAAGGCGCTGGAACGAGGCTTAGGTCTTCAGATCGACCTCGGGCGGTAATGTCAAGATCCGGCAGCTGCGGAAGAGTCCGCTACGTCCGTTGCCAAACATTCCGTGGAGATCAAGCCGAAGCTCCACTCCTCCGACGTTGTTCAAGGGTCCGGAGTGGCCGCGGGAGGCGTGGTGGAAGCATGACGGTGTAACGCTTCCACCCCGATACCGCGTCCATAGAAGCTCCGGCGCTCAGTTAGGCACCGGCCCGTTGGCAACCTCCGCAGGCCTTCGAACGCGCGTCGTTCGACAGTCCACGGCTGGCCCCTCCGTCGGCACCGCCCCGCCAGCCAGGTAGCTGGCGGACTGGGCGTCTGGGCCATGCCGTGGGCGTGCAGTACGACGTAGGCGATGGACTCGGCCTCGATCTCGGCCAAGCCCCGGCGTTCGGTGCTGCTGCCGTACAGCGACGCCAGCGCGTCCCCGGTGTGTGCAGGGAGGCCGAGTTCGTGGGCAAGGGTGGACAGCCGCTCCTAGGGACCCATCCAGGCGTCGACGCTGATCAGGTGCCGGCGGTGATCGGTGTACGCATCGGCCAGGGCCGACTTCCAGTCCGTGACCACGACCGTGAAGTGCGCGACACGGGCGACGGCGGTCAGCCCCTCCCACAACCGCTGCAACTCCACATCCGACACGGACGACTCGCACCATCGTCTACGTCGTCAACCGGGACGAGCAGCGGCTCGCCCTCGGTCTGGGAGGCGTCGAACACGGCCTGCCCCCGCGTGCCTACGGTCCGCCTCCATGTCATTGTCATTCACGTCCGGACCCGGCGCGATGCGCGGGGCTATGACGTGCAGGGAGTGCTCGCCCTTCATGGCGTAGCGGCCGCTGTCCACACTTTCGGCGCTTTTGTCACCAGCTAAGGCGTCAACCCGCCCCTGACCTGCACAAACACCGTGCCCGAGGTGGGACTCGAACCCACACTCCCGAAGAAACTGCATTTTGAGTGCAGCGCGTCTGCCAATTCCGCCACTCGGGCAATGCATCCACCACCAATGAAGGCAACGTCGCAAAGATCACGCCCCTGCTGCCAGTCACAGACGGAGCAAGCGCGCGAAACCACTCTACATGCCGATAGGCTAATTGACAGAACCCGCGTCCCCCAGGCCAAGGAGCCCCCATGAGCGAACAGCACGAATCCGCCCCAGCACGCCGCATCATCGTGGCCGAAGACGAGACCCTGATCCGCCTCGACATCATGGAAATCCTGCGCGGTGAGGGCTATGAGGTCGTCGGCGAGGCGGACAACGGCGAGAAGGCCGTCCAGCTCGCCCAGGAGCTCAAGCCGGATCTGGTCCTCATGGACGTCAAGATGCCCGTCATGGACGGCATCACGGCGGCGGAGCAGATCGTCAAGGCCCGCATCGCCCCCGTCGTCCTGCTGACCGCCTTCAGCCAGCGGGAACTCGTGGAGCGGGCCCGCGACGCCGGCGCCATGGCCTACGTCGTCAAGCCGTTCACGCCCGCCGATCTCGTCCCAGCCCTCGAGATCGCCCTGTCCCGCCACGAGGAGATCAAGGCGCTCGAGGCCGAGGTCACCGACCTGCAGGAGCAGTTCGCCACCCGCAAGCTCGTCGAGCGCGCCAAGAGCCTGCTCATCTCCAGGATGGGCCTGACCGAGCCCGAGGCGTTCCGCTGGATCCAGAAAACCTCCATGGACCGCCGCCTGAACATGCGCGACGTCGCTGAGACCATCATCAACCAGGTCAATTAGGTCTCGTCAGGCTCGACCACCGAGGGTCTCGTCAGGCTCGACCACCGAAGAGACAGGCTCGACCACCGAAAGAACGACGACGGCGACCCACCTTCCAAAGGTGGGTCGCCGTCGTCGTGCTTAGGTCTCGACGAGCTCGACCACCGAAAAGACGAGCTCGACCACCGTCAGGCGACCGGCCAGGGACCGACCTTCTCCCGGTTGGCCGCGCGGCCGTCCGGGGTCTGGTTGATATCGGCCAGGTCGCCGACCTTGTGCACCTTGACCAGGTTCGTCGAGCCGACCTGCCCCGGGGGTGAGCCGGCCGCGATGACCACCACGTCGCCGTCGTCCACCAGCTTGCGCTCCAGCAGTTCCTTGTCGACCTGCTCCATCATCGCGTCCGTGTGGGCGACCGTCGGGATCAGCACCGGCTGGATGCCCCACGTCAGGGCCAGCTGGTTGCGCACCTGCTCGATCGGCGTGAACGCGAACACCGGCTTCTTCGGCCGCAGCCGGGACAGGCGGCGGGCCGAGTCGCCGGACTGCGTGAACGTGGCGATGAACTTCGCGTCCAGCTGGTCGGCGATCGTCACGGCGGCGCGGGTGATCGCGCCGCCACGCGTCTTCGGCTCCGTGCCCAGCGCCGGCATGCGCTCCAGCCCGTGCACCTCGGTCGACTCGATGATCCGGGCCATCGTCTTGACCGTCTCGATCGGGAACGCGCCCACGCTCGTCTCACCGGAGAGCATGACCGCGTCCGCGCCGTCCAGCACCGCGTTGGCACAGTCCGAGGCCTCGGCCCGCGTGGGGCGCGGGTTCTCGATCATCGACTCCAGCACCTGCGTGGCCACGATGACCGGCTTCGCCCAGCGGCGCGCCAGCTCCACGGCCCGCTTCTGCACGATCGGCACGTCCTCCAGCGGCAGCTCCACGCCCAGGTCGCCGCGGGCCACCATGATCGCGTCGAACGCGTCGATGATGTCGTGCAGGTGGTCCACGGCCTGCGGCTTCTCGATCTTGGCGATCACCGGCACACGCGTGCCCTCTTCATCCATGATCTCGTGCACGCGCTTGATGTCCGCGGCGTCCCGCACGAACGAGAGCGCCACCAGGTCCACGCCCTGCTTCAGGGCCCAGCGCAGGTCCGCCTCGTCCTTCTCGCTCAGCGCCGGCACGTTCACGGCCACGCCCGGCAGGTTGATGCCCTTGTTGTTGGACACCTTGCCCGGCACCACCACCCGGGTGACGACCTTCGTCTCGTCCACGGCAGTCGCCACGAGCGAGACCTTGCCGTCGTCGATCAGCAGCGTATCGCCGACATTGACATCCTCGGTCAGCGTCTTCAGCGTGGTCGAGCAGATGTCCTTGGTGCCGGGCACGTCCTCGGTGGTGATCGTGAACACGTCGCCGACGGCCAACTCATGCGGCCCGTCCACGAACCGGCCCAGCCGGATCTTCGGCCCCTGCAGGTCGGCCATGATGGCGACGGCCTTGCCGAGCTGTTCGGCGGCCTTGCGGACGTTCTCATAGGTGACTTGGTGGACCGAGTAGTCGCCGTGGCTCATGTTCATGCGGGCAACATCCACGCCCGCCTCCAGCACAGCCAAGGTGTTTTCATAACTGGCGATTGCCGGCCCGAAGGTGGCGACGATCTTTGCGCGTCTCATGTACCTGCCCTAGTAGTGGTTTCCTTGGAAAATTTCGTCTCGCACCAAGCCTAGCCGTTGGCTACAGCACACTGATAGCCGTGTCCATGGGCGCCACCGGCGCCGGCAGGATCGTCTCCCCCATCAGGTACCGATCCACCGCCGCAGCCACCGAACGACCCTCCGCGATCGCCCACACGATCAACGACTGGCCCCGCCCGGCGTCCCCTGCCACGAACACGCCGGGCCGGCTCGTCATGTAGTACCCGTCGCGGTCCACGTTGCCGCGTGCGTCCAGGTCCAGCGGGAGCTGCTCGCCCAGCAGATCCGTCTCCGGCCCGGTGAAGCCCAGCGACAGGAACACCAGGTCGGCGTCGATGACCCGCTCCGTGCCGGCCTTCGGCCGCCGCCCCCCGTCCACGAACTCGGTCTCGGCCACCTTGATGCCGGTCAGCACGCCGTCCACGCCGAGGAACTCGACGGTCGAGGCCAGGTAGGTCCGCTCGCCGCCCTCCTCATGGGCGCTGGCCACCTCAAACAGGTTAGGGAACGTCGGCCACGGCTGGTGCGCGGCGCGCTCCGCCGGCGGCTGCTTGCCGATCGCCAGCGTCGTCACGGACGCCGCCTGCTGCCGGTGCGCCGTGCCCAGGCAGTCGGCCCCCGTGTCGCCGCCGCCCAGGATCACCACGTGCTTGCCGCGGGCGTCGATCTGCCCGTCCACGGTGTCCCCCGCCACCACCCGGTTGGCCTGCACCAGGTAGTCCATGGCCACGTGCACGCCGGCCAGGTCGCGGCCCGGGATGGGCAGCTCACGCGGCACGGTGGCGCCGGTACAGACGACGACGGCGTCGTACCGGCGGCGCAGCGCGTCCCAGCTGACGTCCACGCCCACGTTGACACCGGGGCGGAACCGCGTGCCCTCGGCCTCCATCTGCTCGAGCCGGCGGTCCAGCTTCTCCTTCTCCATCTTGAAGTCCGGGATGCCGTAGCGCAGCAGCCCACCGATCCGGTCGTCACGCTCATACACGGCGACGGTGTGCCCGGTGCGCGTGAGCTGCTGCGCGGCGGCCAGCCCGGCGGGCCCGGAGCCGATCACGGCCACCGTCTTGCCCGTCAGCCGGGCCGGCGGCAGCGGCTGCACCCAGTCCTGCTCGAACGCCTCGTCGATGATCGACACCTCGACCTGCTTGATCGTCACGGCCGGCTGGTTGATGCCCAGCACGCAGGCCGTCTCGCACGGGGCCGGGCACAACCGGCCGGTGAACTCGGGGAAGTTGTTCGTCGCATGCAGCCGCTCGATGGCCTCCTGCCCCTTGTCCCGCCACGTCAGGTCGTTCCACTCCGGGATCAGGTTGCCCAGCGGGCAGCCCTGGTGGCAGAACGGCACGCCGCAGTCCATGCACCGGCCGGCCTGCGCACGCAGCACGCCCTTCTCCTGCGCCTCGTACACTTCCTTCCAGTCCATGATGCGCACGGGCACGGGGCGCCGGGCCTGGGTCTGGCGTTCGCGCACCTTCAAGAATCCGCGTGGATCAGCCACCGGTCACCTCCAGGATTTGTTGCCAGACCTCGTCACCGTCGGGATCGATTCCCGAGGCGGCGGCGGCCAGGCGGGTTTGCAGTACGGCGGCGTAGTCGCGCGGGAGCACCTTCGTGAACCGGGCGGTGGCGCCGTCGAAGTCGGCCAACAGCGCCGCGGCCAGGGCCGAATCGGTCTCCTCCCGGTGCCTGGCCAGCAGTGCGTGGACGATCTCCCGGTCCTCGGCGTCCAGCGGATCGAGCAGCAACTCCCCGCTGTCCAGCGCCTGCTTGTTCACCTTGGCCCGCTGCAGGTCGAGCACGAACGCCGTGCCGCCGGACATGCCGGCGCCGAAGTTGCGCCCGGTCCGGCCCAGGATGAGCGCCTGCCCGCCGGTCATGTATTCGCAGCCGTGGTCGCCGATGCCCTCGACGACGGCGGTGGCACCCGAATTGCGCACCAGGAACCGTTCGCCGACCTGGCCGCGCAAGAACATTTCCCCGCTCGTGGCGCCGTAGCCGATCACGTTGCCGGCAATGACGTTCTCCTCGGCGACGAACACGTCCTGGCGACCCGGGCGGACGATGATCCGCCCGCCCGAGAGCCCCTTGCCCACGTAGTCGTTGGAGTCCCCGAACAGCCGCAGCGTGATGCCGGCCGGCAGGAACGCGCCCAGCGACTGGCCGGCCTGCCCCGTCAGCGTGACGTCGATGGTGTCCGGGCCCAGCAGGTCGACACCGAACGTCTTCGTCACCTCGTGGCCGAGCATGGTGCCCACCGACCGGTCCGTGTTGACCACGGGCACGCTGATGCGCACCGGGCTGCGATCCGCCAGCGCCTCAGCGCTGAGCGTGATCAGCTGCTGGTCGAAGTGCTTGTCCAGTTCATGGTTCTGCCCGACGATGTTGCGCACCGGCACGTCGTCGCCGAACACCGGACCGTGCAGGATCGGGGCCAGGTCCAGTCCTTCGGCCTTCCAATGGTCGACGGCGGCACGCGTGTCGAGCGCGTCGGCGTGCCCGATCGCCTCCTCCAGGCTGCGGAAGCCCAGTTCGGCGAGGATCTCGCGCACCTCCTCGGCCAGGAACTCGAAGAAATTCACCACGAACTCGGGCTTGCCGCTGAACCGCCGGCGCAGCTCCGGGTTCTGCGTCGCCACGCCCACGGGGCACGTGTCCAGGTGGCACACGCGCATCATGACGCAGCCGGACACCACCAGCGGTGCCGTCGCGAACCCGTATTCCTCGGCGCCGAGCAGGGCGGCGATGACCACGTCCCGGCCGGTCTTCAGCTGCCCGTCGACCTGGACGACCACCCGGTCGCGCAGCCCGTTCAGCCGCAACGTCTGCTGCGTCTCGGCCAGCCCCAGCTCCCACGGCACGCCCGCATGCTTGAGCGAGTTCAGCGGGCTGGCGCCGGTGCCGCCGTCGTGCCCGGAAACCAGCACGACGTCGGCCTTGGCCTTGGTCACGCCGGCCGCCACCGTGCCGATCCCCACCTCGGAGACCAGCTTCACGTGGACGCGGGCGGCCGGGTTGGCGCGCTTGCAGTCATAGATCAGCTGGGCCAGGTCCTCGATGGAGTAGATGTCATGGTGCGGCGGCGGGGAGATCAGCCCGACGCCCGGCGTCGAGTGCCGGGTCCCGGCCACCCACGGGTACACCTTGCGGGCCATCAACTGCCCGCCCTCCCCCGGCTTCGCGCCCTGGGCCATCTTGATCTGGATGTCCTCGGCGTTGGTCAGGTACAGGCTCGTCACGCCGAACCGGCCCGACGCCACCTGTTTGATCTTCGACCGGCGGGACGGGTCCAGCAGCCGGTCGACGTCCTCGCCGCCCTCACCCGTGTTGGACTTGGCGCCCAGCCGGTTCATGGCGATCGCGAGCGTCTCGTGCGCCTCCTGGGAGATGGAGCCGTAGCTCATGGCACCCGTGGAGAACCGCTTCACGATCGAGCTGACAGGTTCGACGTCCTCCAGCGGCACCGGCGGGCGCGCTCCGGCCTTGAACTCCAACAACCCGCGCAGCGTCATCAGGTGGTGCGACTGGTCGTCGATACCCCGGGTGTATTTCTTGAAAATGTCGTACCGGCGCTCCCGCGTGGCGTGCTGGAGCCGGAACACCGTCTCCGGGTTGAACAGGTGCGGTTCGCCCTCGCGCCGCCACTGGTACTCGCCGCCGCCGGCCAGCGGCCGGTGCGGGTTGTCGACGCCGTCGGCCGGGTAGGCGGTGGCGTGCCGTGCCGCGACCTCGGCGGCGATGACGTCCAGCCCGATCCCGCCCAATTGGGACTGGGTGCCGGCGAAGAACTCGTTGACGAGCGACTGGGACAGGCCCAGCGCCTCGAACGTCTGCGCCCCGCAGTAGGAGGCGACCGTCGAGATGCCCATCTTGGACATGATCTTCAGCACGCCCTTGCCGAGCCCCTTGATCAGGTTGTACACGGCCGCCTCAGCGCTGACGCCGGTCACGTCCCCGGTGCGGACCAGGTCCTCGACGCTCTCCATGGCCAGGTACGGGTTCACGGCGGCGGCGCCGTAGCCGACCAGCACGGCCACATGATGAACCTCGCGCACGTCACCGGCCTCCACGATCAGCGACGTCTTGGTGCGCGTGGCACTGCGCAGCAGATGGTGGTGCACGGCGCTGAGCAGCAGCAGCGACGGGATCGGGGCCCACGCCGCCGACGAGTCGCGGTCGGAGAGGACCACGTACTGCACCCCCCGGTTGATGGCGCCGGAGACCTGCTCACAGATCTCCGCCAGCCGGGCGCGCAAGGCCGCCGCGCCGCCGTCGGGCTTGTACAGGCCACGCACCTTCATGGCGATGCGATCGCCAGTGGCATTCTCCATGTTCGCGATCTTGGCCAGGTCGTCGTTGTTGATGACCGGGAAGGTGAGCGCCACCTGGGGCTGGCTGACGTTGGCGCGCGAGAGCAGGTTGCCCTGCGGGCCGATCGTCGTGTTCAGCGACGTGACGAGTTCCTCACGGATCGAGTCCAGCGGCGGGTTCGTGACCTGCGCGAACGACTGGACGAAATAGTCGAACAGCAGGCGCGGGCGCTTCGAGAGCACGGCCACCGGGGTGTCCGTGCCCATGGCGCCCAACGGCTCGGCGCCGGTCTGCGCCATGGGGCCGAGCAGCACCTTCAGCTCCTCGGTGGTGTAGCCGAACGTGCGCTGGCGGTGCGTGACGGACGCCGGCGTGTGCACCACGTGTTCGCGCTCGGGCAGGTCGGCCAGACGGATCGTGTTCTCCTTGACCCAGTCGGCCCACGGGTTCGCGGCGGCCAACCCGGCCTTGACCTCGCTGTCCGGGATGATCCGGCCCGCCTCGGTGTCGACCAGGAACATCTTCCCCGGCGAGACGCGGCCCTTCTTCACGACCTTGACCGTGTCGACGTTGATGACGCCCACCTCGGAGGCGAAGATGACCAGCCCGTCCTCGGTGATCCAGTACCGGCCCGGGCGCAGCCCGTTGCGGTCCAGTGTGGCGCCGACCAGGGTGCCGTCGGTGAACGACACCGCGGCGGGGCCGTCCCACGGCTCCATCATGAGCGAGTGGTACTCGTAGAAGGCGCGCCGGGCCGGGTCCATGGTGGCGTGGTTCTCCCACGCCTCCGGGATCATCATCATGATGGCCTGGGTGATGGGCCGGCCGGCCAGCCACAGCAGCTCGGCGACCTCGTCGAACGACGCCGAGTCGGACGCGCCGGGCGTACAGATCGGGAACAAGTCCTCCGGCGCATCACCGAGCAGCGGGTGCGAGAGCGTCGACTGCCGCGCGCGCATCCAGTTCCGGTTGCCCTTGACCGTGTTGATCTCGCCGTTGTGCGCGATGGTGCGGAACGGCTGGGCCAGCGGCCACGACGGGAACGTGTTCGTGGAGAACCGCGAGTGGACGATCCCCAGGCGTGTCTTGAACCGGGCATCGGACAGGTCCGGGTAGAACGGCTCGAGCTGCGCCGTCGTCAACATGCCCTTGTAGACGATCGTCTTCGACGACAGCGACGGGAAGTACACGCCGAACTTGTTCTGGGCGCGCTTGCGCAGCCGGAACGCCCTGGAGTCCAGCGCGTTCGCCTCCGTCGCGCGGACGTCCGGGCCGATCGCGACGAACAATTGCTCGAAGTGCGGCATGCAGGACGCGGCCATGGCGCCGACCAGGCCGGCGACGACGGGGACCTCACGCCAGCCCAGCACGGTCAGGCCCTCGGAGCCGGCCAGTGCCTCGAGCCCGGCACGGGCGGCGGCCCGCTGGTCCTCCTCGGCCGGCAGGAATGCCGTGCCGACGGCGTATTCGCCGGCGGCCGGCAACGTGAACCCGGTGACGGCGCGGAAGAACTCGTCGGGGATCTGGGTCAGCAGGCCGGCGCCGTCGCCGGTGCCCTCGTCGGCGCCGACGGCCCCGCGATGTTCCAGGTTGCGCAGCGCGGTGAGCGCGTTCTCGACGATGTCGTGGCCGGGAACGCCCCGCAGCGTGGCGACGATGGCCAGCCCGCAGGCGTCCTTCTCCTGCTCCGGCGAGTACAGGCCGGCGGCCTCCGGGATGGCGGCAAAGCGTTGGAACGGCGACAGGACGCCGGTTCCGGCATCGGCTGTTCGGGGTGGGTTGGGTAGTGCGAGAGTCATGAAAACATGCCCTTCCCCTGGGTCTGGCGTTGGAGGGGACGTCGTTGGCCCGAACGCCGGAGGGAACTCCGGCGCCTTCACTGCGTCGCTGTGGCGGGCCGCCCGATTCGAGAGCGTGCCGTGCACGCTGCGGATTTGGCGCCAAGGGCGGTAACCCCCGCGAATCTTGTTCCCCTCGCGAGAGCCGCAGCCCAAACCCACGACGGCGTGGACCGCTGCCGGGACGAGCGGTGACCCACCCGGCATGCGGCGTACCGGCGGTGACGATCACCACCGGTATGCAGCAGATTACCACCGGTTTCGAGCACAACTACACACATGCTGCCGATTCGTCCACATAGTGGACCCCCTGTGTTTCGGCTGGGTTGTAACGACAAATGGGCGGTGGTTGCCCGTTTCCGCGTTGAAAACGAGCAACCACCGCCCATCGGGTCGGGAGGTTGCGGGGGTCAGTCCGTGGGCGCCTCGGGCTTCTCGGGCGTATCCGCACGCGCGGGCTCCGCGGACTCTGCGGGCTCCGCGGCCGCGGCGTCCGCCGCCTTGGCGCGCCGGCCGGGCAGCAGCACCGAATCGTCCACGGCATTTCGCTTGGCGAACGTCAACGCCAGGAACGCGATCAGGGCGCCGGTGAACACGAACACGCTGGTCCACACGTTCAGGCGCGTGGTGATGCCGAAGAACGTGATCATCTCCGCGGCGTCGATGCGCAGCAGCTCGATCCAGAACCGGCCGGCCGTGTAGATCATCACGTACAGCAGGAACAGCCGGCCACGGTGCAGCTTCAGCTTGCGATCCAGCAGCAGCAACGCCAGGACGCCCAGCACGTTCCACACGCATTCGTACAGGAACGTCGGGTGGAACAGCGTTCCCTCGGCGAACCCGGCGGGCAGGTATTGCGGGTCCACCTGCAGGCCCCACGGCAGCGTCGTCGGGCCGCCGAACAGCTCCTGGTTGAAGTAGTTGCCCCACCGGCCGATCGCCTGGGCGAGCAGGATGCCCGGCGCTGCCGCGTCGATGAACGCGGACAACTTCACCCCGGACCGGCGGCAGCCGATCCAGGCGCCCAGCACGCCGAGCACGACGGCGCCCCAGATTCCCAGCCCGCCGCGCCAGATCTGCGGGATCAGCCACAGGTCGCCCGTGCCGTTGTAGCCGGGCCCGAAGTAGGCGTCGGGCGAGGAGAACACGTGGTAGAGCCGGCCGCCGATGATGCCCAACGGGATGGCCCAGATGGCGATGTCCCACATCGAGTCCGCGGGGCCGCCGCGACGTTTCCACCGCACACTGGTCAGGACCAGCGCGGCGATGATGCCCAGCAGGATGCACAGGGCGTAGGCGTGGACGCGCAGCGGCCCGATGCTGAACCCGGACCAGACCGGCGCGGGGATGGCGGCCGGCAGCGCGGCCAGCACGGCGCCGCTCATCGGCCGGCCCCGACCTGGTCAAAGCCGCCGGCGAGCTCGGCCGTGAGGGCGCCCACGGCGGGCACGCCGCCGTCGCGCAGCGCCGCCACGAGCGCGGTGCCCACGATGACGCCATCGGCGTACGCGGCAATCTCACGCACATGCTCCGGCCGGGAAACGCCCAGCCCCACGCAGACGCGCGGCGCGGCCGCGGCATGGGCGGCGGCCACGACGGCCTCGGCGGCGGACGACACCTTGGCGCGGGCCCCCGTCACACCCATGATGGACACGGCGTACACGAAGCCGCGCGTCGCCTCCACGGTCATGGCCACGCGCTCCGGCGTGGACGACGGGGCGACCAGGAACACGCGGTCCAGCCCGTACTTGTCGGACGCGGCGAACCACTCGGCCGCCTCGTCCGGAATCAGGTCCGGGGTGATGAGTCCGGCGCCCCCGGCCCCGGCCAGGCGGCGGGAGAAGTCGTCCACGCCCATGCGCAGCACGGGGTTCCAGTACGTCATGACCAGCACGGCGGCATCGGTCGCGGTCGTGACGGCCGCCACGATGTCGAACACGTCGGCCACATGGAAGCCGTTGGCCAGCGCCTGGGTCGTGGCGGCCTGGATGACGGCGCCGTCCATGACCGGGTCGGAGTACGGGATGCCGATCTCGATGATGTCGGCCCCGTTGCGGGCGGCGGCGATGGCGGCGTCGATGGACGTCTGCTTGTCCGGGTACCCGGCCGGCAGGTAGGCGATGAGCGCCTTGCGGCCCGCCGCGCGGGCACGCTCGACGGCGGCCGCGGACTTGCTGGCGGTCTCGTTGACTCTCATGCCTGCGTCTCCTCGGTCTGCGCGTATTGTGCACTTGGACGGGTACCGGCGCCCTTGGCCGTGCGGGTGGACAGCGTGGTACCCCTGACGTTGCCATCCTCATCCAGCATGCCGAACCAGTCGGCCGCCGTCTCCACGTCCTTGTCGCCGCGCCCGGACAGGTTGACGATCACGATCAACTCCCGCGGGTCGCCAACGCCCTCGGCCAGCCGACGGCCCACCTTGATGGCGCCCGCCAGCGCATGCGAGGACTCGATGGCCGGGATGATGCCCTCGGTGCGGCACAGCAACCGGAACGCGTCCATGGCCTCGGCGTCCGTGATCGGCTCGTACGTGACCCGCCCGATGTCGTGCAGGTAGGAGTGCTCCGGGCCGACCCCCGGGTAGTCGAGCCCGGCCGAGATCGAGTGCGACTCGATGGTCTGGCCGTCCTCGTCCTGCATCAGGTAGGAGCGGGCGCCGTGCAGCACGCCCGGGCGGCCCAGCGTGATGGTCGCGGCGTGCCGGCCGGTCTCCACGCCGTCGCCGCCGGCCTCGAAGCCGAAGATCTGCACGCTCGCATCGTCGAGGAACCCGTGGAAGATGCCAATGGCGTTGGACCCGCCGCCGATGCACGCGCACACGGCGTCGGGCAACCGGCCGGTCTGGGCCAGGATCTGTTCACGCGCCTCCTCCCCGATGACCTCGTGGAAGAAGCGCACCATGGCCGGGAACGGGTGCGCACCGGCGGCCGTGCCGAGGACGTAGTGCGTCGTGTCCACGTTCGCGACCCAGTCGCGCAACGCGTCGTTGATCGCGTCCTTGAGTGTCTGCGAGCCATTGGTCACGGGGACCACGGTGGCGCCGAGCAATTGCATGCGGGCCACGTTCAGCGCCTGCCGGCGGCAGTCCTCGGCGCCCATGTACACGACGCATTCCATGCCGAGCAGCGCCGCGGCCGTGGCACTGGCCACGCCGTGCTGCCCGGCCCCGGTCTCGGCGATCAGCCGGGTCTTGCCCATGCGCCGGGCCAGCAGGGCCTGGCCGAGCACGTTGTTGATCTTGTGCGACCCCGTGTGGTTCAGGTCCTCGCGCTTGAGGAAGATGCGCACGCCGCCGGCGTGCCCGGCGAACCGCTTCGCCTCGGTCAGCAGGGACGGCCGGCCCGAGTAGTTCTTGTTCAACTCGGCGATCTCGGCCAGGAACTCCGGATCGGCCTTCGCCTTCTCAAACGTGTCCTCCAGCTCGTCGAGCGCGGCGATCAGCGACTCGGGCATCCACCGCCCGCCATACGACCCGAAATACGGGCCGGGCGCGTGACGAAGCGACCGCGCCCCCGCACCGCCGGCCAGAAACGCGTCCACGGTCTCGTGTCCTGGTACCGGCTGTGCCGCTGACGAACCTGCCGGCTCCTGGGCCATCAGTTCCACCGTCCTTTGTAGCAACTTTGTAGAAATAGTCGAAAGCAAATATTGACCGGTTGGCCGGCGAAACCGGCCCGGTTGCGCCGCTAGCGGGTCGCGATGGCGGCGGCGCCGGCCGCCGTGAACTCCGCGATGCGCCGCGCCGGGGTGGCCGTCGAGACGAGCGCCTCCCCCACGAGGATCGCGTTCGCGCCGTGTGCGGCGTAGTGCCGCACGTCGGCCACGTCGCGGACGCCGGATTCGGCGACGACGACCGCCTCGGCCGGGATGAGTCCGGACAGCGTGCCAAACACACTCCGGTCCACATCGAGCGTCTTCAGGTTACGCACGTTCACACCGATGATCCGCGAGCCGACGGCGACGGCACGCTCGATCTCGCCGGCCGTGTGCGTCTCGACGATGGCGTTCATGCCGAGCTCGTGCGCCAGGGCCAGGTAGTCGGCCAGTTCGGCGTCCTCCAGCGCGGCGACGATCAGCAGCACCACATCGGCGCCGTGCGCGCGCGCCTCCCAGATCATGTACGGGTCGCACGTGAAGTCCTTGCGCAGCACGGGAACGTCAACGGCCGCCCGCACGGCGTCCAGGTCGGCCAGCGACCCGTTGAAGCGGCGCTCCTCGGTGAGCACGCTGATCACCGCGGCTCCGCCCTGCGCATATTGGCGGGCCAGCGCGGCCGGGTCGGCGATGCCGGCCAGGTCCCCCTTGGACGGGCTGCGGCGCTTGACCTCGGCGATGACCTTCAGGTCGGCCCGCCGCGGGTCCGGGCCTCCCAACGCCGCCCAGGCGTCGCGTGCCGGCGCCTGGGCCGCGGCGGTCTCGCGCAGCTGGGCGAGGCCGATGGCGCGTTGGCGCCCGGAGAGATCCTCCCGGACGCCAACGATGATGTCGTCGAGAACGCTCACGCCTAGTGGCCGGTGTTCTTCAGCTTGCTCCCACCGACGCCGTAGCCGGCGACCTTCATGCCGAAGCCCAGGCCCAGGCCCAGGATCATGACGACGATGCCGATGATGAACGCGACGGTGGCGTCCGGGCCAATGACGAACGCGATGCAGCTGACCAGCGCGCCGAGCAACATGACAGCCACACACGTCCATGCAGCCGGGCTGTTGCCGTGGCCGAGCGCGGCTTCCTGGGTCAGGGGCTCCGTGAGGGGCTGCTGGCGGGTAGCGGACTTGTTGCTCATGATTGGATCTCCTTGGGTGCTGGTACTCGACTACATTGTGCCATTAGTTATTGGGGAAACCGATTCAGTCCGTGGGGTCGTCGCCGCGGCTGAGCCGGTCCCAGCTGTCGATGTCATCCGCCGGCTCGGCGGGCCGGGCACCCGAGCCGGCACCGGCGTCGTACTTCGACCGCTGCTTCCAACCGCGCCCGGCCGCGAACAGCAGCACGGCGCCCGCGCACAGGACGACGGCGGCGATCATCGCCAGCACCGGGAAAAGGGTGGTCGCCGCGTCGCTCGGCTGGCCGACGACGCCCGTCGCCGCACCCACCTGCCCTGCCGCGGCCGCCGACGGGTCGGCCAGCACGGCGGCGACGACCGCCACGATGCCCAGGCCGCTGAGCAGCACGATCACGCTCGTGATGACCCGGGCGATGCGCCCGGCGATGGTGGCCGCCAGGGACCCGGCCAGCGCCACGAGGGCGAGGGCCGACACGGCGACGGCCACCTTGTTGCCGGCGATGGACAGGTCGGGCTGCTCCACGGCGCCCTGCGCCAGATGGACATGGACCCAGGTCTGGGTGGTGGTCCCGAACACAGCCAGGGCGGCGATCACGGGCAGCAGGATCACCACCGACTTGCGTCGCCAGACCGGCGTCACGGTGCGCTTCATCGGCTGCAGCGGCCCGGTGCCCGCGCTCACTGCCCGCTCCCCAGGGCGTCGCGTTCGAGCGTTCGAAGCGACGCGGCGGCGTGCACGGCCCGCAACGGCGCCGCGGCCTTGTTCACGGTTTCCTGCGCCTCGGCCTCGTTGACCGAGTCGGCCACGATGCCGCCGCCGGCCTGCACGTACGCCGTGCCGTCGCGCAGCAGCGCCGAACGGATGGCGATGGCCATGTCCATGTCGCCGGCGAAGTCCAGGTAGCCGACCACGCCGCCGTAGATGCCGCGGCGGTGCGGTTCCATCTCATCGAGCAGGCGCAGCGCGCGCGGCTTCGGCGCGCCGGAGAGCGTGCCCGCCGGGAACGTCGCGGCCAGCACGTCGTACGCCGAGGCGTCCTCGGCCAGTTCGCCGACGACCGTGGAGACCAGGTGCATGATGTGGCTGAAGCGTTCGACCTCCATGAACTGGGTGACGTCCACCGTGCCCGGCCGGCACACCTTCGACAGGTCATTGCGGGACAGGTCCACCAGCATCAGGTGCTCGGAGCGTTCCTTCGCGTCGGCGAGCAGGTCCTGCGCCAGCGCCTTGTCCTCCTCCACGGTCTTGCCGCGCGGCCGGGACCCGGCGATCGGGTGCGTGATGACCTCCTCGCCGGTGACGGTCACCAGCGATTCCGGCGAGGAGCCGACGATGGAATACGGGCGCCCCTGCGCGTCCTCGAAGCTGAACAGGTACATGTACGGGCTCGGATTCGTGTTGCGCAGCACCCGGTACACGTCAAGCGCGGACGCCTGGCAGTCCATTTCGAACCGCCGCGAGACGACCACCTGGAACACCTCGCCGTCGACGATGGCCACCTTGCTGCGATCGAGCGCCCGCAGGTAGTCCGACTTGTCCCACCGTTCGCGGACGCTCGCCTCGAAACCCACGGCTGCCGGTCCCGTGACGGACATAGGCTGCGCCACCGGTTCCCCGAGTGTGGCCAACATGGCGTGCACGCGGGCGACGGCGTCGTCGTACGCCTCGTCCACGAACTCGTCGGTGCCGTTGACGTTGATGGCATTCGCGATGAGCAGCACGGTGCCCTCGGCGTTGTCGTGCACGGCCATGTCGGCGACCACGTTCAACGCCAGTTCCGGCAGCTGCAGGTCATCCGGCGGCGGCGACGGCAGCTTCTCCCAGTGCCGGACCGTTTCCCATCCGACGAACCCGACCAGGCCCGAGGTGAACGGCGGCAGGCCCTCGAAGCGTTCGGTGGCCAGCGCCTTGAGCGTTTCGGCCACGGCCTCGACCGGGTTGCCGCCTGTCGGGACACCGACGGGCGGCTCGCCCTGCCAGCACGCGACGCCGTCGTTCGTCGTCAGCGTGGCGCGCGAGCTGACCCCGATGAATGAATAGCGCGACCAGACCCCGCCGACGGCGGCCGACTCCATGAGGAACGTCCCGGGCGCCCCCGCCGCCAACGACCGGTAGAGCCCGATGGGCGTCTGCGCGTCCACCAGGACCTTCAGCCGGACGGGGATGACGCGGCGGGTGCGGGCGAGCTCGCGGAACTCTTCGAGCGTGGGGCTGATGACGCCAAGATCATGCATGATGGGCGGGTATTCCTTCTGGGTGGGGCGAGTCAGGCGGGGCGGCTGCCGGCGCGGGCCGGGAGCTCACGCCCGTCGAAGCACGTGCGGGCGCCGGTGTGGCAGGCGGCGCCGACCTGGTCGACCGTGACAAGCAGCGCGTCGCCGTCGCAATCGAGGGCGACCGACTTGACGTATTGGACGTGTCCGGAGGTGTCGCCCTTGCGCCAATACTCCCGGCGGGACCGCGAGTAGAACGTCACCCGGCCGCTGGCCAGGGTCCGGCCCAGCGCCTCGTCGTCCATCCAGCCGAGCATGAGCACCTCGCGGGTGTCGAATTGCTGGATGATCGCTGCCACGAGACCGGCCGGGTCTCGCTTGAGCCGGCCGGCGACATCGGCGGGCAATTGGACCACGTGTCCGTTTTCTTCCACTGCTTCGGTGGGGGTGGCGTCGGGGAGCTGCACATCCCAAGTCTAGCGGCCGAAGGTCCCCTCCGAAGCGGGTGCCAGATTGCGGCGGTTTGCGCCCCCGTTCCCGCCCGATACATGCTAATTTCACAAGTGATGCAATTCGTGAAACCGTCCCGTGAAGTCCTCGCCGAGACCCTGCTTGCCGCGGGGCCCGGTGCACCCACGCTGTGCCCGGGATGGCGCACACAGGAACTGGCCGCGCACCTGTATCTTCGGGAGCGCAGCGCGAAGGTCACGGTTGGCCTGGTGGTCAAGCCGCTGCGCAGCGCCTCCGAGAAGGCCATCGCGAAGCTGGCCGAATCCGCCGCCGCCCCGGCCCCGTACGCGGAGCTGGTGCGCAAGTTCCGGGCCGGTCCGCCGCGCCTGTCGCCGTTGAATGTGAAGCGGGTCGATGAGAACGCGAACCTGATCGAATTCTTCGTCCACACCGAGGATGTGCGCCGCGCCACCGACCGCTGGGCCCCGCGTTCCCTCGATCCCGACTATTCCGAGGCCCTGTGGCACGACCTGATCAAACGTGCCGCCTTCCTGTACCGCAGCGTGGACCTGGGCATCGTGCTGGTCAATCCGGCCGGACCGCGGCACGTGGCCAAACGCGCGCCCGTCTCGGTGGCCATCACCGGCGACCCGGGCGAATTGCTCATGCACGCGCACGGCCGCACCGGCCAGGCGCTCGTCACACTCGAGGGGCAGCCCGAGGCGTTGGCGCTGCTGCAGACCGCCGAGGTCGGCCCGTAACGCCCTCGGCGTCGCGTTGATTCCTCGATAAGTGTGGGTGCTGGCGTCCCACACCCGCACTTGTCGGGGAATCAATCGGGCCGTGGACGTCCGCAGGGCGTCGGGCCTGTGGATAACCTCCGATATGATCCGTGGGTCTGGGCCACGATGGATTCATGAACCGTCGAGAACCCCTGCCCCGGGACTATTCCGCACACCCTTCGTGCTCCGCGATGCACTCTCGGCGGGCGTCTCGCGTGGCCGGTTGCGCGCCGGCGACTTGACCGTCCCGTCGCGCGGGATACGCCTGCCGCGTGACGGGTCGCAAGCCTTGCTGGACTTTGTCAGGCCCTTCACCATCATGAGCGTGAACGCCGTCGCCTCGCACACCACGGCCGCGAGGCTCCACGGAATCCCGCTGCCGTGGCGGTTCGAGCGGGAAACCCTGATCCATTTGACAAGACCGGCGTCGGACCCGGCCTGCCGGCGCACCGGCGTCATCGGGCACGAGCGGGTCTTGCCGCCGGCGGACATCGTCCTGCTGGACGGCGTTCCCGTCACTTCACTCGCCCGGACGTGGCTTGACCTGGCAACACTGCTGTCCCTGGACGACCTCGTCGTCGCGGCCGACTACCTGATCTCGGAACATCACAGGCACTTCGGGTTGCCGCGGCCGGCGAAGGTGCCGGCGGACGACCTCATCGCCTTCGTGGCCGCCAAGCACAGGCTACGCGGCCTGAGGCTGGCCCGGGCGGCGCTGGACCTCATGCGCGTTGGCGTGGACTCCCCGCCGGAAACGCGCGTCCGGCTGCTCTTGTTCCGGGCTGGCCTGCCCGAGTTCACGCCCGACTATCCGGTCGAAGGGAAGCCGGGTGAGACGCCGATCTTCACCGACCTCGGGTGCGCCAAGTTCAAGGTGTGCGGGGAGTATGAAGGCAATCATCACCTCACGCCGCAAAAGCAGGCCGAGGACCGGCACCGGGATGAGGTCACGCGCGCGGTTGGCCCGGTTGATTCCTCGGTAGGTGCGGGTGCGTGACGCAAGCACCCGCACTTACCGAGGAATCAACGCAGGAAACGTCAGCGGACCTCGTGGCCGGCGGCGCGGATGGCCGCCTTCACCTGGGCGATCGCGTCGTCCGGACCGAAGTGGAAGATCGAGGCGGCCAGCACGGCGTCCGCCCCGGCGTCGACGGCCGGCGGGAAATGCTCGGGGGCACCGGCGCCGCCGGAGGCGATGATCGGGATCGACACGGCCGCCCGCACGGCGCGAATCAGCTCCAGGTCGAAGCCCTGCTTCGTGCCGTCGGCGTCGATCGAGTTCAGCAGGATCTCGCCGACGCCGCGGTCGGCCGCCTCGCGCGCCCAGGCGACGGCGTCGATGCCCGTGCCCGTGCGTCCGCCGTGCGTCGTGACCTCGAAGCCCGACGGCGTGTGCCCGGCCCGGGTGCGCCGGGCGTCGACGCTGAGCACCAGCACCTGCGAGCCGAACCGCCGGGTGATCTCGTCGATGACGGCGGGGCGGGCCACGGCGGCCGTGTTGATGGACGCCTTGTCCGCCCCGTGGCGCAGCAGCTTGTCGACGTCCGCGACCTCGCGCACGCCGCCGCCGACCGTCAACGGGATGAACACCTGCTCGGCCGTGCGGGACACCACCTCGAACGTGGTCTCCCGATTCCCGGACGATGCGGTGACGTCCAGGAACGTCAGCTCGTCGGCACCGGCCAGGTCGTAGCGCCGGGCCAGTTCCACCGGGTCGCCGGCGTCGCGCAGGTCCTCGAACCGCACGCCCTTGACGACCCGCCCGGCGTCGACGTCCAGGCAGGGGATGACACGAATGGCAACACCCATGATGCGCCCCCTAGATCCGGCAGGAGTGGATGCTGCTGACCAGGATGGCGCGGGCGCCCAGCTCGTACAGCTCGTCCATGACCCGGTTGGTGTCCTTGACCAGCACCATCGAACGCACGGCCACCCAGTCGGTGTCCCGCAGTGGCGACACGGTGGGCGACTCCAGCCCGGGCGTCAGCGCCGTCGCCTGCTCCATGAGCGACTTCGGCACGTCGTAGTCCAGCAGCACATACTTGCGCGCCACGAGGACGCTGTGCAGCCGGCGGATCAGCACGTCGACGCCGGGCGGGCGGCGAACGCCGCGCCGGCCGATCAGCAGCGCCTCGGAGTTGAGGATCGGCTCGCCGAAGATCTCCATGCCGGCGGCCTTCAGCGTGCTGCCGGTCTCGACGACGTCGGCGATCGCGTCGGCCACGCCCAGGCGCACCGAGGATTCCACGGCGCCGTCCAGCCGGACAACCGTGGCCTTGATGCCCAGCTCGGCCAGGTAGTCGCGCAGCAGCCCGTCGTAACTGGTGGCCAACCGCTTGCCGCCAAGCTCGGCGGCCGTCTTGAACACCCCGGCCGGGCCGGCGAACCGGAACGTGGAGGCGGCGAAGCCCAGCGGCAGCAGTTCGTCGGCCTCGACCTGCGCGTCCAGCAGCAGGTCCCGCCCGGTGATGCCGACGTCGAGGGTGCCCTTGCCGACGTACACGGCGATGTCGCGGGGACGCAGGAAGAAGAATTCGACGTTGTTGTCGGGGTCGACCAGGACGAGTTCGCGCGAATCACGGCGCTGGCGGTACCCCGCCTCGGCGAGGATGGCGGAGGCGGCTTCGGACAGGGCCCCCTTGTTGGGGACGGCAACACGTATCATGGGTGGTTTCTTTCGAGGATCGAGGGTGTGACGGGCGGGCAAGTCATGCCGGTGCCCCGGACGGGGCGGGTGGCGGCCACTTCGGAAAGTGGCTACAGATGCTTGTACACGTCCGCCAGCGTCAATCCCTTGGCGATCATCATGACCTGCACGTGGTAGAACAGCTGGGAGATCTCCTCCGCGCAGGCCCCATTCGACTCGTATTCGGCGGCCATCCACACCTCGGCGGCCTCCTCCACGACTTTCTTGCCGATACCGTGGACTCCCGTGTCGAGTTCGGTGACGGTACGGGACCCGGCGGGGCGGGTTGCGGCCTTCTCGCTCAGTTCGTCAAAAAGGGATTCGAAGGTTTTCACGGGTTCCAGCCTACTGGGTCCGCACCCGTGTTACGCATCGGCGAGCGTGAGGGCGGTGACGAGTGCCGCCGTCGTCGCCTCATGCCCCTTGTCCTCCGCCGAGCCGGGCAGCCCGGCCCGGTCCAGGCCCTGCTGCTCGGTGTCGCACGTGAGCACGCCGAAGCCGATGGGCACGCCGGTGCGCACGCTCACGTCCGTCAACCCCATGGTGGCGGCCTGGCAGACGTACTCGAAGTGCGGGGTGCCGCCGCGGATGACCACGCCGAGGGCGACGACGGCGTCGTGCTCCGGTGCCAGGCGCGCGGCCGCGACGGGCAGTTCGAAGCTTCCGGGCACGCAGACCACCAGCGGGTCGGCGATGCCGGCCTCGGCGGCGGCCCGTCTCGCGCCGTCGAGCAGTCCGTCCATGATGGCGGTGTGCCAGCTGGCGGCGACGATGGCCAGCCGCAGTGACGACGCACGCCGCTTCGTCTCGTCGCTGAAACCTATGACGGGTGCTCCGTGTCCGCTCATGCGTGGGGTCCTTCCGGGGTGGTGGTCGGGGTGAGGTTGAGTGTGTGGTGCATGCGGTCGCGCTTGGTTTGCAGGTACTGCAGGTTTTCGGCGCGCGACGGCACCTGAGTGGGGACCATCTCGGTGACGGCGATGCCGTGCCGGGACAGGTCCTGGTGCTTGAGCGGATTGTTGCTCAGCAGCCGGATGCGCTCCAGCCCCAGCTCGCGCAGGATGCACGCCGCGGCCGCATAGTCGCGGGCGTCCACGGGCAGACCGAGCTGTTCGTTGGCCTCGACCGTGTCCGCGCCGTTCTCCTGCAGGCTGTAGGCGCGCAGCTTGTTGGCCAGCCCGATGCCGCGCCCCTCATGCCCGCGCAGGTAGACCAGCGTCCCGCCGTGCCGCGCGATCAGCTCGAGGGCGAGGCTGAGCTGTTCACCGCAGTCGCACCGGTAGGAGCCGAACACGTCACCGGTAAGGCATTCGGAGTGCAGCCGCACCAGCGGCGCGGCATCCGCCGCGCCGGCCGGGGGCGGGGCCGTGACGGACAGGTGCTCGGCGCCGGTGGCGACGTCGGTCCAGGCCCGGGCGCGGAACGTGCCGTACGCGGTGGGAAGCGCGACGACGGGCCCGCCCGTCACGCACGGAGGTGCCGGCGCGCTCACGGCAGGGCCTTCGCATGCTCGTCCGTGGCCCGGGCGTCCATGGACACCAGGTAGGTGATGAGGTCGGCGATGGAGATCAGCGGCACGCCGGACGCGTCGGCGAACGCGCGCAGGCCGGGCAGCCGGACCATTTCGCCGGCGTCGTCGACGACCTCCGCGATGATGCCGACCGGTTGGGCCCCCGCCAGTTTGCACAGCTCCACCGACGCCTCGGTGTGGCCCGGGCGTTGCCGCACGCCGCCGGCGACGGCGCGCAGCGGGAACATGTGCCCGGGCCGGGTGATCGCGCCCGGGGTGGAACGCGGATCGGCCAGCACCGTGGCGGTCAGCGACCGGTCCGTGGCGCTGATGCCGGTGGACACCCCGTGCGCGGCGTCGCAGGACACGGTGTAGGCGGTGCCCTTGGCGTCCTGGTTGTCCGCCACCATCGGCGGCAGGCCGAGCGCGTCGGCGCGGGAGTCCTCCATCGGCACGCAGATGACGCCGGAACTGTGCCGCACCGTCCACCCCATGAGGGCCGGGGTGCTGTGTTCGGCGGCGAAGATGATGTCGCCCTCGTTCTCCCGGTCCTCGTCGTCGACGACGAGCACGGCGCCGCCGGCGGCCAGCGCCGCGACGGCCTCCTCGACGGGGTCCAGCATGTTGCTCATGACGCGCTCCGGAAGGACAGCAGCCGTTCGGCGTACTTGGCCAGCACGTCGACCTCCAGGTTCACCGCCCCGCCGGGGGCCTTCGTGCCGAGCCCGGTGTGTTCGAGCGTGGCCGGAATCAGCCCGACCTCGAACCACTGCTCGTCCTCGGCGGCGGCGCTGACGGCCGTCACGGTCAGCGAGACGCCGTCGACGGCGATGGAGCCCTTCTCCGCGATGTAGCGTGCCAGCGGGGTCGGCACGGAGAACCGCAGCCGCTCCCAGTTGCCCAGGTCCTCGCGTTCGAGCAGCGTCCCGACGCCGTCGACGTGCCCCTGCACGACGTGCCCGTCGAGCCGCCCACCGGCCGGCACGCAGCGTTCCAGGTTCACCTTGTCGCCGGCGGCCAGCGCGCCGGTCGTGGTGCGGTCCAGCGTCTCGCCCATGACGTCCACCTCGACGGTGTCCCCGTCCAGCCGGGTCGCCGTCAGGCAGACGCCGTTGACGGCCAGCGAGCCGCCCGGTTCCAGCCCGTCGACGACGGCGCCGCCGGTGAGCACCAGCGTGGCGCTGTCCGTGGCAGGGTCGGCGTCAACGCGGACGACGTCGCCGCGCCCGGCAATGATTCCGGTAAACATCTAGCTTCCTTCTTTCGGGTCGTGTTCCGGCGCCTTCGCCGGCATGAGGGTCAATTTCAGGTCGGGGCCGAGCCGTTCGACCGGCCCGCTGGTCACGCCGTCCCATTCCCACGCCTGCGCGTCGGCGAGCGTGCCGATGCCCAGGTCGTTCAGGGCCGGCGTGCCGGAGCCGAGCAGCGTGGACGCCAGGTAGACGATGAGTTCGTCGACGACGCCGGCGGCCAGGAATGCGGCGCTGATCTTCGACCCGCCCTCCACCATGAGGTGGCCGACGCCGCGCTCGTGCATGGCATGGATGACGTCGCGGGGGTCGTGGGTGCGCAACTGCAGGAACCCGTCGGGGTCGGTGCCTCGGATGGCCGCCTCGGGGGCGATCCGCCGGCGCCCCATGGCCACGCGCAGCGGCTGCGAGGCGGCGTCGCGGCCGTCCCGGGTGCGGGCGGTCAGGCGCGGGTTGTCGGCGTCAATCGTGCCGGTGCCCACGACGATGGCGTCGACGCGGGCGCGCAGGTCGTGCGAATCCTGCCGGGACGCCGGCGAGGTGATCCACTGGCTCGTGCCGTCGGCGGCGGCGATCCGGCCGTCCAGGGTCTGCGCCAGCCGGGCCGTGATGAACGGGCGCCCCTCGGTGACGGCGACGAACCAGCGGCGGTTCATGTCCCGGGCCGCCTCCGCGAGAAGCCCGGAGCGGACGAACAACCCGGCCTGGCGCAGCCGGTCCGCTCCCCCGGCCGGCTGTTCGCCGGGTGCGTGCGGATCGGCGACGGCGTAGATGACGTTGCCGATCCCGGCCGCGATGATGGCCTCGGTGCAGGGCCCCGTGCGCCCGGTGTGGTTGCAGGGTTCGAGCGTGACGATCAGGGTCGCCGCGGACAGGTCGCGGGCGATCCCGTTGGCCAGCAGGGTCGTCAACGCGTCCGCCTCGGCGTGCGGCGTGCCGGCGCCGCGGTGGTGCCCGATCGCCAGCACCGTGCCGTCGGCGTCGAGGATGACGGCGCCGACCAGCGGGTTGGCCCCGCGCACGCCCTGCCGGGCAACGGCCAGCGCCGTCTCCATGCCCGTGACCTCGGCGGCTGAGAAGCCCGTGTCCGCGAACCGCTGGTCCTCGCTCATGGGACCACCCCGACGGGCGCCGGGGCTGAGCCCCTGGTGGCGGCGACAGTGTCCCGGCGGCGGCGCACGCGCCACCACACGAAGAAACCGGACAAGGTGAACGCGCCGTAGAAGACGTACATGAACGCCGACGCATAGAAGCCGGCACTGAACAGCAACGGCACCCCGACCAGGTCCACGGCGACCCAGATGAGCCAGAATTCAACCCAACCCTTGGCCATGCCGTAGGTGGCCAGCAGGGACCCCATGAAGATCCAGGCGTCGGCCCAGACGGGCTCGTACGAGCCCAGGGCCCGGAAGATCGGGGTGAGCGCGGCGGTGCCGGCGATCATGCCGGCCACCAGGGCGATCCGCACCCTGGCCCCCGCCCAGCGCGGCTGGACGGCGGCACCCGCCCGGCCGCCGCCGTCGTCCGCGGCTCCGTTTCCACGTGACGGCCGCCCCTGCCGCCACCGGTGCCAGCCGTAGACGGAGACGGCGATGAACATGAGCTGCCGGCCGGCCTGGCCGAGCAGGTTGACGTAGACGGGTGAGCCGAAGAGAGAACCCATGAAGACCGTGAAGAGCAAGGCGTTGCCGACGATGCCGACGGGCCAGGCCCAGATCTTGCGGCGCATGCCGCCGAGCGCACTGGCCAGGCCGAACATGTTGCCGATGACTTCCCGCCACAGGATGAACCCGCCGCCGGCGAAGTCGAGTTTGGCGTCAAAGAGCCATCGCGCCAGATCCATCGTTACCTTCCTTCGAGCCGCGATGGCTCCGGGGTAACGACAGTGCCCGGGTGGGCTTGCCGGGGCGGCGCGGCCAGGCCTGCGCTGCGCCCCGGGCCTGCCGGCCGGGACTGTACGTGCTTCTCCCATCCAGACTTTGACTGTCGGTACCGGAATTCCACCGGTTCAACCGAGCGCCTGCCGCCATCACTGGCGGCCTGCGTGCGGGTCGCGGACTATCACCGCCGGTTCGGACTTTCACCGACCCCGGAGCACGTTGTTGTTGCTTACGCCATTCATTATGGCACCAGCGCCCTTGCGGGCGTAATCACGGTGCGTCATCGGCGCGTCATCGGCGTCTCACGACCCGGCCCTTCGCACGCAGCACGTCGATCGCCTCGGCCGGCGACGGCGCACCGTACACGGCCGATCCGGCCACGAACACGTTGGCCCCGGCCTCGGCCGCGCGCACAATGGTCTCCTCCGTGATGCCGCCGTCCACCTGCAACGCCACCTGGGCGCCGCTGCCGTCGATGGCGGCGCGGGCGCGGCGGATCTTGGGCAACGTGACCTCCAGGAACGACTGCCCGCCGAAGCCGGGCTCCACCGTCATGATGAGCAGCATGTCCAGCTCGGTGAGCATGTCCAGATAGGGTTCGACGGCGGTGGCCGGGCGCAGCGCCATGCCCGCCCGGGCGCCGCGGGTGCGCAGTTCGCGCGCCAGCTTGATGGGGGCCGTGGCGGCCTCCGCGTGGAACGTGACCGAATCCAGGCCGGCGTCGGCGTAGGCCGGGGCCCACCGGTCGGCGTCGGCGATCATCAGGTGGGCGTCCAGCGGCACCGGGCTGACGGCCCGGAGGCGCTCGACGACGGGCAGCCCGATGGTCAGGTTCGGCACGAAGTGGTTGTCCATGACGTCCACGTGCACGGCGTCCGCGTTGGCGATCCGTGCCAGCTCGGCCTCCAGGTTCACGAAGTCCGCGGACAGGATGGACGGGTTGATGCAGCAGTCGGTGTGGCGGGGCATGGGCGGGCCTTCCTATCGGGGGAGGTCAGTGCTTGCGGATCAGTGCTTGCGGATGACGGCCAGGAACATGGCGTCGGTCTGGTGCACGTGCGGCCACAGCTGGGCGGTTGTCCCGGACCGGCCCGGCAGCGCGTGCCCGGCCTCGAGCCGCCCCGGCAGGCTGGCGGCGTCCAGGGCCGCGCCGGAGTCGAGCAATTCGAGGTCGGCGTGTTTGCGGAGCACGTCCTCGACGACGGCGACGGTCTCGGCCGGGTGTGGCGAGCAGGTCACGTAGGCCACGACGCCGCCGGGCCGCACCGCGCGCACGGCCGACTCGAGCAGGTCACGCTGCAGCGGGCCGAGTTCGGCCACGTCCGACGGCTTGCGCCGCCACCGGGATTCGGGTCGGCGGCGCAGGGCGCCGAGGCCCGTGCAGGGTACGTCGACGAGGACTCGGTCGAACGCGCCGGGCTGCTCGGCGCCGACGTCCCGGCCGTCTCCGACGCGCACGGTCCACACGCGTTCCGGCACGGCCGCCAGGGCCTGCCGGACGAGCCGGGCCCGGTGCTCGGCCGGCTCGTTGGCGAGCACCGTGGCGCCGGCCCGGTTCGCCAGCGCGGCCAGCAGGGCGGCCTTGCCGCCGGGGCCGGCGCACAGGTCCAGCCAGCGTTCGCCGCCGGCCGGCGTCGCACTCAAGACGGGCGCCTCGACCAGGGCCCGCGCCACGAGCTGCGAGCCGACGTCCTGCACGCGCACGGTGCCGTCGCGCACGGTCGCCAGCCGGCCGACGTCACCGCCGGAGGACAGGGCGGAGCCGGGGCCCAGGGACCCCAGTGTGAAGCCGGCGTCGAGCGCCTCGTCGAGGGTACCCAGGCCGGGCAGGGCGACGAGATTGACGACGGGGGCGGTGTTGTCGGCCTCGAGCAGGTCCGTGATCTCGGCGACGTCGCGGCCGTGCGCCACCAGTGCCTGGCGCAAGGCGCGCACGACCCACTCCGGGTGGGCGTGCTCCAGCGCGGCGATCCTCACGGCGTCGGTCTGCCCGGCCGTCAGCTCCGCCGTCCAGGCGCCCAGGTCGCGGGCGCTGACCTTGCGCAGCACGGCGTTGATGAGCGATGCCGGGCCGGCGCCGATGACGGCGCGGGCCAGCGACACGGTCTGGTCGAGGGCCGCGTGGGCGGGAACGCGCATGCCGAGCAGCTGGTGGGCGCCGAGCCGCAGCGCGTCCAGCACGGCGGGGTCCAGCTTGTCCAGGGGGCGATCCACGCAGCGGGACAGGATGGCGTCGTACGTGCCCTGGGCACGCAGGGCGCCGTAGGCCAGCTCGGTGGCGAAGCCGGCGTCGCGCCTGTCCAGCCGGTGGTGGCGGATGCGGGCGGGCATCACGAGGTTCGCGTAGGCGTCCTCACCCGAGACTGCCCGCAGCACCTCGAACGCCACAAGCCGGGCCGGGTCGGCCGAACGGTGGCGCTGCGACGGCGCGGCCACGGTCCGGTTGCGCTGCGGGGCACGGTTGCGCTCGCGCCCGGCGGCGTCGCGGCGGCGGACCCCCCCGCCTTGGCCGCCATGACTGCCGCCCTGGCGACGGTCCGGCCGGCCGCCCTGCTGCCCGCTCACGCGAACACCACCGAGTCACAGCTGCCCAGTCCGCGGACCCAATCCATTGCGTTCATCATCTTCTTCCCGGCCGGTTGCACCCGGTCCAATTCCACGGCGTGCGATCCTGTCCCGACCAGCGCCCGCTTCCCGGCCACCCGCACCCGCCCGGGCGCCAGGTCCGTCACGTCCGGGCGCAAGCCGACCGGGCCGAGCTTGAACCGGGCGCCGTCCAGCATGGTCCACGCCCCGGGTTCCGGCGTGACCCCGCGCACCCGCCGGTCGATGGCCACCGCCGGATGGGACCAGGCGATATGACCGTCCTCCAGTGCCAGCTTCGGCGCCAGCGTCACGTCGCCGGCCTGCGGCACGGCAGTGATGCTGCCGGCGGCGAGGGCGGCGATGGTCTGGGCGAGCAGCACGGCGCCACTGTGCGAGAGGCGTTCGAGCAGCGCGCCGCTGGTGTCCACCGGGTTGATTGATTCGGTCATGGTGCCGTACACGGGCCCGGCGTCCAGACCGGCCTCGAGCAGGAATGTCGACGCCCCCGTGACGTCGTCGCCGTTGATGACGGCGTGCTGGACGGGGGCGGCGCCGCGCCAGGCCGGCAGCAGCGAGAAGTGCAGGTTGATCCAGCCGTGCGTCGGCAGCGCCAGCGCGGAGGCCGGGATGAGGGCCCCGTAGGCGACGATGGCGGCGACGTCGGCGGCCGCCGCCGCGATGGCGGCGGCCGCGTCGGCGTCGATCCTCGCCGCCTTGATGACAGGCAAATCCAGCTCAGCGGCGCGCACCGCCACGGGCGACGGCGTCAGCACGCGCTTGCGTCCGACCGGCGCGTCCGGGCGGGTCAGCACGGCGACGATTTCGTGGCCGGCGGCGAGGAGCGCGTCCAGCGAGGGAAGGGCGACGGCGGGCGTTCCGGCGAACAGGACCCTCACCCGCGCGCCCCCACCCCAAAGGATCCCGCCCCAATGGATCCGGAATCGAAGGCCGAGCCGACGGTGGCGGCACGCTTGGTCACGGTGCGGGCGGTGACATCGTGGTAGTTGCGCTGGCGGATGGCACGCAGCGCCCGCTTGCGGTCCTCGCCCTCGAGCCGGTCGACGAACACCTTGCCGTCGAGGTGGTCGGTCTCGTGCTGGAAGCACTTGGCCAGCAAGCCGGTGCCCTCGACGTCGACGGGGTTGCCGTGCACGTCCACGCCGGTGACCCGGCTCCAGCGATGCCGGCGCACCTCGAAGCCGAGGCCGGGCACGGACAGGCAGCCCTCCGCCGTGCCGGATGCGAAGTCGTCGCTGCTGACGACGACCGGGTTAATGACGTGCCCGGCCACACCGTCGACGTCGTAGGTGAAGATGCGTTTGCTGACGCCGATCTGCGGGGCGGCCAGGCCCACGCCGTTGACGTCGTGCATGGTCTCCATCATGTCGTCAATGAGCTTCGCCAGCTCGGGTCCGAACTCGGTGACGTCCTCGGCGACGGTGCGCAGCACCGGGTCGCCGATGATGCGGATGCTCAGGATGGCCATTGCGGGGCACCTCATTCAATATTTCAGTACGTCGGGATTGCTGCGGTCTCGCGGGCCGTGCACCCGGGCCGCGGCCGCGGGCAGGTACCAAGTCTAGTCGGCGCCCGCCCCGCGCGGCCTACCCGGCCGCGGGCGCCGCCGGCGGGGCGATGGGCAGCAGCGGCGTCCCGGCCTCCGACGCCTCCTGCGAGGCCTGCCAGAGGCGGCGCAGCGAGCAGAACTTGAACCAGTGGTACTTGAGCACGTCCGGGTTGGCGCGCAGTGTGAGCACCTCCGTCTCGCCCACGGCCACACCGAGCAGGATTGGATCAGCGCCATACTGCCACGGTTCCCACGTGCCCGCCGACTCGTCGACGATCGATTCCTCGGCCTTCAGCCCGGCCACCAGCTGCATGACGACCCTGGGGTCGAGTCCCTTGACCCGGCCATGGCGGTCCGTGCCCTTCGTCTTGTAGTCGATCAGGCACAGCCGGCCGCCGATGGTCGCCACGAGGTCGAGCGTGCCGGCGTAGCCGACGCTCTCATTCCACACGGTCAGCTCCGGGGCGATGGGCGTGACCTGGTACTGCTGCCACCATTCGTCGAAGCGGTCGGCGAATTTCTCCTCGCCGTGCTCGGCGAGGGCGGCCCGGGCGGCGTCGAACTCGTGCGGCCGGTCCAGGACCCGCAGCGACACCTGCTCACAGTAGTGATGGACGCGGTCGCCGCGGGCGGCCGCCGCGTCACGGTATTGTTCGGCCGCGTTGGCGCTTTCGCGCACGAGCGTGCGCAGCTGGCCGGGATTGCCGACGGCGCCGCCCAGTCCGGGGTGCTGGGTCACGGCGGTCGCCGCCATGTAGCCGATCCACCCGTCCAGGCTGGCGGCCTGTTGGGAGATGACGGTCGTGATGGAGGGAACCCGGGGCGTGTCCATGAGGGATCGTCCGTACATGCGTCCAAGGTCGGTGCTGTGTGCCAATGCCGGTGCCGTCATGTCACCACTATTTCATCCGGGACCGACAGGACGCATGTGGAGGCGCCCGCAAACAAGAAAGGACCCGCGCCGGGCGTTTCCGCCGGACAGGGTCCTTTGCCGGTGGGCGATACTGGGTTCGAACCAGTGACCTCTTCGGTGTGAACGAAGCGCGCTACCACTGCGCCAATCGCCCAAATTCCGGGCGCCCGATCCACAAGGATTGCGGCGTCCGTTCTTGGTGCGTTCAACAGACTAGCTCAAAGTTTCGCCCATGCCTAATCGCCGCCCCGGCACCCCCGCAAGGCCCCGGCAAGGCACCGAATGACATCTTTGTCATTCCTTCCCGGACCGGCGGGATCCGCGCCATGACTGGGATCCACGGACCCCCAAGGCGTCCGGGCGGGCCCGCCCCGAGCACCGATTTGGCGTTTGAGAAAAGCCTCGGGTACAGTTTTCAACGCAGGAACACGGCCCGCCGGTTCGACAACGAATCGAGAGGGAACCGATNTCCCCTGCGGATGTGGCTCAGTGGTAGAGCATCACCTTGCCAAGGTGAGGGTCGCGAGTTCGAATCTCGTCATCCGCTCGCAGGACACCGTCTAGACTCACGGTGGGGTGGCCGAGAGGCGAGGCAACGGCCTGCAAAGCCGTGTACACGGGTTCGAATCCCGTTCCCACCTCCACTTCGGTGGATCCAGGCATCCCCGCACCGGNGATTACTGGGCGATTGGCGCAGCGGTAGCGCGCTTCCCTGACACGGAAGAGGTCACTGGTTCGATCCCAGTATCGCCCACCAATGAATCGAACGGTTCGTTGAGCCGATGAACATCGGGGTGAATAAAGGTAAAGTAGTACAGCAACAACA
>NZ_RWKQ01000027.1:730-24766 GCF_003946885.1 Specibacter cremeus | reverse complement strand
TGCGGATGTGGCTCAGTGGTAGAGCATCACCTTGCCAAGGTGAGGGTCGCGAGTTCGAATCTCGTCATCCGCTCGCAGTATGGATGAAAACTGCCGGGACCGACGGTTCCGGCAGTTTTCATTGCAGCACNNNGGGCGATTGGCGCAGCGGTAGCGCGCTTCCCTGACACGGAAGAGGTCACTGGTTCGATCCCAGTATCGCCCACCAAATTCAGGTCTCGCTCCCCAGCCGCTCCCCACCCTCGCAAGCTCGGTCGGGGCCCCTCGCGGCTGTGGGCCCAGGCTCGACCACCGGTGGTCGAGCCTGTCGAGACCTTAGATGCCAGTGCGCGAGCCTGCCAGCCGCCGAGGTCAGGTGGTGGTCGACAGCTGTTCACGCACGCAGTGAAGCATCGTCCAGTTCAAGGCCGATGACCTGCGCCACGCGGTCGAGGTCCACGTCGTAAGCCAGCACGGTGGCTCCTCGACGCCAAGCCACCGCAGCGATCATGCAGTCGACCATTCCGCGAGGGGTGATCCCGGCTTGGCGGCATCGCCGGTAGATCCGTGTGGCCGCGTCGAAGTCAGTGGTTGCGTCGAAATGGAGCAGGCCGGCCCGCAACAACAGCCGACGCAAATCGTCCTCCTGTGCGTCCGTGCGCGCCCCAGCGAGCACCTCCATCATCACCGGTTCGGTGACCATCAACGGACCGTCAGTGGCGATCAGCTCGGTCAGCCGATCGTCCACCGGGCTTCCGGTTGCACGGTCATACTCGATCCAGGCCGAGGTGTCAGCCAGGATCACGCTGCGCCCCGGGGAGCCTCGTCAGCAGGCAAATCGGCTATCGCGCGCGCCCCGCGCATGGCCAGTGCCTGTTCCCGACTCATCGGTTGGCCGGCCAGGTGTCGCAAGGCCAGCTCGACGGCCTCGGTCTTCGTCCGGACGCCGTAGCGCTCCATGATCACCCGGACGTAGTCATCCTCGATCTCGATGTTCGTGCGCACCTTGGCCATACACGCACCATACACCTCGCGTGTACGGGACGTGTACGACGGCGGCGCAACCGGTGGTCGAGCCTATCGAGACCTGAAATGCTAGTGCGCGAGCTTCAGGCCGACCACACAGGCCACGATGCCCAGCAACAGCAGGATCTTCACGAGCGACACCGGCTCCGTGCCGGTGACCATGGCGTAGCCGACGGTGAGCGCCGCCCCGATGCCCACCCACACCGCATAGGACGTGCCGACCGGCAACGACCGCATGGCCCAGGCGAGCCCTCCCATGCTGGCGACCAGGGAAAGCGCGAACACAACGGTCGGCACGGGCCGGGTGAGGCCCGCGCTCTTGCCGAGCGCGGTGGCCCACACGGCCTCCAGCATTCCGGACACGACCAAGACAATCCATGACATGGCAAACCCTCCACGCGCCGTCTTGTCGCTGGCCGGGTACGGCGCACCTCGTCCGGGTGCATGGCTGCCCGTCCATGATCGCACGCCGGGCACGGACCGGGCATTTCGCCGGGGGCGAATTCCCCTTGGCAGGGCCACCCGCCGGGATTAAGATCTTGTCTGTCCGGGGCAATGGGCCCCGCGGAGCGAAGGGAGGTGCCACTTGTCTATTTTTGACGACATCAAGGGCAAGGCCGAGGAACTCATCGAGGGCCACGCGACCGAGGCCAGGGGCGTCAGCTAGAAGACGACCTCCGACTTCGTCGACAAGGCTTCCGGGGAGTATCCCCACCCGCTTGCCTTTAGTTAAGCGTCAAAAGAGGTGCCGGTCCCGCCGAGAGGCGGCACCGGCACCTTTCGCGTTTAAGCGACGGGCACGGCCTCCCGGGCCGCATCCGGGGCGGCCTCCCGCGCCAACGCCGTCAGCCGGGACACCGCCCGGAAGTACTTCTTCTGGTAGCCACCGGACATCATCTCGGGCGTGAACAGCTCATCGAGCGGGGCGCCGCTGGCCAGGATCGGCACATCCTTGTCATACAGCCGGTCCGCGAGCACCACGAACCGCAGCGCCACGGACTGTTCGGTGATGGTGTGCACATTGCGCCAGACGACCGCGTCGATCCCGTCCAGCAGCTGCCGGTACCTGGACGGGTGGACGCCGGCCAGGTGGTCCACGAGTATGGCGAAGTCATCGACGGCGACGGTCCTGCCATCGAATTCGCGCCGCATGGCCGCGTCCAGGTCGCTGTTGGCCAGCGGTTCCGGCGGGGTGGGCAGGCCGCGGTGCCGGAAGTCCTCCCCGTCGATGTGCAGGATGTCGAACTGGTCGGCCAGCACCTGGATCTCCCGCTTGAAGTCGACGGCCGCGAACCGGCCCTCCCCCAACGCGCCCGGCAGCGTGTTCGACGTCGCGGCCAGTTTCACGCCCGCGTCGGCCAGTTCTCGCATGAGCCGGGACATGAGCACCGTGTCGCCCGGGTCATCGAGCTCGAACTCGTCGATGCAGACCAGTTTGTACCGGCTCAGCGCGTCGACGGTCTTGCGGAACGACAACGCGCCAACCAGGTTCGTGTACTCGACGAACGTGCCGATGGCCTTCGGCCCGGCCACGCCATGCCAGAGCGAGGAGAGCAGGTGGGTTTTGCCCACTCCGAAGCCGCCGTCAAGGTAGATGCCGGCCCGGGACGCGGACTTGCCGTTCCTGCCGGCGAACAGCTTGCGCAGGCCCTTTGCCGGGGCGCCGCCGACGCCGCGGCCGAAATCCTCCAGCGCCGTGACGGCCTGCGCCTGCGACGGCTGGCCCGGATCCGGCCGGTAGCCGGCGAATGACACGTCGCCGAACCGCGGCGACGGGACGAACCCCCGGAGCAGTTCCTCCACCGATACCGACGGCCTGCGGGTGGAGAGTTGCTCGATCTTTACCAAGGCCGTCGGGTCCTTATCATGCGTGGAGGGGAATCAGCTGCGCCCGCACGAGATGCGCCGCGGGCTGTTCCAACAATACCGCCCGCATATTGCGTCACGTTAACGGTCGGAAGGATTCCACCGCCCCAATCGTTACGCTGTTGAGGAAGCCAAGCCACCGTTGCGACCGGCAACGGCCCCCAACCCGAAGCGAGTACACATGCCTGTTGCTGCAGAAACCAATGAAAAGTTCGCCGCCTACGCCCACCCGGAGCGGCTCGTGTCCACCGACTGGCTGGCCGCCGCGCTGGCTGACGGGGCCGCGGGCAACGGCAGCATCGTCGTCGTCGAATCCGACGAGGACGTGCTCCTCTACGAGACCGGGCACATCCCCGGCGCCGTGAAGATCGACTGGCACACCGACCTGAACGACGACGTCGCCCGCGACTACATCGACGGTGCCGCCTTCGCCGAGCTGGCCGCCGCCAAGGGCATCTCCCGCGACACGACCGTCATCGTCTACGGGGACAAGTCGAACTGGTGGGCCGCGTACGCGCTGTGGGTCTTCACGCTGTTCGGCCACGAAGACGTCCGCCTGCTGGACGGCGGCCGCGACAAGTGGATCGCCGAGGGCCGTGAGCTGACCACCGACGCCACGAACGTCACCCCGTCCGCCGGCTACCCGGTCGTGGAGCGCAACGACGCCCCGATCCGGGCCTACAAGGAGGACGTGCTGGCCCACCTGGGCAAGCCGTTGATCGACGTCCGATCCCCCGAGGAGTATTCGGGCGAGCGCACCCACATGCCCGCCTACCCGCAGGAGGGCACGCTGCGTGGCGGCCACATCCCGACCGCGGCGTCGATCCCGTGGGCCCGCGCGGCCGCCGCGGACGGCACCTACCGCAGCCGGGCGGAGCTTGAGGCCCTGTACCTGGGCGAGGCCGGCCTCAAGGAGGGCGACGACGTCGTGGCGTACTGCCGCATCGGCGAGCGGTCCAGCCACACCTGGTTCGCGCTGAAGTACCTGCTGGGCTTCGACACGGTCCGCAACTATGACGGTTCCTGGACCGAGTGGGGCAACTCCGTGCGCGTCCCGATCGCCAAGGGCACCGAACGCGGCGAATGGCCGGCGTCGAACTGACAAGCGGCGAACCGAAAGTGTTGAAAGCAACGTACGCTTAACTCGATGAGTACTACACAAGCATTGCCCGCGGGGCTGGCGGAGATCGTCAAGGACTTCCAGGACCTGCCGGAGCGCGAGCGGTTGCAGCTGCTGCTGGAATTCTCCCGCGACCTGCCGCCGCTGCCGGAGCGTTTCGCGAACCACCCGGAGCTGCTCGAACAGGTCCTCGAGTGCCAGTCGCCGTTGTTCGTCACGGTGGAGGCGGAGAAGACCGACGACGGCGACATCGTGCGGCTGTACTTCCAGGCGCCCCCGGAGGCACCCACCACGCGTGGTTTCGCGTCCGTGCTGCACGCCGGGCTGGACGGGTTGAGTGCCGCCGAGATCCTGGCCGTGCCCGACGACATGCCGGAACTGCTGGGCCTGACCCGGGCCGTGTCGCCGTTGCGCATGCGCGGCATGTCCGCCATGCTCGGCCGGATCAAGCGCAAGATCGCCGGCGGACTGCGCCCGGCCGCCTGAGGACCGGATGGCGAAAGGCAGGACCGCGGGCGGGACGCCGGCCACCGTCGCACTGGCGGCGGCCGGCGTCCCGTTCACGGCGCACGCCTACGCCCATGACCCGGCGGCACCCAGCTACGGCCTGGAGGCGGCCGAGGTGCTGGGCATCGACCCGGGCCGGGTTTTCAAGACGCTCATGGCCGACGTCGACGGCACCCTGGCCGTTGCCGTCGTTCCGGTCAGCGGCTCCCTGGACCTGAAGGCGCTGGCCCACGCGCTCGGGCACAAGAAGGCGGCCATGGCCGACCCCGCCGCGGCCCAGCGCCGCACCGGCTACGTGCTCGGCGGCATCTCGCCGCTCGGGCAGCGCCAGCACTCCCCCACGGTCGTCGACGAATCCGCCCTGGCGTTCGAGACGATCTTCGTCTCGGGTGGGCGGCGCGGCTTTGACGTCGAACTGGCCCCCGCCGACCTCCTCCGGCTGACGGACGCCCTCACGGCCAATATCGGCAACCCGTAGCGGCGATCGAGCCCGTAGCGGTGATCGAGCCTGGGGCCACGGCCGCGCGGGGCCCCGACCGAGCTTGCGAGGCCGGGGAGCGGCTGGGGAGCGAGATCCGGGGTTTCGACAAGCTCAACCACCGGCAGTCGAGCTTGTCGAGACCTGGGGTTTCGACAGGCTCAACCACCGGCGGTCGAGCTTGTCGAGACCTGGGGTTTCGACAGGCTCAACCACCGGCTCAACCACCGGTGTGCTCGCGCGGCAGCGTGTAGCGGCCCAGCCGGGGACGCAGCCAATCCGCCACCACCCGCTCCCACCGTTCCGGTTCCACGTTCCACTCCTTGGCGTGGCCGGCCTTGCTGAACGGCTCGAACGTGACCATCTCCGGGTTCCGCCGGGCCAGTTCGGCCGTGGGCCCGAAGGGGACGAAGTCGTCGTCGACGCTGTGGATGGCCAGGGTGGGGGTGCGCAGCTCGACGGCCCGGCTCACCCAGTCCGTGCTCTTCAGGTCCACGGGCGCGGCCAGGCCGGTGATGCGCCGCCCGAGCGGGTGGCTGAGCATGAACTGCCCGTACCGGCCCACGCGCTCCGGAATGCGGTTGAGCTTGGCCTGGAAGGCCAGGACATCGACCCAGTCGATGACGGGCGCGTCCAGCACCAAGGCGAGGACACGGCCGCGGTTGCGCCCGCGATCGGCGACCTGCAGGCAGATCGCCCCGCCCATCGAGTACCCGATCAACACGACGTCGCGCGCACCGTGGGCCAGCGCATGGTCGATGGCGACGTCCACGTCCTCCCATTCGGTCAGGCCCAGCCCGTACCGGCCGTCGGCGGCGGCGTGCGCCTCCGGGTCGTTGCGGTAGGAGATGAGCAGCGAATTCATGCCGAGCCGGTGCGCGACCTGCACGGCCCGCAGCCCCTCCGCCCGCGTGCCGCCGCGACCGTGCACCATGATGGCCCACGTGGGCAGGGCGCCGGGGGCGGGCACGAACCATGCGGGCGCCGGCCCGCCGGGCAGGTTGAGCGTGACCTCGCTGCTGTCCAGGCCGAGTTCGTCGGGGTGGGCGTGGATGCTGCCGGACCACCAGCCGGCCGTGGCCGCGCGCAGGTCCCCGCCCTCCACGCGCAGCACCTCGCGCGTGACGCTGCCCTCGCGCGGCACGTACGCGAGGATCCGGCCGATGACCGCGTGGGCGCGCCCGTTGTCGAAGTACAGTGCGAATGTACCGGCCACGGTGGTGTCGGGGGTGGCCGGCAGCACGATCTGCAGCACCGGGCCGTCCGGGATGACGGCCAGCACCGGCACGTCCGCCAGCCGCAGCTTCTCCGGGATCACGACGCGCCGGGCGAAGTAGCCGGCCAGCGCCGAGGTGGCCGTCACGACGGCGGCCACGCCGGCCGCCGCGGCCCCCGTTGCGAGTGCCGTCCACTTGAACCAGCCGCCCGTGCGTTGCGCCGAAGTCTCCATGGCACCATTTTGCCCCACACGCCGCGTGCCCGTGGCCCTATGCTTATGGCATGAGCGACTCGATCATCATCCTGACCGAAGAACCACTGGTCCCCACGGATGCGGAGAACATCACGGACCTGTATGGCCCGGACGACGACGTCGAGCTGGTCGTGCTCGTGTCCGCGGACATCCACCGGAACCTGTTCGTCGACGTCGTCGACCAGTTGACCATGCTGGACCTGCCCGGGGCACTGCGCGAACTGCGCGAGCGTCCCGATCCGGAGGCCAAGCGGGCCGAGGCGGCGCACACGCTGGAGGAGTCGCTGCGGGTGTTGCGCGCCGCCGGTGCCAGGGTGACCGGCGAAGTGGTGGAGCACGACGCCGTTGCCGCCCTGGTTGCCCGGGTCACCGGCGCCGGGGCCCGGCAGGCCGTGGTGGTCACCCGGCCGCACGCCGTGGCGGACACGTTCCGCCGGGACTGGGCCAACCAGGCCCAGCGCAAGCTCGGCCTGCCCGTCCTGCACCTGTATGCGGGGTCGGGATTCATTGGCGACTCGTAGGCGTTAACGACCACATGAGAGACAACAACGAAACCGTGCCCACCACGAAAACCGATGCCGACTGGCGGCGCGAGCTGACCGCCGACGAGTTCGCCGTGCTGCGCCGCGCCGGCACGGAGCGCCCGTTCACCGGCGAGTACTGGGACTCCACGCAGGAGGGCGTGTACGCCTGCCGAGCCTGCGGCGCCGAGTTGTTCACCTCCCGGGAGAAATTCGAGTCGCACTGCGGCTGGCCGTCGTTCTTCGCTCCGCTGGCCGAGGGTACCGTGCGCTACCTGCACGATTCGTCGCTGGGCATGGCGCGGGTCGAGGTGCGCTGCGCGGCCTGCGATTCACACCTGGGCCACCTGTTCGAGGGCGAGGGCTACGATACGCCCACCGACCAGCGGTTCTGCATCAACTCCATCTCGCTGCGCCTGCGCCCGGGTACGGTCGGCCACAATACAGCCGACAATACGGGCGACGATACAGCCGGCGCCTGACGCGGCCCGCGGGGGACCCAAGCACGCCCAACGCTTCTGCACCGATCGGTTCCGGTCGAACGCAAGCATGAGAGTTGCTTATGCTGGGGAATTTTTCACGTAAGTTTTGCTGTTTCATTGGTACGCTCGTCACAATCCCGGCGAGTCCGCCCACTTTCCCAGCAAAGGACGTGCACACCATGGTCACCACCCTCTCCCCCGCAGGCGATGTCCGCCACGACGCCGGTCGCACCGTTACGGCCGGCCTGGCCCACGATCCGGCCTGGCTGGCCCTGAAGCAGGCGGCCACCGAACTGCAGGGCCTGCAGGTCAAGGACGGTTCTGTGCCAGAACCGGCCGACCACGAAGCCGCCCGCGCGCTGATCGGCCAGATCGTCGCATCCATCGAGACCCTGGCCCCGCACTTCCCGCACGACGCCGAGTACCTGCGCCTGCTCGTCGCCGACTTCACCCGCTGGGCCGACACCGGCCTGGGCGTGCCCGACTTCCTCGACTCCCTGCTGGCGTTCGCGCCCCAGGAGCACCGGACCAACGACCTGGGCCACCTGGTCGTGTTCCCCATGTACACGCAAAACGGCTCCACCTCGCGCTTGGTCGAGGCCGTGCTCGTGGAGGTCATCTGGCCCGAGTTCATCGGCGAACTGGAGGCCGGCAACTACTCGAACAAGCTGTTCGTGCCGCTGCGCTTCGTCGACTTCACCCCCGGCTACGACACGAACTCCGCCGTGCTGTTCCCCGAGAGCGTGGCCGTGCGCGAGACCCCGACGTTCACGTGGGGCGCCATCTTCCAGGACCGCGAGGCCGCCCGGTTCCGCCGCGTGCTGCGCGCCGCCGCCGACGTCACGAGCCTGGACCTGCCCGAGGATGCGGCCGCGCTGATCGACGACCAGGCCCTCACGCAGGAGACGTTCGTCATGTGGGACCTCATCCACGACCGCACCCACATGCGCGGGGACCTGCCGTTCGACCCGTTCATGATCAAGCAGCGCATGCCGTACTTCCTGTACTCGCTCGAGGAGCTGCGCTGCGACCTGACCGCCTACCGCGAGTCGGTCGCCGTCGAGCATGACGAGTCGGCCTCTCCCGAGGCGCGCAAGCAGGCCAAGCTGGTCCAGTACGCGGTGATCTTCGACCGCATCTTCCGCTTCGCCATCACCGGCTCCCGCGTGCGCAACTACGACGGCCTGGGCGGCCAGTTGCTGTTCGCCTGGCTGCACCAGCACCGCGTGCTGCACTGGACCGACACGAAGCTGGCCATCGACTGGGCGGACGTCCCCGAGGTCGTCATGGCGCTGGGACAGGCCATCGAGGACCTGTACTGGCGTTCGATCGACCGGCCGAAGCTGGCGCACTGGCTTGCCGCCTACGACCTGGTCTCCGCCACGCTCACCCCGCACCCGGCCTCGGTCTGGGCGAAGGGCCCCGATGCGCTGCCGTTGACCGGTGCGCTGCGCGAGGTCACCGACCAGGTCATGGACGACGAGTTCCCGCTGTCCATGTTCTACGAGGCCCTGTCCAAGAAGATGGCCGGCGTCATCGAGTCGACGTCCGGCATCACCGGATCCAGCGACCTCGACCACACGGCCCTCCCCCACACGGCCTAGCCCGATGGAACCCGATTCGGTCCAGCCGCTGGTGCTGATCGCAGGCGGCAGCAGCGCCGCCGGCGTCGCCGTCTCACGGGCCCTGGTGACGGCGGGCCTGCGCGTGGTAACGGTGGGCTCCGACGACACCCGCATCCGGGTCGCCGCGCAGGCCGCCGGCGGCGCTGTGCCGGCCGTCGCCGACCTGGCCGACCCGGCCGCAGTGGAGAGGCTGGCCGCGGCCGTCCACCGCGACCACGGGCCCATCGACGGGCTCATCCACCTGGTCGGCGGCTGGCGCGGCGGGGCGGACCTGGCCGCCCAGTCGGACGCCGACTGGGACTTCCTGCACAGGAACGTCGTGACGACGCTGCGCAACACGACGCGCACGTTCTACCCGGACCTCGTGGCGTCCGCCCGCGGCCGGGTGGCCATCGTGTCGTCCACATCCGTCACCGACCCGACACCCGGCAACGCCAACTACGCCACGGCGAAGGCGGCCGCCGAAACATGGCTGGGCGCCGTCGCCAATGGCTTGGCCCAACCGGGCGACGACGGGCACCCGGGCCGCGGCGCCGCCGTCGTACTGGTGGTCAAGGCACTCGTCGACGACGCCATGCGCGCCGCCGCGCCCGAGCGCAAATTCCCCGGTTTCACCGATGTGTCGGTGCTGGGGCAAACTGTGGTTAGTCTTTTCTCCCCCGACACCGACGCGCACGAGCTCAACGGCCGGCGCATGATTCTCTAAAGGCGGCACACGCACGTGACTTCCGGCACGAACCCCAGCTCCACCACGTCGACCCGGCTGCACGACCCGGCCGTGCGCGGTTTCGCCTCGGACAACTATTCGGGTGTCCATCCGGAGGTGCTGGCCGCGCTGGCCGCGGCCAACGACGGCCACCAGGTCGCCTACGGCGAGGACGTCTACACGCGGCGCCTCGGCGAGGTGATGGGTGAGCTGTTCGGCACCCGGGTCGAGGCGTTCCCCGTGTTCAACGGCACCGGCGCCAACGTGGTGGGCCTGCAGTCGCTGCTGCCGCGCTGGGGCGCCGTGGTCTGCGCCGCGACCGCCCACATCAACACGGACGAGAACGGCGCGCCGGAACGCGTCGGCGGCCTGAAGCTGCTGCCCGTGCCGACGGCCGACGGCAAGCTCACGCCCGAGCTCATCGACAAGGAGGCCTGGGGCTTCGGCGACGAGCACCGCGCCCAGCCGCTGGCCGTGTCCATCACCCAGACCACCGAGCTGGGCACCTGTTACACGCCCGCCGAGGTCCGCGCCATCACCGGGCACGCGCACGGGCTGGGCATGAAGGTGCACATGGACGGCTCCCGGCTGGCCAACGCGGCCGCGTTCCTGGACGTGCCGGTGCGCGAGTTCACCTCCGACGCCGGCGTCGACGTGCTGTCGTTCGGCGGGACGAAGAACGGCGCCATGTACGGCGAGGCCGTCGTCGCGTTGGCCCCGGAGGCCGCCGACGGGCTGAAGTACCTGCGCAAGATGGACATGCAGCTGTCCTCGAAGATGCGCTTCATCTCCGCCCAGCTGCTGGCCCTGCTCGAGGACGACCTGTGGCTGCGCTCGGCCGGGCACGCCAACGCGATGGCCGCGAAGCTGCGCGCCGCCGTCGATGCACTGCCGAGCGTGCACGCCACCCAGGCCACGGAGTCCAACGGCGTGTTCGCCGTGCTGCCGGCGGGCGTGGCCGACCGGTTGCGCGCCGACTTCCGGTTCTACGACTGGGACGCCGCCGCCCGTGAGGTGCGCTGGATGTGCTCGTTCGACACGACGGAGGCCGACATCGACGCGTTCGCGGCGGCCATCCGCCGCGAGGTCGGCGCCTGAGGTTCCCTGCGGCGCGCCTGCCCGGGAATCCGGCCCGACCCGCATAATCTTCGAACGTGAGCACCCTAGCCAACGTTCCCGTGGAGTTCCTGGCGGCGCTCAGCTCGCTGCGCGCGGCCCGCCCGCGCCCGGAGCTGCGCCTGGCCGAAGTCCCGGCCCCGTCCCGGCTGGCACCGTTCGCGGTCGCCCTGGGCGCGGAGGTCATGAGCGACGGCGACGAACTCGCCACCGGTCGTTTCATCCTGCTGCACGATCCCGACGGCTCTGACCTGTGGGAGGGCACGTTCCGGATCGTCACGTACATCCGCGCCGAGCTCGACGCCGACATGGGCAACGACACGCTGCTGGGCAATGTGGCGTGGACGTGGCTTGTCGAGGCGCTCGAGACCCGCGGCGCCGTGCACCGCAACACCGGCGGCACGGCCACGCGCATCCTGTCGGAAAGTTTCGGGGCGCTGGACACCCGGCCCGACACCATCGACCTGGAACTGCGCGCGTCCTGGACCCCGCACGGTCCCGAGGTCAGGGCCCACCTGGAGGCGTGGAGCGACATGGTGTGCTCGTTCGCCGGACTGCCGCCGCTGCCCGAGGGCGTCACGGCGCTGGCCCAGCGCCGCCGGCACTGAGGCCCGGGGGCGCGAGCCCCGCGCCCGGTCTGGCTGTCTGGTCTGGCTGCCTGGCCGTGGGCGGACTAATGTCGTTGTCACATGGGTCGATCACCCTGTCTGCTGTGTCGTGGACCTCCCGTGCCGTGGACACCGTCCGTGAGGAGCATGCGATGTCAGTCATCACCAGCCGCGAGCAGGCGGAAATAGACCGCGCCAATGCCTCGGGGAAACAGCCGGTCGTGTTCGTGCACGGATTGTGGCTGCTGCCGGGCAGCTGGGAGGCGTGGCGCACCCTCTTCCAGGAGCGCGGCTTCAGCACACTGGCACCGGGTTGGCCGGACGATCCCGAGACGGTGGAGGAGGCCCGCAGGATTCCCGGGGTGTTCGCCGGGAAATCGATTGGCGCGATCACCGACCATTTCGTGGACATCATCGGCCACCTCGACCGGAAGCCGGTGCTGATAGGTCACTCGTTCGGCGGCCTGATCACCCAAAAGCTTGCCGGGATGGGGCTGGCCACGGCGTCGGTGGCCATCGACCCCGCCCCCGTGCGCGGCGTCCTGCCCTTGCCCCTCTCCTCGTTGAAGGCGGCCTCGCCGGTCATCGCCAACCCGGCGAACCGCCGCCGCCAGGTGATGCTCACGGAGAAGGAGTTCCGGTACGCGTTCGCGAACGCCGTGCCAGAGGCCGAAGCCCATGAATTGTACGAGCTCTTCCCGGTGCCCGGCTCCGGCCTGCCGCTGTTCCAGGCGGCGTTCGAGAACCTGTTCCCCCGCACCGAGGCCAGCGCCGACACCAGGAACCCGGACCGTGGCCCCCTGCTGGTCATATCGGGCGAGGAGGACCACACCGTGCCGTGGGCCGTCGCCAATGCCACCTACCACCTGCAGAAGAAAAACCCGGGCGTGACGGAGATCGTCAAGATCCCGGGCCGGGGCCATTCGCTGGTGATCGACGCCGGCTGGGCCGACGTGGCCGAAAAGGCGCTGGACTTCCTGGCCAGGAACCCGGCGCCGTAGGGCGGGCCGGCGGCGGATGGGCCGCTCGCTAGAATGGAACCATCATGACCAGCCATTCAACTGACAGCCACACCCGCGCGCGGACCCGCAAGTCGTCGACGGGGGGCGCGCCTCCGGTCCAGGTCCTCGAGGCGCCGCCGGCCCAGGTCATCGTGGACGGCGTCCCCGTGGACTTGTCGGAACTTCCCGACGTCGTCGCCCTCGACACGCCGCGGGACGGGCTGCCGTCGGTCATCGCCACGCAATCCGGGCTGGAACGCTGCGCGGCGGCACTGGCGGCCGGGCGGGGATCGGCCGCCATCGACACCGAACGGGCCTCCGGCTACCGGTACGGGCAACGGGCCTTCCTCGTGCAGATCCGGCGCGAGGACGCGGGCACCTGGCTCATCGACCCGGAACCGTTCGACGACCTCGCCATCATCAACGACGCGCTGGACGGCGTGGAATGGATCCTGCACGCCGCCAGCCAGGACCTGCCGTGCCTGTCGGAACTGGGCATGTGGCCGTCGTCGCTCTTCGACACCGAGCTGGCCGCACGCATCGCCGGGCTGCCCCGCGTGGGGCTGGGCGCCGTCATCGAGTCACTGCTCGGCTACAGCCTGGCCAAGGAACACTCGGCCGCGGACTGGTCCACCCGGCCACTGCCCGAGGCGTGGCTGCGCTACGCGGCCCTCGACGTGGAGGTGCTGGCCGAGCTCGAGGAGGAGATGCTCGAGCTGCTCGAGTCCACCGGCAAGCTCGAATACGCCCGGCAGGAGTTCGCGGCGCTCGTGGCGGCCGGCCCGGCCGAACCACGGGTCGATCCGTGGCGGCGCACGCACGGCGCGCACACCCTCCGCAACCGCGGCCAGCTCGCCGCGGTGCGCGAGCTGTGGCTCGCCCGTGACGCGCTGGCGGAGAAGCGGGACATCGCCCCGGGCCGGCTCATCCCCGATTCCGCCATCATCGCGGCCGCCAAGGCCATGCCCACGACCGTGCCGGACCTGCTGAACCTGCCCGGGTTCCACGGTCGCGCCGCCAAACGCGACGCGCCGCGCTGGCTGCGTGCCCTGCAGACGGCCCGCGGCACCGACGACCTGCCGCCCATGCACCTGCCCAACGACGCCCCCCCGCCGCCGCGCGCGTGGGCCGACCGCGACCTCACGGCCGCCGAGCGGCTGGCGACGGCCCGCAACCGGCTGGCGGCGCTCTCCACCGAGCTGACCATCCCGGCGGAGAACCTGCTCACGCCCGACTACCTGCGCCGGCTGTGCTGGCACCCACCGGCGCCCATCACTGTCGAATCGGTGTCGGCGGCGCTCGCGGACCTCGGCGCCCGGCCGTGGCAGGTCGGGAAGACGGCGGCCGTGCTGACCGACGCCCTGCTGCACCCGGAGCCGCTGCCGGCCAAGGAGCCCAAGCCGATGGACGCCCGGGCCCTTCCTTGAACTCAAAGTTACTCATGAGTAACATGACGTGTGACACCATCGGTGTCAGCGTATCCGTGTCTCGTGTGAGGAGTTCCAGGTGAGCCTGAACCGGCAGATCAGGGACGTCGTGTTCGTCGACGGCGTCCGCACCCCCTTTGGCAGGGCCGGCGAGTCGGGGATCTACGCGGACACCCGGGCCGATGACCTGGTGGTCAAGTGCATCCGTGAACTCATGCGGCGCAACCCATCGCTGCCCCCGGAACGCGTGGACGAGGTGGCGATCGCCGCGACCACGCAGACCGGCGACCAGGGACTGACGATCGGCCGCACCGCGGCCCTGCTGGCCGGGCTGCCCAGGTCCGTGCCGGGATTCGCCATCGACCGCATGTGTGCCGGCGCCATGACGGCCGTGACGACCACGGCCTCGGGCATCGGCATCGGCGCCTACGACGTGGTGCTGGCCGGCGGCGTCGAGCATATGGGCCACCACCCGATGGGCTCCGGCACCGACCCGAACCCGCGCTTCCTGGCCGAACGCCTGGTCGACCCGGCGGCGCTGAACATGGGCAACACGGCCGAGAACCTGCACGACCGGTTCCCGGCCATCACGAAGGAGCGCGCCGACGCGTACGCCGTGGCCAGCCAGGCCAGGCTGGCCGGCGCCTACGCACGGGGCCTCATCCAGCCGGACCTCGTCCCCGTGGCGACGTTGAAGCCGGGGCAGGGCTGGTCCGTGGCCTCGGTGGACGAACCGCCGCGGCCGGGCACGACCATGGCCGGCCTGGCCGGCCTGCGCACCCCATTCCGCGCCCACGGCCGCGTGACGGCCGGCAATGCGGCCGGCCTGAACGACGGTGCCACGGTGTCGCTGCTGGCCTCGGCCGAGGCCGCCGCGGAACTCGGCCTGGCCGTGAAGATGCGCCTGGTCACGTACGCGTTCGCCGGCGTCGAGCCCGAGGTCATGGGCATCGGCCCGGTCCCCGCCACCGAGAAGGCGCTGCGCCTGGCCGGGCTGTCCATCGACGACATCGGCCTGATCGAAATCAACGAGGCGTTCGCCGTGCAGGTGCTCTCCTTCCTGGACCACTACGGCATCGCAGACGACGACCCGCGCGTCAACCGCTATGGCGGGGCGATCGCCGTCGGGCATCCCCTGGCCTCCTCCGGCGTGCGCCTGATGACCCAGCTCGCCAGCCAATTCGCGGCGGCCCCGTCCGTGCGGTACGGCATCACGACCATGTGCATCGGCCTCGGCATGGGGGCCACCGTCATCTGGGAGAACCCGCACTGGACGGTGGTTGAGCCGGTGATCGAGCCTGTCGAGATCCGGGTCTCGACAGGCTCGGTTTCGACAAGCTCAACCACCGAAGGCTCAACCACCGAAGGGAGCGCCGCATGAGCGCCCGGGATTTCCAACAGCTCGCCGACCAGCTGCCGAACGAGGTCGTGACGCATTCCTATGTCCAGGACGTGGCCCTGCCCGGGGACACGGGCACCATTGCCCTGATCACGCTGGACAACGGCTTGGACCGGCGCCGCCCCACCACGCTGGGCCCCAACACGCTCGTCGAGCTGGGCACCGTGCTGGAGGCGCAACGCGCGCGGGCCGCGCGCGGCGAGATTGTCGCCGTCGGGGTCACCGGCAAGCCGTACTTCCTGGCCGCCGGCGCCGACCTGTCCGCCATCAAGGCGCTCGACGGCGCCGATGCCGGCGTCCAGATGGCCCGGCTCGGCCACGACGTCTACACGACGCTGAACACGCTCGGCGTGCCGAGCTTCGTGTTCATCAACGGCATGGCGTTGGGCGGCGGGCTCGAGATCGCGCTCAACGCCACCTACCGCACCGTATCGACGGGGGCCGGCGCGCTCGCCCTGCCCGAGGCGTTCCTCGGCCTGGTGCCCGGCTGGGGTGGCGTGTACCTGCTCCCCCGGCTGATCGGCCCGGCCAACGCCGTGAAGGTCATGATCGAGAACCCGCTGTCCAACAACCGCACGCTCAGCGGCCCGGCCGCGTACAAGCTCGGCATCGCCGACGCCCTGTTTGAGCCGGCCGATTTCCTCGAGCAGTCGCTGGCCTGGGCCGCCGGGGTGCTCGCCGGCACGGTCACCGTGGAACGGCCCAACGCCGTCGTCGAACCGCTCTCCGCGGCCGCCGGCGCCGCCTGGGACGCCGCCGTGGCCGGCGCTCGCGCGTTCGTCGAGGCGAAGACGTCCAACGCCGCCCCGGCCCCGGCCCGCGTCATCGACCTGTTGGAGCGGGGCAAGACCTTCACGAAGGCCGAATCCTTCGCCGCGGAGGATGCCGCGCTGGGCGAGTTGATCCACACCGACGAGTTCCGCTCCACGGTGTACGCGTTCTTGGACCTGGTGCAGAAGCGCGCCAAGGTGCCGGCCGGTGCGCCCGATCCGTTGCTGGCCAGGCCCGTGACGAAGGTCGGCGTGGTCGGCGCCGGGCTGATGGCCGGCCAGCTGGCACTCGTGTTCGCCCGTCAGCTCACGGTCCCGGTCGTCATGACCGACGTCGACCAGGCGCGCGTGGACAAGGGCGTGGGCCACGTGCACGCCGAGGTCGACAGGCTGCTGGCCTTGGGCCGGATCAGCCAGGACGCGGCCAACCGGACAAAGGCGCTCGTGTCCGGTTCCGTGTCGAAGGAGGCGTTCGCCGATGCCGACTTCGTCATCGAGGCCGTGTTCGAGGAACTGGCCGTGAAGAAGCAGGTGTTCGCCGAGGTCGAGGCCATCGTCTCGCCCGAATGCATCCTGGCCACGAACACGTCGTCGCTGTCCGTGACGGCCATGGCCGAGGACCTGCGGCATCCCGAACGCGTGGTGGGCTTCCACTTCTTCAACCCGGTGGCCGTCATGCCGCTGCTGGAGATCGTGCGGGCGCCCAAGACCGACGACGCCGTGCTCGCCACCGCGTTCGCCACGGCCAAGGCGCTGCGCAAGACGGCGGTGCTCGTCAAGGACGCGGCCGCGTTCGTCGTCAACCGCGTGCTGCTGCGGCTCATGGCGGAGATCTCGAAGGCCTTCGACGAGGGCACCGACGCACATGTGGCGGACAACGCGCTGCGCCCCATGGGCCTGCCGATGACGCCGTTCACGCTGCTCGCCATGGTCGGGGTGCCGGTGGCCCAGCATGTCACCGAGTCGCTGCAGGCCGCCTTCGGCGACCGGTTCCACGTCTCGGCGAACCAGCAGAAGCTGGTCGACGCCGGGATCAAGGCCTTGTGGGCCACCGGCGACGACGGTTCCGCGTCCATCCCGGCCGACACGCTGGCGCTGCTGGCATTCGGCAACACGCCGTCGACGTCGGCGGAACTGCTGGCGAAGACGCAGGACGCGCTGGCCGAGGAAATCGGGCTCATGCTCGACGAGGGCGTGGTGGCCGGACCGGAGGACATCGACCTGTGCATGATCCTTGGCGCCGGCTGGCCGATGCACCTGGGCGGCATCACGCCGTACCTGGACCGTGTGGGCGCCTCCGAGCGGGTCAACGGCAAGCGCTTCCACACCGCGTAGCGCGCTCCCATGTTTCGCCCAGCCTGCGATGGAAGGATCGATTCATGAGTGCCGAGCCCTCCCTGACCCGCCGTTCCGTCCTGCGCGCCTCCACTGCCGCCACGGGCGCCGCCTGCGCGCTGGCCCTGGCCGGCTGCAGCGGCGGCGCCCCGGCGGACTCCAAGGAGGCCGGCGGCGCCGCGTCCCCCAGCCCGTCCGCCGTCCCCTCGGGCGGCGCGCCGGTGCGCGTCGGCAAGGTCACGGACGTGCCCGTCGGCCAGAGTGCCACGGGCACGGCCAACGGCGTCAACGTGCTCGTGTTCCGCCCGGACGCCAAGACGGTGCTGGCGTACAACGCCAAATGCACGCACGCCGGCTGCGCCGTCGGCGCGCAGGGTGCCCAGTTCGTCTGCCCGTGCCACGGGTCGACCTTCAACGCCTCCGACGGCACGGTCGTCGTCGGGCCGGCAAAACAGCCGCTGGAACGCTACGCGGCGGCGATCGACGGGGACTGGATCACGGTCAGCGTCTAAACGGCACGTGGGCAATCCTCCCGTTCGACGGTTGGATCGCGTAGGCTGGCGGACGTCACCTCGGTAAAGGGGTGGACAGGGTAATTTCAATAAATACGCTTCATCGATTGATTTCATCAATTGGCGGTTCCGGAATTCCGGGGCCGGGAATATTTATGGGAATCGGGTGTGAATTGTGCATTTGTCCGTCGTGGGAACAACCGACCTCGTCCGTGGAAGTGTCCAGGTCCCCAATTCGAAATACCACGCCCACCGGGCCCTGATTCTCGCCTCGCTGGCCCCGGGCACCAGCCACATCCGCGGCCTCAGCGACGCCCGGCACGTGCAATACACCGTGTCGTTGCTGCGCTCCCTCGGCACCCGGATCGACATCGACAAGGACACGTTCATCGTCCATGGCGGCCCGTACCACGCCCACTCGGACACCATCTCCGCCGGCAGTTCCGGCACCACCTTGTACTTCATGGCCGGCCTCGCCGCCCTGGCCGACCGGGACGTGACCGTCACCGGCCAGAAATACTTCCAGCGCCGGCCGATCGGCCCACTGCTGGCGGCCCTGCGCCAGCTCGGCGTCGAGGCCTACTCGCCCACCGACTGCCCTCCCATCGCCGTCAAGGCGCGCCGGCCCACCGGTGGGGTCGTGCACATCGCCGGCACCCTGTCCCAATGGGTGTCCGGGCTGCTGCTCACCGCGCCGTTCGCGCTCGACGAGACGACCGTCGTCGTCAACGGACCGCTCAATGAGCACACCTACGTGGAGCTGACGGTGCGCATGATGCGCCAGTTCGGCCTGGTCGTGGACGTGTCCGCCGACGGGCGACGATTCCGCATCCCGCCGAACCAGTTGCCGCGCCCCACCGACCTGACGCTGCCGCCGGACATCGGCTCCGCCGCGTTCGGCCTGGCCGTCGGCGGCCTGCACCCCGCGGACATCCTGCTGCGCGGCCTGCGGCGCACCAGCTCCGACGGGGCCGACCATCCCGAATCCGAGTTGTTGGACATCGTCACCGCCATGGGCCTGCCCATGGCCTACGACCCCGAGGCCGACGGCGTGCGCGTGCGGCACAGCGGGATGCGGCTCAACCCGGTGGAGGTGGATTGCCGTAGCGTGCCGGACATGCTTCCGGTGCTCTCGGCCATGGCGGCCCTGGCGGACGGCGAAAGCGTGTTCCACAACGTCGAGCATGTCCGGCTGAAGGAGTCCGACCGCGTCGTCTCCATGCTGCAGCTCAATTCGATGGGCGCGTCGGTCAGCCTTGACGGGTCGGACCTGCGCGTTCGGGGTGTGCCGCGGCTGGCCAGCGCGCACCTGTCCTCCTTCAACGACCACCGGGTGCTCATGTCGCTCGCCGTGGCCGCCACCGCCGCGGAGGGACGGTCGGCGTTGACATACCCGAACGCGTACCGGATCTCCTACCCGATGTTCCTCGACGCCATGCAAACCCTGGGACTGGACATGCAGATCGAGCAGGGGCCGGCCCGCGGCCACCGCACGCCGCTCGGGGCCGTGGCCGCGCTGCGGGAAAGTTCCGCCCGCGAGGCCGCCGCGCTGGGGGCCGCCGACGCCGCCGGAGAAGTCACCGCCTCGGACTGGATCCGGCGCTGGGCGGCCGAGAAACCCCACGCGCTGGCCGTCGTCGACGCCCGTTGGGACACCACCGCGCACATGAGCTGGACCGCCCTGGACGAGTCCGTGGATCACGCCGCGGCCCTCTTCCTCGACGTTGGCGTGCAACGCGGGGACCGCATCGCCGTGCAACTGCCCAACTGGCGCCAGTTCGTGGTCATCGCGGCGGCGGCCATGCGGATCGGGGCGGTCATCTGCCCGATCATGCCGATCTTCCGCGAACGCGAGGTGGCCTACGCCCTGCAACGCTCCGGGGCCCGCATCCTGATCGTCGCGGACAACTTCCGCGGCCGCCAGCACGCCGACGAGACGGCCCGGCTGCTCGAGGCCGCGGCAGCCGGGCGGGACCCCGGGCTGGCCGGCATCCTGGTGGAGCACGTGTTCGTGGTCCACGGCACCCCGGGCACGCCGCGGCTGATGCCGCACGGCACGGGGCACGGGCCCGTGCAGTGGGCCGCCTGGCACCAGGCCCGGGCGTCCGTCGTCGTCGACCGGGCCGCCATCGACGCCCGCGCCCCGCGGCCGGACGATGCGGCGCAGCTGCTGCTGACCTCCGGCACGTCAGGGCCGCCCAAGGGTGTCATCCACACCCACCGCCGGCTCTCCCGGGCCGCGATGCTGGCGGCGCGGCAACTCGGCCTGGACGCCACGGACACGGTGTACATCCCGTCCCCGCTGGCCCACCAGACCGGGTTCCTGTACGGCATGTGGCTTGCGTTCACGCTGGGTGTGCCGCAGATCGTGCAAAGCGTCTGGGACGCCGGACGCGCCCTGGACGTGCTCCACCATTGGGAGGGGACGTTCGTCCAGGCGGCCACCCCGTTCCTCACCGACCTCGTGAACGCCGTCGAGGGTGGCGCCCCGCCGCCCGCGCGGCTGCGCGTCTTCGTCGTCACCGGCGCGGCGGTCCCCCGGTCGCTGGCCGAGCGCGCCACCCGCGTCCTGGGGGCTGCCGTCTGCGGCGCCTTCGGCACCACGGAGACCGGCCTCGGCGCGTTGTCCTCGCCGTCCGACCCGCCCGCCAAGGCATGGGGCACCGACGGGCGGGCCCTTCCGGGCGTCCGGCTGCGCATCAGCGACGACGACGGCCTGCTGCTGCCGCCCGGCGCCGAGGGCAACCTGGAGATCTCCAGCGCCACCGTGTTCGACGGCTACCTGGACCGTCCGGACCTTGAGGGCGAGACGTTCACGGCGGACCGCTGGTACCGCACCGGCGACCTGGCCACCATTGACGACGACGGCTTCCTGCGCATCACCGGCCGGGTCAGGGACATCATCAACCGCGGCGGGGAGAAACTGCCCGTCTCCGAGATCGAGCAGCTCCTGCACACGCACCCGGCCATCGCGGACGTGGCCATCGTCGCCATGCCGGACCCGCGCCTGGGTGAACGGGCCTGCGCGTTCGCCCGGTTGAAGCCGGGCACGGACCTTGACTTCGCCGGGCTGCAGGCCTTCCTGGACGGCCACGAGGTCAGCAAGCACTACTGGCCGGAACGGCTCGAGCTGGTGGACCAGATCCCCCGCAACGCGGTCGGAAAGGTGCAGAAGTTCGTGCTGCGCGAACGCGCGGCCCGATTGACGCCGCAGACCAGCGAGCCTCGACCAGTGTTTGCGCCGGACAAGGACAAGGACGAACAACGATGACCGTGGAACAGCTTGCCCGCCTAGACGGACGCGGCGCCGTCGTCGACCCCGCCACCTACGCCCGGCTCTTCGCCGCCGTGACCGCCTGGGTGGAGGGGCCCGGCGAGGCCTGGTCGGAACGGATCGAGGCCACCGGCACCGTCCCCGCCGAATTGCGCGCCGAACTGAAGGAGCGCGGCTTCCTGGGCCTGGCGGCGCCGCGCGAGCTGGGCGGGGGCGGGCTCGGGTTCACCCAGTGGATGGGGCTGATGGAGGTGTTCTCCCGCTCGCACGCGTCCATCCGGATGATCGTCCACGTGGTCAACGGGACGTGGCGGTCGATGAACCCGCACGCCACGCCCGAACAGCGCGCCAAGTACATCGTGCCGTCCGTGGCCGGGGACATCACGGTCGCCTTCACGCTGACCGAGCCGGGGAACGGGAGCGGCGCGGACATCTCCACCACGGTCCGCCGTGACGGGGACACCTATTACCTCAATGGCACCAAGCACCTGATCACGTTCGGCGTGAACTGCGACTACTGGCTGCTGTTCGCCCGCCTCGAGGGAAGCCACGGCAAGGATGGCACCGTGGGACTGCTGGTGGCCCGCGACTCGCCCGGGGTCACCGTGGAGGACACATCCAACACCATGGGCGTGCGCGGCACGGACCATGCCCGGCTGACGTTCACGGACACCCCCGTCCCCGTCGACCAGCGGCTGGGCGCGGAGGGCGACGGGCTGAAGATCGCCCTGGGCGGGTTCCTGACCCCGAGCCGGATCTCCGTCGCCATGAGTTGCGTGGGCCTGGCCGAACGGGCCCAACAACTTGCCATCGGGTATGCCCGGCAACGCGTGACGTTCGGCAAGCCGATCGCCGCCCGGCAGGCCATCGCGTTCATGCTGGCCGAGAACGCCGCCGACATCGAGGCGGCCCGGGCCCTGGTCATGCACGCGGCCGCCGAATGGGAGGCCGGCGCGGACCGGGCCCCGGCGTTGTCCTCCATGGCCAAGCTGACCGCCGTGGACATGCTCACCCGGGTCACCGACAAGGCCCTGCAGGTCCATGGCGGACTGGGCTACTGGAAGTCGGAGGCGATCGAGCGCGTGTACCGGGACGCCCGCGCCCAGCGCTTCGAGGAGGGCACGAACGAGATTCAGAAAACGGTGATCGCCAAGGACATCTTCGCCCGAGCGGCGGCCACGGAACGGGAGACCCATTGAGCGGCAAGTACGACGGAAAGATCGCCCTCATCACGGGATCGTCGCGCGGCATCGGGCGGCACCTGGCCCTGCAGCTGGCCGCCGAGGGCGCCGCCGTCGTCGTCAACTACCGCAAGAACGCGGAACTGGCCGACGCCGTCGTCATGGAGGCCAAGCGACTCGGCGGCTCCGCGATCGCCGTCCAGGCCGATGTCGAGGACCCGGCCGATATCACCCGGCTGTTTGACGCCGTCGCGGACACGTATGGCCGGCTCGATTTCTACGTCAACAATGCGGCGGCCGCGGCGTTCAAGAAGATCGTCGACCTCAAGCCGCACCATCTGGACCGGTCGTATGCCACAAATTTGCGGCCGTTCGTGCTCGGCGCGCAGGAGGCCGTGAAGCTGATGGACGACGGCGGGCGCATCGTGGCCATCACCAGCTACGGCAGCATGCGGGGGTTCGCGACCTATGCGGTGCTGGGTTCGTACAAGGCGGCCGTGGAGTCGTTCATCCGGTTCATGGCCGTCGAGTTCGCCGGGTACGGCATCAACGTCAACGGCGTCAACGGCGGGCTGATCGAGTCGGATTCGCTCGACTACTTCTACTCGATGCCGGGGATGGCGCCGATGGAGCGCGTGCTGGAGACCATCCCGCTGGGCCGGCCGGGCACCGTGGCGGACATGGCCAACGCGATCGAGTTCCTGCTCTCCCCGGCCTCCGCGTACATGACCGGCCAGACGCTGGTGGTCGACGGCGGCATGACCATCGCCGCGGCACCGTACTATCACCAGACCGGCGATCCCGTGAGCCTGCCGGAACGGCCCACCCGGGGGTAGCCTTGCGCCGTTGCCTGACCGCCGTTGCCTGTCAAGGACGACGGCGGTCGGGCGGGCGGGGAGCGTTTTCCCTCCCTCCACAGGCGGTAGCGGGGGCGGAGTTTCCCACAGGATTCGAATAGCCACTGGTGTTGTCGGCGGCTTGTTCTAGTCTTGGATCCGGTCGCATCCGGTGTTGGATTCGACCACCTGGACAGGCATCGGGAGGGGTGGTGGCGGCAATGGTTCCCGAGTTCGACTCGCAGTGTGGTGGCATGGCCGCCGCGCCGGGTATCGATGCTCCCGGCGCCACTGTCCGGCGGCCTCGGGCGTCAACCGTGTCCGACCCGACGGCACCCACCAATGGCCCGGTCTTGCAGGACGGCGACACAGTTCCCACCGGATCGTCTCCGCCTGGTCCTGGTCTTCCTGGCTGGGCTGGCGAGTGCGCGTCGGTGTTGGCCGCGGTCGGGGCGGTGACGGCGCTGGGGCCAGTCGTGTTCGACTGCGCCCGGGCGCTGGTTGTCGAGGCGGCGACCGCGGAGCGGGTGGCGCAGGAGCTGGGGCAGCGGGCGGACGCTGCGAGCGACCGGGCCGAGGCGGCGTTGATGGCTCGGATGGCGCTGGCCAAACACGCGGCCGAGGACTCGTATGAGGTGCGGCAGGCGGGGGTGGTGGCGGCCGGGCTGGCCAACGACGCCCGGACGGCGCGCGCCACGGCCACCCGGGCCCGGCACGAAGCCGAGGAGGCCGCCACCACCGCGACAACCGCCGCCGGTACGGGTTTCGGCACAAGTGCCGAGGGCTCCACCGCGGG
>NZ_RWKQ01000027.1:0-689 GCF_003946885.1 Specibacter cremeus | reverse complement strand
ACCGCCGGGTATACGGGGCAGATGCTGGCGGCGAAGATCGCCGACGAGATCGCCCTGGCCCGGCACGAATCCCCCCACGCCGGCGGCGTGCACCATGACCTGGCCGTGACGCTCGCCGCGCGGCTGCCGTGGACATTGAAAGCCCTGGCGTCCGGGCACCTGTCCGAACAANGCGTTCCTCACCCCGGCCCAGAGGGCCGCTATCGACGAACGGTTATGCGCCGACCCCGACACGGTGGCCCGGATGGGCACCCGAGAACTGGCCGCGGCCGCGCGGGCGGCCGCGTACGCCGCCGACCCGGCGGCGTTCGTCAAACGCCACACCCAGGCGGTCACGAACCGGCACGTCTCCCTGCGCCCGGCCCCGGACGGCATGACCTGGCTCTCCGCCCTGCTCCCACTCACCTGCGGGGTCACCATCCTGAAAACCCTCACCGGCCTCGCCGCGACCGCCACCGCCGCCGGCGACCCGCGGTCCAAGGGCCAACTCATGGCCGACGCCCTCATCCACCGCCTCACCACGCACGCCCCCTGCAGCCCGACCGACGCTCCCAGCGCAGAGGTTCCCGGCACGGCCAGGGACCCCGGCGAATCGACGGTCGGGCCCGGACCCCGGCCCCGCTTCACCGACCTCGCCGGCGGTTCCGGGACCGGAGCGGAATCCAGACCCGGCCAACCAACCGGCCAGC
>NZ_RWKQ01000026.1 GCF_003946885.1 Specibacter cremeus | reverse complement strand
GGCTCCGCCTTCTTGCCCCCACCGACACGCCGAAACCCCGACGTCTTGACACCAGCCCGCCCAGCCTAACTACACGGCATTGCGGCTAGTCCCCACGCCCTCCCAACGCTCGCAAGCTCGCGTCGGGGCCCTCGGGCGCGTGGGCCCACCCAGCTCCTCCCTCGGAGCTGTGGGCCCACCAGCTGTAAACACCGATCGGCCGGATCCCCGAGGGGATCCGGCCGATCGGTGTTTAAGCGCCCCGTGCCGGCCCCGCGGCGTGGCCGGCCATCAGGTGCTCGTATCCGGCCCGGACCAGTGCGGCCAGGACGTCCAGGTCCACCGTGTCCAGCCGGGTGACGTACAGGCAGCCGACACCCGTCTTGTGGGGTCCCAGCCGTTCCAGCGCGGCCGCCGCCGAGGGGGCGCTGGTGAGCCCGTAGAGCGCCAAGTTGGCCTTGTGCGGTGAAAGGCCGACGGCGGGCGCGTCACCTTCGCGCCCGGACGCGTAACGGTAGTGGTAGGAGCCGAAGCCAATGATCGACGGCCCCCACATGGCGGGCTCCTGGCCGGTTTCACGGCGCATCAGCGCGACCACGGCACGCGCGTCGCCGCGTCGGCGCTCGGACGAAACCGCGTCGAGGAAGGCGGTGACATCGGCGCCGGTGGGTCGGGTCTGGTTCTCGCTCATGGCTTGCATCCTGCCAGAGGCCCGGGGGTCCTGCCAGTGCACCCGGCACGTCGAATGTGCCTGCCCGCACGGCGGTGGCACCAGCCACGTCAAGCGCGGCTGTACAGGTCCCGGCGACGCCGCTTCCGGGCGAATCGGCAAACGCCGCAACGGCCCTGCACGACGTTTCCTGCACGAAGTATGTGGCCGGGTCCTGGTCGTTCCAGGCCACCATCGTCAATGACACGGCCACCGCCAAGACCCACATCATCGCGATGGCCGTCACCGCCGGGGCCCTTGGCCCTGTTCCTGCTCGGCGGACTCGTCTCCGCGGCACCGACGCTTGCCGAGGACGCAACGGAACCGGACGACGACGGCGTCGCCCGTCCAGGCGCCGACCCGTCCGCCCCGGCGGCGCTGCCCAAGGCGCCGGCGTCGCGCTGACCGCCCGAGGCATCGGCGGCGCCTGGGTCGCGACGTGGGCCACGTACGGGTATGGGCAGTCCCACGCCATGGTGGTGTATTGCAAGAAGCTCGCCGGACTCTACGTCCAGGGCTGGCGCACGGACGGGTACCTCGGCGCGTCGGGTTCGAGGCGCCGGGGGTTCCCTCGGGGCCGACCAGGTACCTGTACTCGCCCACGGGTTCCTGTACGGTGACGGAGGCGTTCGGTCTCGGCAACCCCGGCGCGAAGCTGCCGTACCGGATGCTCAACCCGTGGTCACGCTGGGGCGGCAACCCGTGGACGCCGCCGTACAACAGGTACCACGAGTCCAACTCCTGGGTCGGTTGGGATGTGACATGTGGTACTTCGCCACCCGCGCCCAGCACGACTACCGGCAGGGCGCGGTCATCAACTACAACCGCCCCAACATTGTCCAGGATGCCGGGTTCGCGGTCTTCCTGCACGAGAATAAGGTCCCGACCGCCGGGTGCATCTCGCTGGACGATTGGGCCGTCGTGGACTACCTGCGCAAGTCCACCTCCGGTGACCGGATCATCATGGGCGTGACGTCGGCGCTCTTCAAATAGGCGGCATTCCCTGCCGCGTCCGTGCTCCTTGACACATTCCCCGGTGGGCATGTGCGCAGGTCGCCGGGCGCCGCGGCGATACTTCACGGTTGGGGCATACACGCTGTGGATATCGCGTGCGTCACCCACCCGGATCCGGTCTTGTCAACATGCAACCTGTGGATGAGTGTTCACAGAAAAATACTTTGCACCCACAGGGTGTGAGGGGCGTTTCCGCAGGTCAGAGGCGGGTTGTTGAGAGAAGTCCACAGTTGTCCACAGGGTTCTCCCCAAGCTGTGCACACGCAGGGCGAGGAAATCCACAAGTTGTCCACAGGGGTGGTGGACAACGGGATTGGCTGGCGCCCACGGACCGTCTAACGTGGCTGGGGATCCCCCTGCCGATGCGGCGCGTCTTGTCGTAGCCCTCTGGTAGACCGGGGTCCACAGGAACACCTTGGAAAGTTGGAACCATGTCAGCGCCGGTCACTGATTCAGCCCAGTCATTTCGGGAACCGGACTTTGCCCGGACGCCCCCACAGGACCTCGTAGCCGAGCAGAGCGTGCTGGGCGGCATGATGCTGTCCAAGGATGCGATCGCGGACGTCATCGAGGTGCTGCGCGGCAACGACTTCTACCGTCCCGCGCACGAGTCGATCTACGAGGCGATCATCGACCTGTACGGCCGCGGCGAGCCGGCCGATGCCGTCACGGTGGCCGACGAGCTGACGAAGCGCCAGGAGATCACGAAGGTCGGCGGCCCCGCCTACCTGCACCAGCTGATCCAGTCAGTCCCCACGGCCGCGAATGCAGGCTTCTATGCGGAGATCGTGGCCGAGCGGGCCGTGCTGCGCCGATTGGTGACGGCCGGGACGAAGATCGTCCAGCTCGGTTACGCGAACGACGGCGAGGTCGAGGACATCGTCAACGCCGCCCAGGCGGAGGTCTTCGCCGTGGCGGAGCGCCGCACGGCCGAGGACTACGTGGCGTTGAAGGACATCATGGAGGCCACGGTCGACGAGATCGAGGCGTCCGGGCACCGCGGCGACGGCATGACCGGCGTGCCCACCGGCTTCTACGAATTCGACGAGCTGACCAACGGCCTGCACCCCGGCCAGATGATCGTCATCGCGGCCAGGCCGGCCGTGGGCAAGGCGCTCGCCCTTGACACGCCGCTGCCCACGCCGACCGGCTGGACGACCATGGGCGAAGTCGGGGTCGGCGACGCCGTGCTCGCCGCCGACGGCACGCCGACCGTGGTTGTGGCCGCGACCGAGGTGATGCTGGACCGGCCGTGCTTCGAGGTGACGTTCGACGACGGCAGCGTCCTGGTCGCCGACGCCGAGCACCAGTGGCTCACCGACACCCGGGCCTCGCGCAAATCCACCCAGGCCGGCGTCAACCCGCGAATTGCGGCGCAGGTTCGGACCACGGCCGAAATCGCCGCGTCGCTGCGGTGCGAGACGGCGGATCGCCGGCTGAATCACTCCATCCGGAACGCCGCAGCCCTGGACCTGCCGGAGGCGGAGCTGCTGATCGGCCCGTACACGCTGGGCGCGTGGCTCGGTGACGGTCACACGGCCGCGGCACGCATCACGAATATGGACGAAGAGGTCCTGATGCGGATTTCCGGCGAGGGGTACGTCCTGAAGCCGGTGGCCGGCTTGACGTATGGGGTGCAGCTGCCACCGGAGTCGTTCGTCTTCGAGAATGTGTGTGTCGTGTGCGGTGCGCCGTTCACCAACAAGATGCGCCAGGTGCGCACGTGCTCACAGGACTGTGGCCGCAGGGCACGCTGGACCACGAATCCTGTGCCGCAACCGACGTGTATCGATTGCGGCATCCCTTGCTCCGGCGGTCTCCGGTGTGAGCCGTGCCGGCTGGATCACGGTTCGTTCCAGGCGCTGCTCCGATCCAATTCCCTGCTGGGTGACAAACACATTCCCGATGTGTACCTGCGGGCCAGTCAGGCGCAGCGTCGCGCCTTGTTGGCCGGCCTGCTCGACACCGACGGCACCGTGACGTCGAGCGGGTGCGTCCAGTTTGCCGTGACGAGCCGCCGCCTGGCTTCGGATGTCCGGGAGCTGGTCCTCAGCCTCGGCTACCGCGCCGGGTGGTCGGAAAAGCGTGTGCATGGCCGCACCGAGGAGTCGTCGACTGCTTACACGATCACCTTCGCCACCGACGATGTCGTTTTCGGGCTGCATCGCAAGCAGGTGCTGCACAAGGAACGCGACGCGCGGCCGACGCCCAAGCGCACGCAGCGTTTCATCACGTCCGTGCGTCCGGTGAATTCGGTGCCGGTCAAGTGCATACAGATTGCACACGAAAGCCACCTGTACTTGGCAGGGCGCTCGTTCATCCCCACGCACAACTCGACGTTCGCGCTTGACTGGGCGCGTTCCGCCGCGATCCACCACAACATGGCCACCGTCGTCTTCTCCTTGGAAATGGGCCGCAACGAGCTGGCCATGCGTCTGCTCTCCGCCGAGGCGACCATCAGCCTGCAGGACTTGCGCAAGGGCACCGTCAAGGACGACCAGTGGTCGAAGATCGCCACGACCATGGGCAAGATGAACGACGCGCCCCTGTTCATCGACGACTCCCCGAACATGTCTCTCATGGAGATCCGGGCCAAGTGCCGCCGACTGAAGCAACAGCACGACCTGAAGCTCGTGGTGCTGGACTACCTGCAGCTGATGTCCTCCGGCAAGCGCGTCGAGTCCCGCCAGCAGGAGGTTTCCGAGTTCTCCCGTGCCCTGAAGTTGCTGGCGAAGGAACTCCAGGTGCCCGTCGTGGCGCTGTCGCAGCTGAACCGCGGTTCCGAGCAGCGCACGGACAAGAAGCCCATGGTTTCCGACCTCCGCGAAAGCGGATCGATCGAGCAAGATGCGGACATGGTCATCCTGCTGCACCGCGAGGACATCTACGACAAGGAGTCCGCGCGCGCCGGCGAGGCCGACGTCATCGTGGCCAAGCACCGCAACGGCCCCACGAAGACGCTCGTGGTCGGCTTCCAGGGCCACTACTCGCGGTTCTCCAACATGGCCGCCGAGGGCGGCGGCGGGGCGTACTGACGGGCGCGGCGTGCCCGGAACCGCGCCTCGATGCGCTGGCCGGCGTAGCTGCCGCCGACGATCAGTGCCGCCCCGGCGACGGCGGCCGGCGGCAGCGCGTCGCCGGCCAGCAGCACGCCGGCGGCCACGGCCCACACCGGCTCGGTGCCCATGAGCAGGCTCGCCCGGGCCGCCGACGTGCGCCGTACGGCCCACAGCTGGACCAGGAACGCGAACACGCTGCATGCCAGCCCCAGATAGGCCGCCGCCGCCCATTCCGTGGAGCCGAACCGTGCCGCGGAAACGACCATCGCACCCGGATCCACGGCCACGGCCAGCACCGCGCACACCACGGACTGCACCAACGTGATGGTGACCGTGTCGCAGGACCGGCCGCGCGTCAGCGCACCCAACGCCGTGACGTGTCCGGCGCGCGCGGCCGCGGCCGCCAACATGAGCGCATCCCCAGCCGTCGGCCCCCGGAAACCGTCCCCCGACACGAGCAACGCCACCCCGGCCACGCACACCACCGCCGCCACAAAATACGCGCGCGGCAACCGGCTGCGGGACGCCATTGTCTCAAGCAACGGGGTGAACACCATCGTGAGGCTGATGATCAGCCCGGCGTTCGACGCCGATGTGCGGGCCACGCCGGACGTCTCCAGGAACAGCACGGCCGCCTGGGTCAATCCCAAGAGAACGCCCGTCCACACCTCGCCGCGTCCGGGCCGCCGGCGCACCCGCCACAGCCACACCGACCCGAGCGCCAGCGACGCGATCACGAACCGCCACCCCAGCACGGCCGGCGCGGAGGCCACCTCCGTCAGGCCCTTGGCCGCCACATAACTGCTGCCCCACACGATCGCCACGGCCACCAGGGCTGCATCGACGCGGGTGCCGGAGCGCCGGTGCATCGTCACGAGATTCCTCACACGGCCCACCCTGCCGCCCCCAAACCAATAGCACCAGCTATCGGTTCAGTGACCCATACATTAGTTTGGCCTTATGGAACTTGGTCAATTGCGTGCCCTCCGCGAGGTCGAGGCGAGGGGCAGCATCGCCGCGGCCGCGCTGGCACTGCACGTCACGCCGTCGTCCGTCTCCCAACAGCTGGCCGCACTGGCTCGCAAGGCCGGCATGCCGCTCACCTTCCGCGAGGGCCGGCGCACCGCGCTCACCCCGGCCGGGCACGCCTTGGCGCGGGCCGCCATCGACGTTGAGGTGGCTCTGGCGCGCGCCGACGCCGCCGTCGAGTCGTTCCGCGCGGACACCGCCGCCACCGTGTCGATCGCCGCCTTCCACAGTGCCGGGCTGGCGCTGTTCGGCGCGCTGGAGCGGGCGTTCGCCGCCGACGACGGCCCGCACCTGAGCTTCCACGACCACGACGTGCCGCAGGACGCGTTCCCGACCCTGGTGTCCGGGCACGACCTGGTGATCGCCCACCGGCTGCCCAACAGCCCGCCCTGGCCGGACACGGTCCGGGCCACGCCGCTGGCCTTCGAGCCACTGGATGTGGCCGTGGGCGCCGCCGACCCGCTGGCCCGCCGCCGGACGCTGCGCCCGGCGGACCTGCGCGGGCGGCGCTGGGTGTCGGTGCGGTCCGGGTTCCCGCTCGAGGGCGCCATCGAGCTGATCGGCACGCTGGCCGGGGAGGAGGCCACGATCGCGCACCGGATCAACGAGTTCTTCGTGGCCGCGGCCGTCGTGGAGGCCGGGCACGCCGTGGCGCTGGTGCCGCGCTACACCGTCAACCGGGCCATGTTCCCACGCCTGCGCCTGCGGCCGCTGGCCGAACCACGGCTGGGCCGGCACATCGACGTGCTGGCCAGGCCCGAGACCCTGGAGCGCGCCAACGTCCGGTCCGTGCTGGCGGTACTGCGCGGCATCATGGCGGAGCTGGCCGGCGAGAACGCGCCAACCTCCTGACCGATACGCTTGACGGGTGCCCCAGACATCCTCCACGCCCCAGACGAGCACCCGCCCCCGGCGATCCACCGCCCGGGCCATCCTGCACCTGGCCGTCCCCGCGTTTGGCGCGCTCATCGCCGAACCGTTGTTCCTGCTTGCCGACTCCGCCATCGTCGGCCACCTCGGCGTCGACCAGCTGGCCGGCGTCGGCCTGGCGGCCACCGTGCTGCAGACGGCCGTGGGCCTCATGGTGTTCCTGGCCTACTCCACCACCCCGGCCGTGGCGCGCCTGCTCGGGGCCGGGCGCCGCGCCGATGCGCTCGCCGTCGGCCGGGACGGCATCTGGCTGGCCGCCGTGCTCGGGCTGGTGCTGGCCGGGCTCGGGGCGGCCGGCGCGAAACCGCTGCTGGCCGGCATGGGCGCCACGGGCGCCGTGCACGACTTCGCCGTCGAGTACCTGGTCGCGTCGCTGGCCGGCATCCCGGCCATGCTGGTCGTGCTGGCCGCCACCGGCGTGCTGCGCGGCCTGCAGGACACCCGCACCCCCCTGGCCGTGGCCGGCGCCGGGTTCGGCGTGAACATCGTCCTGAACTGGCTGCTCGTCTACGGGCTGGGACTGTCCGTGGCCGGCTCCGCGATCGGCACCGTGCTGGCGCAGTGGGCCATGGCCGCCGTGTACCTGGTGATCGTCGTCCGGGCGGCCCGCGACCACCGGGTCACGCTGCGCCCGGACTGGGCCGGTGTGCGCACGGTGTCCAAGGTCGGCAGCTGGCTCATGCTGCGCACCCTGTCGCTGCGCGCCGCCATCCTGGTGACGGTCATCGTCGCCACCGCCCAGGGCCCGGTCAACCTCGCCGCGCACCAACTGGCCATGACCGTCTTCAGCTTCCTGGCGTTCGCCCTCGACGCCCTGGCGATCGCCGCACAGGCGTTGATCGGCAAGGAACTGGGCGCCGGCAACGTCCCTGCCGTGCGCGAGCTGACTCGCACCATGGTCGTGTGGGGCATCGGCTTCGGCGTCGTCACGGGCATCGTGGTGCTGGCTGCCGCCCGCTGGGTCGGCTGGATCTTCACCACGGACGCGGCCGTGCACGGCGCGCTCGCCGCGGCGCTCGTGGTGCTGGCACTCGGCCAACCCATCGCCGGGTTCGTATTCGTCCTTGACGGCGTGCTCATCGGCGCCGGGGACGCCCGCTACCTGGCCCTGGCCGGGCTGGCCAACCTGGTGGTCTACTTCCCGCTGTTGTACTGGGTGCATGCCGCGGACCTCGGCGACACCGCCGCCGGCCTGGCCTGGCTGTGGACGGCGTTCAGCCTCGGCTACCTCGCCGCGCGGGCGCTCACGCTCGGCCTGCGCGCCCGCACGAGCGCCTGGATCCGCATCGGCGCCCACTAGCGAGCGCACTGGATGGGTGATTCCAAGGTGTGCCGTCGGGGCGTCGTGCACTGGCTGTCCTGTCCTGGCGCGGGAGGCACGGGTGCCCAGAATCGGCGTTAGCCACACGACGCAAATCCGCCGTCTGCATCAGTACCCGCGCTGGCACAACGCCCACGCCCGCCATCCTGACGTGCTGGAAGCCCAGCGCGGCGAGCGAGCCCGGGTTCGCAGCGAAAAAGGCCACCGCTGGGGCCGGACATACGCGCCGAGGGCGGCCTGACCGACACCCCCCAACGTGTTCGGTCACCGCCCTGAACCGACCTGGCGCCACTGCCGAACAAGTGACGGCGACGGGACGCTGAAGGGGCCATGCGTTGGTCACCAAAATCCATTGCTACGTTTCCTACATGAGACTAGAATGTAAGAAATGTATCGAAAAGAGGTGGCGACAATGCCCACGGAGACCCCCGGGGCCGAACTGCCGCACGCAACCGACTCGGCCGATCGTGGTGACGTCGTTGTGGTTGTTTTAGGCGGCGACGCAGACCTCACGCCCCTCCCTGACTGGGCCATTGAACTGCCCGAGGCTGAGATGCGAGTCGATGCGTTGGCGAGGACCAGCCACGCCGGCCGCGCCCTGCGTCTTCCCGCAGCCCTTCTGGAATCGCTCGTGAACATGCGGCGCAGTGTTGATGCCCTGGGCCCAGCCATGGCCGCGCTCAAAACACCAACCAGTCCTGCCCTTGCCTCAGGCATCCAGGCCACCGAGAACCTATGGGCCGCCATCGATGAGGCGTGGGGGTTGCTGGGCAGCGTGGAGGTGGCAGAGCTCCTCGGCTCTCGCGGCACTAATCGCAGCTTCGCTTCCAGCATGCGCAAGAGCGGGAAAATAATCGGCGTCGAGCGCGGAAATGCGTACGTCTACCCCGGGTTCCAGTTCGACAGGCGGGCCGGGCGGGTGCTCCCAGTGGTTCGGGAGCTGATTGCCGCAGCCCGTGAGATCGTCCTTGACGATGAGGACCTGGTCTACTGGCTGTGCACGCCTTCGGGGTACTTCGGTGACGACCCGCCCGCGTTGCATTTGACCGACGACGCGGAAATTGTCGACAAGCTGAAGCAGAGCGAATCCATCGAATGGTAGTCCCTGACCCGACGGGTCCGTTCCAGCCCAAGGAGTTCATCCTTCCGGCCGGATCGGGTCTTTATCGAGTGGCGAGCAACTCCCGCGATGCCAAACAGTTCAACCCAGGGGTAGGGGGGCCTACACGGTTCGCGTTCTTCAATATCCCCCCGGTCCCAGTCATATACGCCGCCGAGACCCTGGCGGCGGCCATCTGCGAAACGCTCCTCCACGATGTACCTCAAGACGGCGGGAACCTTCGCCCCCGTGCCTACCGCGACAAAATTGGGGTGCGCTTGGCCTTGAAGCGGAACCTGCGTCTTGCCTCCTTCATGGGGCTGGGGTTGAAGACCCTGAAGATCGAGGCGTCCCAGCTCACCGACACTCTCCCGACGGAATACGCACGAACAGTGAAGTGGGCCCAAGCCGCGCATGAGGCAGGGTTTGATGGTGCGGTGTGGATGAGCCGGCGCTGCAACTCGGACCAGGCGTTCGTGCTGTTCGGCGACCGGGTTGGGCCCGGCGAGCTGGAGATCGACCCCTGGTTCGGCCGAGTTTTTGCCGCCGGGCCCGATCTGGACTGGTTGATCCAGTTCTGTGCGCCGTTGCACATCGAAGTTCTCGTGCACAGCTGACGGCCACCACCTACCCCACCATTCGGCACAGCGTCGCCTGCCCGTTCTCGTAGCGGTCATGTCCGCAGCCTCCGGGCTGTCGCCCATGGCCTGGCATTGCTCGACTAGACTTTACGGGTGACTGAACATGCTGTGCCCCTTCCGCCCAGCGGATCCATCACCACGACGGCCTCCTCCCGGCTGTGGCAGCCGATCGCGCTGCGCTCGGTGCTGACCCTGGCCTTCGGCCTGCTCACGGTGTTCTGGGGTGCCCCGGACGTCGTCGGCATGTCGCTGCTGCTGGCCCTGTACCTCGCGGCCGTGGCCGCCGCACAATTCTGGTTCGTCCGCCGCCTGGCCCTGCCGGCAGCGGGATCGCGGGGCGTTGCGCTGCTGGTTCCGGCCGCGCTCGCGGCCGTCGCCGCCGTCGTTATCTTCTTCTCCACCAACGAGTCCGCGGCCGGCTGGCTCGGCGGCACCGCGCTGGTGCTGCTCGGCGTCGGCGAGCTGTTCGCCGCGCTCAGTTCACGCGGCCGGTTCGCGCTGCGCAGCGACTGGATGATCTCCGCCGCCATCGGGCTGGCCACCGGCATCCTGCTGCCGTTCTTCATCCCGCTCGGCGCGCACGCGTTGCTGGGCGTGGCCGGCGGCGGTGCGCTCATGACCGGCGCGTTGTGGCTGCTCTCGGCCCTGTCGCTGCGCCATGATGCCCGGAAACCGGCCAAGGCCGTAAACTAGAGACGGACGGTTCTACCCCGTGTAGAAATTTCGCCCGCTCGTCAGCATCACCCGCGGCGCCGCATTGCCGCAGTCACCAGGAGGAACATCGTGGGCACCCAAGAGCAGAAGAGCCCGAACAGCGCCACATTGAAGGTGCCGTTGGGCTTCTCCTTCGTCCTGGCCCTCGGCGCCGGCATCGTCACCCTGTTCGCGTCATCCGGCGGCACCAAGCACGGCTTGCGCTGGGACCTGGGCGGCATCGCGTTCGGCATCGCCTTCGTGGCCACGCTGCTGGTCGCCTCGCTGCTCACCATGACCTACAAGGAGAACCCCGACTACCTGAGCGAGGGCTCCGGGGTGAACCGCAAGTCCTCCGACCGGTTGAAGAAGGACGACGGCGGCACCAAGTAGCGCCGCCGGGTCTACGCGCCGCGCAGCACCGCCAGTGACGCGCCGATCCGCCCGAACACGTCCGCGTCCACGCGCACCCCGGCGTCCTTGAGCGCCATGACGGCCGCCCCCACCATGCCGTCCGGCACGGCAATGACCTCCCGCGGCGGGGCACCGAGGCCGGCACGCACGGCCGCCGCCATCGCCGCCCCCTTCGTCAGGATGCTGCCACCGAACACCACGGGGCCGGCCGGTCCGCCGGCCATGACCGTCTCCAGCGTCCGCGCCAGCAGCGCGGCCGCGCGCGCCACGATGTCGCGGGCCACCACGTCCGATCCGGGCCCGTCGCCGCCCGCCTCCAGTGCCAGCCGGGCAAAGCGTGACAGCTCGACGGGGCGCAGCGCGTAGACGGCGGAGATCAGGTCCTGCTGCGCGCGCAGCCTCCCGTCCACGCGGTCGTCCCGGTCCAGCCGGATGCCCAGTTCCGCCAGCGTTGCGCCCGTCAGCGAGGTTGCCGGGCCGCGGCCGTCCAGTGCCGCCGCCACCGCGCGCACCACCTCGCGCCCCAGCCAGAACCCGGCGCCGTCGTCGCCAAGCAGCCACCCGGCCCCGTCCGCGACGGCGGCCAGTCGCCCGGCCGCCACCCGGGCGCCCACAGCCCCGGTGCCGGCGATCAGGGCGTAACCATCGTCATGGAATGTTCCGGAATAAAACGCCGCCAAAAGATCAGGTTCAATCATCACTTGGCCCGCCAGACCAAGGGCCGCGAAGCGTTCCCGGAGGGCCTCGGTAGAAATTTGCACGGATGCGCCGGCCATGGCGATGGTGGCCCCGGCCAGCGCCACGGGCGCCCGCCCAACCGTGGCGCGGGCCTGTTCGGCGGCCTCCAGCAGGGACCTCATGGCACCCTCGAATCCGCCGGAAATCGGGTTTCCGCCACCCGAGAGGCCATAGCCGAGGCACTGCCCGGCCCGTGTGAGGATGACGGCCCGCGTGGACGTGCCGCCGGCGTCGATGGCGAGGAGATGCGGCATCGTTACCATTCCGTGCCCGAATGTGACTTGACTAACATTGGCCCATGATAATACTTTTCATACATCGACCACTAGCGAGAAACGGATTTTCATATGTCGCCACTCACCCCACCCTCCGCAGTGGTCACCGCGGCCGGGGTAGTGAACCGGATCCAGGCCAAATTGCCCGACATGCCCGCCGCCATGGCGAAGATCGGGTCCTTCCTGCTCGAGCATCCGAAGGCGCCGCTGGAATTGTCCATCATGGAGCTCGCCGAGCAGACCGGAACGTCGCCGGCAACCGTCACTCGCTTCTGCCGCATGCTCGGCTACGCCGGCTACGTGCCGTTCCGTGTCAGCATCGCCTCGGATGTTGGCCGCAGCGATGCCCGTGAATCGTGGAAGGCCGACATTGGCCGCGCGTTCGGCCCCGATGATGCGCCGGCGGACGTGCTGAGCACCCTGGTCAACGCGCACACACGCTCCCTGCAGGAGACGGCGGCGATCATGGACATGGCACTCATGAACAAGATCGCCCGCCGCGTGGCCATGAGCACGCACGTTGACATCTACGGCATCGGCGGCAGCGCCGTGATGGCCAAGGAGATGCAGTCGCGGCTGTATCGGATCGGCATCAACGCCCATCACTGGTCCGAGGTCCATGCGGGCCTGACAAGCGCCGCCATCCAGGACAGCAATTGCGTGGCCATCGGCATCTCCAACACGGGCCTGACCGAGGAGACCATCCAGATGCTCCGCCAGGCCGGGGAGGCCGGCGCGCTGACCGTCGCGCTGAGCAACAATCCGGCCTCGCCGCTGGCCGAGGCGGCGGATGAAGCCATCATCACCAGCGTCCACGAACAGTTCCTGCAGCCCGACGACCTGTCCGCCAAGCACGTCCAGCTGCTGGTGCTCGACCTCCTCTACCTGCTCGTGGCACAGATCAACTTCGCCCAAACCACCCAGAAACTGGCCTCATCCGCCACGGCCGTGGCCCCGCATCGGCGGCCCGTGCGGAGTTCGCGCGTCGGGCTGGCCGGCCGCAACGGACGCCAAACCGTGAGGAGCAATGCCGATGTCTGACCTGATCGTCGACTACAGCCGTGAGGTATTCACCCGCCTCGAGGCGCTGACCGCATGGGCACAGGCCGGCGGGCTGGACGCGGCCGCCGCGGCCGTGGCCGACTCGGTGGCCGCCGGCGGCGTCGTCCAGGCGTTCGGGACCGGACACTCGGAGGCATTCGCCATGGAGATCGCCGGGCGGGCGGGCGGGCTGGTCCCCACGAGCAAGATCGCGCTGCGCGACCTCGTCCTGCACGGGCGCCGGGGGGTTGGCGCCCTGGACTCATCGCGCGGTTCCGTCCTGGAGCGCGAGGACGGCATCGCCGAGGAGTTGTATGACGGCGCCCCCGTCGATCCGCGCGACATCTTCATCATCGCGTCCAACTCGGGGGTCAACGGCTCGATCGTGGGTCTGGCGCTGACGGCCAAGGCGCACGGCCACACCGTGATCGCCGTGACCAGCCTCGAACACACCCACGCCGTGGAGGCGAAACATCCCAGCGGGATGCGGTTGTGTGACGTGGCCGATATTGTTATCGATAACAGGGCCCCTTTCGGGGACACGACCCTGGAGGTAACCGACGGCGGCGGAGTCGGCGCCGTCTCGTCCATCACGGCCGCGTACATCGCCCAGCTGCTGACCATCGAGACGGTCCGTTTGCTCGTCACCGCCGGGAAGGAACCGCCCATCTACATCTCGGCAAACATCCCGGGCGGGGACGAACACAACACCGCGCTGGTCGACCGCTACGCCGGCCGGCTCAGGCGGGACGCCTGAGCCGGACAGGACCAGGCAGTACAAACCAACATCGCATCATCAACGGAAGGCAGTAAAACAGCATGAGCATCCTCAACAAGCCTGTCGAACGTCGCGGTTTCCTCCGCGGTGCGCTGGCCACCGCAGTCCTGGTCCCCATGGGCGGCGCGCTGGCTTCCTGTGCCGGCGGCGGTGGCACCGGTTCCGGCAGCCAGACCACCGGTACCACGTCGGCGAACAACCCGTTCGGTGTCGCCGACAACTCAACACTCGACGCGGTCATCTTCAAGGGCGGCTACGGCATCGACTATGTTGATTTCGCCGGTGCCATCCTGAAGAAGAACCACCCGACCGTCAACGTCAAGATCAACCCGTCCACGGACATCGCCCAGGAGCTGCAGCCGCGCTTCGTCGCCGGCAATCCCCCGGACCTCATCGACAACTCCGGCGCAAAGTCCATCGGGTTCAGCACCATCCTGGACCAGCTCGAGGACCTGACGAGTGTCACCGAGGCCAACAACCTCGAGGGCACCAAGATTGCCGACACGCTGTACGCCGGCGTGCTGGCGCCGGGCACGTTCAACGGCAAGGTCGCCGCGCTGAACTACGTGCTCACCGTCTACGCCATCTGGTACTCCGCCAGCTTGTTCGAGGAGAACGGCTGGAAGGTTCCCACCACCTGGGATGAGGCCATGGCCCTCGGCGCCAAGGCCAAGGCCAAGGGCAAGTACCTGTTCGTCTGGGGCAAGGAAGCGGCCACCTATTACCAGACCATGGCCATCGAGTCCGCCATCAAGGAAGGCGGCGACCCGGTGCGCCTGGCCCTGGAGAACCTGAAGGCGGGCTGCTGGTCACTCGACCCCATCCAGAAGGTGTTCGCGGCGCTGGAGTCCATGGTGAAGGCCGGCTACTTCAAGCCGGGCGGCTCCGGCACCCAGTTCACCGCGGCCCAGGCCCAGTGGTCCAACAACCAGGACGCCCTGCTGTACCCGTCCGGATCGTGGATCGAAAACGAGATGAAGGACCAGACGAAGGCAGGATTCAAGATGACGGGCGCCCCGACGCCGGTGGTCACATCCAGCCCGAAGATCCCCCAGACCGGTGTCCGCTCCGCGGCCGGCGAGCCGTTCATCGTCCCGTCGACCAGCAAGAACCCGGCCGCCGGCAAGGAACTGCTGCGGACCATGCTCTCGAAGGAGGCGGCCACCAATTTCGCCAAGACGAAGCTGGCACCGACGGTCGTCAAGGACACCGTTCCCGCGGACGGCTTCGGCTCCACGGCGCTGGTGTCCCAGACGAAGATGCTCAAGGATGCGGGCACGAACATCTTCACCTGGAACTTCGTCGACCTGTACGGCATGAACCAGGACCAGCTCGTCGTCTGGAACTCGTTCCTCGACGGCAAGCTGGACGCAGCCGGCCTGACCAAGGGCCTGCAAGAGATCACCGACAAGGTCCGCAACGACTCGTCGGTTACAAAGATTGAAGTGAAGTAGTGACCCAAACACCGATTGAAGTGAAGCTGGGCGGCGGCGCTCCCGCCGCCGCCCGGCGGCGCCGGAAAAAACTGACGCTCGACAAGGCCAGCTTCATGGTCGTCTTCCTGGGCGTGCCGTTGCTGATCTACGTTGTGTTCGTCATCTCGCCGTTCGCCCAGGCCGTCTGGTATTCGTTGACGAACTGGTCGGGGTTCAGCCCCAAGATGACGTTCATCGGCTTGGACAACTACGTGAAGCTGTTCCAGGACGACATTTTCCTCAAGGCGGTGCGCAACAGCGTCATCCTGGGCATCTTCCTGCCGCTCGTCACGATCGTGCTCAGCCTCATCCTGGCGAGCGTGGTCACGATCGGCGGCAGCAGCCGCGGCCAGATCAAGGGCCTGCGAGGCTCCAGCTTCTACCGTGTGGTGTCCTTCTTCCCCTACGTCATCCCGGCCGTGGCCATCGGCATCATCTGGCTCATGGTCTACGACCCCAGCTCGGGCCCGCTCAACGGCATCCTGACCGGCATCGGGTTGAAGGGTTTCGCCTCCTATCCGTGGCTCGGTGATCCGCGCACGGCGTTGATCGCGTCCATGTTCGTCATCGTGTGGAGCTTCGTGGGCTTCTACATGATCCTGTTCATCGCCGCCATCAAGGGCATTCCGGCGGAGACGTTCGAGGCGGCCCGCATTGACGGCGCCGGCCGGTTCCGCACCCTCGTGAGCATCACGATCCCGCTGATCCGCGACAACATCCAGACGGCGTACATTTACATGGGCATCGCCGCGCTGGATGCGTTCATTTACATGTCGGTCCTGAACTCCGGCGGCGGGCCCGGCAACTCCACGCTCGTCATGTCCCAGCGCCTGTTCACGACGGCGTTCACGAAGGGCCAGTTCGGCCTGGCCTGCGCCATGGGCGTGGTCTTGGCCGCCGTCACCCTGGTCTTCGCCGGCCTCGTGTTCCTGGTGAACCGGCTCACCGGCGGCAGTAAGGAAGCGTCCTAGCCATGTCCCTGAAACTCTCCAAGAAGGCCCAGGTCCCGGCCGGTCACGTGGAGCGCACGGCGCAGACCACCAAGAGCGACAAGACGGTCGCCGGCATCTCGCACGTCATCCTGGCGTTCTGGTCCCTGCTGGTGATCCTGCCGCTGCTGTGGACGGTGCTGTCCTCGTTCAAGACGTCGAGTGAAATCTTCGCCTCGCCGTTCAGCCTGCCCGCGAACTGGAGCTTCACGAACTACGTCACGGCGTGGGCGCAGGCGGGCATCGGCAGCTATTTCATCAACACGATCATCGTGGTGGGCTGCGCCCTGGTCATCGTCATGGTGCTCGGCGCCATGTGCGCGTACGTCCTGGCCCGCTACGTGTTCCCCGGCTCCCGCCTCATCTACTACCTGATGCTCGCCGGCCTGACGTTCCCGATCTTCCTGGCCATCGTGCCGTTGTTCTTCATCCTGAAGAACATCGGGCTGCTGAACACGCTGCCGGGCCTGATCATCGTGTACGTCGCGTTTGCGCTGCCGTTCACCGTCTTCTTCCTGTTCTCCTTCTTCAAGGCGCTGCCGGGCGAAATTGCGGAGGCCGCACAGATCGACGGCGCCGGCGAATGGCGCACGTTCTTCCAGGTCATGCTGCCCATGGCCAGGCCCGGCCTGGCCTCCGTGGCGATCTTCAACTTCCTGGGCCTGTGGAACCAGTACCTGATCCCGGTCGCCATCAACACCAACCACGACCACTGGGTGCTCTCCCAGGGCATTGCGGCGTTCGCCGGCCAGCAGGGCTATGCCGTCGACTTCGGCTCCCTGTTCGCCGCCGTCGTCATCACCGTCATCCCCGTGTTCATCGCCTACCTGCTCTTCCAGCGCCAGCTGCAGGGTTCGGTGTCGCAGGGCACCAGCAAGTAGGCGTACCGCCGGCAGACGTACCACGGGGCGCCGCAAGGTGCCCCGTGGTGCGTCAGCCGGTGGCCGGCTGCGGTGCCTGTGCTGATTTACGACGGCGGTACGCGGCCACATTGGCCCGGTTGCCGCAGTTGCCGGTATCGCAGTACCGGCGGGAATGATTCTTCGACAGGTCGATCAGCACGGCGTCGCAGTCCTCCGCCGCGCACACCTTCAACCGGTCCAGCTCCTTGCTGCGCAACACGTCGACGAGCGCCATGGCCGCCTCCACGCCCATGCGCAGGGCCAGCGGCGCGTCGGGCGCCGTGGCGTGCAGGTGCCAGTCGAAGGCATCGTGGCGCACCAGCTGCGGCAGCGCGTTCGCGCGGGCGAGCAGCCCGTTCACCATGTGCACGGCCGCGTCCTCATCCGCCGTCCAGATGGTGCGCAGCTCCGTGCGCATGTCCTGCACGGCCCGCAGCTCCGCTGCCGAATGCTCCCGCGATCCGCTGAACTGCTCCTGCTTCACGAACCGGTCGAGATCCGCCACGGAGTCCAGTCCGGGCACGCCGGGCACGGCCGTGTTGATGAGGTTGGCCGTCGATGCCAGGGCCGCCTCCGTGTCATGGGCAAAGACCATGTTGACTCCTGACATTTCCCGGGCGTACTGTCATTAGTATAACTCCTTTTACTCATGACAGCTTGGATCACGCATGGCCACCGCCCAGAACATCTCCGCCCAGAACATCTCCGCCCGAACGCTCCCCGTCCCGACGGTTGGCACGCGCACGTCCCCGGCGCTCCTGTTCGCCTTGGCCTCCTCCGCCACGTTCGCCCTGTCGGGACCGTTCGCGAAGTCGCTGTTCGAGGCGGGCTGGTCCCCGGGGGCGGCCGTCGCGGCGCGCATTGGCGGCGCCGCCGTCGTCCTGCTGGTCCCCGTGATCATCACGCTGGTACGCCAGTGGCCCACCGTGAAGCGGTCGCTGGGGCGCATCGCCATGTACGGGGTGGTGCCGATCGCGTTGTGCCAGCTGTTCTACTTCAACGCCGTCGCGCACCTGTCCGTGGGCGTGGCGCTGCTGCTCGAATACCTCTCGCCCGTGCTGCTGGTGGGCTGGGCCTGGCTGACCACCCGGCACCGTCCGCGCGCACTGACCATCCTCGGCGCCGTGTTCGCCATGACCGGGCTGGTCCTGGTGCTCGACCTGGCCGGCAGCCAGCGGATCAGCGTGACCGGCATCCTGTGGGGGCTGGCCGCGGCCGTGTGCTCGGCCGTCTTCTTCCTCATGTCGGCGCGCAGCAATGACAACGTCCCGCCGATCCTCATGGCCGGCGGCGGCATGTTCACGGGTGCCGCACTGATCCTTGTGCTGGGCCTGGCGGGCATCATGCCGCTGCAGTTCTCCACCGCCAGTCCGGTGTTCGCCGGCCGGCATGTCCACTGGCTCGTGCCCATCCTCGGATTGGTGCTGGTCACGACGGTATTCGCCTATGTGGCCGGCATTGTGGCCACGCGGGGGCTCGGCTCGAAGGTGGGCTCCTTCCTGGCGCTGTTCGAGGTGCTGTTCGCCGTGGTGTGGGCGTGGCTGCTGCTGGGCGAGCTGCCCCGCCTGGTGCAGCTGCTGGGAGGCGTGCTCATCGTCGGCGGCGTGGTCATGGTGCGCGTGGACGAGTTGCGGGCGCCGGCCCTGCCGGAGGCGGAGCGTTACCATGATGTGGGGCCCATGCCCGGCGCCCCGTGAGGGAGGAGCCCCGATGGCCGCCAAATTCAAGGTGGGGGACCATGTGACATGGAACTCCGAGGCCGGGCACGTCTCGGGCACCATCACCAAGGTGCACACGGAGGACACCGACTACAAGGGTCACACGCGGCACTGCACCGAGGACGATCCACAATACGAGATCAAGAGTGACAAGACGGACCACGTCGCCATGCACAAGGGGAGCGCTCTGTCCAAGGTCTGACGCGTTGCTGTAGGGTCCGGCCGAAATCCGCCCGCCGCTACCCATTGCCGCCGGTGCCGTGCGGTGGTCGAATTAACCAATGGCTAGCAATGACGCACATCCAGACGGCACCACCCTGCTTGCGGTCGGCACCAAGAAGGGGCTGTGGTTGGGCACCAGCACCGACCGCGTCCGGTTCGACTTCACCGGCCCGCATTTCCTCATGAATGAGATCCCCAGCATCGGCATCGACACCAGGAACGGCAGCCCGCGCGTCCTGGTCGGGGTGCGCAGCGAGCATTGGGGCCCCACCGTGGCGCACACGGACGATCTGGGCGCCACGTGGGACGAGCCCGAGAACGGGGCCATCACGTTCCCGGCGGACACCGAGGCGGCGCTGGAGCGGGTGTGGCAGATCCTGCCCGACGCGGCCGGGCGCCCCGGCGTCGTCTGGGCCGGCTGCGAGCCGATTTCGGTGTGGAAGTCGACCGACGGCGGCGAGCACTTCGAGCTCAACCGTGGCCTGTGGGACCACCCGCACCGCAGCGAGTGGGGTGCCGGATTCGGCGGTGCGGCCGCGCACACCGTGCTGCCCAGCCCGGCCGACCCGGACACCATCCACGTGGCCATGAGCACCGGCGGCGTGTACCGCAGTCTTGACGGCGGCAGCACGTGGACGCCGCGCAACACGGGCATCAGCGCGTACTTCATGCCCGACCCGATGCCCGAATTCGGCCAGTGCGTGCACAAGGTGGCCCGCGACCCGAACACCGACACGACGCTGTACGCGCAAAACCACCACGGCGTGTACCGCTCCGACGACAACGCGGACACGTGGGTCTCGATCGCCGATGGATTGCCCACGGACTTCGGTTTCACGATCCTGACGCACCCGCGCCGCTCGGGCACCGCGTGGGTCATCCCGATCAAGGCCGACGGCGAACGCATCCCGCCGGACGGCCGGCTGGCCGTGCACCGGACGGACGACGGCGGCGCGACCTGGACGCCGTCGAGTGCCGGTTTGGCGGAACCGGACTACAACGTGGTGCTGCGCGACGCCGCATGCGTGGACACGGCCGACCCGGTCGGGGTGTACTTCGGCACCCGCGGCGGGTCCGTGTACGCCAGCGCCGACGAGGGGGCCACGTTCAGCGAGGTCATTGCCCACCTGCCGGATGTGCTGTGCGTGCGCGCGGCGCTGCTTTGAGGTGCCACCATGGCTGGTGAGGTCACCGTCCTGGTGCCCAGCCTGCTGCGGCAGTTCACCGGGGACCAGGCGGAGCTGCGGCTGAGCGTGGACGACGCGGACACCACGGTGGCCGGGCTGCTGGACGCGATCGGCGGGCAGTTCCCCGTGTTCGACCGGCGCGTCCGCGACGAGACGGGGGCGCTGCGCCGCTACGTGAACATCTACGTGGCCGGCGACGACGTGCGCCGCGGCCGCGGCCTGGCCACGCCCGTCGCGGCCGGGCAAGAGGTCATGGTCATCCAGTCCATCGCCGGCGGGTAGCGCCCCGGCCGCGCCCGGCAGCCTAGTGCTGTGAACCTAGCCGGTCATAGCACTAACTTGTTGCACTGGCGGCAAATATCCGGCGGAGGGTGAAGAAACAGCCGAGCGCGCAGAACGCGGCGGCCATGAGGATGTCCTTCGTGTAGGCGCTCCACAGTTCCGCGTTGTTCGTGAGGTTGTCCGCGAAGAGGCCCCACGTGGCGGTGTCGAACACCGCATCGACCGGGTTCAGTCCCAATTCCTTCACCATGTCCAGCCACATGCCGCCCAGGAAGGCCAGCACCAGCGTCACCACTGTCACCGCCACCACTATCCACGCACCCCTCCGGGTCGGGTGTCCGGCGCCCAAGGCGTAGAGCCGCCCGGCCGCGAAGGCCACCAGCCACGCGACAATGGACGCGACTACACCGAAGTTCCAGATGATGAGCCACAGCAGCACTCCCAACGGAATCGCGATGGCCGCAAAGACCGTGCCGCGCACAAGGTCCTCCACGGGGCGTGCGGGCGGGGTTGGGTGGGCGGGTTCGAATCCGGGATATTCGGGCATGGGGTCCCCTCGTGAGGTGTGCGGGAAAGCGAATGACCAGCCAATACTGGCACGGCGTTCCCGCCTGCGAACCGGACCGGCCGCCGACACGCCGGCCGTGGGCCCACGGGGGCGAGGGGCCCACGGCGAGCGTGCGAGCCGGGGGAGCCGCCGGGGATATATTGGGGCTGTCCGCTCATGATTCACCCGACCCCGGGAGGGACCGCCATGGCGAAGGAACTTGCCACCCAGTTGATCGAACAACTCCAGGCGGCGGGGGTGAAGCGGATCTTCGGGATCGTCGGCGACAGCCTGAACCCGCTCGTCGACGCCGTGCGCAAGACCGGCGGATCGGCCGCCGGCGGCATCGACTGGGTCCACGTCCGGCATGAGGAGGCGGCCGCGTTCGCCGCCGGGGCAGAGGCCCAGCTGACGGGAGAGCTGGCCGTCTGTGCCGGCTCCTGCGGCCCCGGCAACCTGCACCTCATGAACGGCCTGTACGACGCGAACCGCACCGGCGCGCCCGTGCTGGCCATCGCCTCGCACATCCCCAGCAAGCAGATCGGTGCCGGCTACTTCCAGGAGACCCACCCAGACCGGCTGTTCGTCGAATGTTCCGTCTACTCCGAATTGGTCAGCACCACCGATCAGGCCCCGCGCGTGCTGCACAACGCAATCCAGCACGCGGTGGGCCGGCGCGGCGTCGCCGTCGTCACGCTGCCCGGCGACATCGCCAGCCTGCCGGCCACGGCGCCGGCGCCGTTGCAGCGCCAGGCGGCACCGGCGTCGTTGGTCCCCTCCGCCGACGCCGTCCGCGCGCTCGCCGGTGCCATCAACGCCGCCGGCAAGGTGGCGATCTTCGCCGGCGCCGGCGTGGCGGGCGCGCACGACGAGGTCATCGAACTGGCCGGGCGGATCAACGCGCCCATCGGGCACAGCCTGCGCGGCAAGGACTTCATCCAGTACGACAACCCGTTCGACATCGGCATGACCGGGCTGCTCGGCTACGGTGCGGCCGCGGAGGGCATCGAGGACGCCGACCTGTTGCTGCTGCTGGGCACCGACTTCCCGTACGACCAGTTCCTGCCGCAGACGCGCACCGCCCAGGTGGACCGGGCCGTCGAACACCTGGGCCGGCGCACCGACGTCGACCTGGCCGTGCACGGCGACGTGCTGCCGACGCTGCGCGCACTGTTGCCGCTCGTCACGGCCAAGAAAAGCCACCGGTTCCTGGACCAGCTGCTCAAGAAGCACGACCGGCTCATGAACAAGGCCGTCGGCGCGTACACCCGCAAGGCCGACAAGCTGGTGCCGATCCACCCCGAATACGCCGCCTCCGTACTCGACGCGGTCGCCGCGGAGGACGCCATCTTCACGGCCGACACCGGCATGTGCAACGTGTGGACGGCCCGCTACATCAACCCGCTCGGCACCCGCCGGCTCATCGGATCGTTCCTGCACGGGTCCATGGCCAACGCGCTGCCGCAGGCCATCGGCGCGCAGGCCGCGTTCCCCGGCCGGCAGGTCATCTCCGTCTCAGGCGACGGCGGGCTGTCCATGCTGCTCGGGGAACTCGTCACGGCCGCCGCCGCGAACCTGCCCATCAACGTGGTGGTGTTCAACAACTCCACGCTCGGCATGGTCAAGCTCGAGATGCTCGTCGACGGGCTGCAGGACTACGGCGTCGACGTGCCGGACGTCAACTACGCGGCCGTTGCCACGGCACTGGGCTTCAACGCCATGCGCGTCACCGACCCGGCCGGCGTCGAGGACGCCTACCGGGCCGCGTTCGCGCATCCAGGACCCTCGCTGGTGGAGCTCGTCACCGACCCGAACGCGCTGTCCATCCCGCCGAAGATCAAAGGGGAGATGGTGTTCGGCTTCGCCACGGCCATGTCCAAGATCGTCCTGAACAAGGGTGCCGGCGAGGCCGTCAGCATGGCGCGCAGCAACCTGCGCAACATCCCGCGCCGCTGACCGCAGCCCCGGGGCGGCTCAGTGCGTGCTCGCGACGGCGATCGGCTCACCGGAGACGTCATCCAGTTGCGGCGTGCGGTCGGAGATGACGTAGAAGATCACGGCGGCGATGCCCGCTCCGAAGAACCAGGAGAAGTCGGAGATCGCGGAGAAGGCCGGCACGAGGCCGAACACGATCGCAATGAGTGCGGCCGGGACGAACGCGAGGATCGCCCGCGGGTTGACGCCACCGCGGTAGTGGTAGGGCTCGGACCCGTCCTGGGTGTAGAGGGCGGGGACGTTGATCTTGGTCTTGCGGATCAGCCAGTAGTCCACCATGATGATGCCGAACAGTGGGCCGAGGAGGGCGCCGAGGCCGCCGAGGAAGTAGACGATCACGACGGGGTTGTTGTAGAGGTTCCAGGGCAGGATGACCAGGCCGATGATGGCGGAGATCAGGCTGGCGCGGGCGAAGTTCAGTTTCTTCGGGAAGAAGTTGTTCAGCGCGTAGACCGGGGCCACGAAGTTGGCCATCATGTTCACCGCGATGGTCAGCACGAGCAGGGCCAGGCTGGCCAGGACCACCAGGACGGTGTTCGGGATCGACTCGACGATGTCCGAGGGGCTGGTGATGATGTGGCCGTTGATCCTGAATTGCGCGCCGGCCATCACGACGGCGATGACGCCGAACAGCATGGTGTTGATCGGAATGCCCCAGAAGTTGCCCCTGACAATGGATTTGCGGGACTTTGACGCGCGGGTGAAGTCGCAGAAATTCAGCACGAAGGTGCCGTAGATGGTCACCCACAGGGCCGCGCCGCCGAAGATGCTGCGCCACATGGTGGCGCCGGTGAGCGGGTGGCTGGTGGAGAAGGAGATGGACATGCCGGCCTTGAGGAACATCCACACGGCCAGGGCGATCAGGGTGATCAACACGATGGGGCCGGCGAAAACCTCGTATTTGCGGATCATGTCCATGCCGTAGCGGACAATGACCACTTGCACGATCCACAGGAAGAGGAACGTGATCCAGCCCAGGGTGGAGAGTCCGAGGATCGAGTCATGGTCCAGGTTCTTGAGCCCGGGGACCATGGCGATGAGCATGACGCGCAGCACCAGGGTGGCGAGGTAGGTCTGGATGCCGAACCACACGACGGCGACGGCGCCGCGGACGGCTGCCGGCAGCTGGGCGCCGCGGATGCCGAACGAGATGCGACTCATCACCGGAAACGGGACGCCGGTCTTATATCCCATGAAGCCGGACAACGTGAGCAGGACGAAGAGCAGGGCCGCGCCGATTCCCAGCGAAACCAGGATTTGCCAGCTGCCCAGGCCCAGGGCGAAGAGTCCGAGGATGAACCCGTAATTTCCCAGGCTGTGCACATCGTTGGCCCACAAGGCGAAGATGCTGTACGAACTCCAGTGCCGTCCCTCCTTCTTCGTCGGGGCCAGGTCTTGGTTGTACAGCGTCGCGCTGATCAGCGGCAATCCGGGGATGTCACCGCTGGGCGGATAGTGCAGGATGTGGTCGACGTGTTCGTGGTGATGGTGGGATGTTTCGGCGGCCGGTGAAATGGCATCGCGGTCGATTTGCATGAGGGCGTACTCACTTAAGGAAGTCGTTTTTGGGTGCGCGTAGCTGCACAGGGAGTTTGAGGACGGGCGGCCTTGGTGCGGCCGGCCGGAATGAAGGCGTTACCGGGAGTTACTGCGGTACGTGCCGGGCCTGGCAGCTACGAGGTTCTGCCCGCAGCGGCCGATGTCTGAATACGCCGCCAGGGCGATCAGATGTACGCAAGGGGACCCGAGGCTTCGCCGTCGGGGTTCCCTGGGCTGCCGCCGAACTCGCTTTCAGCGCAGCATGGGTGGAAATGTGCATCGATCTGAACCAATCGCTTGTGTGACCTCATCAGCGAGGGCACACAACGAGTGTAAGTCGGATCACATCTATTCCACAATAGGATATCCGATTTTCGCATCGTGAAAATTGCTGGGATTCCGGGTGCCCCTGGCTGGGCTCGGCCTGCACGAGTCGCGACGGACGGCGTCCGCCATTGATCGCACGCCGCCTCGGGCCTACGGTTGAAGCACATCCAAGGGGGTGCAAGGCAATGGAAATTCACCTGTGGTGGTTGGAAATGGACCTGGCCGCGAAGGAATGGCTGCGCGAGAACCTGGGCGCGGCGTCCCTGCCGGACCACGTGTTGGCCGCCGTCACCGCGTCCGGCGGCGTCGTCGTCGACGGCACGCTGACGACGCGGGAGTGGGAATTCATCGAGACGCAGTCCGAATTCGTGGACTAGACTCGTGGACTGGCGCCGCGCGCCGCCGTCGTCCGCGTCCTACACCACCGCCGTGCGGCGCAAGCCGACTGCCACGAGGACCAGGCAACCGAGGCAGATGAGCGCCACCACGGCCAGCAACACCGTGTAGCTGGCGATCACGGCCAGCCCGGCCAGGGCCATGGGCAGCACGAACCCGGCGTAGCTGAGACTGTAGTAGACGCCCGTCAGCCCGGCCAGATCGGCCCCGGTGGCGATGTGCTGGATCTCCACGAGGCCGGACACGAGCGCGATCCCGTACGACGCGCCGAGCAGGACCGCGGCCGCCGCGCCGGCCCACGGGGACAGGTAGTGGGCGTTGACCGCGGCGATCACCAGCCCGGCGATCATGGCGGCCATGCCGACGAGCATGGCCCGCCCGCCCGTGAGGCGGTTGATGCGCGCCGTGAACGGCTGGACCAGGGCGCCCGTGCCCAGCGTGACGACGGTCAGCAGCGTCGCGTACCCCAGCTGCATCCCACCCAGGCGCGGGGTCTCCAACATGGGGATCACCGCGTAGGCCACGCCCGCCGTGGCGAACACCCACGGCGCGGCCGGCAGCACCACCTGCCGGAACCGGCGGTGCCCGGCCAGCGGCACCCGCAGGTCGGCGAGCAGCGAGCCGCGCCTTGTCGAGGTGGTGGTGGCGCGCTTTCGGACGGTCTCGGGGGCGCCCGCAAGTGCCGCCAGGGCCGCCAGGCTGAGCGCGATGTGCACGGCGTACGGTGTCGTCGTCGGCCATGGCCCCCACTGGGCCAGTGCCCCGGACACGCCGGCGCCCAGCCCGAAACCGAGCGTCAGCGACAGCGACGGCCGGCGGGCACCGGCCGTGTCGTCCGCCGTCGTGTCGAACGGCGGCGTGGACAGCTCCTTCAGCCAGCTGGTGCCCACGGCCATCCCGATCCCGACGCCGAGGCCGGCCAGCACGCGGCCGGCGCACATCAGCGCCTCGCTGCGGAAGAACAGGGCCAGCACCACGCTGGCCGCGATGCCCAGGCCGACGCCGACGGCGGCCAGCGGCTTGCGCCCGTACCTGTCCGACAGTGGGCCTGCGACCAGCAGGCCCGGGACGAGCCCGCCCACGTACGTGGCCAGGAACAGGTCGACGCTGAGCACCGAGTAGTGGCCGATGTCCCGGTACAGGCTCAGCAAGGGGGTGAAGTGGTTCCCTCCCCAGGCCATCATTGCCACCGCGGGGGCCACCCGTTGCCATGACGCGGCTTGCCATGACGCGGCTTGCCATGATGCGGCGCGGGCGCGCATGAAGATCACTGTCCTTTGAAACTGGGGGGTATGGCCGTCAGGCGCCGACGTGGCGCCTGAGCAGCGACTCGTAGCCGGCGGCGTCGCCGGCGGCCAACAGGGCGGCCAGCCTTGCGTGCTCGTCGACGAAGCGCAGCAGCGCGGCGGTGTTGGCCTGCACCGTCAGGCATGTCAGCCGGGCCAGCCGCGGGCCGAGTTGGGCGTAGAAGTCGTCGATGATCGGGTTGCCGGAGCCGGCCACGACGCGGGCATGGAACTGGTGGTCGGCCCGGGCGAACGCCGGCACGTCGGATCGGGCGGCGGCGTCGCGCTGCACGTCCAGGAGCGCGGCCAGGTCGTCCCCGGCCGCCGGTTGCCCGCCACGGGCCTGCAGTTCCACGGCGCGCGATTCAAGCATGATGCGTGCCGTTAGCAGGTGGGCGGTTTCGGTCGCGTTGGGCGTGGTCACGAGGGCGCCCTTCTTGGGGAACAGCCGCAGCAGGCCCTGCGATTCCAGCAGCAGGAACGCCTCCCTGACGGGTGTGCGGCTGACCTTGAACCGTGCGGCCACCTCGCCCTCGGTGACCAGGGTGCCGCCGGGCATTGTGCCGTCCACGATCTCCGCGCTCACCGTGGCATAGACGCGTTCGACGGCGGTCGTGGCGTCGGTTTCCCGGCCATGCCAGGACCAGTNAGCGTCGTGTAGGGACCCCGGGCCGACGCGGCCCGCCGCCCACCTGCCCGGATAGTGGACAATGGAAGGGATGACTCCCCTCGAAAACACCCCCGAGCACCACCGCAGCCGCACGTCCGAGGCGGTGGCGCACCGCCCCGACCGCGAGACGCGGCATGAGGCGGCCGGCACGCGCCACGAGGCCGAGCGCCGCATGTCCGAATCCCGGGCCCGTCGGGAGGGCCGCGCCCAGGTGCGTCCCACGCCCGAGGGGTGGAAGCAGGCCATGGGCGCCGATGGCCGGCCGCAGCTGCAGTTCGCGTCGAAGCCGCGCGTCACCCAGCCGCCGGCCCACCTGGCCGACCTGACACTGGCCGAGCGGGCGGACAAGCTCAAGGAACTGGGGCTGCCCGGCTTCCGCGCCAAACAGCTGTCGGTGCACTACTTCCAGCACCACACGACCAACCCGGAGCTGATGAGCGACCTGCCCAAGGCCGGGCGGGAAGAGCTCGTGGCGGCCATGTTCCCGCCCCTGCTGACCGAGGTGAAGCGGCTGACCACCGACGACGGGGCGACCATCAAGTTCCTGTGGCGCCTGTTCGACGGCTCCCTCGTCGAGTCCGTGCTGATGCGGTATCCCGGCCGCATCACGCTCTGCGTGTCCAGCCAGTGCGGTTGCGGCATGAACTGCCCGTTCTGCGCCACCGGCCAGGCCGGGCTGACACGCAACATGTCCACGGCCGAGATCCTCGACCAGATCGTGCAGGCCAACCGGGTCATCGCCGAGGGCGGGCTCGGCGGAACCCGCCGCACGGCGGACGGCACAGGCAAGCACGACGCCGAGCGCGTCACCAACATCGTGTTCATGGGCATGGGCGAGCCGCTGGCCAACTACAAGCGCGTCATGAACGCCGTGCACCGCATGGTCGCCGGGGCGCCCGAGGGCCTGGGCATGAGCGCCCGTGGCATCACGGTCTCCACCGTGGGCCTGGTCCCCGCCATGAAGAAGCTGGCCGACGAGAACCTGCCGTTCACGTTCGCCCTGTCGCTGCATGCGCCGGACGACGAACTGCGCGACGAGCTCATCCCGGTGAATTCGCGCTGGAAGGTCGACGAGGCGCTGGACGCCGCACACGAATACTACGAGCGCACTGGCCGTCGCGTGTCCATCGAGTACGCGCTCATCAAGGACATGAACGACCACGGCTGGCGCGCCGAGCTGCTGGCCAGGAAACTCAACGCGCGCGGCCGCGGCTGGGTGCACGTGAACCCGATCCCGCTGAACCCGACACCGGGCTCCATCTGGACGTCGTCGGAACCGGCCGTCATGCGCGAGTTCATCCGCCGGCTCGAAGACGCGGGCATCCCGACGACGCTGCGCGACACCCGCGGCAAGGAGATCGACGGCGCCTGCGGGCAGTTGGCCGCGGCCGAATAGGCGTGCGGCTCAGGCCTGCCAGTCGCGAAACCGGGCCCGGCGCGCGGTGTGACAAGCTGGAAGCCGGGCGCCGCCGTCGTGCCTTCCACTTCGCATCCAGGAGGCAGGCATGGACCATCCGCTCACCGTCGCCGACCGGGCCCAGGTTCCGCCGTTCCAGGTCATGGACATCCTGGCGCGGGTCGCCGAACTGCGCGCGGCCGGGCGCGACGTCATCTCGCTGTGCGCCGGCGAACCCGGCGGGGGAGCGCCCAGCGGGGTGTCCGCGCGGGCCGCGGCGCTGCACGCCGCCGGGACGCCGCTGACGTACACGCCGGCGCTGGGCATCACGGACCTGCGCGAGGCGATCGCCGGCCACTACCGGCGCTGGTACGGCCTCGACGTGCCGCCGCGGAACATCGCCGTGACCACGGGATCGTCCGGGGCGTTCATGCTGCTTTTCCTCGCCGCGTTCAACCCCGGTGACCGCGTGGCGCTGGCCCGGCCCGGGTACCCGGCGTACCGGAACATCCTGCGCGCGCTCGGCATCGAGGTGGTGGAGCTGGACTGCCGCGCCGACACCCGCTTCCAGCCCACCCCGGCCATGCTGGAGGCCGCCGTCGGCGAGCATGGGCCGCTGGCCGGGCTGGTGCTGGCCTCGCCGGCGAACCCGACCGGAACCATGGTGTCGCGGGCCGAACTGGCCGCGCTGGCCTCGTGGTGCACGTCGTCGGGTGTGCGCCTGGTCAGCGATGAGATCTACCACGGCATCACCTACCCCGCCGCCGGTTCCGCGGACCCGCGCGGCGTCTGCGCGTGGGAGCTGGACCGCTCCGGCACCGTGATCTCCAGCTTCTCCAAGTACTGGGGCATGACGGGCTGGCGGCTGGGCTGGGCGTTGGTGCCGGACGACCTGGTCGCCGCCGTCGACGCGCTCGCCGGCAATGTCGCGTTGTGCCCGCCCGCGCCGGCGCAGATCGCCGCCGTCGAGGCGTTCAGTGACGCGTCCTACGCGCAGGCCGACGCGTCCGTGGCCGAGTTCGCCCGGACGCGGTCCCTCCTGCTGGCGTCCCTGGACCGGCTGGGCTGGGGTGGGGCGGCGCCGGCCGACGGCGCGTTCTACCTGTACGCCGACCTTGGGCCCGCGGCCTCCGGGTTCGCGGATGCGGCCGGGTACTGTGCCGCGTTGCTGGAGGCCGAGGGCGTGGCCCTGGTGCCGGGCGCCGACTTCGATGACTCGGCGGCCGGGCGGCGCCACGTCAGGTTGAGCTTCGCGGCCGGGCTGGAGGCCGTGCGGTCCGGGGTGCAGCGAATCGAGCGGTTCCAGGCGTCCCGGCCCGCGCCGGGGGCCTAGGCCAGGTCCATCTGCGGCGTGGGCCTGCGGAACCCACGGGTCAGGACGGCCAGGTAGATGACGCCGACGACCAGCCAGGAGATGCCGAGCACCAGGGCGTTGCCGTCCAGGCTGGTCAGGAGGTAGGCGCAGACCACGGCGCCGATGGCGGGAACCACCACGTACCAGAGCACGGGCAGGCGGTTGCCTTCCCTGCGCTGGCGAATGTAGTGCGCGATGGTCGAGACATTGACCATGGTGAAGGCGACGAAGGCGCCGAAGTTGATGAACGACGTCGACGTGCTCACGTCAAGGAACAAGGCGATGAGGCCAACGACGGCGGTCAACAGGATGTTCAGGGCGGGGGTCCGGAATTTCGCATGGACGAAGCCGAAGAACCGGCGCGGCAGCACGCCGTCGCGCCCCATCGCGTACAGCAGCCTGGCCGAGCTGGACTGGGCGGCGATGCCGGAGGCGAACTGGGTGACCACCAGGCCGGCCAGGAAGACGGCGCTGAAGAGGCTGCCGCCGATGTCCCCGGCAATCTCGAAGGCCGCCGAGGACGGGTCGTGGAAGTCGCTGCCGGGGTGCACCAGTTGGGTGAAGTAGCTGATGACCACGAACACGACGCCGCCGGCCAGGGCGACCAGCATGATGGCGCGGGGCAGCGTCCGGCGCGGGTTCTTCGTCTCCTCCGCCAAGGTGGTCACGGCGTCGAAGCCCAGGAAGGAGTATGCGGCGATGGCCGCCCCGGCCGAGATCATGGTCAGGTTGGTGCCGGAATTGGCAAACGGCGTCAGGGAGAACAAGGCGCCGCCGCCGCGGTGGCCGGCGATGTTCGCGATCGACAGCGCCACGAACAAGATGATGACCAGGAACTGGAAGGCCATCAGCAGCAGCGTGGCCTTCTCGGCCACCACGATGCCCAGGATGTTCAGCACGGTGGTGGCCAGGATGAATCCGATGATCCACATCCAGAACGGAACGAACGGGAATTGCGCCTGCAGGAACGAGGCCCCGATGAGCCAGATGACCATCGGCAGGAAGAAATAGTCCAGCATGGCCGCCCAGCCGACCAGGAACCCGACCCGGGAGTCGATCGAGCGCCGCACGTAGGTGTACGCCGAGCCGGAGGTCGGGAAGGCCCTGGCCATGCGCCCGTAGCTTTGGGCGGTGAAGAGCATGGCCACCAGGGCCAGCAGGTACGACGCCGGCACGGCGCCGCCACTGGCCACGGCGATGATCCCGAACGTCCCCAGCACGATCAGGGGCGCCATATAGGCCAGGCCGAAGAGAACTACTGATCCGAGCCCGAGCGTGCGCTCCAACTGGGGTTCATGAGGGCGCTGCATTGTTGCGGACGCAAGGTATTCCGATGTCACGGGCGGCTCTTCCTAGTCTTGATGCTGCCGGTCGGCAGTCGGCGCGGTGGCGGCGGCGTTCGGGAACGACGCCGGGCGATGGTGATCTGAACCACGCGCGGCCTTGCCACCCTATGTTAGGTAACCTATCTATCGCCATGAGCGCATGCACAACCGCCAGCCCCGTCGAATGGGTGCATGCATGATGCGGATCGTGCCGCGGTGTCCTACGCCCCGTGCGGGCTGCCCCTCGGCGATGGCGTCAGTCGGCGAGCGTGAGCCCCTTCCAGCTGCCACCCAGGACCACGCGGGCCCCCCAAGTGCCGTTGTGAATCGGGTAGTAGTAGCGAAGGCCGGTGCCGGTATTGCGTGCGGTCAGGCCCCGGCTGCCGGTGCCCGTGAAACCGGGGACCGGATCGAGCGAATCGAAGCCCTGCCACCCGGACCCGATGGTCCTGCGCGTTTCGCTGACGACCTGGCCGGCGCCATTGCCGCGGTAGAGCAGGAGGGTGCCGGCCGTGGTCCGCACCAGCAGGTCCTGGTTGCCGTCGCCGTCGAAGTCGAGTTGGGTGATCTTCAGGCCGGTCCAGCCCCGGCCGATTTGCACGGCGGCGTCGACCGCGGTGCCGTGGCGGTTCGCCCAGTAGTACAGGCCACCGGCGGCGTTCGTGCCGACCAGCCACGGATACGGCGCCGCCTTCGACCACTTGCCGACGGTCAGGGTGATGCCCGCCCAGCCCTGCGTGGCGATGACCGGACCATAGGCCAGCCCCCCGCCGGACCCGAGGTAGACGCTGACCCGGCCGGAGTTCCACTGGACCAGGAGATCGGCGATGCCATCGCTGTTCCAGTCCGTGACGTGCATGTCCTTGATGTTGCTGAAACCGTTGCCGATCTGGCGCGGGCTGCCCAGCGTCCCGCCCCCGGTGGCGGGAACGTCGAAGAGCCGGCCGCTGCTGTCCGCATAGACGGTGTCGGCGGCGGACGTGATGGCCCGCGGCGGCGGTGACGGTGACGGGGTGGGTGACGGGGTGGGGGACGGTGACGGCATCGGCTTGTTGGTGAACGCCCCGACGCCGGACGGGGTTCCCAGGCCGGTGGGCCCGTCGTAGCCGGCCTCCCCGGAGCACAGGTAGGCAACGGTGCAGGTGCCGCTGCTGCCGGAGGTCACATCGTTGAGCTGGCCGGGACGGCTGTAGGGGAACCCCGCCGGCGCGGTGCCGGGGTCCGGGCGTCCGGCGAGCGCGTACGTCGCGGCGATGAGGGGCGAGGACGCGCTGGTCCCGCCCAGGACCATCCAGCCGTTGGCGGCGTAGTAGACGGCGATTCCCGTTTGCGGATCGGCGACGGCGGAGACGTCGCTGATGGTCTTGGTGGTGCAGCCCGTATCGGTCTGCCAGGCCGGCTTGGCCGACGCCGTCGAGCAGCCGCCGCCGGTTCCCGACCAGGCCGCCTCGGACCATCCCCGGGCGCTGGAGTCCTTGACGAGACTGGTTCCGCCCACCGCGGTCACGAATTGGGAGGCCGCGGGGTAGTCGGCGCCGTAGCCGTTGTCGCCGGAACTGGCCGTGATGGCGACGCCGGGGTGGTTGAAATAACCGTCGAAGGAGGTGTCGTCACTCGTGGAGGCCGCGCCATAGCTGTTCGAGACGGCGACGGCGCCCTTGGTGACGGCCATGTTCACGGCCGTGCCCAGATCTGAAAGCGAGGATGAGTCGGCCTCGACCAGGAGGATGTTGCACAGTGGGCAGGCGGCGGAGACGACGTCGAGGTCCAGGCTGATCTCCTGGCTCCAGCCGGTGTCGGCGGGCGGGTAGGCGGTGCCGCCGCGCTGGTCGATCCTGGTGAAACACCCATTGGTCGTGGTGCAGGCGGGCAGTCCGTACTTCGCCCGGTACACGCCGAGGTCCGCTTCGGCGGTGGGGTCGTCCATGGCATCGACGACGGCCACTCTCATGCCGGATCCCGCCGTCCCGGAGGGGAGCTTGTACGCTGCCTGCAGGTCGGTCGGCGCGTAGCCCAGCGGGACGGCGGCGGGCGAGGCCAGGGGGCCGCCGACGAACTCATCCCTGACGGAGTTGCACGAGGCATGACCCGGCCGGGCCGGCGGGCAGACGGCGGTGGATTTGTGTCCGGCGAGGGATGCCTTGACGTTGCGGTTGACGTCCGGGTGGACCGCGACGGCCTGCGGAGCGGCTGACGGTGGGGGAGTTGCGGCAAGTGCCCCTCCGACGGCGAGCAGCCCCACCGAAAGGGACAGGACGACGCCGGCAATCACGCCGCGCACCAGCGGCCCGGTCCGTGTGCCCGGCCGAATCCCCTTGGCGCGTTTGACGGAGGGGAAAGTCCACACGGGGCGCCTGGGGTGTTCGTTGCTCACATGCGTAGTGTGCCCTACATGCCGCCGCCGGTCGGTCTGCGACCCGCGTGTTACGACACTTCGTGAACAGGTGACGGCTCCTCGACATGCCGGAGGTGCTCGTGCGGGACCCGGTCCCGGTCGTACGTGATCTCGGTGTAGCCGTGCGGGGCCGGCAAGCCGCCGGGCCCGAGGTTGACGAAGACGATCTTCTCGATGGTCAGGATGGACTGCCGGGTGAACATGTTCCGCACCTCGGCCCGCATGGTCAGGGACGTGCGGCCGAACTCGGTGGCCGTCAGTCCCATCTCGATCAGGTCGCCCTGCTGGGCCGAGGAGACGAAGTTGATCTCCGACATGTACTTCGTGACCGCGTTGCCGTTGCCCAGCTGGACGATCGCGTAGATCGCCGCCTCCTCATCGATCCACCGCAGCAGGCTGCCGCCGAACAGTGTGCCGTTCGCGTTCAGGTCCTCTGGGCGGACCCATTTGCGGGTGTGGAACGTGATGTCACCGGTAACCATGCCTCGATTCTATGGGGTCGTTGCCCCAGGTTGTTCGCTGGGGGTGCCCGACGGCGGCGCCCTCCACAGCGGTCGGCGCGGCTGTGCTTGTGCACAGGTGTCCGCCGAGCCATGGAGTGAGGAACCGATCCTCGCGACCATGGGTGTGTCGAGAGGATCCCCATGGAAGAGATGTCCGCCATTGACGTGGACCGCAGTGTCAACGAGTTGGCCCGGGAAATGATGACGCCGGAACCGAACGAGTGCCTGCCGTGTTTCGTGCAGCGCATGGTGATGCTGGAGGGCTGCGAGAACGACCTGGGGTGGACCGGGTTCTACCTGGCGAGGTACTCCAGCAGCTTCACCGGTCTTGAACGCCTGCTGGACACGATCGGCGGAGACTGTGATTGCGAGGTGGTCGAGGACGTGTATGCGCGACGCGAAGAGTTGTGGAACGCGGACCGGTGTCCCGGCTGCGGTGTGCCGCTGGAGAGTCCGGGCTGTCGCGGCGTGGGCGGGAGCCCGTTGCAACCGTGCGGGTTGTGGCTCGCCGGCATCTCTCGCGAGCCGTGATTCCATGCCGCTGGCCGCCTCCCCGGTGGTCCAGCTTGTCGAGACCCGCGTAGCTCCTCCTCCACAGATTAGCACACAACTTGTGGATATTGGTGTGCATAGCACTAGCGTACATCGCCGCAAAGGAAGGGGATCAGTGACCAATGCGGAACATCAGATGGCTTGAATAGATTCGAAACTATTGACATAAATTGGCATCATGATAAGAATTGATGTATGAGCATCCCGGTGACTGACCCCGGGGATCGGGGTCACATGAGTGACGGACCGGAAAGCGCCGGTCTGGCGGCCCTCCATGCCACGGTCCGGGATTTTCCGGTCGAGTCGTTCACGGACGCCCGCACCCGGGTCAGCGGAATGCTCGCCGCCGCCCTTGCCGACGGCACCGAGACGATCCCGGCCTTGGCCCTGGCCGAACCGTGGACCCGGTTGCGGGCTGTGCGGGACGTGTACGACGCCACGGTGGCCGAGCTCGGGCAGATTCGACGCATCGAGGACGCGCTGGCCGCCCTCAAGGCCGCCCTGGTCGACCGGCTCGCCACGGCCGCGTGCGCCGAGGCCGGAGCCGAACACCTCGACGCGTGGCAGGCGTCCGTGGCGGCCACCGGCGCCCGGGGCGAACTCGGTGCCGTCTTCGACTTGCCCGCCGGCACCGCCGGCGCCCTCACCGGCCACTGCACCACCCTGGTCCGTGACCACCCGGCCGTATACCGGGCACTGCGGGAAGGCCGGATCGACTGGGCCCACACGCTGCGCCTCCTTGACGAGGTCGACTCCGCAGGCACTCCCGGCACCAACCCGGACACGGTGGCCGGGTTCGAGGCGTTCCTGCTGGGCCTGGCGGAGGCCGGGGTCACGATTGCGAAGTTCGCCAGGGTTGCGAAGAAGGAACGGGCCCGGCGCTTCCCCGACAGCATCCAGGCCGCCGCGACCGCGGCCCGGGAGGATCGGCGGATGAGCCTGCACACCGCCGACGACGGCATGTCCATCCTCCGCATGTACCTGCCCACCGAAGCCGCCGAAGCGATCTTCAACCGGCACACCGCCATCGCCCGCGCCCTGGCCCACCCCGACGAGATCCGCACCCTGACCCAACGCCGCCTCGACTCCGCCGTCCAGGCACTGTTCGGCCAGGGTGTGCCACGCCGACTCAACGCCGGGGACGGCACCCTCGGCCCCAGCGTGGTGGTCACCGACGACGGAACCGTCATCGACCCGCACCTGGGCCCGCTGCCTGCAGCCGAAATCCTGGTCACCGTCCCCTTCCTGTCCCTGCTCGGGGTCACGAACGAACCCGGCCAGGTCGCCGGCGGAGGCCCCGTGCCGGCCTCGATCGCCCGGGCCCTGGCCGGGAACGCGCCATCATTCTTGCGGGTCCTCACGGATCCGGTCACAGGCATTGCCCTGGACCTGCACCCGGACAGGTACCGGGTATCGGCGGTCATGCGGGCCCGGCTGCGGACTCGCGACGGGACCTGTACGTTCAAGGGCTGCTCGGCAGCGGCCACCGTGACCGAGATTGACCACATCCTCGCCTGGGAGGATGGCGGGCCCACCGTCATCGAGAATTTGCATTCTCTCTGCAAAGCCCACCACCTGCTCAAGCACCTCGCCGACCGCAAGGACAAGCACGGAAACCGGCCACCCCCGGGCGCGGACCTGCCCGCCATCCGTGCCTGGCGCCCCATCCCCAGCCGGGACGGACACGGCAAACCCGGCTGGCAGGCTCCCTCCGGCCGCTACTACCCGCCCGACCCGCCCGAAACCACCCCACCCCTGATCCCGGAATGGATCTTCGACGCCCTCAACCAGCACGACGACCGGAACCCGCCCGGCCCCCACGGCCACGACAACGGCCAGTGACCGCACAGCGATGCCCCCGCCGCACAATACCCGACCGACTCGACCATCGGCAGGAACCTACGAGACCCGGTCGACGGCCGCCAGGATGACGGCACCCAATTCGGCCGGCCTGGTGAATTGTGGCCAGTGCCCGGTGGGCAGGTCCACGTACTCGACGTCGTGGATGCGTGCCAGCTCCGCCACGTATGGGTGGCGGGCCTCGATCCATTCGGTGAGCACCGCCGACGGAAACTCGCAGGCGATGACTGTGGCCGGAACGTCGTAGCGGCGCTCATCATGGAGGTGCTGCGCGTCCTGGGCCACGCCGCGCGGTTCCGGGACGGCCCGGGTTCGGAACATGGCCCGCAGCTCGTCATCCAGGTCGACCAGGTCGGCGTCCTCGAAACCGTCCCACGGTGGCAGCGGGACGTCGTCGCCGTCGGTCGGCAGTTCATCGTTGATGGACGCGCCCTCAGCCAGCGGCCCGCTGTCCACGTACACGGCGCGGGCCACCCGGTCCGGGCGTGCGTCGACGGCACCGTGGATGATGCCGCCACCGCCGGAGTGGCCGACGAGGACCACCGGGCCATCGATGGCGTCGACTGCGGCCACGACCGCGTTGATGTGGTCGCGCAGCCCGATGCCCGCCCGTGGCGCGTCGACCGCCTCCAGCCCCGGCAGCGTGAGCGGGTGCACGCGATGCCCCGCCGCGACGAGCGGTGGGGTGACGTCAGCCCACGACGAGGCGTCCAACCAGAACCCGGGTACCAGAATGATGTCCATGCCGGTAGCCTACGTCGGTCCGCGGCGGCCACGAAGGGACCCGGCCGGTCAATCTGGGGCAGGCGAACGCCGCGTGGCGAATTCGAGTCGCAGGAACGGCAGGTCCCGGCGCGCGAGAACGGCGGTCAGGAATTTGTCGCCGAGATCGGCGCCCAAACCGAGCACGTGCGGGTCGGTATCGATCCGCAGCCCCGGGACGGTGACGCCATCAATGACGATTGGCACCCCATGCTCGATGCACGCCTCGGTCACCGGGTCGAACAGGTCCCCGGGGAACTCGCCGCGGACCCGTTCGTCGCGAAAAATGTTCATGACAATGTAGTTGACGTGATCGACCAGTGCCAGCTCCGGGGTGCGCCACGTTGAACCATCGCTGATGTGCGTGGTGCGCACCGCCTCCCACAGCAGCGGGTACCGCATCCGGGCCCGCCACTGGACGATCCATGGTGGCAGCGGCCATGGCGGTTCGGTGTCAAGGGTTGCCCGCACCTCGTCGGGGAGTTCTGCCAGGTTCACCGGATCGTCAAGGTCGGCGGGGTTGCGCCACAGGGTGTACGACAGCGATGCCACCTCCATGACAGGGTGGCCGTTCCCTGTCTCCCACCCCTTGCCGGCGCTGGCCTCCTCGACCGAATCCTGATCGACAAGCGTCAGCAACGGCACCGCAAAGCCCGCGGCGACTTCGTCCGGGGTTGCCGGGGGCGGGATGTCACCCGGGCGCTTGCTTCGATCGAGGAACATGACACCACCCGCCTACCCGGCGACCGGAGCCCCGTACCGGAGCTTGTGGACCTTGAGGATCATCATGCTCTCGGTGTCGCTGACCCCGGGAATGGTCTCCACCTTGCGGCGCAGGAAATCCCACAGCTCATTGTTGTCACGGCACATGACCTCGACGCACAGGTCCGCGCGGCCCATGACCGTGGAAACATATGTCACCTCAGGCATGGCCGAGAGGGCCTCGACCGCCTTGTCGAAGTGCGCCGGCTGGACCTTGATCAGGGTCAGGCACAGCTGGGACTGGCTGAGCTGCTGCGGGTCGGCGAAGGCGACGATGCGCAGGATGTTGTGCTCCTGGAGCCGCTTGACCCTGGTCCGGACTGTGGCCTCGGACGTGCCGACGTTGCGCGCGATCTCGCGGAACGCGCGCCGCCCGTCCTGTTCCAGCTCGTGCAGGATGGAACGGTCAAGGTCGTCAAGCAGGTACTCAGCCATGAGCCTAAGCCTAGCGGCGCGGGGAGCCGGTAGGCGCTGCGGCGGTGGCCCAGTCAGAGGTCCAAGACCAGCCGGGCGCATTTGGCCCGGGACACGCACAGCATCATGCATGTGCCGGCGGCCCGTTCCTGCTCGGTGAGGAGGTCGTCGCGGTGGTCCACCTCGCCGCTGATGACCTTCGCCTCGCAGGTGCCGCAGAACCCCATCTCGCAGGAAGAGGGATGGTCGACGCCGGCCGCGCGGACCGCTTCGAGGATCGTCACGCCGGCGGCGACGTCGACGACGAGGCCGCTGCGACCGAGCTCGACCTGGAACGCGCCGTCGGCGACGGACGCGCCGGAGCCGCTGCCGCCGTCGTCGTTCGACCGGACCGCCGGGGCTGCGGGGGCGAAGCGCTCAAGGTGCAGGTCAGGCAACCGGCCGGCGCGATCCATCTGGTCCGCCAGGGCGTCCATCAGCCCGCCCGGCCCGCAGCAGTACACGGCCGCGCCATCGCTGCCGGCCACGATGGCGGCCAGGTCGGGGTGCCCGTCGGTGTCCTGGGCTACCAGCTCCACCGACGCGCGGCCCGACGCCCCGTCGATCCCGTGCAGTTCCGGCAGGAACGCGAAATGATCGGCCGAGCGGGCGCCGTAGACCAGCCGCCACGGCCGGCCGCGGCGGGCGACCTCGCGGATCATGGGCAGCAGCGGCGTGATGCCGATGCCGCCGGCCATGAACACGTAGCGCTCCGCCTCGGCCAACCCGAAGTTCTCCCGCGGCAGGCCGATGCGCAGCGTCTGCCCGGGCCGCAGCTCCCGGTGCGCCTCCACGGAGCCGCCGCGGCCGGCGGGGAGTTCCAGCACGGCGATCCGGTACGTGCCGGTGTCGGCGGGATCCCCGCACAGCGAGTACTGGCGCACCGTGCCGGAGGGCAGGTGCACGTCGATGTGCGCCCCCGGCGCCCAGGCGGGCAGGAGCCCGCCACCGGGGCGGGCGAACTCGAACGACGTCACCGCCTCCGCCTCCCGGCGGGCGGCCAGCACGCGCACCTCCAGCGTCGCCCCCGGCGCCGAATCCTCCGGAACCGAAAGGAGGGCCAGGTCGGGCTCAGACTGCAGCGTAGTCATGGCTGTCGTCCTTCACCCGGTTCATCAACTCCACGAACGAGCGCCGGTAGTTGAGCGTGAACATGTCCGCCGGCACGGAGAACTCCTGCACCTCGGCGTCCCAGGGGATCTCGCGCGGCTCGATCCCGTCCACGATCGGCAGGTCCTCGCGGTAGACCATCTCCTCCACCCGCAGGCATTCGTCCAGGCCGGCACCCTTGTAGCCGACCTCGTTGGCGACGCCCCAGAAGATCACCACGGTCTCGTAGTCCACCGGGCAGGGGAACCCTGCCACGATCCGGTGGCCCAGGCGCTCATAGTCGTAGGTGATGGTGGCCAGGCCCGGCGCGGAGCACTCGTAGTACATCATCGCGTCCCCGTCCTCGGCCCATTCACCGGTGGACGCGTTCAGAGGGCGCTCCATCTTGATGTCCAGTCCCTCACGGGTGACGTCAAGCGGCTCCACGACCTCGGGGGAGGGGCCCATGGAGACCTTGTGGACGAACGGGAAGTGGGCCACGTCGCGGAAGTTCTCGATGGTGATGCCCACCCCGACGGCGGAGTCCATCTTCGGGCCGGCCAGCCATTCGAGGTCCAAGTCGCGCCACCGCTCGACGTCGTACATGTCCCGGATCGGGTCCTCCAGCACGGTCCACACGTGGCCGTAGCGCAGCTCGACGGGGTACGTCTTGATGGCCGCCCGGCCCGGGATCTTGCCCTGGTCGGCCAGCGACGGGATGCGCGCGCACGCCCCGTCCGCGGCGGCGAACTCCCAGCCATGGTACGGGCAACCGATCGAGGCCTCGTGGACCTCACCTTTGGACAGGTCGCCGCCGCGGTGCGGGCACCGCCGATCCTGCACGGCCACGGTGCCGTTGCCGGCGCGGTAAATGACGAGATTCGTCCCGAGCAGGGTGGCCGTCTGCGGACGGTCCAGGTCCACGATGCGCGCCACGGGGAACCAGGAGCGGCGCATGGCGGCCTCGGCCAGCTCGCGCTTCGTGGCGGTGGCCGGGCGGGTGGTTTCTGCTGTGGTGGTCATGATTTCCTTTCGGGCGTCAAACGCCTGGTACGAGGGCGCCGCCATTGACGCCGAGGGTCTGTCCGGAGATGAAGGCAGCGGCGTCGGAGGCCAGGAACGCGACGGCCGCGGCAATCTCCGCCGGGTCGGCCAGCCGGCCCAGCGGCACGGCGGCGAGTTCCTCCTCATACGCCTCGTCCGGGACCATGCGGGTCTTCACGGCCCCGGGCGCCACCGCATTGACGAGGATGCCGTCCGTGACCAGCTCCTTCGACAACGCCTTCATGATGGACAGCTGGGCCGCCTTGGAGGCCATGTACCCGTACGAGTGGCCGTCCGGAACCTGGCCCCACTGGGACGAGATGAAGATGATGCGGGGCGCCGCGCTGTTGCGCAGCGCCGCGACCGCGCTGCGCGTGATTGCGTACGGGGCCAGCACGTTCACGGCGAAGTACGGCGACAGGTTTTCCGCCGGTGTCTGCTCGAGGCCCTTCCAGTCGTGCATGATGCCGGCGTTGTGGACCAGGATGTCCAGTCCGCCCAGATGCTCGACGGCGGCGCTCACCAGCCGCTCGCCGGCGTCGGGTGCGGTGATGTCCAGGGCGAGGGTTTCCACCTTCCGCCCGGTCTCCCGGCGGATGGCGGCGGCGGTCGCGTCGAGTTCGACGACGTCGAGGTCGGCCAGCACCAGGTCGGCGCCGCGGGCGGCCAGCGCGTACGCGTGCGCCGCGCCCATGCCGCGGGCCGCGCCGGTCACGATGGCGACCCGGCCGTCCAGCGCCGTGCCGGGCGCCGCGTGCCCGGTCATGAGGTGGCCTCCGACTGGTGCGGCTCGGTCACGTACAGCATGTTGCCGTCCGGGTCGTGGAACGGGCGGTAGCGGTACCAGGTGCCGTTGGGGTGCTTCCAGTTGATCTGCTCGTCAACCCAGGCGACCTTGCCGTCGAGCCAGGCGACGGCGTCGTCCAGGTTCTCCACCTCAAACGCGATCGAGTCGTAGCCGGGGGCGTTGTCCGCGTTGACGGCCGTGCGCGGCGGCTCGTGCTCGCCGACCTCGGACTTGAAGATGTACAGCGTCAGGTTGCCCATGTTGATGGCGGCCCACTCCTCGGCGGGCTCGTACGGCAGATGGAAGTCCAGGCCCAGCACCTCGTGGTAGAAGCCGGCGAGCCGGTCCACGTCGCGGGTGAGGATGTCCATGTTGTCGATGCGCTTGAGTTTCAGCACAGCGTGCTCCTTGTTTCGGGTGTTGATGGTGAAGAGGTGGTTCGGGGGTCATTCCCGCTCGGCGTCGAGGGCGTCGACGAGCGGGGTTTCCCTGGATGGGGCGTTGGGAATGGCGCCGAGGGGCAGCCCGGGCTGGCGCCACTGGATGGGGCGCCTTTCCTGCTTCAGCTGCCGGTAGAAGTACAGGACGACCGAGAGGGACAGGACCAGGATGCCGATGAAGACCTCCTTGAAGCTGCCGTACCCGGTGATCTCGGCGCTGAAGACGCCCACGATCAGGATGACGGCGTCCACGGCGGCCAGGACGCCGGCGACGACGACCCACTGCCGGCCGAGCTTGATGGGCCGTTCCGCGTCGGGGTGGTCGCGGCGCAGGTTGACGAAGCCGGACAGGGACAGGATGTGGCAGATCAGGTAGCCCATGATGCCGGCGACGATGACGGCCATGGCCTCCCCGACGAACAGGATCAGGATGATGTTCACGACCAGGTCCAGCGACATGGCCCTGGCCGGCACCTTGGCCCGGTTGAGCTGGCCCAACTGGCGGATGGTCAGGCCCTCGATGGCGCTGCCGTGCAGCACCCGGCCGCCGGCCGCCGTCGTCATGATCATCATGAGCATCAGGCCGGCGATCAGGCAGATCGTCATGAACCAGCCGCTGCCGGGGATGATGCTGTTGAACGCCTGCAGGTAGAACGTGACCGGGTTGGCCGCGATGTCCTTCTGCGGCACGAGCCCGCCCACGCCCAGCGGCACCAGGAAGTACACGGCCAGGACGAAGAAGCCGGCCAGGCGCAGGGCGATGCGGGAATCGCGCACCGTGTGGCGGAATTCGGGCACGAACGCGGCGACGGCCTCGATGCCGTACACCGACCAGGCCATGACGAACATCCACGCGATCACGGTCTGCCAGCCGGGGAACCCGCTCGCGCTGAGGGTCCACTGCAGGTTCGCGACGGACCAATCGGGGCTGAGGAACGGGGCGACGGCGAAGACGGCGATGGGGATCAGGATGAGGATGCCCGTGACGTACATGAGCCACATGGCCGGGCGCATGCCGAGCACATTCAGCGACCAGCCGATGAGCAGGACGACCAGGGCGACCACATGCGGGAAGCCGATGGTGGCCAGGCCCGTGGAGAAGGTCCACGTCTGGTCCGGGAACCACTGGGCCTGCATGAGCGTGCCGATCTGCAGGCCGTAGATGGCGAGCGAGCTGGACCAGCTGAACCAGTAGCCGAACGTGGCGACCGGCCCGGCCAGGGTGGTCCGGGAGCGCCAGCCCTGGTTGGCGTACATGGAGATGCCGCCCACCTTGTCGCCGAACATGCCGGCCATTTCGGAGTAGACGAAGTTCTGCAGGCAGGCGATCAGCGCCACGGCGAACGCCAGGACGATGGCCGTCCACGCGCCGATGGCGCCCATGGAATAGCCCATGGCAATGAACAGCGCGGCGGGGATCGACAGGCTGATGGTGAAGCCGTCCCACCATCGCAGGGTCTTGGCGTAGGCGTGCTCGCCAACGCCTGTTTCGTGTGTGCTCACAGTGCGGGTCTCCTCGTTTGGGCCCTGAAGGGTGTCTGGATTGTGGAGGCGAATCCTTCACCGGCATCGGGAGTTCGCAGTCATGCGCAATCAACTATGTGATGAGAGTAACAGTGCGGATTGCGTTGCACAACACTAAATTATGACGCATTTCACGACTTATTACGAAATTTTCTGCGCAACGCACTCTTCTGGCGGAAGTTGGCGGCACGGTTGGTACGAAGGCCGGGCAAAAAGTCCCCGGGTGCGTTGTCCACAGGCGGGCCGCGCCGTCTTCCGCCGGGCGCCGGCCGGTGCCACGCTGGAGGCGTGGGGCTATGCGTCGGCTATAGAGGGAGCGGCCATGTTGATCACAACGGCGTCGGCAGGCGCGCGGGAACGCATCCTGCCGGGCGAATGCCTGCCCTGCTTCGTGCTGCGCATGATCCTCGCCGCCGGTTGCGACTCGTGCCTTACCTGGGTGCGCCGGTACCGGGACGAGCGGCTGCCGGGGGCGGCCACGCTGGATCACGACCTGTTCCGGGCCGGCGCACACTGCGACTGCCATGCCGTGCTGGTGACCTATGCGCGGCGTGAGGAGCTGTGGGATGTGCCGCACTGCCCGGACTGCGGGATGCCGCAGGACAAGCCGCCGTGCATGGGCGCATCGGGGCAGGAACCGTGCGGACTGTGGCGGTCGTGATTTCGACGGGCACCGGCGATTGAGCCTGTCAGAGACCGGATTTCGGCAGGCTCAATCACCGGGGTCTCGGCAGGCTCGACCACCGCCGGCCGCCTACCGCCCCAGGTGGTCCACGAGCGAGGCGGCGATGCCGTTGTAGGTGGCCGGGGTGAGCGCCAACAGTCGCTCCTGCGCGCCGTCCGACAGGCCCAGGCCGGAGACGAACTCCTGCATGCGGGCGGCGTCGACGCGGTGGCCGCGCGTGAGGTCCTTCAGGCGCTCGTAGGGGTCCTGCATGCCTGGCACGCCGGCGATGGCCTCCGCGCGCATGACCATCTGGATGGCCTCCGCGAGCACCTCCCAGTTGTGGTCGAGGTCGTCCGCGAGCACGGCCTCGGCCGTGTCCAGCCGGTCCAGGCCGCCGAGCACGTTGTTGATGGCCAGCAGCGAGTGGCCGAACGCCACGCCGATGTTGCGCTGGCTCGAGGAGTCCGTCAGGTCGCGCTGCCAACGGCTGGTCACCAGGGTGGCGCCCAGCGTGTCCAGCAGCGCGGAGGAGACCTCGAGGTTGGCCTCGGCGTTCTCGAAGCGGATCGGGTTGACCTTGTGCGGCATGGTCGAGGAGCCGGTGGCGCCCGGGACCGGGACCTGCGCGAAGTAGCCGATCGAGATGTAGCTCCACACATCGGTGCACAGGTTGTGCAGGATCCGGTTGAAGCGGGCCATGTCGGCGTACAGCTCGGCCTGCCAGTCGTGCGACTCGATCTGCGTGGTCAGCGGGTTCCACGTCAGGCCCAGGCCCTCGACGAAGCTCTTCGCCACCTGCTGCCAGTCGGCCTCCGGCACGGAGGCGTAGTGCGCCGCATACGTGCCGGTGGCGCCGTTGATCTTGCCCAGGAACTCGGTCCCGGCGATCCGGTCCAGCTGGCGGGCCAGCCGGTGCGCCGTGACGGCCAGCTCCTTGCCCAACGTGGTCGGCGTGGCCGGTTGGCCGTGCGTGCGCGAGAGCATCGGCACGTCCCGGTTGTCCTGCGCCATCTGGGCGATCTTCGCGACGAGGGCGTGCGCGGCGGGCAGCCACACATCCTCCACGGCGCCCTTGATGCCAACGGCGTAGGACAGGTTGTTGATGTCCTCGCTCGTGCAGCCGAAGTGCACCAGCGGCAACAAACGGGCCAGGCCCAGGCCCGGCAGGCGATTGCCGATGAAGTACTCCACGGCCTTGACGTCGTGGACGGTGACCTTCTCGATGTCGGCCAGTTCCGCCACGGACGACGCGTCGAACTCCGTGACGATGGCGCGCAGCCCGGCCTTCTGGTCCGCCGACAGCGGGGCGGTGCCCGGCAACACGCTGTGCTCGGTCAGGTGGATGAACCACTCGACCTCCACGCCCACGCGGTCGCGGTTCAGCGCGGCCTCCGACAGGTAGTCGACCAGCGGCGCCACGGCGCCCGCGTAGCGGCCGTCAAGCGGGCCCAGGGCGATGCGCTCGGGGGAGGCGGCCAGGGACAGCCGGCCGGAGGGGATGCGGGATGCGGAATCAGACATGCCGCAATTCTTTCATGAACGCCCATTTCCTCCACAGCCGGCCCGGCCCCGCCGGTTATCGACAGCCGTTTCATGAACACTGTCCAACGGCAATGCCCCGGCCGTATCGTCGGCCCACAGCAGATCGCATGGCAGCTTAGGGAGTGGACATGATGGGGTATGCGGCCGGCGGGCCGTCAGCGGGGGAGGTCGCCCGGGTGGCCGGCGTCCTTGACAGGTTGGCCGGGCAAATGGATGAGGCGCGCGTCCGGCTGGCCGCCGCGGGTGCGGTGGAGTGGGAGTCCGCGGCGGCGCAGGCCTTCAGGGAGGCGGTGGCCGGGCAAGCGCACGCGTTGGCCGCTGCGGCCGACGACCTGCGCGGCGCCGCCGGCCTGGTCCGGCATTACTCGCTGCGCCTGGACGTGGCCGGGGCGGCCGGATGAACGCGAACGACGTGTGCGTTGGCACGATGTTCACCGTCATTGGCGGCGTGGGCTCCACGCGGTACCAGCTCGGCGTCATCGCTTTGGCGGGTTCCCGGATCGATGCCATCTCGGCGGACCTGGACCCGGTGGGTCCACGAGCGGACTTCGAGGCGACCTGGCTCGAGGAGGGCACGATGGGCCTGCCCGACCACCCGTACGCGGCCGTCGAACGGATGCGGGAGGCCGCGAAGGCGTGCAGCACGGCCCGGATCGGCTTGAAAACCCTGGCGGACAACACGGCGACGGCCGCCCGGCGGTATGACGAGGCGGAGGAGCGCAACCGGCTCTTCCTGGCCCGCAAGAACCAATTGGACGCGTTCCGCGCCGGATCCCACTTCACCGCCCAGTCGTGGTTGCTGCCCGGCGGCCCCAACAACAGCGTGCGCGACCTCGGCAGGTGGCTGGACTCGTTCTGGACCAAGGGGTTCCGGGACGCCACGGAGGACAGCATCAACGGCGGACCCGCCTTCCTCGCCGGTGCCGCAGGAGGGTGGCCGGCCCTGGCGTACCTGCTCAGCCTGGGACGGCATCCGGAGCGGTCCGACACCGCAGCCGCGGCGGCCGCCGGCGTCCGGCACATGCTTGACAGCACGGGGGTGACGCGGCCGGGCACCGTGAGCGTGCGGCGCATTCCGGCCGGCGACTGGTCGGCGCAACCGTCCGGGACCGGCGTCCGCGGCACCACCAGGGCGACCATCGAGGGCATCCTGGAGGCGCCCCGGGACGCCTACGCGGTGGCGCCGTCGGCAGTCATCGTGGACCGGATTGAACGTGCCGACGGCACCATCGCCTGGCGGGTCGCCCTGCCGGGGACCGAGGTGTGGGACCCGCCGGACTCCGAGAACCTGTTCGACCTCGAGGGCGACCTGCAGGCACTGACGAGCGCCCGGCGCAAGGAGTTCATGGAGAAGCAGGTCATGGTGGAGGAACTGCTGAAGGCGGCGCTGCAGGATGCCGGCGCGAAGCCGGGAGACCCGGTCATGCTCACCGGACACAGCGGTGGCGGCATCCATGCCGCCGCGGCGGCCGCCGACCCGGCGTTCCTGGCGGAGTTCAACGTGACGATGGTCGTCACCGCGGGCGCTCCCATCGCCCGGCTGCCCGTGGACGGTCGTGTGGGCGTGCTGGGCCTGGAAAACACCTACGACATTGTCACGGCCGCGGATGGGGCAGCCCCGCCGGATCGGTCCAATTGGGTCACCGTCACGTCCTCGCGGCCCGGCGACGGGGTCGGAACAATGCAGGATGTCATCGCCCGGGCACACTCGCTGGACGGGTACCTGGGGGACGCAAGGCAGGCCGAGCACTCCGCGGACCCGTCGATCGACGGGGCCAGGAAGTCCATCCGGGACTTCATGGGGGTCGCGGGCCCCGGCCAGGCCGTGGCCTTCACCCGGTCCGTGTACCAGGGGCGGGACGTGCGGCCGGCGAAGGCGCCGCCGGCACCCGCTACAGGGCGGGAGCGCCGCGACGCCGTGCCGCGCGGCCGGTGAGGGGTCGCCCGCAGAGACATAAGCAAAACCATGTTTTCAGGCCGGTTTTAACCGTTTTTCAATCGGAACTTGTGGGATGCACCATGGAGGTACGTGACCCGCCACACAAGGTGTGGGTCCATCGCCAACGAAGTCGGGAGCCGCCTTTCATGAATCAGCCAGCCGTGGACACCACGCCCCGGGTCGTCACCCTGGGCACCGCCGGCGGACCGCGCTGGTGGACGGGGGAGAACGCCGGGAAACGGTCGGGCATCGCGACGGCCGTCGTCGTGGGCGAGCGCACCTACCTGGTCGACGCCGGCCACGGCGTGGGCCGGCAGATGATGCTCGCCAACCTGCCGGTGAACTCGCTGCGCGGCATCTTCATCACCCACCTGCACTCCGACCACACCATCGACCTCGGCTCGCTGGCCATCTTCGGCATGTTCACGCTCGCGCCCAACCAGCACTCGATCAAGATCATCGGCCCGGGCGACCGCGGCGCGCTGCCGCCGGTCTCACCGCGTGCCGCCGTGCCGCCGTCGCCCGTCTTCCCGGGCAACCCGACCCCCGGGGTGACCGGCATGTTCACCCACCTGATGGCCGCCTACGCCACGGACCTCAATGACAGGATCCTCGACGCGCTGCGACCCAGCCCGTTCGACTACTTCGAACCCCAGGACATCGAGATCCCGGCGGCCACCGGCTACCATCCCAACACGAATCCGACCCCGGCCGGGATGGAACCGTTCGAGGTGTACCGGGACGACCACGTGAGAGTCACGGCCACCCTGGTGGAGCACCCGCCGATCGCCCCCGCATTCGCCTATCGCTTCGACACGGCCCACGGCTCGGTGACCGTCTCCGGCGACACCGCTCCGTGCGAGAACCTGGTCCGGCTGGCCCGCGGCACCGACCTGCTGCTGCACGAGGCCATCGACTTCGACTGGGTCGAACGGACCTACGGCGGGTCGGGCAACAGCACCGGCCAGGCGTCGAAGGACCACCACCGCAAATCCCACACCAGCGCCGCCGAGGCCGTCGACCTGGCCAACCGGGCCGGCGCGAAGGCGCTCGCCCTGCACCACCTGGTGCCCGGCACCACGCCGCAACACGTCTGGGAGGCGGCCGGGGCCGGCTTCAACGGCGACTACCACGTGCCGAACGACCTCGACTCCATCCCGTTCGGCACCCCCTCCACCACCGTCCCCCTGGAAGAATTGGCCCACGCACGATGACAATTGACAACATGACCGGCCCAGCGGGCGGACCCGCGCCCGCCCCCACCGCGCCCGCAGGCCGACCGGACAGCCTCAATACCAGGGGCATGCGGCGCATCCTGGCCTCCAGCTTCATCGGCAGCGCCATCGAGTTCTACGACTTCGTCCTGTACGCCACCGCGGCCAGCCTCGTGTTCAACAAGGTCTTCTTCACCAACGTGCCGCCCGCCATCGGCCTGTTCGCCTCCTTCGGCACCCTCGCCGTCGGCTACGTGGCCCGCCCGCTCGGCGGCGCCATCTTCGGCCACTTCGGCGACAAGCTGGGCCGCAAGGGCTGCCTGATCGTGTCCATGGTCATGATGGGCCTGGCGACCACGTGCATCGGCCTGCTGCCGACGACGGCGCAGGTCGGCCTGGCCGCCCCGATCCTGCTGGTCGCGTTGCGCCTCATCCAGGGAATCGCGGTCGGCGGCGAATGGGGCGGGGCCATGCTCGTCGCCCTCGAGCACGCCCCCGCCAAGCGCCGCGGCTTCGCGGCCAGCTTCGCCAACATGGGCGGCCCGGCCGGCGCCGTGATGGCCACGCTCGTCATGTCCGCCGTGTCCGTGCTGCCCAAGGCCGAGTTCCTGGCGTGGGGCTGGCGCATCCCCTTCCTGCTCAGCCTGGCGCTGATCGCCGTCGGCCTGGTCATCCGCCTCAAGGTGTCGGAGACGCCGCTGTTCCTGGACCTGGAGAAGACGGCGGAGAAGAAGAAGGTGCCGCTGCTGGAGGTCCTCACGAAGTACCCCCGCAACCTCATCCTGGGCACCATCGCCGGCATGAGCAGCTACACCGTGCAGGGCCTGATGACGGTCTGGGCCGTCTCCTACGCGGTGGACCACGGCGTCAGCCAGACCGGCGTGCTGAACGTGAAGGCCGTCGGCGCCACCCTGACGGTGGTGTTCATCATCATCGCCGCCCGCCTGTGCGACAGGTACGGCCGCCGCCCCGTCATGCTGGCCGGCATGATCGCCGGCGTCGTGCTGGCGTTCCCGATCCTGTGGCTGCTGCAGACCAACACGCTCTGGGGCTTCGCGGCCGGCCTGTTCCTGGCCAACGGGGTCATCCAGGGCGTGATCTTCGGGCCGTTCGGCGCCTACGTCGCGGAGCTGTTCCCGACCCGCGTGCGCTACACCGGCGCGTCGCTGACGTACCAGTCCGCCTCGACGCTCGGCGCCGGCTTCACGCCGCTGATCGCCGGCTCGCTGGTCATCCTGGCCGGCGGCTCGCTGTGGCTCGTCGGGGCGGCGTGGGCGCTCGCGTTCGTGGCCGCCGCCGTGTGCGTCATGGCGACGAAGGAGGGCCTGGGCCGCGACCTCACCGGCGAGATGAGGTAACGGAAAGAGCACGACGGCGGCACCCACCGTGCGCTTGGCGCTCGTCACATCGTCGGCGCGGCCGGGTCGTACGCCTCGCAGAAGTCGATCAGCGCGGCCAGCCGCGGGCTCAGCCTGGTCCCGGCCGGGAACGCGACGCAGATGTCGCTGTGGCCGATCGGCCCCTCGATGGGCAGCGCCACCAGCGGCAGGCCCTCGTAGCTCACGTCGTGGGCGGGGCGCTGGACGAGCACCGTGTACCCCAGCCCGCGGGCGACCATGCCGCGCACCGCCTCGAAGCTCGTCGACCGCCACGCGATCCGCGGCTCCAGCCCGGAGGCGCGCAGGTTCGGCAGCTGGTTGTCGCGCACCGACGGGATGTCCAGCAGCACCATGTCGTCGTCGGCCAGCTCGGCCAGGCGCACGCCGGGCCGCCCGGCCAGCCGGTGCCCGGCGCCGACCAGCACATACGGCACCCCGGAGGCGATGACCCGGAAATCCATGCCCGCCGCCACGTGCCGGGTGTGCGTGAGCACGGCGTCGAGCCTGCCGTCCAATGCCATCGCCTGCAACTCACCGGGGGAGCCCTCGGTGAGTTGCAGGCGCAACTTCGGGTGCCGGGCCAGGAACCCGGCCGTGATGGGCGGGATCCAGAACGCGGCCAGGGTGGAGTAGCAGCCGACGGCCAGCGGTCCCCCGAGCTCCTCCTGGTCGCCGCCGACGGTCGAGGCCACCTCGTCGGCGTGCCGCAGCAGCGCCCGGGCCTCGCCCAGGAACCGCTGCCCGGCACTGGTGAGCGTGACCCCCTTCGCCTTGTGGCGGACCATCAGCTGGGCGTCGAGGGCCTTCTCGAGCTCGGTCAGGGCCAGCGACAGTCCCGCCTGGGAGACGTGCGCGGCCTCCGACGCGGCCCGGATCGACCCGGCGTCGGCGACCGCCACGAAATGCTGGACCTGCCGCAGGGTGTACCTGACCATGGGCGCTACGGGCCCCCGTCAGCCGGCGTACGGGTCGGCGATGCCCAGGTACTGCGTCGTCGTGTATTCGGCGATGCCCTCCGCGCCGCCCTCGCGGCCCAGGCCGGAGTGCTTGACGCCGCCGAACGGGGCGGCCGCGTTGGAGATGACCCCGGCGTTGAAGCCGACCATGCCGAACTCCAGCTTCTCGCTCATGCGCAGGAACGTCGAGAAGTCGCGGCTGTACACGTAGGACGCCAGCCCGTACTCGGTGGAGTTGGCGATGCGCGCCGCGTCGTCCTCGTCCGTGAAGGTGGTGATCGGGGCGACCGGGCCGAAGATCTCCTGCGACAGGATGGCCGCGTCGTTCGGCACATTGCCCAACACGGTCGGCTGGTAGAAGAAACCGTCGCCGGGCACCACGTCGCCGCCGGTCAGCACCGTGGCGCCGGCCGCCACGGCGTCGGTGACGAGCGCGTGGATGTTGGTGCGCGCCTTTTCCTCGATCATGGGGCCCACGTCGACGCCGGCCTCGGTGCCGCGGCCGGTGGTCAGTGCGCCGATCCGGGCGGCCAGCAACGCGGAGAACTCCGCGGCCACGGTGTCCTGGACCAGGAACCGGTTCGCGGCCGTGCACGCCTCGCCCATGTTGCGCATCTTGGCCGCGACCGCGCCCTCGACGGCCTTGTCCAGGTCGGCGTCGTCGAACACAATGAACGGGGCGTTGCCGCCGAGCTCCATGGACGTGCGCAGCACGTTGTTCGCCGCGTCGGCCATGAGCCGCTTGCCCACCTCGGTGGACCCGGTGAACGACACCTTGCGCAGGCGCGGGTCGGCCAGCAGCGGCCCGGAGATGGCGGAGGCGCTGGAGCCGGCGACGACGTTCAGCACGCCGGCGGGCAGGCCCGCCTCGAGCATGACCGCCGCGAACAGCTGGGAGGTCAGCGGGGTCAGCTTCGCCGGCTTGAGCACCATGGTGCAGCCGGCGGCGACGGCGGGGCCCACCTTGCGCGTGGCCATGGCCAGCGGGAAGTTCCACGGCGTGATCAGCAGGCACGGGCCCACCGGCTTGCGCTGGACCAGGATCTTGTTCTTGCCCTCGGGCGTGGTCAGGTAGCGGCCGTAGTCGCGCACCGTTTCCTCCGAGTACCAGCGCAGGAACTCGGCGCCGTAGGCGACCTCGCCGCGCGCCTCGGCCAGCGGCTTGCCCATCTCCAGGGTCATGAGCAGGGCGAAGTCCTCGGCCCGCTCGGTGACCAGCTCGAACGCCTTGCGCAGGATCTCGGCGCGCACGCGCGGGGCCGTGCGGGCCCAGCCGGCCTGCGCGGCGGAGGCGGCGTCCAGCGCGGCGAGCGCGTCCTCCGTGCCGCCGTCGGCGATCGAGGCCAGCACCCGGCCGGTGGCGGGGTCGTGCACGTCGAGCGTCTTGCCGGTGGACGAATCGCGCCATTGGCCGTTGATGAGCAGGCCGGTGGGGACGGACGCGAGCAGCTCTGCCTCGCGCGTGGCGGTGATGGTCAGGGAAGCGGTCACGGGTGTTCTCCTTGTGGTTTCAGTAGCTTGCGGGGGTGCCGGCGTCGTTCGTCCCGATTGCCTGCGGCACATACTTGGCGGCGAGGGCCTCGCTGCCGCGGGCCAGCAGCGCCACGTCGGCGCCGACCAGGATGAAGTCGGCACCCGCGGCCAGGTAGCGCCGGGCGGTTGCCTCGGCGAACGCGTTCACGCCCACCGGCTTGCCGGCCGCCTTGGCGACCCGGAGGCAATGCTCGACGGCGGCAACCACGTCCGGATGCTCCTGCTGGCCGATCACGCCCATGGACGCGGCGAGGTCCGACGGACCCAGGAACACGGCGTCGACGCCGTCCACGGCCGCGATGGCCGCCGCGTTCTCCACGGCCTGCGCCGACTCGATCTGCACCATGACGGTGACCGTGTCCCCTGCGCGTTCCAGGTAACCCGGGATGCGGTTCCAGCGGGCGGAGCGGGCCAGCGCCGAGCCGACGCCGCGCACGCCCCGGGGCGGGTAGTGCGCGGCGGCAACCGCGGCAGCAGCGTCGTCGGCCGTGTGGACCATCGGGATGAGCAGCGACTGCGCGCCCAGGTCCAGGTACTGCTTGATCAGCACGGTGTCGTTGACCGGCGGCCGGACCACGGGCGTGACCGGGTAGCCGTTGACGGCCTGCAGCTGGGCCAGCACCGATTCCAGCCCGTTGGGGCTGTGCTCGGCGTCGATGAGCAGCCAGTCCAGGCCGGCGCCGGCGCAGATCTCGGCCACCAGCGGGCTGCCGGAGCAGGCCCACATGCCCGCCAACGGGCGGTCGGCGGCGGCCAGGGCGTCCTTGAACGACGGGGCCGGGGCTACTCGAAACGGCATGTGATGGTCCCCAGTTTCCCATAGTCGGCGAACACGGTGTCACCCTTGTGCACCCACAGGGGCCGGGTGAACGAACCGGCCAGGATGAGCTCGCCGGCCTTGAGCGTGTCCCCGTGCGCGGCGATCTTGTTCGCCAGCCAGTACACGCCCGCCCCGGGGTGGTTCAGCACGCCGGCGGCGACGCCGGTCTCCTCGACTACCTGGTTCTTGTAGAGGATCGCGGCAACCCAGCGCAGGTCGACGTCGTGCGGGCGCACCGGGTTGCCGCCGACCACCATGGCGCCCATGGCCGCGTTGTCGGAGATGGTGTCCACGATCGTGCGGCCCTCCATCTCGATGCGCGAATCGAGGATCTCCAGCGCCGGCACCACGTATTCGGTGGCGTTCAGCACGTCGAACAGCGTGGCGTTGGGACCTGCGATGTCCTTGTTCAGCAGGAACGCCAGCTCCACCTCGATGCGCGGGTGCGTGTACGCGTCCCACTCCACCGTGGCGCCGTTCTCCAACACCATGTCATCGAAGATGATGCCATAGTCCGGCTCGGTGATGCCGGTGGCGTACTGCATGGCCTTGGAGGTCAGGCCGATCTTCCGGCCGGCCAGCGTCCGGCCGTTTGCCTCGCAGCGCTGCCGCCACAGGTCCTGGACCCGGTACGAATCCTCCACTGTCATCTCCGGGTACCGCTGGGTCAGCCGTGGCACCGGGGTGCGGGTGCGGCCGGCCTCGACCAGTTCATCGGCGATGGCCGTGATCGTGTTCGTGTCTAGCATGGGGGTTCCTTCCTGCGGGCGCTGCGAGGCAAGTGGGTTCTACAGCTGGTGGCCGAGCTTGAAGCCGACCTCCTCGTCCGGGTCACCCATCAGGGCGTCGCCCGGCGCGCGGGTGTAGGAGAACCCGTCGGCGCCAACGGTCACCGCCATCTCCGAGGAGTCCGTGCGTTCGATGACCTGCTGCGGGTTGCCGTCCAGGTCCAGCACCAGGGAGGCCTCGGTGTACCAAGACGGGACCACCGGGTTGCCCCACCAGTCGCGGCGCTGGTTGTCGTGCACGTCCCAGGTGATGACCGGGTTGTCCGGGTCGCCGGTGTAGTAGTCCTGCGTGTAGATCTCGACGCGGTGGTCGTCCGGGTCCAGGATGTACAGGTAGAACGCGTTGGAGACGCCGTGGCGTCCCGGTCCGCGCTCGATCCGGTCGGACATGCGCAGCGCGCCCATCTTGTCGCAGATCTGGATGATGTTGTGCTTCTCATGGGTGGAGAAGGCCACGTGGTGCATGCGCGGGCCGTCGCCGCCGGTCAGGGCCGTGTCGTGCACGGTGCCCTTGCGGTGCATCCAGGCGGCGTAGGTGACGCCCGCCTCATCCTTGATGTCCTCGGTGACGCGGAAGCCCAGGTCCTCGAGGTACTTGCGCCCGCGCGGCACGTCCGGGGTGACCTGGTTGAAGTGGTCCAGGCGCACCAGCTCGCCGGCCGAGTAGAGGTCGTAGCGCATGTGCAGGCGCTCCACGTGCTCCACCTCGTGGAAGAACTCGTACGGGAAGCCCAGCGGGTCCTCGACGCGCAGCGAGTCGCCGATGCCGCGCACGAACCCGTCCTTGCGGCGCTCGGTGCGGCAGCCCAGCTCCTTGTAGTACGCCTCGGCCAGGTCCACGTCCTTGGCGGAGCGGACACGGTAGGAGAACGCGGCGACGGCGGCGATCGGACCGAGCGTCAGCACCAGGTTGTGGTGGATGAACTCCTCGAAGGAGCGCAGGTAGATCTGCTTGTCATCCTCATGGGTCACGTGCAGGCCCAGCAGGTCCACGTAGAACGCGCGGGACTTGGCCAGGTCGGTGACCACGATCTCCATGTACGCGCAGCGCAGGATGTCCGGCGCCGGGACCGAGGGCTTTTCGATGATGTTGCTCATTGGGGGTGCTCCTTTGCAAAAACTGTCGGACCGGCGCTCAGGCGCCGAACTTGGGGGTGTGGACCGCGCCGAGCGTGATGTGCACGGCCTGCTGGTCGGTGTAGAAGTCGATGGAACGGTAGCCGCCCTCGTGGCCCAGGCCGGAGGCCTTCACGCCGCCGAACGGGGACCGCAGGTCGCGCACGTTGTGGCTGTTGAGCCACACCATCCCGGCCTCCACGTCCTGGGCGAAGTTGTGGGCGCGCACCAGGCTGTTCGTCCACACGTAGGCGGCCAGCCCGTACTTGGTGTTGTTGGCCAGCGCGAGCGCCTCCTCGTCCGTGTCGAACGGCGTGATCGCCACGACCGGGCCGAAGATCTCCTCCTGGAAGATGCGCGCGTCCGGGGCGACGTCGACGAACACGGTCGGCGCCACGTAGGAGCCGTTCTCCTGGCCCTCGGGCAGGTTCTCCGGGCGGCCGCCGCCGGCCACCAGGCGTCCCTCGGTCTTGCCGAGTTCCACGTAGCCCATGACCTTCTCATAGTGCTCGGGGTGGACCAGCGCGCCGACCTGGGTGGCCGGGTCGTGCGGGTCGCCGACCTTGATGTTCTTCGCCCGGGCCGCGTACGCCTCGACGAACTTGTCGTAGATGGGCCGCTCCACCAGGATCCGGGATCCGGCCGTGCAGCGCTCGCCGTTCAGCGAGAACACGCCGAACAGCGTGGAGTCGATGGCGGCGTCGAAGTCGGCGTCGGCGAACACGATGGCCGGGGACTTGCCGCCGAGCTCCATCGACATGCCCTTCAGGTTCTCGGCGCAGTTGCGGAAGATCAGCTGTCCGGTGGAGGACTCGCCGGTGAAGGAGATCAGCGGGACCTGCGGGTGCTTGACGAGCGCGTCGCCGGCCTCCTCGCCCATGCCGTTGACCAGGTTGAACACGCCCGCCGGCAGGCCGGCGTCCTCGAAGATCGTCGCCCACAGCGAGGCGGACAGCGGCGTGAACTCGGCCGGCTTGAGCACCACGGTGCAGCCGGACGCGATCGACGGGGCCAGCTTCCAGGACTCGAGCATGAACGGCGTGTTCCACGGCGTGATCAGGCCGGCGACGCCGATCGGCTTGCGGTTGACGTAGTTGACCTGCGCGCCGGGGACCTTCAGCGCGGTGTCCTGCTGGGCGACGATCAGGTCGGCGAAGAAGCGGAAGTTCTCCGCCGCGCGCTGGGCCTGGCCGCGGGCCTGGGTGATGGGCAGCCCGGTGTCGAACGTCTCCATCTCGGCCAGCCGGTCCTCCTGGGCGACGACGGCGTCGGCGATCGCGTACAGCACGGTGGCGCGCTCACGCGGCTTCATGGTCGGCCAGGGGCCGTTCACGAACGCGTCGCGGGCGGCGGCGACGGCGGCGTCGATGTCGGCCTTCTGCCCGGCCGCGGCGGTGGCGTACGGCGTGTTCGTGACCGGGTCGAGGATCTCGAACGTCTCGCCGCCGATCGAGTCGACGAACCTGCCGCCGATGTAGTGCTGCAGGTGGGTGGGCAGGTTGTCCGGAACAAAGTGCTTGCTCATGGGGTTCCTTTTCTGCTGTGAGGGGTGGGGGTCGTCAGTAAGGTGAGGGGACGCCGTCGTTCGCGTTGTGCGCCAGGTAGGCGTCCAGCGTGGCGGCGCGGTGGGCGCGGGCGGCGCGTTCGACGTCGGCCGCCGGGGCACCGCTTTCCAGGAGCCGCAGGAGCTCCTCATGTTCGGCGACGGACTCGCGGGCCCGGCCCGGCACGTACGTGAACGTCGACTGGCGAAGCGCCTTGAGCCGGTTCCAGCCGCGGTGCACGAGGTCAAGGATGTGCGGGTTGGGGCAGCTTTCGAACAACACCGAGTGGAAGTCCAGGTTCAGCGCGGTGAAACGCACCGGGTCGAAGTCGTCCAGGCAGGCGCGCATCCGCGCATTGACCTCCCTGGCCCGGTCGATGTCCGGCTGGGTGATCAGCGGGGCCGACAGGGCCGTCGCGGCGCCCTCGATGATGCTCAGGGTCTGCATGGTGTACAGGTACTCGGTCGGGTCGATGCCGGCCACGGTCGCCCCGACGTTGCGCTCGAACGTGATGAAGCTTTCCGCCTCGAGCCGGCGGATGGCCTCCCGGACGGGGACCACGCTGACGCCGAGCTGGCCGGCCAGCGTGGACAGCACCAGCCGGTAGCCGGGGGAGTAGGCGCCGGAGAGGATCTTGTCCTTGATGACCGTGTAGGCCAGCTCCGACTTACTCGCCGTCATCGTCTCCACCGGCGGCAACCCACTCGTTGTAGCGGGCCTTCCAATCGGCGTTCATCGGGAACAGGCCGTCGACCTGGTGGCCCTCGCCGACCCTTTGGAAGACGAACGTGTCCATGCGTTCCTGCTCGACGACCTCGTCCGCGATCTCGGCGGCCAGGTGCGGCGGGATGACGAGGATGCCGTCGGAGTCGGCGACGATGATGTCCCCGGGCTGCACCGTGGCGCCGCCGCAGCCGATCGTGACGTCGGTGTCCCACGGCACATGCTTGCGGCCAAGGACGGCCGGGTGGACGGAGTTGAAGAACGTCGGGATGTCCAGCCCGGCCACGGCGGCGTGGTCGCGGACGCCGCCGTCGGTGATGATGGCCGCGGCGCCGCGGACCTGGGCGCGCAGGCCCAGGATGTCCCCGAGCGTGCCGGCGCCCTTCTCGCCACGGGCCTCCATGACGAGGATCTCGCCCTCCCCGATGGAGTCGATGATGCGTTTCTGGGCGTTGAAGCCGCCCCCGTGGGACTTGAACAGGTCCTCCCGGTTCGGCACGTAACGCAGGGTCCGGGCGGTGCCGATGACCTTGCGGGTGCCCTTCGTGGCCTGCAGGCCGTCGATGGAGACGTTGTTCAGGCCGCGTTTGCGCAGCGCGCCGGAGATCGTGGCCGTGGCGACGGAGAGCAGCTTGGCCTTCACGTCCTCGGTCAGCGCCGACTTGCCGGTGATGGGTTCCGCGATGCCGGCGGCCGCCGCCGTGCCGAACGCGTCGATCCGGTCCGCGTCGGTGAACTTGGGCTGGTTGCCGAACGCGGCGAACGGGGCCGTGCCCTGCGTGACGGGGGTGGACAGCCGGCCGGTGGACAGGCCGGCCGCCTCGTCGTCGACCTGGACCTCGACGACGTCGCCTGGGACGATCACGGACGAGCCGGCCGGGGTGCCGGTCAGGATGATGTCGCCGGGGTGCAGCGTCATCTGCTGGGACAGGTCCGCCACGATCTGGGCGAACGGGAAGATGAGTTCCGTGGTGCTCGCGTCCTGGACGAGCTCGCCGTTGACCCAGGTGCGGATGCGCAGCGCGGCCGGGTCGATCTTGTCCGCCGGGAGCAATGCCGGGCCGACGGGCGTGAAACCGTCACCGGACTTGGACCGGACGTTGGAGCCCTTGTCCGCGTACTTGATGTCGTACACGCCCAGGTCGTTGCTTGCCGTGACGGCACCGACGTGACCCCAGGCGTCCTCGACGCTGACGCGGCGGGCGGCCGTGCCGATGACCAGGGCGATCTCGCCCTCGAACGCGAGCAGTTCGGTGCCGGCCGGGCGCTCCACCGGGGTGCCGGTGACCGAGAGCGACGACGTGGCCTTCAGGAAATAGGAGGGGAAGGCGGGGGTGCGGCCGCGCTGGGCTGCCCGCGACGCGTAGCTCAGGTGGACGGCGATGACCTTGCCGGCCTCGTTGAGCCTGTCTGCGGTGACTGGTTCCACGAAGATCACTCCTGGTGCGAAGATTGCTGGATCGGCACGATTTCACCACCCGGTTCATCGAATAGCCGGTTCATCGAGTATGAAATCGTATACGATCACCGTAGACCTGTAAGCGTGGTCACGTCAAGCCCCCTGGGGATATTCAATGTAAGGCGCGGAAGCGCACCGAATCGGGGGAGTTTCGGTGCGCTTGTGCGCCTTACTTTCCGGGACTGGGTGTTTCGGGGTGGGCCCGCTAGTGCAGCTGGGCCTCGATGGTGCGCGCGCTGGCGGCCAGCCGGGCCCCGATGGCCTCCGGATCGGGGCTCGGCCCCAGGAAGACCACGCAAATGGCCGCCGGCATGCCGCCGGGGACGTTGATGGGCGCGGCGATCGCGGAGACCCCGGGGAGGACCTCGTCATGGCTCGTGGCGAATCCGACCGTCCGGGCGGCACGCGCTTCGGCGCGGTAGGGCAGGCCCGGTGCCAGCCGCGCCCACGCGTCCTCGCTGATGGCCGACTGGATGGCGATGCCGGGCGCGCCGGAGCTGAACGAGTGCCGCGTGCCCGGGCGTTGCGCCAGGGTTGCGCCGGAATGCCGGGGCTCCACCGTTAGGAGGGTGACGGAATCGCGGTGGTCCCACACGGCGATGAACGCCGTCATGGACAGCGAGTTGGCCAGATCCGTCAGTTCCGGCAGCGCCGCCGTCTGCAGGTCCCGCGATACGCCGCGGGCGAGTGCCGCCAGGCCGGGCCCGGCCAGCAGCCGGCCGGCGTCGTCGCGCATCAGCAGGGAATGGTCCTCGAGCGTGCGCAGGATCCGGTAGGCGACCGAGCGGTGCACGCCCAGCGCCCCGGACAGCTCGGCGATGGTCATGGGGGACTGGGCCTCGGCCAGGATCTCCAGCGCGCGGATCCCGCGCGACNTCCTAGGTAGTCGGCCGATTTCGGTGGGCCGGACCACGCATGCTTGTGTTTGGCCTCACACCCCTCTATTGTTCTCTATTAGGACGCGATGTTCAACTATCGAACGGTCGTTGCTTGATTGGCCGGCGATTGGGCGCCGCGACCCTTCCGCGCAGCCAGACCGTGAAGGATCACCGATGATTGCCACCCGCCACACCCCGGAGAGGCTCGCCGAGCTGGCCAAGAAGATCTCCCGGACCCCGGTGGAACGCCCCCGCGACCACCACTTCCGCGGCAGCCTGGGCCGCTTCGCCACGGGCGTCGCCATCGTGACGTTCGACGGCGTCACCAAACGCCACGGCCTGACCGTGAACTCATTCACGTCCGTGTCCCTGGAGCCGCCGCTGGTGCTCGTCAGCATCGCCCGCAGCACCAAGGCGCACGACGAGCTGGCCGAGCGTCCGTTCACCGTGAACATCCTCGGCGCCGAGCAGAAGGACCTGGCCCTGCACTTCGCCGGCCAACCCAGCCGGGAGCCGCTGTGGGTCGAGGGCGAGGTGGCCCCGCGGCTGTCGCACGTGTTGGCCTTCTTCGAGTGCAAGCCGTGGGCCGCGTACGACGGCGGCGACCACACCCTGTACCTGGGCGAGGTGGTCGACTTCGACTACCGCCGCGGCGACGCGCTGGGCTTCAGCAACAGCTCCTTCACCACCATCCCCGAAAGCCAGCTGGGCATCGAGGACCTTCTCTAACCCGAAAATCAGCGGTGAGGTGGGCAACGCAGGCTGACCCGGTGGAGTTGCCGGGTTTCGTCATGAGTGGTTGGCGGCT
>NZ_RWKQ01000025.1 GCF_003946885.1 Specibacter cremeus | reverse complement strand
CCTACAACACCTTCGCGGACACCATCGCAGCCGTCATCGGACTGGAATTCTACCGACAAACGTTCTGAATAACCCTCATGGTCGAGGCTGCCTAAGCAATCGCTCGGGGATGATCGGCCCTACACGGCCTGACGCGGGGTCACCCTGTCAACTCTTGGCTACCGCACTCACCTCGTTGTGGCCATGCCCTCCGCGTAATTGTGAAAGGAGGCGGTGAGCGGCGTCCGGTCTCATTGGACGCGGCAGCGCAGTGTACCGCCCCGAAGTGACGCCTGGCCGGCGATCACATTGGCCGTGCGGATCTATGCGCGCCTGTTAGCGGTCGTGAGTTACTGCTGCTGATCCGCCCAGTCAGGAGGTTCCGGCATGGTAATGTCAAATGCTGATATTCAAGCCGAACGACAGCCCTGTGGATAACTTCGACACACTGAGCCGCCTGCTTGGGACTGTCTCGCACGCTAAGTACACTTATAGAAGTCGCCGTCTGTGGATAACCCGCCGACCGCTGGACGCATATGGTAAGGAGGGGGCATGGCAACTGCATATGACCATATGCCGTTCACCGACATCCGCCGGAGTGCTGACGATAACGCTCAGGGAGTGCTCGACTCTTTCTGGGATGGCAAGCTTCCGATTGACCCGGTGAAGATAGCCTTGGACATGGGTGTAGAGGTTTACACCGCTCAGCTCGGTGACGAGGTCTACGGTATGATCAGCGGCACGCCTTCCGAAGCCAAGATCTACCTGGACGTTGATCAGGCGCCGGTGCGGATGCGGTTCACCTGCGCCCACGAAATCGGCCACTACATCGAACGCAGCAGTCGGACCACTGCGGACGACAGCGAGTATGCCGAGATTGACGTTCGTTCCGGCAGGGACCACGGCAAGCCGATCGAAGTTTTTGCAAACCATTTCGCAGGGGCGTTGCTCATGCCTAAAGAAGTAGTAGAGAAGTTCCACACGAAAGGAATGAACGTATACGCAATGGCCTCTAAGTTCAATGTCTCTGTACAGGCGATGTCACTGAGGAAGATGCACCTCGGCCTTTCATGAGCGTAGGAGAGCAGGAAAAGGAACAGGAGCGGCTGTCCGAAGCTGACTTGGCGGCTTTGCAGGGCCTTCCGCAGTCCGAAGTTGCCGCTTCCCCGCGAGGCATCGCGGAGCTACCGCAGTCGGGCGATTTTCGGGAGCAGCCACAACCTCCTTCGAAATCTATGGCGGCCACGGCCGCTGGAAATGCATCGGATCGGCTGCAAACTGAGGAGGCCGAGCGAATCCTCCAGCATGCGCGCGCTGACGCAACCCCGATATCCAGGCTCGGTTCCGCGGACCAGTTTGACCCCTTGGGTGCCCGTAAAAATGGGGAATTGAAATCCGAAAACGGATTCAGCATCGTCCACTCGTTCATCAATCGGACCGTATTTTTCGACTACTTCCGGCACGTAGCCAACAAGCGATTTCCTGATCTCGGCGAAAGCGAGCGCGTGGAGGCTCTCGTTCAGGCCGATGATAAGATTTATCGGAGGGCCCTCGACAACGACCACGCGCTGAAGCTAGTTACCACTTATGGCTTAGTCTTATTGGGCTTCGCGATTGTCTTCAAGGCTCTTTTCCTATAGTTTATGCCGCTACGGCGCTGGCCAGGATACTGCATGGATAAACCTCGATTTACGGATGAGTGCCGGGTTTTGGAACTCTCGTCGCCGTGTGCGGAGTACTCTCTTGCGGCATGAACGAGTGTTCAACCTCGCTGTCGGCAGTTTTCCACGACTGCTTCTGATGTGTGGTCCGGTACTTGGCGGCCGTCCTACGCTCACCCAACGCAACGCGTACCCTCTGTAGGCCGGAGGGCGCCCCGGGTGATCAACGTCCGGTCATAGTGTGCCCGCGTCACTGAAATGCCCGTCCCGGGCGGATATCGGACGGCCGAACAGGTCATCCTTACTGAGGTGCTGCGCGCAGAACGCGGCGATCTGTCAGGGCGTGGAGCCGGTGATCGGATCTCCGAGGGCGCGCCTTCGCATCGACCCAGCCGGAGACGAAGGCGTACTCGGTACCGATACCGGTGCCGGGTGCCGTGACGATTACGCGGCGCACATCGAGTCTGCCAGTCGTCGTCATTTCGCGCGCGAGTGAGGCGACTGCGTTCGTGGAGTTGAGGACGGAGTCGGCGGCTTGGTCAGTGCCGCGTGCCCCGGACAGTACAGATCCACCTCAATTGTCGGCATGAACCACCGCGGCTGGTAGGCCATGGCATCGTGCTCCGGGGCAGGAACATCGGCCGGGATCGCCGGCACGGTGAACTCTGGCTGCAACAGGGTGGGCTCCGCGGCCACCGCTGCAGGGTCTTGGTGGGCAGCCACGCCTGCAGTGGTCTGACAGCCGCCGGGTTGCCTTCGAACGGCACGTCGGCGAACGCGTCGGTCTGGATCAGCGGAATCTGCGTGGCATCCCTCCGGGCCATGGCGAGGCGGTACATCCGCTACCGTGTCTCGCTACAGGAACCCCATCTCCACCTGCAAGAACGCCTCGGCCGCGGCCACGGCGTCCGTGAACGCCTCCTCCTCCGTGGGCGACTCCAGCGGCGTCAGCGGGTGCCAGATGTGCGGGTTCGAGTGCACCTGGACGAACCCGCGCCCGGGCGGGGCGTAGAAGATCCCGAACCGCTGCACCGGCCACTCCGGGCTGGACTCCGGCGCCACGAGCAACGCAGCGTCCAGTGCCGGATTGTGCCACTGGGCGATCGGCCGGCGCCGGTCCGCCGTGAACAGGNGCCTGCTGCGGGTTCGATTCCGCGCACAAGCGGTCCCACCACAACGGCAGGATCCTGTCGTCGCGCCGCTGCCAATATGCGGGGACCAGCGGCATGTTGTCCCGGGACGCCATGAGTCAATTATCCGGCAAGGGCGCCCCGTGGACGAGGGGATCGTCTCAGATACCCAATTCGGTCAGACGCCCCTGCCGTGGTCAACGGTGGCGGGCCGCATGACCGGCCGCTGACCGCCGGTCATCACGATGTAGGCAATGCACGGGCCGTCGCCGACGTTTCTATACGCGTGCTCGCAATCCGAGGCGAAATAGAGCGAATCCCCTTCGTCCAACCGATGTGCCACCCCGTCGAGCCCGACCTCCAACGCGCCCTTCTCCACCACCACGTACTCGGACCAACCGGACGCGTGGGGCGAATAGGAACCGGCGTCGACGCCCGCGTCCATCTCCAGGCGGCCCATTTCGAACTCGACACCCTCCAGCACCGGCGACGTGACGCGGCGCCGGAAACCGGGGCTACCCTCTGGGCTGTGACGGTTCTCGACGACCTTCTGCTCATCCCGGCGCAGCACGGCGACCCGGCTGGCCGTCTCATTGGCCATCAGGCGTGACACGCTCACACCCAGGGCGTTGGCGATCTGGTCGAGGGTGAGCACGGTGGGGACCTTGTCCCCGCGTTCGATCGCGGAGAGCATGCTGCGGCTGGAGCCGCTTCGGGCCGAAAGTTCTTCCAGGGTCAGTCCCAGGCGTTGGCGCTCCGCCCGGACCCGGCTGCCGAGTTCGATCATGGACAACCGGCGCGGCGGGACCGGGCGGGGCGCAACGTTCGGATGGTCGGTCATGCCCCCCACTCTAGCCACGCTGGACGCGACTCCAGGATTAGGACGGAATGCGAACCACCCGCTTGTTCATGAACTCCTCCATGCCCAACGGGCCCAGCTCGCGGCCGATGCCCGAGCGCTTGATCCCGCCGAACGGCAGGTCCGCCTGTGATCCGCCAGCCGCGTTGATGGATACCATCCCGGCGTCCAGCCGGTCGCCGACCCGCCGGGCCCGGTCGGGATCCGCGCTGAACACGCTGGCGCCGAGACCGTAGACGGAGTCATTCGCCAGTGCGACGGCCTCGTCCTCGCTGTCGGCGCGGTAGACGACGACGGCCGGCCCGAAGAGTTCCTCCCGGTGGGCGCGCATCTCCTCCGTCACTCCGGTGAGCACGGCGGGCTGCACATAGGCCCCCGGACCGTCGATTCGGTGGCCGCCAACCAGCAGCGATGCTCCCTGCTCGACCGCGTCCCTGATTTGTTCCACCAGCTCGTCTGCCGCGGCCTGCGACGACAACGGAGCCAGCGTCGTGCGCGGATCGGCCGGGTCGCCCGGGACGAACTCGGCCATGCGGCCGGCCAGCTTCGACACGAACGCGTCGTACAGCCCGCCGAGCACGATCATCCGCTTGGGCGCGTTGCAGGCCTGCCCGCAGTTGCCCATCCGGGCGCGCACGGCGTCGTCGACCGTCTTGTCAAGGTCGGCCGCATCCAGGACGATCAACGGGTCCGAGCCACCCAGTTCCAGCACGCACTTCTTGAGGTTCGTGCCGGCGACGGCCGCCACGGCCGCGCCGGCGCGTTCGCTGCCGGTCAGCGAGACTCCCTGGATCCGGTCGTCGGCCAGCATCGCGGCGATCTGGTCGCCGGTCGCGTACAGGTTGATGTAGGCGTCCCGGGGCACACCGGCGTCGTGCAGCAGCCGCTCGATGGCAGCGGCCGAGCGCGGACAGTTGCGGGCATGCTTGAGCAGGATCGTGTTCCCCAGGATCAGGTTCGGGGCCGCGAACCGCGCCACCTGGTAATAGGGATAGTTCCACGGCATGATGCCGATCAGCGCGCCCAGCGGGCGCTTCTGGATCACGGCCGCCCCGCCCTCGATCGCCAGCGGCTCATCGGCCATCAGCGACGGGCCGTTCTCGGCGTAGTAGGTGAAAATGTCGCAGACGATCTGCAGCTCGCCCCGGCTCTCCTCGATCCGCTTGCCCATTTCCTGCGTGATGATCGCCGCCAGCTCGTCGGTGCGCTCCCGGAAGAGCGCCGCAGCCCGCTTGGCCACGAGCACGCGGTCCTCGATCGATGTCCCGCGCCACGACAAGTACGCCTCATGTGAGCGGGCGACCGCGTCCATGACCTGGGCGTCCGTCGCCGTCGGGAATTCCTCGATGAGCGCTCCGGTGGCCGGATTCAACACCTGGTACATCATTGATCACATCCTGATTCTTGGTGGGGGCGGGAAGGTCCACGGCCGTCTCAGCCCGCGGCGCGGGCGGCGCGGTGATGCCCTGGGGTCCAAGTTTGGGCGGCATCGCCACCACAGGCAATGCTCAAAAAGGCACAGGCATGTGCACAAACGCACCGCTCCGGGAGGCCGGCGGCCATTGACAAGCCGCCGCCCCGGGTCGCAATATCGGTGGAAACAATCCACCAAAGTGGAATTGGTGCTTGCTCGGTCGACAGGGATTCCCGAGCCGCACGGCGGACCCCCAGAGAGAGTGGTACGACCTTGAAAACACCCAGTTTCCCCACGCATGCCTTGCCCCGGACACTGCAATCCGGGACCTACAAGCGGGTCCTCGGCCTGCCGGCCCTGGTCCTCTTCGGCCTGGCCTACATGGTGCCGCTCACCGTGTTCACCACCTTCGGATACGTCAGCGTGTTGAGTAAGGGCCATGTCCCCGCGGCCTATGTCGTCACCCTGGCGGCGATGATGTTCACCGCCTTCAGCTACGGGGCCATGGTCAAGGCACACCCGCATTCAGGGTCGACCTACGCCTACGTGCGGCGCTCATTCGGGGCAACACCAGTTTCCTGGTCGGCTGGGCGCTGCTGCTGGACTACATCCTGCTCCCCATGATCTGCTACCTGTTCCTGGGCATCTACCTGCAGCAGTACGCGCCCGACGTGCCCGTCGCAGTCTGGATCGTCGGCGCCGTCGTGCTGGTGACCGCCTTGAATGTGCTGGGCATCAAGATGGTGGCCAAGATGAACCTGATCATGGTGGGCGTCCAGATCGTGTTCGTCGCCGTTTTCATCCTGGCCTCGGTCCGGACGATGTCAGGCCAGGCCGTCCCCTCGCTCACCGCGCCGTTCTTTTCCCCGGACATGCCCGTTGCCGGCGTGCTCGCCGGGTCGGCGCTGCTGTGCCTGTCCTTCCTCGGCTTCGACGCGGTGTCCACCCTGGCGGAGGAGACCGACAACCCGCGGGTGAGGATTCCACGGGCCATCATCTTGTGCACGCTGATCGGCGGCGGACTCTACATCATGATCTCCTACACCGCCCAGATGGTCTTTCCCGGCTACACGTTCAACAACGTGGACGCGGCCACGATCGAGGTCATGACGCACGCGGGCGGCAACTGGCTGGCCGTGTTCTTCACGGCTGCATACTGCGCCGGGCTCTTCGCCTGTGCCATCGCGTCGCAGGCGAGTGTTTCCCGCATCCTGTACGCCATGGGCCGCGACGCCGCGCTGCCCAAGCGCGTGTTCGGCAAGATGAACGCCCGCTTCAGCACCCCGGTGAACGCCACCCTCATTTCCGGGGCCTTCGGCCTGACCGCCCTGTTCGTCGACGGCACCACGGCGGCGGCCGTGATCAGCTTCGGCGCGTTGACCGCCTTCACCTTCGTCAACCTGTCTGTCATCAAGCACTACGTCATCGACAAGGGCCTGAGGAGGCCGCGGGACATCGTCAGGTTCGCCGTCCTCCCCGGCTGCGGCGTCGCCCTCACGCTGTGGCTGTGGAGCAACCTCAACGGGCTCACGTTCACCGTCGGGTTCATCTGGGTGGGCCTGGGCCTGGTCTGGCTGCTGTCCCTGACCCGCATGTTCCGACGCCGACTCCCGGAGATCACGTTCAACGAGGACTTGGAGCCGGACGGACAGCAGGAAGCCACAGTGCCCGTCGCCTGACGGAAGACCGCACCGGAACGGCGATTCGCCGGGTCCCGGATGCAATCGCACGACACTTGAGGAAAGGAACCACCATGTCAACCCAAACCCACACCGCCGCCGGCGCCCCGGATCAGGCCCCATCGGAAGCCTCCGACCTGCAGCGACTCGCCCAGCGGCACCTGCTGATGCACTTCACCGGGGCCCGCGCCTACGAGGACCGGCCTCCCACCGTCATGGTCAAGGGCGACGGCTGCTGGCTCGAGGACGAGGCGGGCAACCGCTACCTCGACGGCCTGGCCGGTCTCTTCTGCGTGCAGATCGGCTACAGCCACGGCGAGGAGGTCGGCGAGGCCGTCAAGGCGCAGATGTCCGAGCTGCCCTACTACACCAACTGGGGGTATGCGCATCCTCCGGCAATCAAGCTCGCCGCCAAGGTCGCCGAGCTGGCCCCGGACGGGCTGGAGCGGGTCTTCTTCACCTCCGGCGGGGGCGAAAGCAACGAGGCCGCCATCAAGCTGATCCGCCAGTACCACCAGGCCCGCGGCGAGGGAACGCGGATGAAGTTCCTGGCCCGGCGGGTGTCCTACCACGGCACGTCCTATGCCGCCCTGTCCATCAACGGCATGACCAACTTCAGGAAGGCCTTCGAGCCGCTCATGCACGGGGCGCGCCATGTTTCGAACACCAAGCGGTACACGCGCCCCGAGGCCGAAACCGAGGAGCAATTCACGGCCTACCTGCTGGAGGAGATGGAGGCGCTCATCCTCCAGGAGGGCGCCGACACGGTGGCCGGCATCTTCGTCGAGCCCCTGCAGAACGCCGGCGGGTCGCTGACGCCGCCGCGCGGGTACTGCGAAGGCCTGCGGGAAATCTGCGACAAGTACGGCATCCTGCTGGTGGCCGACGAGGTCATCACAGGCTTCGGCCGGCTCGGGGAGTGGTTTGCCTCCACCCGCTTCGGCCTCCGGCCGGACATCATCACCTTCGCCAAGGGCATCGGCTCCGCCTACGTTCCCCTTGGCGGCATGATCGCCACCAACGAGGTGGTGGACACGGTCCTGGCCGGCCCGTCGAAGATGTACCTGCACGGCCTGACCTACGGCGGCCACCCCGCCGCCTGCGCCGCAGGCCTGGCCAACCTGGCCATCATGGAGCGCGAGGACGTACTGGGCAACGTGCGCCGCAACGAAGCGCACTTCCGGGCCCGGCTCGACGAGCTGGCCGCGCTCCCGCTCGTCGGCGACGTCCGCGGGGCCGGATACCACTACTCGCTCGAGCTGGTCACCAGCAAGACCGGCCGCAGCTGGTCCGGCCCCGTGCCCGCCGACGAGTTCGTCGCGGAGCGGCTGACCCCGGCGCTGTTGGCCGCCGGCATCCTGTGCCGCGCGGCCGTGGACCAAGGCGGCACGCCGCTCGTCCAGTTCTCCCCGCCGCTGGTCCTCAGCCGCGAGGAGATCGACTGGCTGGTCGACCGCGTCGCCGAGGTGCTCGCCGAGGTCGGCGCGGACGTCCTGGCGGCGGACAGCGTCGCCTGACCCCGGACGCGGAAGGGCAGGGCGGCACCGATGCCGCCCTGCCCTGCGCCCTGTCGTGCCGGCCCGACGGCGTCTGCCCGACGACGGCGCTCAGCCCGCGCCCGCCTGGTCGCGGGCCAGCGTGCGCAAAAGTTCGACGGCGGCACGCACCCGCGGCAGCCGCAGCAGGCCGCGCGGGACGACGAGGAAGTACGTGCGGGTCACCTCGACCTCGTCCGGCAGCACGCGCACCAGGCTCGCGTCGCGGTCCCCGATGTAGCGCGGCAGCGGCGCGATGCCCAGGCCCGCGGCCGTGGCGCGCCAATGCCCGGCGATGTTGTTGATCTGGATCGCCGCCGTGTGGCCCGGCAGGATCTCCTCCATGATGCCCAGCGGGTCCGAATCGAGTGCCTCGTCGACGTAGAAGATGAGCGTGTGGTCGTGCAGGTCCTCCGCGCTGCGGATAGGCGCATGCGATTCCAGGTATTCCCGCGAGGCGTAAAGCGCCAGCGTGTAATGGAACAACGTGTCCGTCCACACGGCGCGCTGCGCCGGCTCATGGAGAACGACGGCGACATCGAACTCGCGGGTTGAGAATGACGATTTCTGGCTCGCCGTCATGATTTCCAGGGTCAGGTTGGGGTGTTTTTCCCGAATGGGCCCCAAGGCCGGTGCGAGCAGAAACGCACCGAAGCCGTCCGGGGTGACGATCCGGACCGAGCCGGCGAGCGAGGCATCCGACTGCTTGGCGATGTTCCCGGCCGCGGCTAGCGCGTCCTCAATCGCCTCCGCATGGACCAGCAGCCGGTCGCCGGCGCCGGTGAGGAACCAGCCCTGGCTGCTGCGGTCGAACAGGCGCGCGCCGAGATCCGACTCCAGTTTCGCAATCCGCCGGGCGACCGTGGTGTGGTCCACGCCCAGCGCCTGCCCGGCCAGGGTCAGCCGGTTCCGCCGGGCCACTTCAAGGAAGAAGGACAGGTTGTCCGCCGAGATCATGGTTCATGCTCCATGCTGTGTATCTTTGCACACGCCTGTGCGGGACTGGGCATTGAAAGCGGACGAAAGCGCCAGCAGACTGAATGACACAAGAGGCACGAATCAATACCGCACTATTCATCATTTCCCAAACTGACTTTATGGATTTCCGGTTAAGAATCATTAGGTGAATCGTGTCTTGCCGAATTCCATTCCCCGGCCCCACAGAGGAGCTAGCCGTGCGCGCAGTCTACGTAGAATCCTTTTCCACCACGCACCCCCTGGATGGCCTGGTGCTCGGCGACCTGGACGTCGACAACAACCCCGTGCCGGAGGACTTCGTGCGGGTGACGCTGAAGGCGTCGGCCCTGAACCACCATGACCTCTTTTCACTGAAGGGCGTGGGGTTGCCAGCCGAACGCCTGCCGATGATCCTCGGCGGCGACGGAGCCGGGATCGACGACGACGGCAACGAGGTCATCGTCCACGGCGTCGTCTCCGGTTCGGACTGGAAGGCGGACGAGACGCTGGATCCGCGGCGGTCCCTGCTCTCCGAGCGATACCACGGGACCATGGCGGATGAGATCTGGGTCCCCCGGTACAATCTGGTCCCGAAGCCTGCCGCCCTGAGCTTCGTGCAGGCGGCCGCACTGCCCACATCGTGGCTGACGGCCTACCGCATGCTGTTCACCGTGGCCCCGGCGGCGCCCGGCTCCACCATCCTGGTCCAGGGGGCCGGCGGTGGCGTGGCCACCGCCCTGATCGCCATGGCCAATGCCGCCGGGTACCGGGTGTGGGCCACCAGCCGCAGCGAGGAGAAGCAGGCCAAGGCCCTGGGCCTGGGCGCCGAACGCTGCTTCGCCCCGGGGGACAGGCTGCCGGAACGGGTCGACGTCGTCTTCGACAGCGTGGGGGAGGCCACCTGGCAGCACTCGCTCAAGGCGCTCAAGCCCGGCGGCGCCCTGGTCACCTGCGGAGCCACCAGCGGCCCCGCCGCCAGCACCGAACTCAGCCGGGTCTTCTTCCTCCAGCTGCGCATCCTCGGCTCCACGATGGGCACGCGCGACGAGCTGCTGCGGCTGGGCCAGTTCCTGGTGGCGACCGGGCTCCGGCCCCAGATCGACAGCGTGTACCCACTAGAAAAGGCTCGGGACGGCTTCGAGCGCATGCTCAACGGTGAAGTGTTCGGCAAGGTCGTGTTCGAACACTAACCACCACCATCACCCACCCCACCACGAGGAGACAATCATGACCAACGGAATCGACACCGACGCCCTGTCCGCCACCATCGAGGCCGTGAAGAACCAGCCCGAGCTGGCCCAAGTGTCCTTCAACGTCCACTCGCAGTGGACCGGCGGCTGCCACCAGCGGGCCACGACGGGCGAGCTGATCCAGAACGGCAGTGTCGTCGAGTCACGGCAGAGCACCTATGTGCTCGAGTCCGACGAGCCGGCGGCGCTGCTGGGCACGGACAAGGCCGCCAACCCGGCCGAATACATCCTGCACGCGCTGGCTGGCTGCTACAGCGTCACCTACGCGTCACTGGCCGCAACCGAGGGCATCGAACTGGACTCGCTGCGGCTCGAGCTGGCCGCCGACCTCGACCTGCAGGGCTTCCTGAACCTCAATGACGAGGTCCGCCCCGGCATCTCCCGGATCCGGGTCGACGTCCACGCCACGTCCCCCAACGCCACGGACGCCCAGCTGGCAGCCCTGACCCGGGCCGTCCAGGAGCGCTCGCCGATCCGGGACACGCTCGCCGGTGCCGTCGACGTACAGACCGTGCTGGTCCGGGACTAGCCATGTATGCCTTGACCATGTGCCATCTGCTCTGGCGGATGCGCAACGTGCATCCGGACTCAGGCGTCGTCGCGGCCGGGCCGGACGCGGCACACACCAGCCGCTGCACCTACGGCGAGCTGACCGAGCGCATCGAGGCGCTGGCCGTGGGGCTTCGGGAGGACCTCGGCCTGCGCCCCGGGGGCACGGCGACCGTCCTGGGCTGGAACGACCAGCCACACCTGGAGCTGATGTTCGCGGTGCCGCTGATCGGGGCACGGGTCAACAGCCTTAACCTGCGCGTGGGCGCAGCCACCCTGGCCGGGCTCGGCGCCAGCCCCATCCCGGACATCGTCGTGGTGGGCTCAGGCGTCCTGGAGCATCCCGCCGTCGGTGCCGACGTCGCCGGATTCGTCGCCGGCCTACGGGACCAGGGGGTGCCGGTCATCGGCGCCGGAGACGCCGCACCGGATGGTGCCTGGTCCTATGAGTCGTTGGTCCGGCGCCACCTGGGCCGCCGGCTGCCGGACGAGCCCGGCGACGAAAACGCCACGGCCTTCATCTTCCACACCAGTGGCACCACCGGAAGCCCGAAGAGCTACGAGGTGACGCACCGGGCGGCCTTGTTGCACAGCCTGAGCCAGGCCACGGTCGATGCCTCCGGGATCCGCCGCAGCGACCGCGTGTTGCCGCTGGCCCCCTTCTTCCACGTCAACGGATGGGGCCTGCCCCTGACCTGCGCGCTGACCGGGGCCTCCCTCGTCCTGGCCGGCGCGGACCTCGGCCCGGCGCGGGTGGCCGCACTCATGGACGAGGAGCGGGTCACCGTGGCGGCCGCCGTTCCCACCGTGTGGCATGACGTGTGCGCCGCCGTCGACGCCGGGACGGCGCCGCGACCGCGTGCGCTGCGGGAAGTCCTCACCGGTGGGAGCCCGGTCTCCGAGTCCCTTTGCCGCAGCATCCGCACCGTCCTGGGCGCGGGCGTGGCGACCGCCTGGGGCATGACCGAGACCATGGCCTGCAGCGCATACGAACGTGAGCTGCCGCATCGCCGGGCCGGCCGGCCGATCCCGCTGATCGAGCTGGCGATCGACGACGGCGCAGCCCAAGACGAGGCCGCCGACCCCGGAACCGCGCCTCCCGGGCGGCTGCTGGTCCGTGGCCCGTTCGTCGTCGGGGCTCCCGGCGAGTCCTGGTGTGCGACCGGGGACATCGCCACCCTCGATCCCGGTGGGAACCTCACCCTGCGAGACCGGGAGAAGGACCTGATCAAGTCCGGCGGCGAATGGATCGTCTCCGCCGAACTCGAGCAGCACCTGTGTCGGCACCCGGCGGTGGCCTCCGCCGTCGTCGTTCCCGTCCCCCACCCCCGCTGGGGGGAACGTCCCGTCGCCTACATAGTCCCGGCAGACGCCGTCGTACCCGGTGAGGCGGAGCTCTCCGACTACCTGGCGCGAACCTTCCCCTGCTGGTGGGTCCCGGACCGGATTGTCGTCGTCGAGCGTCTTCCGACGACCGCGGTGGGAAAGATTGACAAGAAAGCCCTACGGAAAATCGCCAACCCAGAAAAGGAACCGGTGTAAGAAATGGCTACCACGGACAACGAATTCATCACCCGCGACGATGCCGACGGCATCGCGTGGATCACCATCGACCGGCCCAAGAAGCTCAATGCCCTCTCCACGGCGGTCATGGGCGAGCTCTCCGCCGTCCTCAGTGCCGCCGAAGCCGACCCGACCGTGAAGGTGGTGGTGCTGCAGGGCGTTGAAAAGGCATTCAGCGTCGGCTACGACATCGCCGAAGAGGTTGAGCTCGGGGTGTCGACGGCCGAGCAGTGGCATGCCGGCCTGAGCAACAACGTGGGCCTGACCATGCAGGTCTGGGAGTTGTCCAAGCCCGTCATCGGCGCCGTATCCGGCTGGTGCCTGGCCGGTGGCTGCGAGCTGGCGATGGCCTGCGACATGCTGATCGCCACCGAGGATGCGCAGTTCGGTGAACCCGAGATCCGTTTCGGCTCCGGACCGGTCACGTTGATCATGCCGTTCGTGCTCGGGCAAAAGAAGACGAACGAGCTGCTCTACACCGGCGACATCATCGACGCCCCGACCGCCCTGGACCTGGGCCTGGTCAACAAAGTGGTACCGGCCGACCAGCTGCAGGCCACGGTGCAGAAGCTGGCGCGCAAGGTGGCCCTGACGCCACTGCCGATCCTGCGCTACACCAAGATGGCGCTCAACCGGGCCTACGAGGCCATGGGATTGCGCGACGCGGTCAAAGCCAACCTCGACATTGCGGCCGTGCTGAACTCGGCCTACACCGAGGAGCGCCGGGAATTCACCGAGCTCGTGGCCGGGAAAGGCCTGGGCGCCGCCCTGGCCTGGCGTGACGAACGCTACGCCGCCGTCGAAGACTGAGGGTTTGCGGCCCGGGTTCCGGTTTGAGGGGCCCGGGCCTTGCGTTGCGCTCAGCCGTGCCAAAGCTCCAATTCTGTCCACCCCGTGGGGATGCCCAGCGTGCTGACCGTGAATCCTGGCTCCTCGGGAAAGCCTTGGACAACTTCCACGACTCTCTGCGGCCAGCCGGAGTGCCTGTCGATGGATCTCAAAAGGTAGGCCATGACGGCAAGCGCGTTGTAGAGTCCGAAGACGGCTTTGGGCGTGGTCTCGTCCCGAAGGTGGTCAAGGAGGGGAACGGTGCCTTCCTTCGGCCTGCCCGGTGCCGCCACTAGTTTTCGGTTGAAGAGTCGGGCATGGTGTGCCGCCACGTTCCGGACGTAGTTGAGGCTGGAGATCCAGCTCGTCATCAGCTTCTTGGTGGGAGCGCCGTAGGCCTGCGCAATCTCGGTCGCGAGGGCGTTGATCAGCCCGGTGTACAGGCGACCGAGCTGGCCCATTTCCAAGATCTCCGTGAGTGCCCAAATCGGTATCTGGTCGTCATATTTGGTACGGAAGTGAGCCACGAAGGCTTCGTCCGAGTCCGCCCGACGCGCGTCCACGCGCTTCAGCCACTCTGCGTGCTTGCTCGTCATCACGTTGGACTGAGGGTCTGGGTACTGATCCGTGAAAGACGAGATGAACGTCGAGGTTTGCCGGTGCGCGAACGGCGAGACGCGCCCGAGGATGTAACCGATCTGCATGCGCATCGAGATCTCGATGCGCTCAACACCGTCGAGGACGAGCATGCGCAGTTTTCGGTCGAAGTCGATCACCTCTGCCGCATGACCGAGCGAAGTCCCCGGCCTGTACTCATTCAGGATTCGGATCTGCGATCGCCCCTCGTCGTCCTCATACGACTCCGAGTTGCGGAAGGGGTAGAGATAGCCGGTGAGCCGGTAGTACCCCACCATTCGCAGGAGGTCGGCAGCGTGAGCGCGCTCACCGACCTCCACACCGCGGCTTTGGAGCTTAGCCACCTGTTCATCGACCGAAAGCCAAGGCTTCGCGTATTCAATCATCCTGCCCCCGCAAAAGAAAATCAGCCCGAGCCGTGAGGCGAGCGGGCTGATCGTGATGCCCCCACGGTAGCACACCTCTGGGTCACAGGCGATCCCTCACTTCCCGGAGGTATTGCTATGAGGCAACGACCCTTGCCGCGGATCGATCTGGCCCTGCGGGTCAGTCCCCGCGCCGGACGAGACGAATTGACCATCGGGGGTGGGAACGAAGGATCACACGGGTGTGGGTACGGCAGCGTCCCCGATTCATCAAGGACTTCGAACACCCTCAACGATCCGACCGGGTGCCATGCCCGGTCATTGTCCTGCCGCTCAGCGGCCGATGAGTTCGAGGGCGGCGTCGAGGGTCCGCACGGTCCCCGCACGGCCAATGCGGGCCAAGGTCATGGCCGCGATGAGCAGGGGACCGCACGCCGTCGCGAGGCGTCGGTACTCGGTGGCCGCCCTGGAGCGTGGGAGGCGATGCCTCGGTGGGTGACGAGCAGGGCCGCGTCCAGCGTCGGATTGTGCCACTGGGCGATCGGCCGGCGCCGGTCCGCCGTGAACAGCNGCCTGCTGCGGGTTCGATTCCGCGCACAAGCGGTCCCACCACAACGGCAGGATCCTGTCGTCGCGCCGCTGCCAATATGCGGGCACCAGCGGCATGTTGTCCCGGGACGCCATGAGTCAATTATCCGGCAAGGGGGTGCTCGCACGAGGGCGTGGCCACGTGCGTTTGGGGAGCGGACAGCGATACATGGCAGTCGTCGTACTTTGGGCGTCAAGCCATGGTGATTTCGACAGGCTCAATCACCGGCGGGCGGCGAGTGACGATTTCGACGGGCTCAATCACCGGGGGGCCTCGACAAGCTCGACCACCGCCCCCTTTGCGTACCGACCGATCCAGTGGATAGTGGACTGATCAGTCCAAAACACGCAGAAGGGCCACCAAAATGGTCATCGCCGGACTCGTGCTCGCCGGCATCGCGGCACTGATCCACGTCTACATCTTCTACCTGGAGTCCGTGGCCTGGACGAGCGACAAGACGCGGGCCATCTTCGGACTCGCCAGCCGCGACCAGGCCGAGGCCACGAAGCAGATGGCGTTCAACCAGGGTTTCTACAACCTGTTCCTGGCCGTCGCGATCGCCCTCGGCATCGTCTTCTTCGCCTTGAGTCACACTGCCATCGGCGCCACGCTCGTCTTCACCGGCGCCGGATCGATGGTCGCCGCTGGCCTGGTCCTGCTGCTGTCCGCGCCGTCGAAGGCGTCCGCCGCGCTCACGCAACTCGTCCCGCCGCTGCTGGGCATCATCGCCCTGGCCATCGGCCTGTAACCATTCCGGAGGAATCCATGACCACCAGCACCCAGATCCAGCTCGCCGCCCGCCCCGCCGGCTGGCCCACCCCCGCGGATTTCGCCACGGTGCAGGTCGAGTACGGCGACCTTGAACCCGGGCAGGTCCGCGTGGCCAACGAGTTCATCTCCGTCGACCCCTACATGCGCGGGCGCATGAGCGACGCCAGGAGCTACGCCCCGCCGTACGCGCTAGGCGCGACCATGACCGGCGGCGCGATCGGGCGCGTGGTCGAATCCACCAGCGCCGACCTGCCCGTCGGCGCCGTCGTCCTGCACCAGTTCGGCTGGCGCGACGTGGTCCAGGAGGACGCCGCCCGCTTCCGGGCCGTCCCGGAACTGCCCGGCGTGCCGCTCTCGCTGTACCTGGGCGTCCTCGGCATGACCGGCCTCACCGCCTACGTGGGCCTGACGGCGATCGCCGGGCTCAAGGCCGGCGACACCGTGTTCGTCTCCGGCGCGGCCGGGGCCGTCGGCACCGCGGCCGGCCAGATCGCCCGCCTGCTCGGGGCGGGCCGGGTGATCGGCTCGGCCGGGTCCGACGACAAGGTGGCGCTGCTGACCGGCAAGTACGGCTACGACGCCGCCTTCAACTACAAGTCCGCCCCCGTGCGCCGGCAACTCCACACGGCGGCGCCCGGCGGCGTCGACGTGTTCTTCGACAACGTGGGCGGGGACCACCTGCAGGCCGCGCTGTCGGTGATGAACGACGGCGGCCGGGTCGCCTTGTGTGGGGCGATCGCCGGGTACAACGCCACCGAGAAGACCCCCGGCCCCTATAACATGGCGAACCTGATCACCCGGGGCCTGACGCTCAAGGGCTTCACGGTCGGCAACTACCAGGGCCATGCCCCCGAGTTCAACCGGCTCATGACCGGCTGGTTCACCGAGGGCAAGATCGCCTACGACGAGACCGTCGTGGATGGGATCGAGCACGCCGTGGACGCGTTCCTGTCCATGATGCACGGGGGCAACACGGGGAAGATGGTGGTGCGGATCTGAGGGTGGTCGCGCTTGTAGAGACCTGGTGATTTCGAGGCTCAATCGCCGGATTTCGACGGGCTGGATTTCGACAAGCTCAATCACCGGGTCTCGACGGGCTGGATTTCGACAAGCTCAATCACCGGAGGCAATGGCCGTTCCCGGGTCGATTGGGGGAGAGGAACACTGGATCCGACGCCTCGGAGGGCGAGTACCGTGAGGGCGTCTCGCCCCGCGGTCCTTACAGCCAACAATGTCCTCGCCGGCGCCGTCGGCGTTCCCTCCCACTCGTGGCGGTGCGTTTCTTTTCCGGGACTGTCGTTCCGCGGGTACTTTCCGTCCTAACTGTAAACAGATATGATCTACCTATATACAGTTAGGAGCAATTGACGTGACTGCGTTGGCAGCTACTGCAGTCTTCACGCTCGAAGACGCCCGCGCGCTCGGCCTGCGAAAGGATCGGGTCTACCGCATGGTCGCCTCCGGCGAGATTGAGCGTGTGGGGCGTGGCGTATACGTTCAGCCTGGGATGATCGATCCCACCACTACATCGTTGGCCGCGGCCACCGCCATGCAACCTGCGGCGACCATGTGCCTGACCAGCGCGCTGGTCTACCATGACCTCAGTGACGCCATTCCATTCGGTGCTGACATTGCTCTGCCGCGTGGTACTCGCCACCCTGCTGGGTTCGAGCATGTCGCCTGGCACAGCTTCGACGAGGCGACCTTCGAGGTGGGGCGAACGCCGATGGCTGCCGGGCCGGATCTGGAGCTAGCGGTCTATTCGGCCGAGCGGACCATTGTCGACTGCTTCCGCCTCATGCATCTAGAGGGCAGCGACGTGGCACACACCGCCCTGCGCCGATGGGTTGCACAGAGGGGGAACTCGCCGTCGTCGTTATTGCAAGTCGCAGCTTCATTCCCCAAGGCGCTCCCACGGCTCCGCCACGCTTTGGAGGTGCTGCTGTAACCCCGTCTGGACCCACCCACGAGACGCTGGCCGGGCGGGCGTACAACGACTTGCGCAACCTTGCCAAGCGCGACGGTCGCGATCCCGTCGATTACATCACGCTGTATGCGCTTGAAGGTTTCCTCGCCCGGCTCGCTGACTCGGACGACTCGGCGGACTTCGTCCTCAAGGGTGGTGTCCTGATGGCCGCGTTCGCCGGGCGCCGACCAACCAGGGATATCGACCTCGCAGCATCCGGGTTCCCCCATGATGTCGAGGATGTCGTACGGCGGGTGAAGGCCTTCGCTGCGCTCGACCACGGGGACGGCCTCATTTTCGACCCCGACTCGGTCTCCGGGGCCGTGACCCGTGACGAAGACGCATACTCCGGCGTGCGAGTCAAGCTGACGCCAGCTTTGGCTACTGCCCGAATCGCCCTGCATGTTGACGTGAACTTCGGCGACCCGATCTGGCCCGCGGCCGTCGACACCGAGCTACCGCTGCTCCTCGGCGGCACCTTGCGAATACGAGGCTATCCCGACCATATGGTGTTGGCTGAGAAGATCGTCACGGCCATCGACCGGGGCGATCAGAACACGCGTTGGCGCGACTTTGTAGACATTGTCGCCATCACTGACGCGCGAAGCGTGAGGCAGGAGGACGTCGCAGTGGCCATTGAGAAGGTTGCCGCATTTCGTCGCGTCCCCACGGGTCCACTTGCAGTCGTCCTCAGCGGCATGGCCGAGCATGCGCAGTCCAAGTGGATGACGTGGCGACGCAAGCAACGGCTCGAAATGGCGACACCGGAGCGATTCCAAGAACTGATCGACCGGTGCATCGTATTTGCCGATCCCGTGCTCGGCGGCAGTGCAGACGGCTTCGTGTGGTCGTGCGAGCGGAAGGCCTGGATCCCACCCCTCTGATCCGCTCGGCCAAGTGGTCCCCGCGGCTTCGTCGGGCCGTGATAATCGGGATGGTCCAGCAACCACTGCGTCCTTCGTACTTCAAGCACGAAGGACGCATGCTTGCGCTGCCATGCCACACGGGTGGTCATGGATGGTGGTGCGGGTCTGACGGTGGTCGAGCTTGCGAGCAGTGGGAGCCGCTGGGGAGCGAGACCTGGTGATTTCGACAAGCTCAATCACCGGGTCTCGGCGGGCTCGCGCGTCATGCGCGCTGTCCGACCGCATCCGCTTGGCGTAACGTGATGTCTATACACTTCGTATATTGGCCCAGCGAGGAGGTCCCGTGCAAACCATCCAAGATGAGCTCGCCCGCATATTCGCTGATCGCGAGCTGAACCGGATCGATCAGCTGCGTGTCTGTAGCGAGGCCCGAAGGCAAGGGCTGACCCAGATGGAAATCGCCCGGTACTTGTCCATTTCCCAGCCGGAAGTCCATCGCATTCTGCGTAGGATTGAAAACTTCCCAGCTCTCCTCGACCGCACGCCCCGGGAGGTGATACTCGACTTCCACGCCGAGAGGATCGGTCATGAGGAGATGATGCAGACCCTGAAGGGCTGGCCGTACACGTTCTCCAGTGACGCCGAACCGGCAAACCCTCTCGGCGCCCTGACCGGCGGAAGCTGGGATGACATCACCGATGCCGTCCAGAGGGACCTGATCGACCTAGAGGACTACCAAGAGATCGTGCAGGCCGTCCATCCGACGGCTGCATAGATGGACAACCCGGTCCTTCGGCAGGTGGCCGCGGAACTGGACCAACTGACCGCGCCCGGGGCGGAATTGCACCGGTACTCCGCGCTGGCCACGTTCGACCCCCAGAAACCCGTTAGCCTTGACCGGCTTCGTTTTCAGCGTCGACTCCTGGACGAAATCCTGGCAGAGGGTGCCGGCAATGTGGAAACCGGTGGATTGGCGGCCGTGGTCGTGACCGCCGGACCGCCCGGCGCCGGGAAGTCGACGTTTGTACAGAACCTGAGTCTCGATGGGCCGGGGTGGCGGGTAATCGATGCAGACGCGATAAAGGTGACGTTGCTGGACGCGGCCACTAGAGATGGCATCTTCGCGTCTGTGTTGTCACGGACGCTTGTGGATGGGCACCCCCTCATGATCAACGAACTGTCAACTTTGGTGCACAACGAGAGCGTCTTCCTGGCAGATCGTTTGATCGAACGCTGCCTGGAGGCGCGCGAGAATGTCGTGATCGAAGGGACGCTTTCATGGACTGGACTCCCCGCGCGCTATCTTCAACTGCTTGAGGCCCATGACTACGGCGACGTCACCCTGCTGGACGTCGAAGTGGACCGTGCTACGGCGATGGACCACGTCTACACCCGTTGGGCGGACGGACGTGTTGCTGCAATCAACGGGGTCGCCAACGGTGGTGGCCGGTTCACGCCCCGCGAGGCCATCGCATCGATCTACGACGCGGACGGGAGATACAGCATCTGCAACCGGAATGCCGTCGATTTTTTCAACAGCCCGGGCGCTTCGGGTTTCGACTCCATTGAGCTGGTTGTTTGCGCCGGACCGGACATCGGTGACGAGCGTCGATACCGTCGTCTGGTCGGGGAGTACCGCGATTCCGCCCGGGATACCTCAAAGACGACGTTCCGGGGCGGCTTCAGACAGATGGCGACGCAAAGGATCGTCGGGCCGACGCACCGTGAACCGCGAACAGGTGCCAGTCGGCGGGGACCACCTGCAGGCCGCGTTGTCGGTGATGAACGACGGCGGCCGCGTCGCCTTGTGTGGGGCGATCGCCGAGGGCAAGATCGCCTACGACGAGACCGTGGTGGACGGGATCGAGCATGCCGTGGATGCGTTCTTGTCCATGATGCACGGGGACAACACGGGGAAGATGGTGGTGCGGATCTGACGGTGATTTCGACAAGCTCAATCACCGGGGCTCGACGGGCTGGATTTCGACAAGCTCAATCACCCGGGGGCGGCGGGCAGTCGCGCGCGAGGTGAGTTCCGCCGTCGTACGTGCCAAGCCCCGGCGCAAGGCCGATTGGGACACCGGATCTATCACTTTGGCCACCCTGTTGCGGTAGCCTCCTGGGCGCCTGTGTGCGCATTTCGCTGGATGGCCCGCACTGCCCCGGCCGACCGGGCTTGCTGGTCCGACGTGGCGTGGGTGGGGTGGCCTCCCGGGAGGCCACCCCACCCACGCCACGTCGGTATCCGGGGGATCCTAGGCGTGGAGTGAGGCAGCTTCTTCGAGTTTTTGACCCTTGGTTTCGGGGGCCATGAAGTAGCTTGCGCCGGCCCCGACCAGTGCGATGCCGGCGGCGATCCACATGGTCCCCGAGAGTCCCAGGTGGGTCAGTGCCAGGGGCGTCGCGAAGGTACCGATGGCGGCGCCGATGCGGCTGGTTCCGGTGCACAGGCCCACCGCGGTGGCACGAACCGTCGTGGGGAACAGCTCGTTGGGGTAAATCCATTCCAGGATGGAGGGCCCGCCATTGAAGATGGCGTAGAAGGCGAACGCGAGGGCGATCAAGGCCAGGGGTGCGTTCGGGAAGACGGCCAGGAACATGAGCCCCACGCCGGAGAGGACGAATCCCCAAATGAGGACCGGACGGCGGCCGAGCTTGTCCACGACCAGGAGGGCAACGATGTTGCCAACGAGGAAGAACAGGTTGATCAGGCCATAGCCGATATTGGCTTCCGCGCCGGATTGGAGGTTGAAAAGGGCCAGTATCTGGGGTCCGAAGGCGTAGATGGAGAACAAGGTCACGATGGTGCAGGTCCAGAAGATGGAGATGAAGACGACCCGGTGCAAATATCCGCCGGTCAGGACCAGCCTGAAGGCTTTCTTGGTGCTCAGTTGGCCTGCGTTGGGGTCATGTGCGGTGATCCCGTCGAGTGTGGCTCCCTCGCCGATGGTTTTGCGCAGGATTTCCAGGGCCTCCTGATGGCGTCCCTTGCCGACGAGCCAGTGCGGGGATTCCGGGATGGTGGCGCGGGCAATGAGGATCAGTACGGCCGGCACTGCCGAGGACAGCAGCATCCAGCGCCATCCGTCCTCGAGGGAAAGCAGCCAGTATCCAACGAAGGCCGCGACGGTGGCCCCGACGAACCACATGGCGTTCAGGCCGCCCAGGAGGCGGGCCCGCCAGTTCGCGGGGACGAATTCGGCGACCAGGGCGGTGGCGATCGGGTAGTCGGCCCCGACGGCGACGCCGATGAGCAGCCGCAGGACGAACAGCTGCCAGGGCTCGTTGACAAAGAACTGGGCGACCGAGAGGACGATGATCGCGACCAGATCGATGGTGTACATCAGTTTGCGGCCGATTTTGTCGGTGATGTTTCCGAAAATCAGGCCGCCCAGGAAGACGCCGATCAGCGCGGATGCACCAATGAGTCCGGTCCACCAGTCATTCATCTTCCAGCTGGGAATGATCTGGACCAGTGCGATGCCAATGATCGCCAGGATGTAGCCATCAAGGAAGGGGCCACCGGAACTGAAGAGGGTCAGGCGTTTGTGGAACGAGTTAAGCGGGGCTGAATCGATTGTCACTTGGGAGGCGGGGGCGGGTGCCTGGGAGAGCATGATGGTTCCGATCTGAACAAGGGGAAAACGACGGTGGTAACCCAACAGATCCGTGACCGTTGTCCGGTTACGCTGTTACGGCTGCGACGGCATCGATCTCGATGCGTTTCTCGCCCCGGAAGCGTGCAACCTGCACGGTGGTCCGGGGAGGCAGGGGGCGGCCGCTGAGCCGGGTGAGGTAAGCGGCGTTGTAGTCCTCAAACTCGTCCAGGTCCGCGAGGTAGACCGTGAGTTTGAGGAGGCTGGACAAATCTGATTGCGCGGCCACCAGGGCCTGCTCCAGATTGTCGAAGGCCTGCGCGACTTGGCCTGCAATGTCCGCAGGGCACGAGCCGTCGGGGCGGGTGGGAACCTGGCCACAGAGGAAAACCAGGCCGTTCATGGCGGCCGAGGCCGAGTAGGGGCGGGGGTTGCCGTCGGAGAACTGGGTGCGGACGATGGTGCTCATTGGTCCGTCGCCAGGTACTTCCGGGACAACTGATACATCCGACGCCATTCGTCTTCACGCACTTTCAGGGGTTTCGCAGGGATGCGGATGTCTTGCGGAGCCAGCCCGGTGGTCCCCGGAACGACGATCACGACTGTTTCGGGCCCGGTTGCCCGTGGGAGCAGCAACGCGGCGATGGCTTCGGAGGGTATTTCATTGGTGGAGCAGACAGCACCGTTCCGAACGGTCAGGTATTCGGTGCCGTTGGTCGTGGTGATTGCGATGATGCGTTGCAGGCTGGCTGTTCGACGGAGGAGTAGGTCGTTCCAAAGCTTGCGCGGGATGCCCGGGGCCGTGGTGCGCGCAACTCGCACTTCGGCGGCCGGTCCGTCGGCAGCCAGGTCCATCAGCTGGAGCGCTGTCCTCAGCCCCGGTTGCCCCGGGCAGCAGACCTCGCGGACAGTGACGCCGGCCCATGACGTGGACTTGGCACTGGCGCGGTGCATCGGCTGTGCCCAGTCCGCATCGAGTAGCTGCTCCAGGAGGGCGAGTCCGTCCTGCGTGTCGGCTTCGGCGCGCAGCACGGCCAGGGCACCCTCCTGGGCCTCGGCAGGGTCTGCCCCCGCGGCGGAGAGGGCCCGAAAGGCCGACTCCGTGATTTCCCGTGGCTGGACGGATGTGAGGGCGGCGCTTCGGACGCTGTGGGCGTCGTCGAGCACGGTGATGGTGTCAGACATGAGCGAGCTCCTTCGTGTTGTCCATGACCTCGGCGAACAGGCGGCTCCAGTTTCCGCCCAGGACGGCGACGACGCTGTCATCATTGAGGCCCGCGGCGACGAGCCCGTCGGTGAGCCGGGGAAAATCCTGGGGCCCGGTGAACCAGTTCGGCCAGGTGGGCCAAGTCGGCGAATTTTGGGCGTCGGTGGGTTGCCAGCGGCCATTGCGGAGCCAGCCGACGAATTCCTGACCCCAACCGCGGGTGCAGTCGCTGCCGATGCCGATGTGTGCCGGCCCGTACTGATCCACCATGCGCGAGACCATGGTGCAGAAGCCGTCGACGGTGACATGTTCGCCGCCGCTGACGGTGGGGTAGAGGCAGCATCCGATGACGCCACCGCGGTCCACGAGCGGTTGGATCACGTCGTGGGGTTTGTTCCTGGGGGTGTCGAAGAACCAGAGCGGATTGGAGTGGGTGATCGCTACGGGCACGGACGAGGCCTCGATGGCGTCGCGACTCGTCCGGTAGCCGACGTGGGAGAGGTCAATGAGCATCCCTACCCGGTTCATTTCTTCCACCACCACCCGGCCGTACCGGGTCAGCCCGGCATCCGTGGATTCGAAGCATCCGCCGCCGATGAGGTTCTGGTTGTTGTAGGTCAGTTGCGCTATGCGTACGCCGAGGCGGTGGAAGACTTCCACATACCGGTAGTCGTCTTCAAAGGGACTGCCGTTCTGGAATCCGAGAAAGACCGCGATCTTGTTTTGCCGCTTGGCGACTTCGATGTCGGAGCCATGGGTGGCGAGGAACACCAGGTCCGGATTGCGGTTGGCCAGTTCAAGCCATTGGCCGATGGACCGTATCGTGTCGTTGGCGTTTTCCCAGACGGCACAGGTGGCGTTGACGGCGCTGACACCCCCCGTGCGCAGTTCCTCCAGGACCGGCCGGCTCCAATTGCTGATCTGGAGCCCGTCGACGATGGTTGCGTGCTGGTGCAAGCTCATTGCTCCGACCCTTCCGGTGCCACGGGGAACAGCCAGTCGTCGTCGTCGGTTCCGTGGTTGATGTCTGCGACGCGTGGTGCACCGCTGAACAGGGTGACCCGAACCCAGTCCGTTGATTGGGGGCTGAAGTTGTTCATGCCGTAAGTGGCCAGCTGGAAGCGCTGGGTGCTCAGGGGCAGGAACTCGGCGTCGAGGAGGTTGTCCCGAACTTCACCGTAAAAGAGGGGCTGGGTCTGTTGGATCCGCCCGGCGGCAAACCGGTGGTCAGGGTGGGCAAGGAGGAAATCAGCCACGCTGAGGTGTGACGGGAACCGTTCCAAATCGACGGCGAGGGCGTTGATTCGGCGTGCTACGTCGGTGCAGTGCTCAACCGTGCCGGCGGCCCGATCTGTTCGCAGTGCCCGCCGGGGTTCTTCGTTGGCCGCGGACGAGTACCAGTAGTAGCTGGCGCGCTCCGGCACGGCGAAGTCATAGCTTCGGGCCCAGCCGTAGTTCTGGTCCAAAAGGTGCTGCAGTTCATGGCAGCGCATGGCGGGGTCGAACGGTGTGGAGTCCGTCATGGTGAGCAGGGCCTCAGCCTCTTCATCGAAGTCGGCTCGGAGCTCGATGACGATGGAGGCAAAGATGCCGCGAACTTCCGGGCTGAGACCGGCCGCTCGTTCATGCATCCGCGCCAGCACGGGAGCAGGCTCCTGCCCGGAGACCATGAAGGACTGGAGCTCTCCCAGCAGCTGCTGAAGTTGGGGCCTGATCAGTTCCGTCGGCAGGAACGGGACTGTCTTGAGCCCGTTCTTTTCTGCCAGATGCCGGTCTGCCTTGACAAGGAGTTCAGCGACGCGGCCCAGGTCCGGGTGGTCGGGTGCGTAGCGGGGGGTGAGCCCTGCGGCGAGGGGAATCTCCCGGAGCCGGCACCAGGCGTCGAGATAGTCGGGGTGATTGATGACAAAGGGGACCATCCCCAGGCCGGTGGCGTTGCCCAAACCGAAGTATCTGCCCCAGCCCCCGTCCAGGGGTACGGCGATGGTACCGGCTGCCGCGGCTTTGGCCCGGGCGACGTGCTCAACCATGTCCATGCTGAGTTCGCGCAGCAGCCAGGCCGCGAGCATCTGGGAACGGTAGGGGACGGACAGCGGATGACCTGCCGGGATGTTGGCGAGTTCCTTGAGCCCGAATTTGCCGTTGCCGTAGAACGCGGTGCTGCGAATCAGGTAAGGGCTGGGTCCGATCTTACCGACGTCGGGCTGGGATCCCGTGGACAGGCAGTCGCTGACATAGTCGAAAAAGCGTGCGCTGCGGTTGGCCCGGGTCATGATGATCGTTTCCGGATCCACGCGGCCGCGCTCCTGGACCGGGACGTTACGGCGAAGGTCAGCTTCGCGCTCCGGGGTGAGTTCGCCGTCCACGAGGGCGGCGGTGATGTCCCAGGCGTTTGCGATGACCCGGTCGGTGCGTTCGCTTTCCTCCAGAGTCCGGCAGAAGGCGATGAAGTTCAGTTCGCGGCCCTCGGCGTTAACGGTGTACACGGCGGTGCCCCGGCCCTGCGCATCGAGATCCAGGCGTGTCCTGGCAACGGTCCAACGATGTGCGGCTGCCCGGCGGAGCATCGTGCGTGCAAAACTGTGGCGGGTGCCCCAGGCGCCGTTCATGTCGGTCCCGGAGAGCACTTCCTCGGGGGACCGGAGTTCACACATGGTTTGTTCGTCCTGAAGAGTCATGATCATGCCTTCTCGGGGGCCAGGCGCAGGTAGGCGGTCTTTTCGTGCGTGAAGAACGCCGCGGCGACGGCGCTGTTCTGCTCCCGGGGACCGGCAAACGTTGAATCCTTCATGCCGCCGAAGGGTGCGTGCAGTTCGGACCCCGTGGAGGGGGCGTTGACTTTGACCAGGCCCGCCTCCAGATAGGTGACGCACCGGCGGGCGGCGCGCTCATCGCTGGTGAAAACGGCGGCGGTGAGTCCAAAGGCCGTATTGTTTGCCAGCGCGATCGCCTCATCCAGGGTGGCCGCATGCAGGACGGTGGCGACGGGGCCGAAAACCTCCTCCTGGCAGATGGACATGGACTGCGGCCCGGTCAGCAGGGTGGGAGGGACGTAGTATCCGTCGCCGGCTGGTGTCGCGGCCTGGGCCAGGATTTCGCCGCCTTCGGCCAACGACTGGCTGATTGCTGCGATGATTTCATCTCGCGCCGAAGCCGAGACAACGGGGCCGATCTGGACCGCCGGATCCGTGCCGGGTCCCAGAACCAGGGCCGAGACCTTGTCCTTCACCCTCGACAGGAACGCCTCGTGCCCATCTCCGACCAGGATGATACGCCGCGTGGCGGTGCACTTCTGGCCCGTGGAGCCCATCGCGGCGCTGACGACGCTGCTGGCGGCCAGTTCGACGTCGGCGTCGGCAAGGACGAGCGTTGCGTTGTGGCCGCCGAGTTCGAGCTGCAATTTGGCTCCGCGGCCGCAAACAATGCTCCGGATGTGGTGGCCGACAGGAACCGATCCGGTGAACGTCACGCCGGCCACCATCGGATGGGAAACCAGCTCGGAGCCCAGCGGGCCCGGGCCCAGGAGCAGGTTCACGACGCCGGCCGGAACACCGGCCGCGGCCAGGATGTCCATGAGCAGGACGGAGACCCCGGGCGTGTGGCTGGCTGATTTCCACACCACCGTGTTGCCATGCAGGAGTGCCGGTGCGATTTTCCAGGCCGGGATCTGCAGCGGGAAGTTCCAGGGGGTGATCACGCCGACGATGCCCAACGGCCTGCGGACTGTGAGGATCCGTTCGTCGGGATGACTGGACGGGTATTCGGTACCCACGGGATTCCGGGCCGACCCGCCATGGTAGTCGAACGTATCGGCGGAGGCGTCAACTTCCATCCGGGACTCCGCCATGGTTTTGCCGTGTTCGGCCGTCATGACCGCGGCGATCTCTTCGGCTCGTTCGCGGATCCGTGCCGCGGCGGCGGACAGGATCCGGCCCCGGGCCAGAATGCCCAGATCGTCCCACGCCCTGGCCGCGGCGGCAGCCGACCGGATCGCCTGCTCCAGCTCCGCTGAACCGGCTTGGCGGTAGCTGGTGACCGTCTCCTCCGGTGCGGCCGGGTTGCAGCGGGACACGGCCGCTCCGGACCCCTCAACCCAGGTGCCGTTGATGAAACTGCTGGCGGGCTTGGTCAATACGGGCATTGCCTATCCTCTGTTCCGTGCCGATCTATGACTTTCCTCACAACCAACGGTAGACCCCGGAAACCCCGCACTGAAGTATCTATTTCGCGTGGACCAATATTCAACTAGTCTTGGTTCCATGAGCCTGAGACGTCTGGAACTCTTCGTTGCCGTCGCGGAGGAACTGCACTTCAACCGGGCCGCGGAGCGCCTGCACATGGCCCAGCCGCCGCTGAGCCAGCAGATCCGCAAGCTCGAAGAGGAATACAAGGTCCAACTGTTTGTCCGCAACTCGCGCAATGTTCAGCTCACCAGCGAGGGCGAGTTGCTTCTGAAACACGCCAGAAAGGTACTGAGCCAATACAGCGCCATGACGGCGGCGCTGCGACAGGCGCGCAACGGCGAAATCGGCCGGCTCCGGCTTGGCTTCGTCTCCTCGGCCGCCATCTCCGCCGTGCCGCCGGTGGTCCGACATCTCCGTTCGCAGTGGCCCGGAATCGAGCTCGAACTGCGAGAAGAAACCACGGACGCACAAATTGACCTCATCATGGCCGGAGCCCTGGATGCAGGAATCGCCCGGGAAGTCCAAGACGCCCCCGGGGTCGATACGACGCTGCTGCAAAACGAGCGCCTCATCGTGGCCGTCGCCGCGGACCACCACCTGGCGTCCCGTACATCGGTGGGACTTGCAGAGCTCCGGGGGGAAAAGTTCATCGCATTCCCCCGGGACCGGATTTCACGGCTTTTCGACCACATCTCCGCACTGTTCCACGCCGTCGACGTCGACTTCAACATAGTCCAACACGCCGTCCAGTTCCCCACCATCCTCGGGCTGGTGGCGGCCCACCTCGGCATCGCCGTTGTGCCGGCGTCCTTGCGAGCGTTCGCCATCCCCGGCCTGGCGTACCTGAAGATCGACGACGTCAATGCCATATCCCGCGTCAGCTTGATCTACAGCAAGGACATGTCCGATTCGCTGCTCGTCGCCAAGGTCCGGGACGCCTGCCTCCAGACGATGGGAACCCCCGGGTCGGAGTAGCAAGCGCCGCGGTGACCCCGCCATTTCATGCTAGGGCGCCACGGCGCATGTGCCCGGGCAGGCCCACGAGCAATTGTTGGCGACGACGGAAGAGAGGCGCGATCTTGGCGCCGCTTGCCGGAGAGGATCTCTTGGGCGTTGCCAGGATATTGACACTAATGTACCGTTCTCGGAACATTAGTGCATGACTCCCATGACCACCGCAGAGGCGGCCGAACGACTGGGCGTCGGCGCTCGCGCCGTTCGTCGCCTGCTGTCATCGGGGCGCCTGGTGAAGGCAGGCGCGGCCGGAAGGGTCCTCCTCATCGACACGGCATCCGTGGAGCGCTTGGCACTCACCGGTACACGACGCGGTCGACCCTGGAGCCAGCCCGTCGCCTGGGCGGCGCTCAGCATGCTGTCCGGCCTGGACGTGGATTGGATCGGCTCGTCCGAGAAGGCCCGCCTGAAGGCCCGACTGCGAGACCTGACCGCCGACGACGTCGCCATTCTCTCCCGCAACCGCTCAACGTGCCGTCGGTACCAAGGAACGCCCGACGCCGTCGACGTACTTCGCAGCCATTTGCTCCCCAGCGGTGCGGCTGCCATGGGAGTCGACGAAATCGCCGAACGCTTTGGGTTGGCCGTCGGGGATGCAGCAGTAGAAGGATACGTCGCAGAGGGCGACGCGACAGAACTGGAGGCTGCGCTCGGGCTGCGGGCCGATACCGAAGGGAACGTCGTCATTCGAGAGGTCACAGCAACTGCTGCGTTCCGCGGCGGACAGGTACCAGTCGCCGCCATCGCCCTGGACCTCATGGAATCACCCGCGACCCGGGAACGAAGTGCGGGCCGACGCGTCCTCGAGGAACTGCTCCATGACCGACGGTGACCAGGCGAGATCGCGACCCCTTTGGGAGGCACCAACGCCGCCTGGCGGGTGGGTCCGCCCGTGGCCGCAGTGCATGGAACTGGCGCGGAGGCTCCCGTCGACTCAGTGGATCATGATCGGTGGTCTCATGGTCCAACTCCATGCCATCGTGGCAGGTCTCGCCGTGACGCGCTCCACCGTGGATGTCGATATTGTCCTGCACATCGAAACGGGGGCGGCCTCGGTTGTCCGTGTAACGAAAGTGCTCGGCGATCTTGGATAGTCGTTGGAGCGCTCGATAGCCGCAGACGCCCCAGCTCATCGATTCGTGCGGGCCAGTTCGTCCGGACCGAGGGAGCAAATCGATGTGATGATCGCAGACCACGCCGCACCGACCATCATCCCCCGCATCGGTGGGCGGCGCCCGTTTCAATTGCCGGCGGGGACGCAAGCGCTGCGACAAACCGTGAACTGCCCGGTTACCTCAATCGACGGCAACCCAATGGTCATCAGTATGCCGAACGCGCTCGGGGCCTTGGTCCTCAAGGGTGCCGCCTACCGGGAGGACTTTCGCGACGCCGGCCACGATTCTTGGAAGGTGCTTGATCCAGCCGACCGGGCACGAGGCGTCGGCAACTTGGCCGTGCTCTGCGCCAACCCGGACCGGCTACCGCCCAGGCGTCTGGGGGAGTTGACCGGTTTGGAACGACCGGCGGTGATTTGGCTCCCCGGCCGCTCCCCACCCTCGCAAGCTCGGGCGGGGCCCCGCGCGGCCGTGGGCCCAAGCTCAATCTCCGGAGGATTTCGACAAGCTCAATCACCGGGGACTCGACTTGCTTGACCGCCGCGGATGGCGACAGTCGAGCGTGAGGTGCGTTCCGCCGTCGTACTGGGTGCTGGACAATTGTTCCTCAAATTGCTATGTTCCTCGTTATGAGAAACAGCGCCGAGTACGGAACGACCTTACTCGGTGGCTTCGCGTCTGCGCTGTCCCAGGTCGGCGGAGCGACGGAACAGCGGCTGCATATGTCGACGACGCGGGACACAGATTTCGACGCCCAGCTCACTTGGGTACTCCCTGGCGACGCCCTGCGGCTCGATGTCGAGATCAAGCAGGCCAGCCTCACCTCTCGCAATGAGGTGCGCCGGGTTGTCGAACGGACGAAAAGCGGCACTCCGGTATTGCTCGCCGCGTTCCTCTCACCCGCGGCGCGAGACGAACTGCGGCAAGCGGGGTGGTCCTACTGGGATGAGACAGGCAACATGCTCATCCAGAACCGAGACCCGTTCGTATGGGTGGAACGAACGGGCGCGTCCCGCAACCCGTCGCCCGATTCGACCGAGGGACCTCGCCGGCTCCGGTCGCTGAAAGGGCAGGCGGCATCCGTCGTGCTCGTCAAACTCCTCACCGAAGGGCGGGCGGCGACCGTACGCGAGCTCTCGCGGGAAACCGGGGTCGGAGTGGCGACGGTGAGCCGCGTCATCGAGCTACTCCGGGACGAGGAGTTCCTGAACGACACCGCCAGGGGTCCAATCGTGGTCAGCGATATCAAGCGTCTCGCGCGGCGATGGGCCCAAGACTACAGCTTCACGAAGACCTTCAAGGCGCGCCGGTACTTCTCGCTGCTCGGCGAGGAGATCACACTCGAACGGCTGCGGACAGGCGAGCTTCCCTACGCCGTCACCGGCGTGCAGGCGGCCAACCAGTACCTCGGCGCGCAGGGCAGGATCGCATCCCTGCCCTCCCGCGGAGCATGGATCTACACCCCTGATCGTGAAGCCGCCGAACGTGCGCTGAAGCTGGCTGCCGATCCGAAGGGCAGCATCCTGGTCGGTGAATGCGACTTCCTCGAACAAGAGGGGATCCGTGTCCTGAACGGACTCAGAGTCGTGTGGCCGTGGCGAACGGTCGGAGATCTCCTGTCCACGCAGGGCCGCACAGCCGCCGTAGGCGAGGAACTCGCGGACGCGCTCGAGCGGGAGCGGATCTGAGATGGCCGGGCCGCTGAACACCAGCCCCGAGTACGTGGCCGCACGGCGGGTACTCTTGGATGCGCTGTTCCTGATGCGCGATCAGATCGATGCGCTCGTGCTGGTCGGCGCGCAGGCGGTCTACCATCACGCACCCTACGGCGACCCACGCCCGAGCTACACCACCGACGCCGATCTGGCGATCGACCCCGATCTCCTGGCCCAGCGTCCCGATCTGGGCTCCGAACTCGCAGCCGCGGGGTTCACCTTGGATGAGCACGGCAACCCCGGACATTGGTTCTCGCCCGAGGGCATCGTCGTCGACCTCATGGTCCCGGCCGGATCGCTGTCCGCCAGCACCCGCCGCACAGCACCGCTCGACGGACAAGCACGGACCACCGCACGACGCACGCGAGGACTCGAAGCCGCACTTCACGACAACGCCCCGGCGGAGATCACTGCATTGGAGGAGAGTGATCCGCGCCGGATCACGGTGCGCATCGCCGGGCCCGCCGCTCTCGTCGTCGCGAAAGCAGTGAAGATCCACGAGCGTCTCGAGATCGGAAACCTCGACCGCGTCATCGCCAAGGACGCAGGCGACCTTCTCCGACTGCTCCGCAACATCGCGCCCGAATGCCTCGGGGAACGCCTGTCTGAACTCTCCGAGATCGAGGCGCTGGGCGAACAGATCGACGAAGTCGTCGACTGGCTGGGCAGCCAATTTGCGGGCCGACGAACGACTCCGTTGCTTCAACTCGCCTTGGCAGATCTGGACGGGGTTGAGCCGGCGCCGCAGATCGAACAGGCTTTCCGCGTCCTCGGCACCCGGCTCGTGTCGGTTTTCAGATCAGGACGCGGACGGTAGAACGGTCGCCTTTCTTGCCCAAGCATGGAAGACAGAGCTCCCCACGAGCACGGTGTCATCTGCCGCAGCGTCGGGCAGACGAGCAAACGCCCCGACCAACACCCACCCAGCGGAGTGCGCTTGTCCTCCGGCGTCCTGCGGCGTGGGGAGCGCTTCAGCGCACCGCTCCCATGGTTGTCAACGGCTCGGTTCAGGTGGCCCCCCGCGGGTCCGTCGACGTCCGGCCGGCGGAGTCCAGAACGGGCGCGAAACCCGCCCCGCGGGAGGGCCTCGCAGGTCGATGCTGCGCGCGAGCCGAGGTCTGGTAGTCCCCCGACGGCCGAGCCGGAGTATTTTTGTAGGCGGCGTCAAAGGACGCGTCAGGCCGCCTACGGCCCTGGCCTCCGGAAAAACGCCGGGCCGCTGCGGGGGGTCTGACGGGCTCGACCACCGACGGCTACCGGTGATTTCGCTCCCCGGCCGCTCCTCACCCTCGCAAGCTCGGGCGGGCCCCTCGCGGCCGTGGGCCCAAGCTCAATCAACGGTGATTTCGATGCTCAATCACCGGGGTCTCGACGGGCTCGGTTTCGACAGGCTCAACCGCCGATTTCGGCAAGCTCAATCACCGGGGTCTCGACGGGCTCGACCACCGTTATGCCCACCCCACCACGAGCTGCGCGGCCTCCCGGGGCACCGACACGTCGATACCCGTCACCTCGGCGAAGCGCCGCAACCGGTTCATGAGCGTGTTCCGGTGGCAGAACAACTGCTCGGCGGACAAAGAAACGCTGCCGGTCTCCAGATAACTGCGTACCGCCTCGACCAGGCGCTGCCGCTCCGCCGTGCCACACGAGGCAAGCGCAGCGTCCACCGGCGCGATCACCGACGCCCCCGACTCGTCCAGCCGCAGCCGCGCCATCCGGGCCCAGCCGCGCGCCCACGTCATCGGCCCCTCCTCACCGGGCTGCAACAGCCCGGCCAACGAACGCGCGAACCGGGCGGACGCGCGCAGGGAGGCGAGTTCCGGCGTCGGACCCGCCAAACCGCAGCGCAACACGCCAACGCGCTCGGCAATCCGCAAACCGACGGACCCCGGGCGCGAATCAGAAACCCAGAACGCCACCAGCGCGTCGCCCAGGTGATGCGTGAACACCGCGTCGCCGGCGCGTGCGGCGGCCAGCGCCACGCGCAGCTTCGGCACCTCCTCGCCCACGGCCACCGCCACGGCGAACGAAGCATCCAAAGCCACCCTCAGCGCCGCGGCGACCTGCGCCAGCATCGCCTCGGACGGATCGCCGAACAGCGACGCCACCAGGCCCTGCCGGACGCTGAACGCCTCGTCGTGCATGCGCTGCTGCTCCACCACGTACGCGGCCTGCGTCTGCCCCGCGTAGCTGTCCACCACCTGCCACATCCGCGCCGTGTGCGCCACCAGCACGGCCGCATCGGCCTCCGTGGCGATCGCCGTCAACGCCTGCCACAGCACCGAGAAGTCCAGCCGGATCGCCGTCATCAACGACTCGATCGGCACCCCCGCCCGGGCCCGGGAGACGCCCACGTCCGTGGCGATCGACTCCCGGTCCGCCCAGTCCTGCGCCGTGTCGTCGTCCCGGCCCAGCGCCGCGATCAGCGCCGCAAAGGAGGACGCGCCCGTGCGGCGGATCTCGCTGACCGGCAGCGGCGCCTTCGCGTACTCCGGGATCGTCATCACCCGGGCGATGAAATCCTCCGTCAGCGCGTCAACGGACAGCTGCGCCAGCAAGGAACGCCACCCGGAAGAATCGGCATTCGTAACATTTTGGCCGCCGGAAACAGGCTCATCAAGCGTCATTGCCCCATGATATGTGCTTTTGCACAAAGTGTGATGCACAACTCGTTCCGAATCGTGCGGCCAGATCACAGCGAACGCTGGCACCCTTGAAGGTAATCACCAGCACGCGCACCGCAGCGCAACCCCCGGAGGCCAGCAATGACCCAGACAGCAAACCTTGAAGCCGGCGCCACCCGGCAGATCACCGACAAGGAGGCGACCAAGGTCGCCATCGGTGCGCTGATCGGCACCGCCATGGAGTGGTACGACTTCTTCCTGTTCAGTGCCGCCGCGGCACTGGTTTTCAACGTCCAGTACTTCGCCAATGAGAACGCCACGGCCGCCGCGCTGGCCTCCTTCGCCACGTTCGGCGTGGGCCTCGTGGCCCGCCCCATCGGCGGCATGATCTTCGGCGCCATGGGCGACAAGATCGGCCGCCGCAAGACGCTCATGGTCACCATCGTCGGCATCGGCGCCATCACCGGCCTGATCGGCCTGCTGCCCACCTACGCGGCCATCGGCATCGCCGCCCCGATCCTGCTGGTGCTGCTGCGCATCGCCCAGGGCCTGTTCGTGGGCGGTGAATGGTCCGGCGCCATGACCATTGTGGTGGAGAACGCCCCACTGGAACGCCGCGCCCGCTATGCGGCGCTGCCCCAGATCGGCTCGCCCATCGGCACCATCCTGTCCTCCGGCGGCTTCTTCCTCATGACGTTGTTCATCTCCCACGGCAACTTCAGCGCCTGGGGCTGGCGCATCCCGTTCCTGGCCGCCATCCCCATGCTGCTCATCGCCCTGTACATCCGCAGCCGGCTCGACGAGTCCCCCGTCTTCGCCGAACTCATGGAAAAGGGCGAGACCGCCAAGGCCCCGATCCGCACCACCCTGGTGCAGTCCTGGAAGCAGATCATCGTGGGCATGGCCGCCGGCATGCTCGGCGTCGGCGGGTTCTACCTGGTGACCGCGTTCGTCGTCTATTACGGTGTCAAGATCCTGCACTACGACGCGGGCCTGATGCTGCTCGGCGGCATGATCGCCGCCGTCGTCGAGATCCCCGTGCTCATCGCCGGCGGCCGCCTCGGCGAACGGTTCGGGTCCAGCCGCGTCATCATCTGGGGCGGCATCGCCTCGGCCATCGTCGCCGTCCCGGCCTTCCTGATGATCACCAGCCACAACGGCGTCCTGGTCATCGCCGGCATGACCCTGGCGGTCGCCGCGCTGTCCTTCCCGTACGCCGCCTCCGGCACCGTGCTCACCGGCCTGTTCCCGGCCAGCACCCGCTACACCGGCGTCGGCTTCGCCCAGAACATCGCCGGCATGATCTCCGGGTTCATCCCGCTGGTCGCCACCGGCCTGGTCGCCTCCGCCGCCGGCCACTGGTGGCCGGCCGCCGCCATCCTGGTCTTCCTCTCGCTCTTCACGGCCGTGGCCGGCGTCATCGCCCCGCGCCTGAGCGTCAGCCTGCCCGGCTTCAAGCACTGAGCCTCAAGCACTAGAACCAGTAAGGACCCCAAACGCATGACCCGCTCAGCCGGCCACCTCATCGTCAAAACCCTCGAAACCCATGGCGTCCAGCGCGTCTACGCCGTCCCCGGCGAAAGCTACCTGGACGTCCTCGACGGCCTGCACGACTCCACCATCGAGACGGTCGTGTGCCGGCACGAGGGCGGCGCCGGCTACATGGCGCTCGCCGAAGGCCGGCTGGGCGGGACCCCCGGCATCGCCATGGTGACCCGCGGCCCCGGCGCCGCGAACGCCATGATCGCCGTCCACACGGCCTGGCAGGACGCCACCGCCCTGGTCCTGTTCGTGGGCCTCATCCCGGTCGCCGACCGCGGCCGCGACGCCTTCCAGGAGTTCAGCCTGGAGGGCTGGTTCTCCACCACCGCCAAGCGCGTCATGGTGCTCGAGGACCCGGACCGGGCCTCCGAAATGGTCGCGGAGGCCATTCACCTGGCGCGCAGCGGCCGCCCCGGCCCGGTGGTCGTCGGGTTGCCGGAGGATGTGTTGGTACGCACGACGGCGGCTCCCGCGCTTACGCCGCGGCCGTTGCCTTCGCTGGTGCCCGCCGCTTTTGACGTGGACCATCTGATGGAGCGCCTGGCTTTGGCCGACAAGCCGCTCATCGTGGTGGGTGGGGACGGCTGGACCGGGGACACCGGAGAGCGGCTGCTGGACTTCGCTTCTTCCGCCAATGTCCCCGTCGCCGCCGACTGGCGCGCCTACGACGCCGTGCCGCACCGCGGACCCGCCTGGGCCGGCTGGCTCGGCTACGGCCGCGCCGACACGCTCGCCGCCCGGCTCGACGAGGCGGACCTGCTCGTGTTCATCGGCTGCGGCCGGGCCGACGTGCTCAGCGACGGCTACACCCGCGGCCTGGACACCGAGACCATCCTGGTCCTGGCCGACACGTCCGCCACCATGCACGACGGCCGGCTCGACCGGCACGTGTTCGCCACGCCGTCCGCGCTGGTCGACGCGCTACCCGTGGGGTCCGCGGCCGATTCCCCGGCCGCCGGGACCCGCGGACCGGCCTGGATGGACGCCCTCGCCGCCGACCAGCGGCGCTTCGCGACGCCCGCGCCCGACGGAGGGGACGCCGTCGACCGCGGCACCGCCGTCGATCTGGGCATCGCGTTCGGCGAGCTGGAGCGGGCACTGCCGGCCGACCGCGTGCTCACCTACGGCGCCGGCAACGCGACCCTGTGGGGGCACCGCTACCTGTCGCACACCCAGCCGAATTCGCTGGTGGGCCCGCGCAACGGCGCCATGGGGCTGGCCGTGCCGGCCGCCGTCGCAGCGTCGCTGACGTTCCCGGACCGGCAGGCCGTGGCGATCTGCGGCGACGGCGACTTCTTCATGAACGCCCAGGAGCTCTCGGTCTGCTTCGCGCACGGCGGCACCCCGCTGGTGCTCGTCGTCGACAACGGCATCTACGGCACCATCGTGCAGCACCAGCGCAACCACTACCCGGGCCGCCCCTCCGGCACGGCCATGACCAACCCCGACTTCGCCGCCTGGATGCGCTCCTTCGGCGGGCACGGTGAATACGTGTCTTCGACCGAGGAGTTCGCCCCGGCGCTGGAGCGGGCGCTCGCCAGCGGGCTGCCGGCGCTGCTGCACCTGCGCACCGACCCGGCGACGATGGGGCCGAGCCCCGTTGCCGCTCCTTCTTTGGCCGCGGCCGCGGTTTCGGAGTAGTCACCATGGAACTGGACCTGATCGTCACCGCCGGCGCCATCCACACGCTGGAGGACGCCCGGCCTCGGGCCACGCGCATGGGCGTTTTCGCCGGGCGGATCGTGGGCTTCGACGAGGAGCTCGACGGCTGCACCGCGGCACGGTACGAGGACTTCGGCACCGGGGTCATCGTGCCCGGCTTCATCGACGCGCACTGCCACACCACGTGGTGGGGGTTGGGCCTGTCCGCCGTCGACCTGGCCCCGGCGCGCGGACTGGAGGAACTGTACGCGCTGCTGTCCGCGGAGGTTGCCCGACTGAGGAACGCGCCTTCCGCCTGGGTGAACGGCACCGGCTTCAACCACAAGCACCACGACCTGCAGTTCCCGGACATCCACCGCCTGGACGAGATCACCGGCGACCACCCGCTGTACCTGCGGCACGTCTCCGGGCACCTGTCCATCACCAACTCGGCCACGCTGCGGCTGGCCGGCGTGTTCGAGCCCGGCTACACCGACCCGCAGGGCGGGGCCGTGCTGCGCGACGCCGACGGCTACCCGACCGGCGTGGTGGAGGAATCCGCGCAGGCGTTGCTGCAGGACCTGCTGTTGCCGTACGCGGTGCCGCAGATCGTCGACGCCTTGGACGCGGCCACCACCCGCTACGCCGCCGTCGGCATCACGAGCTTCACCGAGGCGGGCATCGCGGCCGGCTGGATCGGCCATTCGCCCATCGAGGTCGGCGCCTACCAGCAGGCCCGGCGCGCCGGGAAGTTGCACGCCCGGGCCCAGCTGATGCCGACGCTGGACGCGCTGCGGCCCCTTTCGGCGCACGGCACCGACATGCATGGCACGGGCGCCGGCAACGGCATCGATCTGGGCATCGGCGCCGGATTCGGCGACGACTGGCTGAGCCTGGGCCCCGTCAAGGTGTTCATGGACGGGTCCCTGCTGGGCGCCACGGCCGCCGTCACCGAGGACTACTGCGGGCACCAGCACAACAGCGGGTACCTGCTGGACACCCCGGAGGCGTATCGGGAACGCGTGGACGCCGCGTACCGGGCCGGCTGGCCGATCGCGCTGCACGCCATCGGCGACGCCGCCATCGACCTGGCCGCGGACATCATCACCGACTGCCAGGCAACCTACGGCATGAACGCGCTGCCGAACCGGATCGAGCACTTCGGCATCGCCCGGCCCGACCAAGTTGTCCGGGTGGCCGAGGCCGGCATCGCCGTGACGCCGCAGGCCGCGTTCATCGGGCCCCTGGGTGACCAGTTCGCCGCGCTCGTGGGCCCGGAGCGCGAATCCTGGCTGTACCGCGGACGGTCCCTGGTGGACGCCGGGGTGGTGCTGGCCGGCAGCTCCGACCTGCCCGTGGCGGACAACAATGTGCTGCGCGCGCTGCAATCGAGCGTGGACCGGCGCACCGACGGCGGCCTGGTCCTGGGCGGCGAATCCGAGGGACTGACCCCGGAGGAGGCGCTGCGCAGCTACACGCAATGGGCGGCGCAGGCCACCGGCACCCTTTCGTCCCGCGGCACGTTGTCCCGAGGGAAGCTCGCGGACTTCGTGGTCCTGTCCGGCTGCCCGCTGTCCGCGCCCGACATCGCCGCCCTCGACGTGGTCGCGACCGCCGTCGACGGCGACTTCAGCTACGATTCCCGCACCCTTTAGCCAGCCACAGGAGGACTGACGATGACAACCCAAACCCTGCAGACGACGTCGTTCTTGACCGACTTCCGCTCCATGAGCACCTTCGGCGCCACACCCGGCGGCGGCGTGGACCGGCAGGCGGCGACGAGCGCGGACGGGCAGACCCGCAACTGGTTCCGCGGCCTCGTGGAGGGGCACGGCTTCGAGGTCCGTTACGACCAGGTCGGCAACCAGTTCGCGCTGCTGGAGCTGGTGCCGGGAGCACCATACATCGCGATCGGGTCGCACCTGGACTCGCAGCCGCTGGGCGGGCGCTTTGACGGCGCGTACGGCGTGCTGGCGGGGGCGCATGCGGCGATCCGGGTGGCGTCCTTGCTCACCAGCGAGCCGCAGTTCAACATCGCCGTGATCAACTGGTTCAACGAGGAGGGCTGCCGGTTCAAGCCGTCCATGATGGGCAGCTCCGTGTTCACCGGCAAGATCCCGGCCGAGCAGGTGCTGGCCACGACCGACCCGTCCGGGACGAGCGTGCGCGAGGCGCTGGAGGCCATCGGCACGATCGGCGACTTCAGCCTGGACGTGGCCGCATACCTGGAGATCCACATCGAGCAGGGGCGCTCGCTGGAGGACGACGGTCTGACGATCGGGCTGGTCGAGTCGACGTGGGGGGCGAACAAGTACGAGTTCGTGGTGCACGGCGAGCAGGCGCACACCGGGGCCACGCTGATCGCCGACCGGCAGGACGCGCTGCTGGGCGCCTCCGCGCTGGTGGTGGCCGCCCGCGAGGTGGCGGACGACTACAGCACTGACGAGCACATGGTGATCACGTCCTGCGGCGAGTTCAACGTGTTCCCGAACTCGCCCGTGGTGGTGGCGTCCCGGGTGAACCTGCTGGTGGATGTGCGCAGCACCGATGCCGCCGTCCTGGCCGCGGCGGATGCGGAGCTGCACCGGCGGGTGTCTTTGATCGAGCAGCGGTTCAACGTCCGGATTTCGCAGGGGGCCTCGCACATCTGGGCGTCGAAGGCGTACGACGCGGCCGGGCTTGCCTTGGCTGCCTCGTGTGCCTCCGCGCTGGGCCTGCCGCATGGGGTGGTCCGCACGCTGGCCGGGCACGACTCGACCAACATGAAGGACATCGTCCCCACGATCATGCTGTTCGTGCCGAGTGCCGAGGGCATCAGCCACAACGAGCGCGAGTTCACCTCCGACGCCGACATGCTCGCCGGCGTCGACCTGCTCACCGAGGTGGTTTCTCGCGTCGTCGCCGGGGAGTTCGTGCAGCCGTAGGTTTTGGCCGTCGGTGGTCGAGCTCGTCGAGACCCGGTGATCGAGCTTGTCAGACCCCCTCGTCTCCGTTCTGCAGATCAGGCGGGTGTGGAGCCTCCACACCCGCCTGATCTGCAGAACGGAGAGCGCTACAGCCTCTCGTTCAGGTAGCGGTTCAAGGAAACGCCCTGCTGCGGGCGGCGATGACGAGCTTCCGGTGCTTTTCCGGGCTGACGCGCACACGCAGGTTGCCGCTGTACTCGCGTTCGGCAAATGGCGTGGGTACGTCCTCGCCGTTGTCCTGCATGTCGCGAACGACGTCCGCGATCAGCGCTTCGAGGCCGCGGAGGGCCTTGTCCTGGGTGCCGTCCAACCATGACAGCGAGGGGAACTCCGCGACAGTCGCCACGAACTCCTCGTCCTCGACCGACCACGAGACCGAATAGGCGTAGTGGTCGATGGCGACATCGGTCTCATAAGTCGGCATCAGGCATCACCTTCAATTTGTCTATCGCGGCCAGCACCTGTTCCGCAGCATGGCTTCAATCCTCCCGATGCTCGCCATGCATCGATGGTCCGACTTTTGGGACCTGTCTGCAAGTCCGCATCTCGCGCCAGCTACGGGCACGAGCGCGTCCAGATCACCAAGAATGGGAAACCCGCTGCCGTGCTCATCGGGCCGGAGGATTTCGAGTTGCTTGAACAACTGGAGATGCTCCGCGATGTCACCGAATATCGGGCGGCCAAGGCCGCCGATAACGGTGAGCGCGTCACCTTGGAGCAACTGCGTCATGAGCTCGACGCGTGAGTTCGTGTCGGGTTGAATTCACCATCGCGGCGGCCAGGGAGGTGCAGGAAGCTCGTCGGGGAGAGCCATGCCTGGCGGATCCGCGTTGGCGACTATCGCGTCCTCTATGAGGTGCTGGACGATCGGCTCATCGTCACCGTGGTTCGCGTGGGCACCGGCGAAACGTCTACCTGTAACTCAGTATGATTCGCGGCATCCGTTCTACATGGGGTGCGAGCGTTGGCGGCCCGCCGCTGCTTTCTGCGGAATGGATGGGTCGGGGTTTCGACAAGCTCAACCACCGGGGTTTCGGCGGGCTCAATCTCGACAGGCTCAATCACCGGGTCAGTTGCACAGCCCGATGAACGCCCCCAACTCGGCCAGGCCGGACGGCTTGGTCGGCATGAAGTTCGTCAGCCCGGGGGAGCGGATGATGACGGCCCGCCACTGCCCGCGCGACACGGCCACGTTGATGCGGTTGCGGTTCAGCAGGAACTCCATGCCGCGCGGCGCCTCGGCCGCCGACGAGCATGCCATTGTCACCAGCACCACGGGCGCCTCCTGCCCCTGGAACTTGTCCACGGTCCCCACGCGCACCCCCGACAATCCGGCCGCGTCGAGGGCGGCACGCACCAGATGCACCTGGGCGTTGTACGCGGCCACCACCAGCACGTCGTCCGGCCCCAGCGGCCTCGAAGCCGCGCCGGGTCCGGGCGTCCAGGCCAGTCCCACATGCCGCCGCGCCTGCGCCACCACCTCGGCGGCCTCTTCTCGCGACGACGTCGAATTTCCCTCATGCGGCACCAGCACGGCCTCCACCCCCGCGGGCGCCCCGGCCAGGTGCCGCAGCCCGGCCGCCGGCGCCGACTCCAGGCGGCCGTCGTAGCTGAGCTTCGACACGGCGTCGCACAATACCGGGTGCATGCGCCACGAATCGGCCAAAAAGTACCCCAGCTCCGACGGCAGTGTCGCATGCCCCGCCGACAGCCAGCCCAGCGCCGACTCGTCCACCGGCTCCGGATGCGTGCCCTGGGTGACCTGCGGCAGCTGCTGCGGGTCACCGAGCAACAGCAGCCGCCGGGCGGACCGGGAAACGGCCAGTGTGTTCGCCAGCGAATACTGCCCCGCCTCGTCGATCACCAGCAGGTCCAGCGACCCGGCCGGCACGTTCGCGCCCGTCATGGTCCACGCCGTCCCACCGATCAGCGCGCCCTCGGCGGACAGGAGCAGCCCCTCGAACCGCTTGTCGTCCGTGACCTTCCACGGCACCTCGTGCGGCGCGGCCAGCTTCTTGCCCACGCGCGACGGGTCCACGCCCGCCTTCCCGATCGCCGCGCGCAGCATGTTCTCCACCACGGCGTGCGACTGCCCCACCACGCCCACCTTCCATCCCCGCGCCACCAGCGCCGCGATGACGTGCGAGCCCACGTGCGTCTTGCCCGTCCCGGGCGGCCCCTGTACGGCCAGGTACGACCGGTCCAGCCGCGCCACGGCCTCGGTGATCGCGCCAATGTAGTCCGGTGCGCCGTCGGCACCGACGACGACGGCGGGCAGCGTGCCGTCGTCGGCCAGCCTGGGGTGGGCCTTCCGCAGGATCTCCACCCCCGGGTGCCGGGGGAGGGCGGGCAGCAGGCCGCCGACCTCGTTCGCCAGTTCGGCCAGCGCCGCCTCGATGCTCCGCGTGCTGATCGGCTGGTCCGGGGTCAGCGCCAGGGGCAGGTGGTCGTGCGGGGGGACTTTCAGGGTCGACTTCTGCGTCACCGTCAGGATGCTCTGGGCCGGGTTTCTCGGGTTATCCACAGTTTTTTGTACAGTTGTGTTAAAAAGTCCGCCGCGGGCCAATGGGTTTGTCTCGTGCTCCAGGCCCACCGGCAGGGGTCCCGTCATCATGCCGAACCATGTGGTGCGCGGCCGGAAATCCGACCCGTCCGCCATGGTGCCGGTCAGCTCCAGCGTGCGGGTCTCCGTGCGGGACTTGGGCGTGGCTTTTGCCCAGTCCTCCACCACCTCGGCGTGGTCCACGACGAACACGTCCCTCTGCTCCGCCCAGTCCTCCACCGGGGCCTCCAGCCGGTCGAAGTGCCCCCACCAGAACTGCTTGTTCTCGCGCCGGTGGTAGCCGGCTGCCGCGGCCACCATGGCGATGGCCCGCTCGTCGTTCGTGGGGACGTGGCCGTTCCGCGACGCCAGGTCGTCGAGGAAGGCGCGCAGCCGCTGTTCCTCGGGGGTCACGGTCTCGACAAGCTCGACCACCGACTCGTCAGACTCGACCACCGGGGAGGTCTCGACAAGCTCGACCACCGGCCCAGGCTCGACCACCGGATGCGTCGCGGCCAGCGCCAGCAGCCAGTCGCGCAGGCGCAGCGTGGACAGGCAGTCGTACTCGTTGTAGTCGGAGATGGAGGCCAGGATGGCGGCCGCCTCCTCGGCCCGGCCATCATCGCGGGCCGCGCAATACTCGGCGTAGGCCACCACGGAGGCGCCGGCGTCCTTCACCTCGCCGGTGCGCAGGTGCTCGCCCATGTACAGCGGCTCGAGCTTCTTGATCGAATACGACGACTCCGAGATACGGATCGAGTGCTTGACCACCGGCAGCAGGTCCACGAGCAGGCCCTCGCGCAGCCAGCGGTCCACCGTGTCCTCGCCGGTGGTGTGGCGCAGCGACAGGTTGCGCAGCGCCGACTTCTCGTACGGCGCGTAGTGGTAGACGTGCATGTCCGGGTACTGTGCGCGACGGCCCTCCACATAGGCGAGGAAGGCCAGGAACGCCTTCCGTTCCTGCGCGCGCGAGTGGGCCCAGAACGGCGTGAACCGCTCGGGTTCGCCCGGTGTTGAATCCGGCGCCTCGATGGAGCCGAACAGGTACTCGATGCCCCAGGATTGATCGTCCGGGTCCTGCCACAGTGGGTCGCCCTCGAAGTCGAAGAAGATGTCGCCGTCGCTGGGTTTCGGCAGCGTGGCCAGGTCGTGGCCGGGCAGCACCTTGAAGCTGACGGTGTGGGACTGGCCGTCCTTGCTGAACGTCCGCGTGCCCTCGGGTTCGTCCAGGCCGAGTTGCATGCGGGCCTGGTCGCGCAGCCGGGCTGCCGCGTTGGAGGCTGGGGCGTTCCCGGCGGGCATCCCCGCCAGTGCCTCGATGGTCGTGATCCCCCGCCCGATCAGCTTGCGGCGCTGGGTGGGCGTCATGCCGTTGACCAGCAGCAGGTCGCGGTGTGCGGCGACCTGCTCGGCGCAATAGTCGCACCGCCCGCACGCGGCCACCCCGGTCTCGCCGGCGAGCCCCCACTCCACCGGGTGGGGCTGGGAGCGGTGCGCCGCCGTCGTCCGTTTGAACCTGTCGCGGCGCTCGCGGAACACCGGCAGGAGGTCGGCCATGGGATGGTCGCTGCGGCTGCGGTCGCCCAGCACCAGCGTGGTCACGGGCGCCGGCGTGATGCCGTACTGGAGCAGTTGGTCGCCGTAGGCCGCCAATTGCAGCAGCGCGCTGACCTTGGCGTGGCGGGCGAGCTTCGTGTCCCAGACGGCGTAGTCGCCGCCGGTTTGGCGGACCAGGAAGTCGGCGAACCCGACGAACTCGCCGTCGAAGAAGGTGGCCTGGAAGACGACGTCGGCGCCGTTGCGGAGCGCCGCCAGCGTCTCGTCGCGCTTGGCCCCCAAGGCGGCGCGTGTCGGTTCGGCGCGGTCGACGATCTTCACGCCGCGGCCTGTCGTGGGGTTCCAGTCGCCGTACTGTTTTACGAGCTCCCGGAGGACCTTGGCCTCGTGGGCGTCACCGAGGCGCGCGGCGCGTTCGAGCATGGCGTCCGGCGCGAAGTCGGCCTTCGGCGTGCGGCCCAGCTTCTCGTCCAGGATGCGCAGGGACTGGTAGTCGCAGTCGCTGGCGATGACGAGGTCGCTGGCGGAGAAGATGAGGTCGCTTTCGGCACCTTCGTGCACCGGGTCCATCAGGAACAAAGGGCGCCTCCACCTTCGGGCCGGGCGGATCCCGGCTCGTACCTGAATCTAGCAAGGGGGCGCGACAAGGTGTTGCCGCGAGTCAGACCGAACGCTGCATGTCAGCCCGAGCGTTCGGTCTGACATGCAGCGTTCGGTCTGACTCGGCGCAGGGGAGGGGTGCGGGCCGCCCCCGCCTACAACCTCGGGTCCACGGGCTCCGACTCCAGTGCCAGCACGCCGAACACGGCCTCGTGGACGCGCCACAGCGGCTCGCCTGCCACCAGCCGGTCCAGGGATTCCAGGCCGAGCGCATGCTCGCGGAGGGCCAGCGACCGCTTGTGGTTCAGGCTCCGCTCCTTCAACCGGCGCAGGTTGTCCGGCTCCGTGTAGTCCGGGCCGTAGATGATGCGCAGGTATTCGCGCCCGCGCACCTTCACGCCGGGCTGGACGGGGCCCGCGCGGCCGGAGCCCGGCTGGAGAACCACGTGGTTCTCCAGCGGCTTGACCACCATGCCCTCGCCGCCGGCGCCGGTCAGGTCCAGCCACCAATCAATTCCGGAGGCCACGGACTCCGGCGACGACGGGTCGACCACCAAACGGGCAGTGGTCCGGAACGTGGCCGGATCCGCCGCGACCAGCCGGTCCGCCACGTCCAGGTGCCAGGCATGCGAAGACGTATACCAGGACGCGCCCTCGGTCGCCAGGACCTGGAACGGGGCAAACTGCACGCCGTCCAGCCCGTCGGTGGGCCACACATAGTTGCGGTACGCGGCCGTGAACGCGTCGGCATTCGACGAACGGGACGCAACGCGGGACTGCAACGCGGCCACGTCCAGGCCGCGCCCGGACGCCTGGGCCAGCCCGGCCGCGGCGGCGGACAGCGCACCCCGGGCGGCCGCGCCCGTGGACGCGTACGTGTCCCGCAGCAGGTCCCCGGTCTTCAACGACCACGGCAGCATCTCGCCGTCGAGCAGGATCCAGTCGGTGCCGAGCTCGTCCCACAGGCCCGCCGCGGCGACGGCCGACCGCATCCGGCCCAACAGGGACTCCGTCAGCGGCGAGTCAAAAAACGCTCGTCCGGTGCGCGTGTACACCACCCCGGTCTCCCCGCCGGACGCGTTGAACCGGCGCCGGGCCACCGAAGCGTCCCGGCACAACAGCACGACCGCCCGCGAGCCCATGTGCTTCTCCTCGCAGATCACGTGGCCCACACCGGCGGCCGCATACGCGCCGAACGCCTCGGCCGGGTGCTCCAGGAACCCGTCCAGCGGGCTCGTGCCCACCGGGGCCATGGTCGGCGGCAGGTACCCGAGCCACTTCGGGGCGAGCGCGAACCGGCTCATGACCTCCAACGCCCCGGCCGCGTTCTCCTCCCGCACGCTGACCCGGCCATGCAGCGGGGAATCGACAACGCGGCGGCCCACGACGTCGTCGAGCCTCAACTCATCCTCCGGGCGCGCCGCACCACCCAGCGGGCGGATCGGCTCGCTCCAGACGCGTTCGGCCGGCACGGACACGAGCTCCCGCTCCGGGTACCGCAGCGCGGTCAGCGATCCGCCGAATGCGGCGCCCGTGTCCAGGCACATCGTGTTGTTCAACCAGCGGGCCTCGGCCACGGGCGTGTGGCCGTACAGCACCATCGCCGCGCCGCGGTACTCTTGCGCCCACGGATAGCGCACGGGCAGCCCGTCCTCGTCGATCTCGCCGGTCGTGTCGCCGTACAACGCGAAGCTGCGCACCCGGCCCGAGCTGCGCCCGTGGTAGTCCTCCTTCAACCCGGCATGGGCCACCACCAACCGCCCGTCGTCGAACACCAGATGTGAGACCAGCCCGTAACACCAGCCCCGCACGGCGCGCCGGAACTCCGCCGGCTCGCGGCCGAGCTGCTCGAGCGTCTCCGCCAGCCCGTGGTCCAGGTTCGGCTTCTTGCCGTCCAGGGCGCGCACCAGCCGGTGTTCGTGGTTCCCGGGCACGGCATACGCGTGGCCGTTGGCCGTCATGCCCATGGCCAGCCGAAGCACGCCGGGCGAATCCGGCCCGCGGTCCACCAGGTCGCCCAGGAACACGGCCCGGCGCCCCTCCGGGTGGCTCGCATCGACCGGACGCCCGTCGTCGTCCGTCCCCACCACGTACCCAAGCTTCGCCAGCAGCGCCGCCAACTCCCCGAGGCACCCGTGCACGTCGCCGATCACGTCCAGCGGGCCGTGCTCATGCCTGGCGTCGGTGAGCAGCCGCTGCCGCTCGATCCTCACGCCCCGCACCTCCTCCTCGGTCCGCAGCACGTGCACGGCGCGGAAGCCCTCGCGCGCCAGCCCGCGCAGCGAGCGGCGCAGCTGGTCCTTTTGGCGATGCACGACGGCGGCGCCCAGTGACCTGTCGGCGCGCCCCCGGTCGCGCGCCAGTGAGACGCTTTCGGGCAGGTCGAGCACGATCGCCACGGGCAGCACGTCGTGGGCGCGGGCCAGCTCGACCAGTTCCTGCCGGGCGTGCCGTTGCACGTTCGTGGCGTCGACGACCGTCAGTTTCCCTGCGGCCAGGCGTTTTCCCGCGATGAAATTCAGCACCTCGAACGCGGCCCGTGTGGCGTCCTGGCTGTTCTCGTCGTCGGAGACGAGCCCGCGGCAGTGGTCGCTCGAGATGACCTCGAACGGGCCGAAATGCTCCCGCGCGAACGTCGACTTGCCGGCGCCGGTTGCGCCGACCAGCACGACCAGCGACAGTTCGGGGATGCCCAGGATCATGCTGTTTCCTTGTCTTTACGGGTGAACACGGCCATCTGCGTGGGCGTGCCGTGGGTGTCGTCGGCGTCGCCGATCCCCGCGAACCGGACGGTGTAGCCGTGGGCGGCCGCCAGCGGCTCCGCCCAGCCGGAGAACTCGGCCCGGGTCCACTCGAACCGGTGGTCCGTGTGCCGCAGGCCGCCGGCCGTGAGCCGCGGGTACAGCACGTTGTACTCCCGGTTCGGCGTCGTCACGAGCACGTGCCGTGGCCGGGCGTGGGCGAACACGTTGCGCTCCAGCGCCGGCAGCCGGTCCGCGTCCAGGTGCTCGACGACCTCCATGAGCACCATGGCGTCGAACCCGGCCAGCCGGTCGTCGCGGTAGGTGAGCGAGGACTGCAGCAACGCCAGCTTGGCCCGCTGCGTGTCCGGCATCCGGTCCAGGTTCAGGCCGCGCTCCGCCTTCGCCAGGGCGCCCGCCGACACGTCCGCCCCGACAACGCGCGTGTTGGCCGGGTTCCGCACCAGCCAACCGAGCAGCGCCCCGGGCCCGCAACCCATGTCCACGATCGTGGCCGCCCCGAGGTCGCGCAGCGCCGCCAATACGGCACCCCGGCGCCGGTGAGCCAGCGTTTCCCGAGTCGGCGGCTCCTGAGTCGAGGGGGAGGCGGACCGGGGCACCCGGGCCGTGTCCGGCGTCGTGCGCTCAGCCGTACCGGCGACGTCGCCGAGGCGCTCCAGCAGCGTGTCCACATAGTCGCGCCGGTGGGCGAGGTAGCGGTGCGCGATGAGGTCCCGCTGCGGATGCGTCGCCAGCCAGTCGCCGCCGGCGTGCTGCAGTTTCGCGATCTCCGCCTCGTCGACCCAGTAGTGCTTGGCGTCGTCGAGCACCGGCAGCAGGACGACGAGGTGGGCCAGGGCGTCCGCAACCGTGAGCGTGGCCGTCAGCGTGGCGTCGAGGTAGCGTGACCGGCCCCACGCCGGGATGGCCGGGTCGAGCGGGAGGGCGGTCGCGTCGACGGTCCAGCCGAGCGGCTCGAACAGGTCCCGCACCAGCGTTTCGCCGCCCGTGGAGGGCAGGGCGGGGAGGTGCACCGCAAGGTTGAGGGGTTCGTCGACGAGCTCCGGCCGCGCCGCGCAGGTGCGGGCCAGGGCCGTGCTGAACATGCGCCGGACGGCCACGACCAGCAGCGATGACACCGCATAGGGGCGGTCGTTGACGTACTGGCCCAGCGTGAACGACTCCCGGGTGGCGCCCCGGACCAGTCCCACCGGGTCCACCTCCAGCAGCAGCGCCACCGTGCACCTGTCCTGTTGCAGTTCGGTGGTGAACGCGTGGGCGCGCCCGACCGACAGGTCCCGGACGTGGACGCGGTCCGGATGCTTGTGCAGCAGGAACGTCAGGTCCCCGGCGTGCCGGCCGGTCGCGGTGATGGTGACGTACATTGGCCCATTCTTGCAGGATGGCCGCCGGGAGGGGGCATGATGGGAGGGAGCGCCCCGGGAGGTCCCATGCCAACGTTCACGTACACCGCCGCCCTGCCCTACCCGCGCGCGCGGGTCTTCGAATGGTTCACGCGCCCCGGCGCGCTGGTCCGGCTCAACCCGCCGTTCGCCGGCTCGGTGGTCCGGGAACCGAGCCGTGGCATCGAGCCGGGGTCGACGGCGGTGGTCGGGGTCGCCGCCCCGGGCCGGCTGGGGTTGTGGCTGGGTTCGACGGCGGCTTCCGCCACGGGACTGCTGCCCCGCTCGTTGCGGGGGCTGGACATCCTCCGCCCGGAGGTGCACTGGGAGGCCCTGCACACCGAGCTGGTCCCGGGCGAGAGCTTCACCGACGTCATGACGGGTGGGCCGCTGACCAGCTGGACGCACCGGCACCTGTTCACCGACGGCACTGGTTCTGGCGCGACGGCGGCCTCTACGATCATCACGGACCGGATCGACTACGAGATCCCCCGGCTGGCCGACAATCCGCTGACGCGCCGCCGCTTCGAGACCGAGCTGGGGCGGTTCTTCGCGTTCCGGGAACGGCAGCTGCACGACGACCTCGACTTCCATGCCGCGCACGCCGTGGGGCCGCGGACGGTCGTGGTGGCCGGCGCGTCCGGGCTGATCGGCACCCAGGTGTGCGCGCTCCTGGGCGGTGGCGGGCACCGGGTGCTGCGGCTGGTGCGGCGCCCCCCGCGCATGCCGGACGAGATCTCGTGGGATCCCGCCGCCGGCGTACTGGACGATGCGGCCCTGGCCGATTGCGACGCCGTGGTGAACCTGGCCGGGCACCCGATCGGTGGCCGGTTCACGCCCCACACGAAGGACCTCATCCTGCACAGCCGGGTCGACAGCACGGCGCTGCTGGCGGCGGCCCTGGCCCGGCTGTCCGTGGACGGCCGGGCGCGGACCCTGGTCAACGCGTCCGCGGTGGGCTACTACGGGTCCCGGCCGCACGGCGCCGTCGGCGGGGCGGCGCAACGCCACGCGACACCGCTGACCGAGGACGCGCCGGCGGGCACCGATTTTTTGGCACGCGTGTGCCAGGCCTGGGAGGGGGCCTGTGCCGTGGCGTCCGACGCGGGTGTGCGCGTGGTCAACGTGCGCACCGGACTCGTACTCACCCCTGCCGGCGGTGTGCTGCAACGGCTGCTCCCGTTGTTCGTGGCCTGGCTGGGCGGCCCCGTCGGGAAGGACCAGTGGCAGAGCTGGATCGGCATCGATGACATCGCCGGGATCTACGCCCACGCCGTGCTCAACGACGCCGTGGCGGGGCCCGTCAACGCCGTGGCGCCGACCCCCGTGACGGCCGACCGGCTGGCCAAGGCCGTGGCCCGGGCCGTGCACCGCCCGGCCGTGCTGAAGGTCCCGGACTTCGGGCCGCGGCTGCTGCTGGGGAAGCAGGGCGCTCAGGAGTTGGCGCTCGCCGACCAGCGCATCTCCTCCGCCAGGATTGAGGGCACCGGGTACGCGTTCCGCGACTCGACCGTCGAGGCGGCGCTGCGCCACGTGCTCGGGTCGCGTTGAGCGGTGGTCGAGCCTGTCGCCGTTGGTCGAGCCTGGGCCCACAGCGGCGAGGGACCCGCTGCGAGCCTGCGAGCAGTGGGAGCCGCTGGGGAGCGAGACCCAGTGATTTCGACAGGCTCAATCAACGGTGGTCGAGCCTGTCAGACTCCGGTGATTTCGACAGGCTCAATCACCGGGCTCAATCACCGGCGGTCGGCGACCTGAGGCACCTCCGGGTGTGCCGGCGTCGTCCGTCGCAACCGCAGGCCCAGCACAATGACCGGAAGCAGCACCACAAGCGCCATCAGGTTAACCCACAGGAAACCGCCGGCGGCCAGTACGGGTCCGGCGAGGGCGGCCATGGCAGCGGCACCGAAATTCATGAGCATGTCGTTCGCGCCCTGCAACGGGACGCGGATGTGCTCCGGCGCGGACCGGCTCAGCAGCGAGGACCCGCCAATCAGCGAGGCGGACCAGCCCAGCCCGAGCAGAATGAGCCCCACGGACATCAGCAAGGGCTCGCCCCGGTGGGCGTTGATGACGCCCACGGCGATGGCGGCCAGGAAGATCACGACGCCCACGCCGATGACGCGCGCCGCGCCGACCCGGTCCACCAGGGCGCCGAACAGCGGGCTCGCCGCGTACATGCCCAGGATGTGCAGGCTGATCACGATGCCGATGACCTGCAGCGAGTGCCCGTCGTGGTCCATCGCAACCGGCGTCATGACCATCACGCCGACCATGATCATGTGCCCGCACGTGACCGCGACCAACCCGAACAACGCCCGCGGATTGCGTGCGGCCACCCGCAGCGCCACCCACGCGCCGAGCCGTTGGACGGGCACGACGGCGGTACTCGCCTGCGCGGGTGCGCCGCCTCCTGCAGACCGCGGGACGCCCAGGAAGAACACGGCCAGGACCAGCGCGGCCGTGGTGAACGCGACCAGGGAGAACAGGAACGGCCCGGCCAGCGGCACGGCCATGCCGAGCGACGCGCCCAGCCGGCGGCCCGGTTCGGACAGGTTCGGGCCGGCCACGGATCCCACGGTCGTGGCCCAGATGACGATCGACATGGCCCGCCCGGACGTCTCCGGCGGTGCGCCGTCCACCGCGGCGTAGCGTGCCTGCAACCCGGACGCCGTGGCCGAACCGAAGAACAGCATGCCGGCGGCCATCAGCCAGAACTGGCCCAGCGCCGCGGCCAGCAGCACCAGGGCCGCACCCACCGCGCCGAGCGCGAACCCCGCGGCCAGCGCCCAGCGCCGGCCGCGCCGCACGGCCAACCGCGCCAGCGGGACGGCCACGAGCCCGGCGCCCAGCGTCGAGGCGGTCTGCACGAAGCCGGACGCCGCCGTCGTCCCCGTCAACTCGGCGGCCAGGATCCCGCCGACGGAGATGCCGGAGGCCACGCCAACGCCGGAGAGCAGCTGGCCTGCGACCAGGACGGTTTGGTTGCGGCGGGCGTGCGCCATGCGGGTTCTCGATTCGTGCGACGATGGGGGCTTAGGGATCCAGTGTCACACGGATGCGCGCATCCGATGACGGCTGCGCGACCAGCGGGGGTCTCGACAAGCTCGACCACCGGTGATTGAGCTTGTCGAAATCCGGTGTGACAGGCTCGACCAGCGGGGGTCTCGACGAGCTCGACCAGCGGGAGTCTCGACAAGCTCGACAACCGGGGGCGGTCAGGCGTCGAACAGGCCGCGGACGTCGTCGGCGGTCAGCGCCGAGGCGAACATGGCGTCGTCGTCCATGACGGAGGCGAACAGCTTCGCCTTGCGCTCCTTCAACGCCATGACCTTCTCCTCGATCGTTTCCTTGGCGACCAGCCGGTAGACCATCACGTTCTTCGTCTGGCCGATCCGGTGCGTGCGGTCCACGGCCTGGTTCTCCGTGGCCGGATTCCACCAGGGGTCGAGCAGGAACACGTAGTCCGCCTCGGTCAGATTCAGGCCGAAGCCGCCGGCCTTCAGGCTGATCAGGAACACGGGCGCGGCGCCGGACTTGAACCTCTCGATCACGGCGGCGCGCCGAGTGGTCTTGCCGTCGAGGTACGCGTACTCGACCCCGGCCGCAGCCAGGCGCTCCGCGGCCTTCGACAGGAAGCTGGTGAACTGGCTGAAGATCAGGGCCCGGTGCCCCTCGGCCAGCACATCGTCCAGCTGCTCGAACAGGACGTCCAGTTTGCTCGACGGGGTGGATGCGTACTTCACATCGACCAGGGACGCGTCCAGGCTGAGCATGCGCAGCGTGGTCAGCGACCGGAAGATGGCGAACCGGTTCTTGTCCATGTCGCCGAGCAGCCCGAGTACCTTCTGGCGTTCGCGCTGCAGGTGCCGCTGGTAGAGGGTGCGGTGCCGCGGCGCCAGGTCCAATTCGAGGACCTGTTCCTGCTTCGCCGGCAGCTCCTTGGCGACGGCCTCCTTGGTGCGACGCATGATCAGGGGACGGATGCGGCGGCGCAATTGCTTGAGCCGGTCCGCGTCCCCGTCCTTCTCCACCGGCTTGCGGTAATAGTCGGCGAAGTTCCCCGAGGAGGGGAACAAGCCCGGGGCGGTGATGGCGAACAGGGACCACAGCTCCATCAGGTTGTTCTCCAGCGGCGTGCCGGTGATGGCGAGCTTGAACGGGGCCGGGAAGCGCCGGGCGTTCTGGCTGGCCTTGGTGACGTGGTTCTTCACGAACTGCGCCTCGTCGAGGATGAGCCCGGACCACTCCTGGGCGGCGTAGGCGGCGTAATCGATGCGGAAAAGCGCGTAGGAGGTGATGACCACGTCGGCGGCGCCGGCCAGTGCCGACGCCGACAGGCCGCTCTTGGCGAACGTTTCCGCTACCATGGCCACGGCCAGGTCGGGGGTGAACTTCGCCGCCTCCGCGGCCCAGTTCCCGACCACCGACGTCGGCGCGACGACCAGGAAAGGCGACATGCCGTCGTCGTGCTTCTTCGCGTGGCTGACCAGGGCGAGCGTCTGCAGCGTCTTGCCGAGGCCCATGTCGTCGGCAAGGACGCCGCCGAGGCCGTGCTCGCGCAGGAACGCCAGCCACGTGAAGCCCTCTTGCTGGTAGGGACGCAACTCGGCCCGCAGCGTCTCGGGCGCTGGGGTGGCCGGCAACTCGGCGAGGTTCAGCAGCCCCTCGACGGACGAGCGCCAGGCGGCGGCCTGCTCGGCCGTGGCCGCCAGCTCCGCCAGCTCGTCCCACAGCCCCGCCTGGTACCGGCTGATCTTCAAGGACTCGCCGGGCTCCTGCAGCGACCTGGCCTCCTCGATCAGTTTGCGCAGTTGGTGGAATTCGGGCTGGTCCAGCGGGAAGTAGTGCCCGTTGGGCAGCATCAGGTGCTCCTCGCCGGCCGCCAGGGCCCGGAAGAGCTGATCGAACGGTATGTCCGTTCCGTCGATGGTGACGGTCACGCCGAGATCGAACCAGTCGTGGTCGTCGGTGCCGCGAGTGCTGATGCCGATCTGCGGGGTGCCGGACAGCTCCGTGTAGTCGGGGGCCGAGCCGCTGGTGTCGATCCGCACGTGCTCGATCCGGGCCAGGGCGGGCAGCGCCTCGGTGCTGAACCGGGCCGCCGTGACGTCGCGCAGCCGCACGGGCTCGTTGCTGCCGGGGTAGAGGTTGGGCGCGTGCGGGAAGGTTTCCCGGCACGACGGCGGGAACGGGGCCAGTGCCTCCGTCACCGTCTCCAGCAGGTGTTCCTCAAAGACCGTGTTCCGGTAGGCGCTGCCATCGTCGACCATCGGACGCCGCACGGCGTTTCCGCCCACCGGGTACTCCCAGTGCCACCGCAACTCCAAGGCGGGGGTCTGCTTGGTCGCCGCATGCGTTGCCGTGAGGACCAGCACCGGATCCTCGATGGCAGGCAGCGTGGCCGATCCGTCGCTGGAACCCACGTGCGTTCTCTGGCGCAGCAGCGGATAGTAGTCGGCGAGGAACCGCTCGCGGCCGGTGGCGGGGATGTCCACAACGGACCGGTTGGCGACGAACGCGCGCAGCGTCTCGTCGAGGGGCTCGGCCAAGGGCGCCAGGGCTATGTCGCGCGCCTGCAGTGGCGAACCCGGATCGCCGACCGACCAGAACAGTCCGTGCGCCGGCGCGCCGATCACGCCGACGTCGCGTGCCTCCAGCCGGGCGTCCCCGGCGGTGACCTGCGGGGACAGGCGCAGGCCGCCGTCGTCGGATTCAAGGACGTCCAAGGTGACCGCGGAGGTGTCGTGGAGGGTCACGACGGTGGATTTCCGGGAGGTGACGAGCTCGACGCCGATCTGGCGGGCCTGCGCCAGCAGCTGCCAAAGCAGCGGGGAGTTGAAAGCGTCTAGGGTGATCCACTTTTCCATCTGGTGGTACTGCCGGCCGGCCACATGCAGGGCGCGGAAGACGTTGAGCCAGTCGCGGTGCACCGGGTTCAACTCCGAGCCATAGTACGTGTAGCGGAGGTTGTCCCACGTGAGCTGGCCGCGCACCCAGTTCCCGCGCTCGCCCATTGAGACGGGGCGCACGCCCAGCGCGACGGTCGGCGCGAGAGGCGCCGAGGGGCGCACGTACGGGTTCGCGGCCTGCTCGAGCACCTCGAATTGGAGAGCCATCGGGACCAAGGCGCCGTGCCGGTGGTCGGGGCGCCCCGTCTCCTGGCCGCGGGCCGGGGGCAGCAGCGACGACAGCTGGCGTTCCCACGGGTCCGGATCTGCGGATGCGTCCGCCACCGCGAGCGTTCCGTTCGAGTGTCCGGCAACGGTGAGCAGGAGGGCGGCGACGTGCTTGCAGTTCTCGCCGACGGGGCACGAGCAATCGCCGAAATCCGCGGCAATGCCATGCCGTCCCTCGGTGAACCAGACACTTGTCCAATACGCGGTGCGGCCGTGGCCCTGCACCCGCCCGTGCAGCGCCAGCTCGTCGTCGTCCCAGAGGACGTCGAATACGTGGCCGGCGCCGGCATACTCTTTCCCCCGCGCATACGCGGCCGGTCCCACCAACGCGGCGATCGCATAGGCGGTGACGGAGGGAAGGACGGGAACGATCATGGTTTAACGGTAGCGGAGCGCACCGACAGGCATCTTTACACGGGCAGGTCGCTCGGCTGGGGGTTTCGACGAACTCAACCACCGGCCGGCGTCAGATGGCCGTGTAGCCGCCGTCGATGGAGAGCACCGCGCCGGTGATGAACGAGGCCGCTTCGGAGGCGAGGAACACGGCCGCGCCGCCGAGCTCGTCGGGCTGGCCGGGGCGGCCCATCGGCGTCATGGCCATCCACGTGTCGATCTGCGCCCCGCCGGCGGCGAAGAACGGCTTCGTCAGTTCGGTCTCCATGTAGCCGGGCGCGATCGCGTTCACGCGCACGCCGCGGGAGGCCCATTCGGCGGCGGCGCTCTTGGTCAGCATGATCACGGCGCCCTTCGACGCGTTGTACGACGCCTGCGCCTGCGGCACGTTCGCGATGATGCCCGACATCGAGGCCGTGTTGATGATCGATCCGGAGCCCTGCCCCACCATGACGTTGCCGACCTCGCGCAGCACCAGGTACACGCCGTCCAGGTTTACGTCCATGACCTTGCGCCAGTCCGCAGTCGACGACGTCTCCAGCGGCGCATGGATGGTGATGCCGGCGTTGTTTAGCAAGATGTCCAGGTGCCCGTGCGTCTCGACGACGCCGACGACGGCGGCACGCACCTGCTCCTCGTCGGTCACGTCCATGTGCACGAACGAGGCGCCGGCCAGCGACGCGGCGGCCTCGGCACCGCGCTCCTCGTTGACGTCGGCGAGCACGATGGTGGCGCCCGCCTCGGTCAACGCCGTGGCCATGGCCAGGCCGAGTCCCATGGCGCCGCCGGTGACGAGGGCGACCTTCCCGGCGAGGGAGAAGCGGTCGAGGATCGAGGAGGTCATGGCAGCCCTTTCGTGGAGTGGGAGTTCGTGTCACAGATTACACGTCACGACACGGGAACGGGCGGAAAGCGAGCCCCAGAGGGGCCGCGAGTCCCCGCGACCCTGGTTGTGCCTCACAAAAATAACAATTGCTTACATGACCTATCGTGCAATAACATGGCGTTGATCACGTCCGCAGGGGACGCGCGAGTACAAAGGAGTATCCATGTCTCAATTGGCAGCGGGGAGCGGGGGCCGCACCTTCTTCGGCCTGTCGCGGGCCCTGGTCTGGGGCTATGTGGCCATCGCCTTCTTCATGACCGGCGACGGCATCGAGCAGGCGTTCCTGTCCAACTTCATGGTGTCCGACCTCGGCTTCAGCGAACAGCAGGCCGGCACGCTGTTCACCGTCTACGGCCTCGTCGTGGCCATCGCTGCGTTCGCCTCCGGTATCCTGGCCGACTTCTTCGGCCCCCGGCGCATCATGGCCATCGCCACCGTCGGCTGGATCGTGTTCCACGCCGGCTTCCTGGTCTTCGGCGTCCAGCAGCACGACTACACGATGATGCTGCTCATGTATGCGATCCGCGCCGCCGCGTACCCGTTGTTCGTGTACGGCTTCGTCGTGTGGATCTCCTACTCGGCACCGCAAGACAAGCTGTCCTCGGCCATGGGCTGGTTCTGGTGCATGTACTCGGTGGGCCTGGGCCTGTTCGGCTCCTACCTGCCCAGCTTCACGATCCCGGTGATCGGCCAGGTCACGACCATGTGGCTGGCCATCGGATTCATCGTCATCGGCGGCCTGCTGGCGTTCTTCATGGTCCGCGGCAAGGCGCCCCGATCGGACTTCCCGAAGACGGCCGCCGGATTCGGCGCCGCGCTGAAGGAGGGCGTGACGCTGCCGTTCCGCAACCGCCAGTTCCTGCTCGGCATCGCCATGCGCATCATCAACCAGGTCTCGTTGTACGCGTTCATCGTCATGCTGCCCATCGTGTTCACCCGCGACATCGGCTTCTCCGAATCCACCTGGCTGCAACTGTGGGGCTTGGTCTACCTCGTCACGATCTTCACGAATCTCATGTGGGGCGTGCTCGGCGACAAGTTCGGCTGGATCCGCACGGTGCGCTGGTTCGGCTGCATCGGCATGGCCGTCGCGACGCTGCTGATGTACTTCCTGCCGCTGGCCGTGGGCCCGAACCCGTGGATCACCGCGTTCGCCGTGCTGCTCTTCGGCGTGGGCATCGCCGCGTTCGTGCCGCTCTCGGCGGTGTTCCCGGCGTGGGCCCCGCACTCCCGTGGCGCCGCCGTGTCGCTGCTGAACCTGTCCGCCGGCCTGTCGTCGTTCGTCGGCCCGCTGCTGGTGACCATCTTCTGGCCGATCCTCGGCACGGCCGGCATGGTCGTGCTGCTGGCGGCCATCTACCTGCTCGGCTTCGTCCTGAGCTACTTCATGAGGGTCGACCAGAACGCGCTGGCCGACTATGAGAAAAGCCAAACAGTGAAGGATCCGGTCACGGCGTAGCCCCATCCAGTCGCATCTTTGACGCAGAAACTGCAGGGGAACGCGCTTGCCCGGTGCAGTTTCTGCGTCAAAGATGCGGAGGCTAGACGACGGTGGGGACGAGGCGGCGGTAGCCGGCCAGGGTGTCGTCGTGCGGATCCAGCTCGGTGGCCAGCACGCTGACCTGGGGCCACTCGACCGACTGCGCGGCGGAACGGGAGCCGAACTTGGCGATGTTGGCCCCGAGCAGGGTCTGCGCGGCCGATTCGCTCATGGCCCGCTTCACGTCGGCCTCCTCGAGCGTCCCCTCCGAGCAGCCCATGGTCTCGTGCACGGCGCTGGCGGAGCAGAAGAAGCTCTGGAACGAGAGCCGGCGGATCGAGGCGGTCGCCACGGGGCCGACGAGCGAGGTGCTGTTCTCATCGAACACGCCGCCGGTAAGCATGCCGTCGATGCCGGGCTTGCCGCGCAGCGCCTCAAGCGTCTGGATGCTATTGGTGACGACAGTCAGGCCCCGCGCCCGTGTTAACAATGTTGCAAGGCGGTAGATCGTGGTAGAAGAGTCGAAGGCCACGAGGCCGGTGGCCGGGACGTACGGCAGCAGTTTCGCGGCGATCCGGTTCTTCTCGTCGCTGTTGGCCCGCTCCCGGCCGGTGAAGCTTGTGGCGCCCGTCCAGACCGCCCCGCCGCGCACGCGACGGGCGTCGCCGGTGCCCTCGAGGTCCTGCAGGTCGCGGCGGATCGTCATCTGACTGACCTCGAGCTCGCCTGCGGCATCGGCCAGCGTGACGCTGCCATGGGTCTTCAACCGGTCCAGCAGCCAGGCCAGACGCTCTTCCGCAGCCAGAGTGATCACTCCGCCATGATAGAACATGTGCAACTTGTAATATTGCGTTAGACTTAACATGAAATAACGCGGCGACTTCGGGATGCCGCAACTCACAGCAAGGTGGCCCAGTAGACATGAACAACCAACCAGCATCCGGCTACCCCGTCCTGGCGGCCGGAGACCACTTCATCCTCCCGGGCATCTTCCGCACCGAACTGGAACACCGGATGGGCGGCGCCGTCGCCGTCTCCGAGCTCGAATTCGACTGGCCGGACGCCCCCTTCGGCGATGTCGCCGAGGTGAGCGAGGCCTCCGGCACCGAGGACCGACTCATCGAGGCGCTCCGCGGCCAGAAGGCGGTCGTCACGCAGCTGGCGCCGCTCACCCGGCGCGTGCTCGAGGCCAACCCGCAGTTGGAGATCATCGGCGTCTCCCGTGGCGGCCCCACCAACGTCAACATCGCCGCCGCCGAGGAGCTCGGCATCAAGGTGGTCAACGTCCCCGGCCGCAACGGCATCGCCACGGCCGAGATGACGGTCGGGCTCATGCTGGCGCTCTCGCGTCGCATCCCCGAATCGCACACGGCGCTGGCCGAGCGGCGCTGGCGCGGGGAGTTTTACCGGCACGCCGAAGTGGGTCCCGAGATCAACGGGTCCACTATCGGGCTGATCGGCGCCGGCGCCGTCGGCGGGCACGTCGCGCGGGTGCTGCACGCCATGGGTGCCACGGTGCTCGTGTTCGACCCCTACGCCAAGCCGGTGTCCCTCGACGGGGTCGCCACCCTGGTGGACGACGTCGACGACGTGTTCGCCCGCAGCACCATCGTCTCCGTGCACGCCCGCCTCACGGAGGAGACGCGGCACATCGTCGACGCCGAGCGGCTGGCGCTCATGGCGCCGGGCGGCCACCTGGTCAACGCCGCGCGCGGGCCGCTCGTCGACTACGACGCCGTCGTCGCGGCGTTGGAATCAGGTCACCTGGCCGGCGCCGCGTTCGACGTGTTCCCCACCGAGCCGGTCGATTTCGACCACCCGCTGTTCACGCTGCTGGACAAGGGGTACAACATCGTCATGACGCCGCATATCGCCGGGGCGAGCAAGCAGGTGGCCGTCCGCGCTGCCGCCGGCGTGGCCGAGGAGGTCCGCCGCCACCTGGCCGGCGAGGCCCCCTTGCACGAACTCACCGCCATCGGAGCCACGGCGGCCCGGGCATGAGTTCGCCCACCCCGATCCTGCTCGGGATCGACGTCGGCACCAGCTCCGTCAAGGTCGTCTCCACGGATCTGGACGGCCGGCTCGTCGACGAGGGCCACTGGGCCTACCCCACCGCCATCGACGGCAACGAGGCCGAACAGGACGCCAACGCCTGGTGGGACGGCGTGCGGGCACTGACCCCCGACATCGTCGCCGGGCACAGCGTGCTGGGCGTCGCAGTCACCTCGCAGGCGCCCACGCTTGTCGCCGTGGACGCCGCCGGCGATCCGGTCACCCCGGCGCTGACATGGCTGGACCGCCGCGCACTCGCCGAGGCCCGGGAGATCCGCGAACTCATCCCGGACGACCGGAACGGCGCGGACCCCTTCTTCGGCACCGCGAAACTGTTGTGGTGGCAACGCAACCGGCCCGACGTCGTCGGACGTGCCGCGCACGTGTTGGCGACCAACGGCTTCATCGTGCACCGGTTGACCGGCGCGGCGACGCTCGACGACAGCACCGCCTCCCTCATGCAGGGCTTCGACCAGGCCGCCGACGCGATGGACCACCGGCTGGCCGGGGCGGGCGTCGCCACGCACCTGCTCGGGACCGTGCGCAAATGCACGGACATCGTCGGCACGGTCACGGCGGCCGCCGCCGCAGCCACCGGCATCCCGGCCGGCACGCCCGTCGCGGCCGGCGCCATCGACTCCGTCGGCACGGCGCTGGAGGCCGGCGTGCTGCGCAGCGGCGACCCGTTCGTCGAGATGACCGGGTTCTCCACCGTCGGCATGCTGGCCGTCCCGCGCGGCACCGCCGTCGACGGGTTCATCCACGCCCGGCACTGCTTTGACGACGTCGATCTGCTGATCAGCGCGCAGGTCACCTCGGGGGCGGTCGTCGACTGGCTGACCCGGCTGATTCCGGGCACGGACCTGAAGGATTCCGACGAACTGCTGGCCCGTGCGCGCCCGTCCCGGCTGACCATGGTGCCGTCGCTGGCCGGCGAACGGACGCCCACGTGGAACGCGTCGGCCCGCGGCATCCTCGACGGCATCGACCTGACCGTCGACGGCTATGATCTCATGCTGGCCGCCATGGAGGGCAGCGCGCTCATGCTGGCCGTCGAGGTGGCGCGGCTCGCCGAGCGCGGCTTCACGATCGACGCCATCCGGGCCACCGGCGGCGGCTCCGCCTCGCGCGCGTGGCTGCAGATCAAGGCCGACGCCATGGGCATCCCGGTGCACCGCCCGCGCAGCGGCCACGGCGCCGCCCAAGGCGCGTCCTACCTGGCCGGTCTGGCCGTGGGCCAGTACGACGGCGTCACCCGGTTGCGCTCGTTCGCCGCCGACGTCGAGGCGACGTTTGAGCCGGTTCCGGCCAAACATGAGGACTACCGACGCAAGATGGCCGACTTCCGTCGCGCCGCCGACCTGAATGAGGACCGCCGCGCGCGGTGAGCCATGACTAGCGAGGGAAAAGACATGACCAATCAAACTGTGACGGACCTGATTGCCCGGTCGAACCGGTTGGGGGCGGAGAAGCGCATCACGAATTTTGCCGGCGGCAACACCTCGGCCAAGGGGGCGGCCACGGACCCGGTGACGGGGGAGCCGGTGGAGTTGTTGTGGGTGAAGGGGTCCGGCGGGGATCTGGGCACGCTGGGTGAGTCGGGGTTGGCGGTGCTGCGGCTGGACCGGTTGCGGGCCCTGCGGGATGTCTATCCGGGGGTGGAGCGTNNNNGAGGACGAGATGGTGGCCGCCTTCGATTACTGCCTGNNNNTTTGGCAAGGGCGGGGCGGCGCCGTCGATCGATACGGCGATGCACGGCCTGGTGGAGGCGGCGCACGTGGACCACCTGCACCCGGATGCGGGGATCGCGATCGCGACGGCGGCCGATGGGGAGGCGTTGACGGCCACCATTTTCGGTGGCAAGGTCGCCTGGGTGCCGTGGCGGCGCCCGGGGTTCCAGTTGGGCCTGGACATCGCCGCGATCCAGGCGGCGCAGCCGGAGGCGGTGGGGGTGATCCTGGGCGGGCACGGCATCACCGCCTGGGGGGCGACCAGTGCCGAGGCGGAGGCCGCCTCGCGGTGGATCATCGACACCGCCGAAGCCTACCTGGCCGAACACGGCAGGGCCGACCCGTTCGGTCCGGCGCTGGACGGGTACGGCGCGCTGCCGGAGGGGTCGCGGCGGGCCAAGGCGGCGGCGCTGGGCCCGGTGATCCGGGGCCTGGCCTCCACCGACCAGGCCATGGTCGGGCACTTCTGTGACGACCCGGCGGTGCTGGCGTTCCTGGCCGGCGCCGAGCATCCGCGCCTGGGCGTGTTGGGCACGTCCTGCCCGGATCATTTCCTGCGCACCAAGGTCAGGCCGCTGATCCTGGACCTGCCGGCGGACGCGCCGGTGGGGGAGTCGCTGGAACGGTTGAGGGAACTGCATCAGCAGTACCGCAAGGATTATGCGGCCTACTATGAGCGCAACGCGACCGGTGATCGAGCCTGTCGAGATCAGGTCGGTGCCGGTGATCGAGCCTGTCGAGATCAGGCCACCGGGGTTTCGACAGGCTCAACCACCGGATGGCCGGCGATGCGCGGGGCGGATCCGGCGATCGTGCTCGTCCCGGGCGTGGGCATGTTCTCCTACGGG
>NZ_RWKQ01000024.1 GCF_003946885.1 Specibacter cremeus | reverse complement strand
CAAGGAGAAAACGACGTCACAGGCGCGCACCCCACCATTTTCACGCCGACACCGGCGCCGCACCAGCGACACCATGACTGACCGGCACAAGCGAATCGGCCTCATCCCCGGCGTGAAGGTCAGGCTCGGGCGGATCGCGTTCAGTGGCGAGCAGAAGGGCGTCGACCTCAAGCTCGGCCTGGACATGGTCGGGATTGCCCGCAACCGGGCCGCTTCCGTGGCCTTCCTGGTTTCGGGTGATGACGACTTGGCCGAAGCGGTCGAAGACGCGCAGGACCTGGGCGTGAAGGTGGTCCTGATCGGCCTGGAAAAACCCGACCACCGGCTCGGCGTCGCCTCCGTGGCCGAACACCTTGCCCTGCAGGTGGATAGCATCATCACACTGCCCCCTGACCTCATCGAATCATGTATCACCAAGCAGGTTGCTGCGGAACCAATCCCGGCCCCTGCTGCGCCCGCCCCTGCAGTGCCTCTCCCCGAAGCCCCCGTCACCGTCGCGCGGCCCCACCCGGTGCCGACGCCGGGCAAGCCCAAGCCTCCGATCCTGACCCCGGGCAGCCGGTTCCAGCGCTCCGAGTCGCAGGTCGTCTTCACCTCCAGCGCGACCGGAAGCTCCGGTGCGGAAGGAAACCCCATGGACGTCGCCTACGAGGTCGGTGCGAGCCTGGCAACGAACTGGTACGGCAGCGTGACCCAGAACGACGTCAACGAGTTGCTGGCCGACCGGCCGATTCTGCCCCCGGAGATCGACCGTGTCCTCCTGAAAGACTGTGCGCAAAGAATCGGGGAATGGAAGACCGACATACAAGCGGTGCGGCGCACCCTTCGCCTAGCCTTCTGGGAGAAGCTGGACGAGCTCATCTGAAGGATCAGAGCGCGCCCCGGCAGCGGTATCTCGGCCATCCTGCCCGTTCGTCAGATTGAAAGCCAAGAGCCTGCTCAACGCCTGTCAATAAATGACGGAAGTGACCCCATTCTGACGCTTCTTCTCCGGGAGGCTGACGGTCGGCAAGGGTGTACCCCCAGCCAGACGGGATTCGGGAGCGAATCAGGGCAGCGTGCGATCACGGCGACGGAGGCCGAGGCGGCGCGGGCGAAGCCGTTGGCGATGGCGTGGGGACTCTCGAGCGCAGGCCGAGGCAGGTCTCCAGGTACACCGTCGTTGATGGTCAGCGGTTCCCGCCGTTCGCGCCTTCAGGTGGCAAGAGCCGACACTTCCCGCCGACACGTGGAGCTTGCGCCGTCACTATTCAGTGTTACTATGTACTAGTAGTCAGTGTCACCGAGTAGTTCAAGGAGGGTTCCGTGGGCAAGCAGATGACGGAGATGCTCAAGGGCACGCTGGAGGGTATCGTCCTCGCGATTCTGTCCGCGCAGCCCGCGTACGGCTACGAGATCACGGCACGGTTGCGGGAGCAGGGCTTCGCGGACATTGCCGAAGGCACCGTCTACGCCCTGCTCGTCAGGATTGAACGCAATGGTCTCGTCGAAGTGGAGAAAGTTCCCTCCGAGAAGGGGCCACCGCGCAAGGTGTATTCACTCAACACCCTGGGGCAGGCATATCTCGAAGAGTTTTGGACGACATGGGGCTTCCTGGCCGAGCGGCTGGGACAGCTGAAGGAAGAAGGGAAATAGTCATGGCGGCACATTGGATCGAGCAGGTCACCGGCTCGCTCGAGCAGAAGAAGCAGTACAAGCAGTACAAGGCGCGCGTCAAGGCGCTTCCGGCGAACTACCGCACGGCCGTCGAGGCCCTGGAGCGGTACCTGATGTACTTCGGGTTGATATCAAAAGGGGACACCTTGGTGACGATGTTGGAGGATCTCCTCGATCTCTTCGAGCAGAGCGCCGCGAACGGGACCCCGGTCCGCGACATCGTCGGGGAGGATCCCGTGGAGTTCGTGGAGACGTTTCTCCAGAACTACTCGGAGGGGCAGTGGATCAACAAGGAGCGGAAGCGGCTGACCGACGCCATCGACTCCGTCGCGGACAGCGAACCGTAACGGAAAAGGAAAGGCATTCAAGATGGAAACTACCAGCGGCCAGGCACCCGTGATCCGCGTGCAGGGTCTGGAGAAGTCATACAAGAAGCTTGAGGTGCTGCGCGGCGTGGACTTCGACGTGGCACGGGGCAGCGTCTTCGCCCTGCTCGGCTCGAACGGGGCGGGCAAGACCACTGTCGTGAGGATCCTGGCCACGCTGCTGAAGGCAGACGGCGGCACGGCCACTGTCAACGGCTTCGACGTGGTCACCCAGGCCGCGGACGTGCGGGAGTCCTTCAGCCTCACCGGACAGTTCGCGGCGGTGGACGAAATCCTCACCGGACGGGAGAACCTCGTGCTGGTGGCCAAGCTGCGGCACGTCAAGGACCCGGGCGCCATCGCGGATGGCCTGCTCGACCGGTTCTCGCTGGCCGACGCCGGCGGCCGGAAGGTGTCCGAGTACTCGGGTGGCATGCGCCGTCGCCTCGACATTGCGATGAGCCTCATCGGGAATCCGCCGGTGATCTTCCTCGACGAGCCGACCACGGGGCTGGACCCCCAGGCGCGCCTCGAGGTCTGGCAGGCCGTCAGGGAACTCGCCGCGCACGGCACCACGGTGCTGCTCACGACGCAGTACCTGGACGAGGCCGAACAACTCGCCGACCGGATCGGGATCCTCCACGGGGGCCGGATCATCGTGAACGGCACCCTTGCCGAGCTCAAGGCGCTGCTTCCGCCCGCCAAGGTTGAATACGTCGAGAAGCAGCCGACCCTCGAGGACGTCTTCCTCGCCCTCGTCGGTGACACCAGCAAGGACGGCGGCGCCGGAGACACCAGCGTCGGCGCGAAAGAGTAAGGAACGTTCGATGAACAAGCATTTCTTCGGTGACACCGCCGTCCTGCTGGGACGGTCCCTGCGCCACATCACGCGCAGCCTGGACACGATCATCACGACCACCATCATGCCGATCGCCTTCATGCTGCTGTTTGTCTACGTGTTCGGCGGCGCCATCACGACCGGCACCGGCAACTACGTCAACTACCTGCTGCCCGGCATTCTGTTGATCACGATTGCCTCGGGCATCTCCTACACGGCGTTCCGGCTTTTCCTGGACATGAAGGGCGGCATCTTCGAGCGGTTCCAGTCCATGCCGATTGCACGGTCGTCCGTGCTGTGGGCGCACGTGCTGACCTCGCTGGTGGCCAACCTGATCTCGATCGTCGTCGTCGTGCTCGTCGCCCTCCTCATGGGCTTCCGCACGGGGGCGGGAGTGCTGGCGTGGCTCGCGGTGGCCGGCATCCTGATGCTGTTCACCCTGGCGCTGACGTGGATTGCCGTCATCCCCGGGCTCTCCGCGACGTCGGCGGACGGCGCGAGCGCGTTCTCCTACCCGATCATCTTCCTGCCGTTCATCAGCTCGGCGTTCGTTCCCACCGCCACCATGCCCGGCCCGGTGCGCGCCTTCGCCGAGAACCAGCCGGTCACCTCCATCGTCAACGCGATCCGCGACCTGTTCACACAGCAGCCGGTGGGCAGCACCATCTGGATCGCCCTCGCCTGGTGTGTCGGCATCCTCATCGTCGCGTACATCTTCGCCATGGCCGCCTACCGCCGCAAGATCTCCTAATAGAGCGTCGAGCGGGGGTGCCGGCGCCGGCCGTGGCCTGCGGATCGGTCATCCTCACTGCCCCGCCGAGGACCCCCGGTCGCGCCGGTCGCGTCCATGACCTTGCGCCAGATCGTCGTGCGATGCACCCCATACTGGCGGGCCAACTCGACCGTGGAGACGCCCGATCAACGGGTCATCGGCTTCGGCGCCGTGGTCCGTGTCCCCTGGAATCCCGTGCTCCCGCGCATGAACCAGCCTCTGCACGGGGCGTTGCCGGTTCGAGCAGCGCTCGACCAGGTGCACAAGTACATGACCCCAGCGCACCGGCAGCGTCGGCGGGTCTGGCCTGCCGCCGTCGTCCGTTTGAACCGTGGTCCTATGCTGGTGCCATGACGCAGACGTCCATCGTGTCCGCCGCAGCGCTCGCCGACATGCTGGCCGCCACCGGCTACCTGGCCGACGACGGCCTGGCGACCATCGGCTACCTCGCCTTGGGCATGGAACGCCCGCTGCTGCTGGAGGGCGAGCCGGGCACCGGGAAGACGTCCCTGGCCGAGGCGCTGGCGCAGGCCTTCGGGCTGCCCCTGATCCGGCTGCAATGCTACGAGGGAATCGATGCCGCGCAGGCCTTGTACGACTGGGATTTCACCGCCCAGATCCTGCATCTGCGCAGCGTCGAGGCCGGCGGTGGGGGCGTAAGTGTGGCCGAGCTGGAGCGCTCCCTCTATGACGAGCGGTTCCTGCTGGCCCGGCCCATCCTGAAGGCGCTGCAGCAGAGCCCGGCCGTCCTGCTGATCGATGAGGTCGACCGCGCCGACGACGAGTTCGAGGCGTTCCTCTTGGAGGTCCTCTCCACCTACCAGGTTTCCATCCCCGAGTTCGGCACGGTCAAGGCAGACGTGGCGCCGATCGTGGTGCTCACCTCCAACCGGACCCGCGACCTGCACGATGCGCTCAAACGGCGCTGCCTCTACCACTGGATCGACCACCCGGGGCTGGCCCGCGAGGTGGAGATCGTGCGCACCCGGCTTCCCGAGGTGCCCGCACGGCTGGCCGAGCAGGTGGTGCGTGTGGTCCAGCAGATCCGGGCCTCCGACGACGTACTCAAGCCTCCGGGCGTGGCCGAAACCCTGGACTGGGCCCGGGCGCTGCACCAATTGGGCCGGGCCGAGCTCGACCTGGCCTCGGCGGCCGCCAGCATTGGCGCGCTGTGCAAATACCGCGAAGACACCCAGCGGGTCTCCGCGGCCCTGTCCCGGATGCTCGGCTGAGCCATGCCAGCGGCAGAACACAGCGCGGAGGAGATCCTCCTCGCCTTTGCCGCGGCGGTGCGCGCGGCCGGCGTGAAGGTGACCGCGGACCGGGCGCGCACCTTCGTCGCCGCCGTCGGCCGGCTCGCCCTGGACCGCCGCACGGACGTGTTCTGGGCCGGCCGGGCCACTCTCTGCGCCGCGCGGGAGGACTTGCCCACCTACCAGCGGACCTTCGAGGCCTGGTTCGCGGTGGAGCATTCGGCCGCCACGCGCCTGGAAGCGGCCGCAACCTCCGTCAGCGCGGCCGCCTTGGACGACGGCGGCGGCCGGGAGGACGGCCCCAACCAGCTGCGGGCGCTCGCCAGCCGCCGGGAACGGCTGCGGCACCGGGACGTGGCCACCCTCGAGGCGGAAGAGCGGGCGCTGCTGCACCGGATGTTCGAGGAACTGCCGGTGCGATTGCCCACCCGGGCGACCCGGCGCAAACGCCTGGACCGGCACGGCGACGTGGACCGGGTGCGGACCTTGCGCGACCAGCTGCGCCGCGGTGGGGAACCGGGGCCGCTGCGCCGTGCCCGGGCGCCGCGCAAACCGCGCCGGCTGGTCTGGCTGATCGACGTTTCGGGCTCGATGGCGCCCTACGCGGACAGCCTGCTCCGGCTGGCCCACCGCGTGCTGGAAGCCGCGCCGCGCCAGGTGGAGGTGTTCACGCTGGGCACGCGGCTGACCCGGGTGACCGGCGCCTTGCGGGTGCCGGACCCCGACAACGCCCTGGCCTTGGCCGGGCGCGCCGTCCCCGACTGGTCCGGCGGAACCCGGCTCGGGGAGGTGCTGCGCGCCTTCAACGACCGCTGGGGACAGCGCGTCGTGGCACGCGGCGCCGTCGTCGTCATTGCCAGCGACGGCTGGGAGCGTGCAGACCCGGCCCTGCTGGGACGCCAGGCCGAACGGCTGCACCATCTGGCCCGGCGCGTCGTCTGGGCCAACCCGCACCGGGGCAAGCCGGGCTATGAGCCCATACAGCGGGGAATCAGGGCGGTGCTGCCGCACGTTGACCACTTCATAGGGGGGCACTCAATGCAGAGTTTCGAGGAGTTGTTGGACGTGGTTGCCAATGCGTGAGGTGCTGGACGACCTGGTGGCCGCCATCGTGGCCGGCCACACCGTCGGGCTGGGTACCGTGGTGCGCACCTTCCGGTCCGCGCCCCGGCCGGCCGGTGCGGCCATGATGGTCGACGCCGACGGCCGCGCGGTAGGCTCGGTGTCCGGCGGGTGCGTCGAGGGTGCACTCTACGAGCTGGCCACCGAGGTCGTCCGGGACGGGCGGCCGGTGCTGAAGCGGTACGGCATCAGCGACGACGCCGCGTTCGAGGTCGGCCTGACCTGCGGCGGGATCCTGGACATCTTCGTCGAGCCGGTCTCCACCAAGACCTTCCCGCAATTGCCGCAGGTGGCCGACGACGTCGGCGCCGGGCGGCCGGTGGCCGTGGTCACCGTGATCGAACACCCCGACCCGGCCTGGCTGGGCCGCCACCTGGTGGTCCGCCCGGACGGATTCGCCGGCTCCCTGGGCAGCGACCGTGCCGACCATGCGGTCAGCGACGACGTCCAGGGCCTGCTGGCCGCCGGCCGCAACGCCACCCTCATGTACGGGCCCGACGGGCAACGGCGCGGCGAGGGGATGCGCGTGTTCGCGATCAGTTTCGCCCCGCAGCCGCGGATGCTGGTGTTCGGCGCGATCGACTTTGCCGCCGCCGTCGCCAAGCAGGGCAGCTTCCTGGGCTACCGGGTCACCGTCTGCGACGCCCGTGCCGTCTTTGCCACCGCGGCGCGGTTCCCCCAGGCCGACGAGGTGGTGGTGGAATGGCCGCACCGCTACCTGCAGGCGCAGATCGGCGCCGGCCAGGTTGACCATCGCACGGTGATCTGCGTGCTCACCCACGACCCGAAGTTCGACGTGCCACTGCTGGAGGTGGCGCTGCGCCACGACGTCGCCTATGTGGGGGCGATGGGGTCCCGGCGCACGCACCATGACCGGATGGACCGGCTGCGGGAGGCGGGGCTGACCGAGGCCGAACTGGCCAGGCTCGCCAGCCCCATCGGCCTGGACCTGGGCTCCCGGACGCCCGAGGAAACGGCGGTCTCGATCGCCGCCGAAATCATCGCACTGCACTGGGGTGGACACGGTGGACGGTTGAGCGGCATGGACGCCCGGATCCACCACGAGCCCATGGCCGACGCGGACCACGTGGATGCGGGAAACGAACTTGGGATTCCCTGACCCGCAATCCTCCGGCTTGATGTAGCGTGTGACACATCAAGACTGGAAGCCGGGCAGTCGTGCTCGTCCTCCAAGGCGAGAGGAGATCTCAATGGCGAGTTCCACAACGATCACCGTCGAAGTCGATGATGTGAGCTACACCGACGACGTCGAACCGCGGCTGCTGCTGGTCCAATACCTGCGCGAACGGCTCGGCAAGACCGGCACATTGATTGGCTGCGACACCACCAACTGCGGCGCCTGCACCGTGCATCTGGACGGGGTCAGCGTCAAATCCTGCACCATGTTCGCGGTCCAGGCCGACGGCCACCGCGTCACCACCATCGAGGGCCTGGCCGAGGACGGCAAGCTCGCCCCGCTGCAACAGGCCTTCCACGAATGCCACGCACTGCAATGCGGATACTGCACGCCGGGCATGATCATGCAGTCCGCATCCCTGCTGGCGGAAAACCCGCACCCGTCCGAACAGGAAATCCGGGACGGTCTGGAAGGCAACCTGTGCCGGTGCACCGGGTACCAGAACATCGTTGCCGCGGTCCGGTCCGTGGCCGACGGAACAGTATCTTCGAATGCCGGCGAGGCTGAAACGGCGGGTGTGGCATGACCACCGCAGAAATAGGCCGGGCCCGGCTCCGCAAGGAAGATGCCCACCTCATCACGGGCCGCTCCCGGTACACGGACAACATCACGCTGCCCGGCATGCTGCACCTGGCCATGGTGCGCAGCCCCTTCGCCCACGCGAAGATCACAGCGGTGGACGTCTCGGCCGCGAAGGCGTCCCCCGGCGTCGTTGCCGTGCTCACCGGCGCCGACGTGGCCGACGAGCAAGGCAACGTGCCCAACGTCTGGCCCGTCACCGCCGACCAGAAGGCTCCCGCCTTCCCGTCGATCGCCGTCGACGAGGTGGCCTTCGCCGGCGAGGTGGTGGCCTGCATCGTCGCCCGCAGCGCCGCGGCGGCGCGCGACGCCGTCGAACTCGTGGACGTCAGCTACGACGAACTGCCGGTGGTCATGGACCTGGAGGAAGCGTTCACGGACACGGTGCTGGCCCATTCCAGCCTGGACTCCAACCTCTCTGCGACGTGGGTGTTTGACTCTGGCGAGGCCGGCACGGGCAAGCCGATCCGTGAGGCGCTGGACAACGCCGAGGTGCTCATCGAGCGCACCTTCTACCAGCAGCGCCTCATCCCGGCGTTCATGGAGCCGCGCTCAATCGTCGTCGACCCCACGAGCGAGCAAATCACCATGTGGACGTCCACCCAGGTCCCGCACATCGTACGGCTGATGCTGGCGTTGACGCTGGGTATCCCGGAAAGCAAGGTGCGCGTGATCGCCCCCGATGTGGGCGGCGGTTTTGGCGGCAAGCTGACGGTGACCCCGGAGGAGTTCATCACGCTCATGGCGGCCCGCCGGGTCGGCAAGCCGTGCAAGTACACCGAGACCCGCAGCGAATCCCTGCAGGCGGGCCACCACGGCCGGGCCCAGGTGCAGCGGCTGAAGCTCTCGGCCACGAAGGAGGGGATCGTCACCGGGCTGGACGTCAACCTGCTGGCGGACATGGGCGCCTACCTGGGCCTGATCGGCTCGGGCATCCCGATCCTGGGCGCGTTCATGTACAACGCCATCTACAAGTTCCCGGCATACCGCCTGGAATGCAACAACATCTTCACCAACAAGGCGTGGACCGGCGCCTACCGCGGCGCAGGCCGGCCCGAGGCCACCTTCGCGATCGAGCGGATGATGGACGAACTCGCCGTCGAACTCGGCATGGACCCGCTGGAGCTGCGGGAGAAGAACTGGATCAAGCACGACGAATTCCCGTTCACCACGGTGGCCGGGCTCGAGTACGACAGCGGCAACTACGAGGCGGCGACGGCGAAGGCGCTGGAACTCTTCGACTACGATGCGCTCCGGGCCGAGCAGGCCCGGCGCCGCGAAACGAACGACACCGTCCAGCTGGGCATCGGCATCTCCACCTTCACCGAAATGTGTGGCTTGGCGCCGTCCCGTGTGCTCGGTGCGCTCAGCTACGGCGCCGGCGGCTGGGAACACGCCCAGGTGCGGGTGCTTCCCTCCGGCAACGTCGAGGTGGTCACCGGGGTTTCCCCCCACGGCCAGGGCCACGAGACGGCCTGGAGCCAGCTTGTGGCGGACAAGCTGGGCGTGCCGTTCGAAAACGTCGAGGTGCTGCACGGGGACACCCAGGTTTCCCAACGGGGCATGGACACCTACGGCTCACGATCCCTTGTCGTCGGGGGCATGGCGGTGCTCGCCGCTGCGGACAAGGTGATCGAGAAGGCCAAGGTGGTGGCCGCCCATCTCATGGAGGCCAGCGAGGAGGACCTCGAATTCACGGACGGCAAGTTCAGCGTCAAGGGCACCGACCAGTCGACCTCGCTCGGCGAGATCGCCCTGGCGACCTTTGCGGCGCACAACCTGCCGGACGGGTTCGAACCCAACCTGGATTCGGACGCCACCTTCGACCCGCAGAATTTCTCCTACCCGCACGGCACCCATCTGGCCGCCATCGAGGTGGACACCGAGACCGGACGGGTCTCGATCCGCAAGTATGTCTGCGTGGACGACGTCGGAGTCGTGGTCAATCCGCTGATCGTGGAGGGCCAGGTGCACGGCGGCTTGGCCCAGGGAATCGCGCAGGCGCTTTACGAGGAAGCCGTCTACGACGAGGCCGGCACCCTCGTCACGGGCTCATTTGTGGACTACCTGGTGCCCAGTGCACCGGATCTGCCGCACTACACGACGGGGCGCACGCAGACGCCGTCGACCACCAACCAGCTCGGTGTCAAGGGGGTCGGGGAGGCGGGAACCATCGCCTCGACGCCCGCCATTGTCAACGGCGTGCTGGACGCGGTGCGGCACCTGGGCGTGAAGGACATCAAGATGCCCTGTTCGCCGTCCCGTGTGTGGGCCGCCCTTGAAGAAGCCAAAACGACCGGAGGTGTGCAATGATCCCGAGCGCATTCGACTACGCCGCGCCCGCCACCGTGGCGGAGGCGCTGGACCTGCTGGCCGCCGCCGGCGACGACGTGAAGTTGCTGGCCGGGGGCCAAAGCCTCATCCCTGTGATGAAGCTGCGCCTGGCCGACCCGGCGATGGTGATCGACCTGGGCCGGATCGGCGAGCTGTCCGGGGTGCGCGACGACGGCGATGCCCTGCTGATCGGCGCCATGACGCCGCACCACCAGGTGGCCACCGACTCGCTGATTGCCACCCACCTGCCGTTGCTGGCCAAGGCCGCGGCGACGGTGGCTGATCCGCAGGTCCGCCACCGCGGCACATTCGGCGGCGCCCTGGTGCACGCCGACCCCGCGGGCGACCTGCCCGCGCCGGTGCTGGCCGCGGACGCGACGTTCATCCTGGCCGGCCCGGCCGGGGAACGCCGGGTGGGCGCAGCGGACTTCTTCCAGGGCTACTTCACCACCGCCGTCGCCGATGGCGAGATCCTGACCCATATACGGGTGCCGAAGTACACCGGCTGGGGCGCCCACTACGAGAAGTTCACCCGGGTGGCCCAGCAATGGTCCATCGTCGCGGTGGCCGCGATGGTCCGGGTGGAGGGCGGGACCATCGCCGAGGCCCGGATCGGGTTGACCAATATGGCCAGCACGCCCGTGCGCGCCACGGCCGTCGAACAGGCGCTGGCGGGGGCTCCGATGACCCGGGACGCGATCGCCGCCGCCAGCGTGCATGCGGCCGAGGGAACCGATCCGGCCAGCGACCTCAACGGCGACGCGGCCTACCGGCGCCATCTGGCCGAGGTTTTGACCAGGCGGGCGGTCATCGCGGCCGCGGGGCTCTAGCGGAACGCGGCGGGAGGAAGACGTGGAACTCAAACATCACTTCGTGGTCCCCAGTTCGCTGGAGGACACCTGGCATTCCTTCAACCAGTTGGAAGACATCGCCCCCTGTTTCCCGGGCGCGACCCTGACGTCCGTCAGTGGCGACCAGTTCACCGGAACGGTCAAGGTCAAGCTCGGGCCGATCGCCATGATCTACACCGGCACCGGAGAATTCCTTGAACGCAACGAGGACTCGCACACCGTGGTCATTGCGGCGACGGGGAAGGACAAGCGCGGCAATGGCACGGCGGGCGCCACAGTGACCGCCGTGCTGGCACCCGACGGCGAGGGTACCTCCGTCGACGTGACCACCGACATGAACGTCACCGGCAAGCCGGCGCAATTCGGCCGCGGCGTCATCCAGGACATCTCCGACAAATTGCTGGCCCAATTTGTCCAGTGCGTGATCGGCAAGGCCGCCGGCGGGGAGGCCCAGCAGGACACCGGCATGTCCCACGAAGCGCCGCGCGACGCCGAAGTGCCGGGCTCGGCCGAAGCGCCGGGCGACGCCGGGCCCGCAACCACGGGCCCGGCCGCTGCGGCGTCTTCCGCGCCGGCGGCCAAACCCGCAGCCCAGGCGGTCCCGGCGGCCGCATTGGACCTCGGCTCGACCATGTGGCCCGTGCTGGTGCGCCGTTTCGGGCCCGCGATCCTCGGCGCCGCCGTGCTGGCCCTTGTCGTCTGGCTGGCTCGCCGGCGTCGGTAGCCGCGCTGGGCAGGACAACGTGCATCTCGCGTCAACCGATGACCTGCGGCACCGGCGATTCACGTGGTCGCGGGTTCGATTCCCGCCCGGCGGATATGCCGTCCTGTCGCCCCATGCATTGCCAGTCGGTGATCAGCCGGCAACGGTTTCCTGGGCTCCGAGAGGTTCGAACAAGGCCTGGCGAAGGACCCCGCTGAGACCGGGCGGAACGTCGACGTCAACGTCCAGTGCCTGCAGTACCCGGCTGAGGTAGTTGCGTGCCGCGGCGGCCAGGGCGATATCGACGATCTCCCTGTCTCCGAAGCCGACGTCGCGCAGGCGCAGGCCATCGGCGTCGGTCATGGCGGCGGCATTGGTGCTGAGCTTCTGGGCGAATTCCATCATCGCCACGTCGGCCTCGGAAAGACCGGCATCGTGGTAGTCCCATGCAATCCACACCAATTCCTCTTCGCCAAGGAATTTCAGTGACTTGTTGCCGTGGGCCAGCCGGCAGTGCCTGATCCAAGTCCCAGGGCCGCGGCGAGAGTCACCAGCTCGAAGCGGCGCATGCCCATTGATCCAGCAATGGCGCCCTGCCTTTGCGTAATACAGGGATCGTACGGCCGCAACCGGGCGAGCGGCATGGGGCGGAGGTCCTGTTTTTCGCCCCAGATTTCCGCTGCCTACTCGGGGCAAGGCGCCCCGTCTTGGAGCAGACTGGCCCCGTGGATCGTCTCACCGTTTGTGACGCCAGAGTCTCGCACCACGGTGCAGTCGCCCTGGTTCCAAGCCAGCGCCATGCCGGCAAGGGCAGGCGCGAAGCACCGGGCCACCCACAGCCGATGGCAGGCCGTCCACTCCTCCACATCGGGTGCCGCCACAGGCGCCGTCCACAGGCGGCGCAAGGCCACTGGCCGAACCAGCCCGCGTGCCGTTTCCTTGAGTCAATCGACTCCCGCCGCAAGGCGCCCAAGGAAGGCAGACAGATGACCGACACGATCACCATTCGCGGATTCGCCAGCACCAACGTGGAACTGCGCAACACCCAAAACGGCATCCCCATGGGCACGTTCCGCATGGGCTCGACGGAACGCCGGCTGGACCGCACCACCAACCAATGGGTGGACGGGGCCACGAACTGGTTCAGCGTCTCGATGTTCCGGATCCTCGCCCAGAACGCCGCGTCGAGCATCCACAGGGGTGACCGGATCGTCTTGGTCGGCCGGCTGCGCGTGAACAACTGGGCCAAGGAGGATGGCCGCACCGGCACCAGCGTCGACATCGAGGCCGAGTCGGTCGGACCCGACCTGCTCTTCGGCACGGCGCACTACCTGCGCAACACGGCGCAGCGCCAGGATGGTGCCAACGCCACCAACGCGAACGACGGCGGCACGAACGGACACGTCGGCGTCACCACGGGCGCCCCGGCTCCCGGGCATGTCCCCGTTGGCGGCCCGGTGGGGATGGGTGCGTCCGCCGGGGCCGGAGTGGACGCCAATGATGAGGTCGACGATGACGCGGACGACGCAACGGACGGCGCAACGAACGACGAGGAAAAGGTCGACAGGGAAACGGGCGAACTGATGACGGAGGGGGCCCCATTCTAGGGGTGCGACAACCGGGGAGGCGCCGGCGGCCGCTCAGCGCCCGCCGGCCTCGTCGACGAACGGTACCTTGGCCACGTATTGCCGGTACAGTCCCACGGCGTCGTCGATGCGCATGTGCCCGAAAGCCAGCGCCGTCTCCAACCCGTCCAGCTCGGCATTGCAGGCCTCCGCGGCGGTCACCTGGGCCGCGATGCCGCGCGAGTTGGCGAAACTCGTGGCCAGGGCGGCAACCACCGAGAGGACCACGGCGGCCAGGCACAGGACCCGCCAGACGATCGAGTCGCTGCCCAGCGAGAACACGTTCTGAACGCCTTCAGTGAAGCGGGTGCCGCCGACCCCCGGCCCAACCGTAAACGCAGCCGCGAGCGTGCTGCCGACTATGCTCAGGCCGGCCAGCCGGTTCCGCCGCGGCCTGGTGCGGGCCAGGAACGCCTTCAGGTCGGCACGGCGGGAGGCGATGAGGTCGGAGAGCTGTTGACGGGTTGTCGGTTCCTGGCTCATGATCTGCTCCCACCGCTGTCCGTGAGCTGCTGTTGCCCAATTTTCCCAGTTGCGCGGGCATCTGTACACGCCGCAGGCCGGTTCGTGCGGGCCGAAGTGGAGGGGGCTGCCATGGCAGAATGAAGTCGTGATCCCGCTTCGACGTGCCGCACCCGGCCCCGCACGGGCCGCGGTGGCTGCCGCCGTGCTGACCGCTTCGCTGGCGTTCACCGGCTGCTCCGCGCTGGCGCCGCCAGCCATCCGCGCCGAAAACCCGACTGAAAACCCGGCCGAAAATCCGGTCGGAGGCCCGCTGGCGTCGGCCGCAGCCTCCGCCAACCAGGCGGCAAAGCCGACGACGCCGGCGCAGGCCTACGCCGCAAAGTTGACGACCGCGTTGACCGCCCTCGGCAAGCAGGTCGCCGCACCCAGCCGGGACCAACTGCGGAGCGCCTTCGCCGGCGCGGGCGCCGACGCGAACACGGTCGAGGTGTCCATCGACAAGACTCCGACGGGACTGGCCGTCGACGCGGTCGAGGGGGCCGCCGTCGTCGACCGCGTCTGCGTCATCGGGCAGGTGCGCGCCGGGGCCGTGCACGTGACGACGCTGCCGGTGCTCGACTCCGGGCGCTGCTTCGTCGGAGACCAGCGCTGAATGGGGCCCTCGGGCGCGGGGCCCCACCCCTGACAAATATGAGATATGGGCCGCAACCCACTAGCCTTGGAGCATGGCGGAATTTATCTACACGATGTCCAAGGCCCGCAAGGCCGTTGGCGACAAACTCATCCTTGACGACGTAAGCATGTCGTTCTACCCGGGCGCGAAGATCGGCGTCGTGGGTCCCAACGGCGCCGGTAAGTCCACCATCTTGAAGATCATGGCCGGGCTCGACACCCCCTCCAACGGCGAGGCGCGCCTGAGCCCCGGCTACACGGTCGGCATCCTGCTGCAGGAGCCGCCGCTGAACGAGGAGAAGACGGTCCTGGGCAACGTCCAGGAGGGCGTCGCCGAGATCCACGGCAAGATCGAACGCTTCAATGCGATCTCCGAGGAGATGGCCAACCCGGACGCGGACTACGACGCGCTGCTCGAGGAAATGGGCAAGCTGCAGGAGGCCATCGACGCCGCCGACGCCTGGGACCTGGACTCCCAGCTCGAGCAGGCCATGGACGCGTTGCGCTGCCCCCCGGGTGATGCGGACGTCACAGTGCTCTCGGGCGGTGAGCGCCGCCGCGTGGCCCTGTGCAAGCTGCTGCTGCAGAAGCCGGACCTGTTGCTGCTCGACGAGCCCACCAACCATCTCGACGCCGAAAGCGTCCTGTGGCTCGAACAGCACCTGACCAACTACCCGGGCGCCGTATTGGCTGTCACCCACGACCGGTACTTCCTGGACCACGTGGCCCAGTGGATCGCCGAAGTGGACCGCGGGCACCTGTACCCGTATGAGGGCAACTACTCCACCTACCTGGAGAAGAAGCGCGCCCGCTTGGAGGTCCAGGGCAAGAAGGACGCCAAGATGGCCAAGCGCCTGACCGAGGAACTGGAGTGGGTGCGCTCCAACGCCAAGGGCCGCCAGACCAAGTCCAAGGCCCGTCTGGCCCGTTACGAGGAGATGGCCGCCGAGGCGGACCGCACCCGCAAGCTCGATTTCGAAGAGATCCAGATCCCGCCGGGACCGCGGCTCGGCGGCGTGGTCTTGGAGGCCTCGAACCTGCAGAAGAGCTTCGAGGACCGCACCCTCATCGACGGGCTGTCGTTCACGTTGCCGCGCAACGGCATCGTCGGGGTCATCGGCCCGAACGGCGTCGGCAAGACCACGTTGTTCAAGACGATCGTGGGCATCGAACCGCTCGACGGTGGAGAGCTGAAGATCGGCGAATCGGTCAAGATCTCCTACGCCGACCAGAGCCGCGGCGGCATCGACCCGGAGAAGACGCTGTGGGAGGTCGTCTCCGACGGGCTCGACTACATCCAGGTCGGCCACGTCGAGATGCCCTCACGCGCCTACGTCGCCGCGTTCGGCTTCAAGGGGCCGGACCAGCAGAAGAAGGCCGGGGTGCTCTCCGGCGGTGAGCGGAACCGGCTGAACCTGGCCCTCACGCTCAAACAGGGCGGCAACCTGCTGCTCCTTGACGAGCCCACCAACGACCTGGACGTCGAAACGCTCGGCAGCTTGGAGAACGCACTGCTCGAGTTCCCCGGCTGCGCCGTCGTCGTCTCCCACGACCGTTGGTTCCTGGACCGCGTCGCCACCCACATCCTCGCCTACGAGGGCACCGAGGAGAATCCGGCGAACTGGTACTGGTTCGAGGGCAACTTCGATTCCTACGAAGCCAACAAGGTCGAACGTCTCGGCGTGGAGGCGGCCCGTCCGCACCGCGTCACGCACCGCCGCCTGACCCGCGGCTGACCCCAGCCGCGCTGGTCGAGCTTCGCTGGTCGAGCTTGTCGAGACCGGGGTTGATTTCGACAGGCTCAATCACCGCGTCCGGTGGTCGAGCTTGTCGAGACCGGGGTTGATTTCGACAGGCTCAATCACCGCGTCCGGTGGTCGAGCTTGTCGAGACCCGGGGGCGATCTCGACAGGCTCGATCACCGTGGGCTAGGAAACCCCGACCGTCCCCGCCGGCAACCGGATCATGCCCTCCTGCGCCGTCGAGGCCACCAGGACGCCGTCCCGGCTGAAGAAGCGGCCCATGTTCAGCCCCCGCGCACCGGACGCGCTGGGGGAGACGGCCACGTACAGCAGCCACTCGTCGACCCGGACCGGGCGGTGCCACCACATGGCGTGGTCCAGACTGGCGATGCTCAACCCCGGCGTGATCCAGTTGACGCCGTGCCGGCGCAGCGACGGCTCCAGCAGCGTGTAGTCACTGACATACGCGAGCGCGGCACAGTGCACGGCCGGGTCGTCCGGCATGGCCGTGAGCGTCTTCACCCACACGGCCTGGTGCGCCACGCGCTCCCCGTCGACGGACAGGTAGATGCTCTCGCCCACGTGCCGGACGTCGAACGGGCGGCCGTACGCCCATTCCCGGGCCACGGGATGGTCGATGCCGCCGAGAATGTCGGCGGCCGTCGGCACGTCGTCGGGCCCGGGCACGCCCTCCGGCATCTGCGCCTGGTGCTCCAGACCCACATCCGGTGTCTGGAAGGAGGCGATCATGGACAGGATCGGTGTCCCGTCCTGGTAGGCGTGCACGCGCCGGGCCGAGAACGACCGCCCGTCACGCAGCCGTTCGACTCCGAACGTGATCGGTGCCCCCGCGTCGCCGGGACGCAGGAAGTACCCGTGCATCGAGTGGATCGGGCGCTCCGGGTCGACCGTGCGGCCCGCGGCGATCACGGACTGGGCCAGCACCTGCCCGCCGAACAGCCGTGCGCGGGACGAGCCCTCCTGGCCCAGCCCCACGAAGATGTCCTCGCCGGTCTTCGCGCCGTCGGCGGCGGAGAGGTCAAGGAGTCCCAACAGGGTCTCCATCGGCGTGGCGTCGGCGGAATTCGATGTCATGGTGTGACTCTATGTGTCCGCCGGTCGCCGCTACAACCGGGGGCCGGCGGCCCACCCGGCCGGCGGCGGCCGCGCCGATTGGTGGCTGTTTCCCGGGTTTGCGAAGATGGGGGCATGGCAACGGCTATCCAGATCCCCCTCCAGGTGCGCTTCGGCGACATCGACGCCTACGGGCACGTGAACAACGTGGTCTTCCTGCAGTACCTGGAGGACGCGCGCGTCCAGCTCACGCACACGCCGCTCGGGGATTCGGCCGGCCCAGGCACCGACGCGACCGGCACATTCCAGCGGCTCCTGGACGCGGACACGTTCACGCTGGTGGCCCGTCATGAGATCGAGTACCTGCATCCCATCGAATTCCGTCCCGCCCCCGTGTTCGCGAACATCTGGGTCACCCGGATCGGCGGCTCCAGCTTTGACTTCGGCTGCACGGTGGCCGAGCGGGACGGCGCCACGGTCTACGCACAGGCCTCCACCGCCATGGTGCTTGTCTCGCGCAGCACGGGCCGCCCGGTCCGGCTCACCGACGCCCAACGGCACGCCCTGGCGACCTGGCTCGGCGACGACGTGCCGTTCCGTCGCCGCCCTGCCGCGGCAGCCGCCGTCGTGCCCGCCCTGGAAGGGGTGTGCTGATGGCGATCACGACCACCGGGGAACTGGTCCTCGCCGATGCGGGGACCGTCGCCGACCTGCGCACCTTCGTCACGCGCGCGCGGACCGCGGACGACGGCGGCATCCGGCTCCAGGGGGCCGGTCCCGTTCTCGCCGCGTACGTGTGCGTGATGCGGGCGAAGCTGCTCGGCGAGGGCACACCCACGATCCTGGGGTTGCGCACCATGGCGTTGGCGGCGCCGGCGGACATAGACGTTACCGTCAGCCTGGCCTCGGTGGCCGACCGGCTGGCACGCATGGGCGAGGACGAGACGGCGCTGCCGGTTCCGCCGATGACGCTCAACGAGTCCTGGGCGGCCGTCAGCGCCCCGCGCGGCGGGTGGGAAGAGGTCGCCACCGTCGGGGCCGATGTGCTCATCAAGGCGGCCCGCGACGGTGTGCGGCAGATCGGCCAGACCATCCCGGTGAATCCGGGGCAGCTGCTGGTCAACAATGTGCGCGCGGCGGTGTGGGGGCGGCCACTGGACGGGCTCGACGGGGATGTGGCCACTACTGCCGTGCCGGCCGGTGCGGCCTTCGCGGCCTACGCGCTCGGCTTCGTGGCGCCGGGCGAGACCGGGGCCGTGTTCCGCTCGAACCGCTGGCTGCGGCTGTCCACGCCGCGCGGCCACGTGCTGGTGCGCCCCACCGCCGTCCTGTAATCCGCCACCCAGACGGTGGTCGAGCTTGTCGAGACCCGATTTCGACAGGCTCAATCACCGGTGGTCGAGCTTGTCGAGACCCCGATTTCGACAGGCTCAATCACCGAAGGACAGGCTCAATCACCGGTGGTCGAGCTTGTCGAGACCCGCGGGTCTCACCCCTCAGTCGCCCGTGTTGACCAGCGAGTGCGCCGCCCGTTCCAGATAGTCCCACAGCGTGGCCTCGTGCAGCGGGGACAGTCCGGCCGCCTCCACCCCGGCACGCATGGCCGCCAGCCAGTGGTCGCGCGCCTCGGGGGTCACGGCGAACGGGATGTGGCGCATGCGCAGCCGCGGGTGGCCGCGTTCCTCCAGATACGTGCGCGGGCCGCCCCAGTACTGTTCGAGGAACATGAGCATACGGCGCTCGGCCGGGGCCAGGTCCTCTTCCGGATACATGGCGCGCAGCAGCGGGTCGGCGGCCACGCCTTGGTAGAAAACGTGCACGATCTTCCGGAACGTCTCGTGGCCGCCGACCTGCCCGTAGAACGAGCCCTCGAAATCGTCGGCCGGCACGGGCCCGGAAGGTTCCTCGGCCGGCGGCGCGTCGACCGGCCGGCCCTGGCGGACGGGGATCGGCAGGATGTGCGCCAGGGGCTCGCCGAACCGGGACGGGATCGGGATGCGCCCGCTGGCGTTGATGGCCGAGGGTGTCGGGTCAAACCCCTCGGCGCGTCCGGGGGTGGGCTGGTCGGTGGCGGTCATTGACTGCTTTCATTCGTGGCGGTGTGCGGCCGGCGGACTTGGGGCCGGGTTCAGGATTCGGCGGGTTCCCCTTCCGGGGGAACGTAATCGCCCTGCGACCTGTTCCCGAGCCGTAGGATCTCCCCGTTGCGCAGGTACCAGATGGTGCCGTCCTCGCCGCGGACCCGGGTGATGCGCAGTCCCACGGACTCGACCTCACCGACGACCTCGCTGGTGACGATGACGTCGCCTATCCCGTACTGGTCCTCCAGGGTGATGAAGATGCCGGCCAGGAAGTCGCGGACCAGCTGCTGGCAGCCGAAGCCGATGGCAATGCCGAGCACGCCGATGCTGGTCAGCAGCGGCGCGATGTTCACGTTGAACGCCAGCAGCACGTAGGACCCGACCACGATGACGATCACCACGGTCAACACGGAGTTCAGCAGCGACCCGATGGTCTCGGCGCGTTGGACGCGGCGTTCGTTGTCGAGCTTGCGCAGCACCGGCATGGCCCACTGCAGCCGCTTGTGCCGCAGGAACCCGTGTTCCACGCCGGCGCGGCTCACCAGGATGCGAATGGCGTAGTGGCCGACCAGCCAGACGACGACACCGATGCCGACGCGGATGCCGGCATCCAGCAGGTGATCAAGGAACGGGTTCGGGACGGACTCCATGCATTAACCGTAGCGTGGCGAGCAGGGTCCTAGCCGCGCAGGCCCGGTTCGTGGTGGACCGGGAAGTTGACGCTGCGGGCGATGAAGCACTTCCGGGCCGCCTCCGCATGCAGCCCCAGCGCGAGCTCGCCCTGGGCGGGGTCGGCCACCGTGATCTGCGGGTGCAGCGTGACGGAGACGAACTGGCCGCTGCCGTCGGCGTTCAGCACCATGGTGCCCGTGGCGGTGTCCTCATAGTCCGTGACGACGACCCCATGGTTCACGGCAACGTGCAGGTAGGAGAGCATGTGACACTGCGACAGCGCGGTCACGAGCAGCAGTTCGGGGTTCCACCGTTCCCGGTCGCCGTGGAACGTCCGGTCGGCGGAGCCGAGCAGCACCGGCAGGCCCTCGGCCGTGACCGAGTGGTCACGGCCGTACTCCTTGTAGCCGGATGTCCCGGTGCCGCGGTTGCCCGTCCAGAAGACGCCGACCTGGTAGTGGTGCTCGTTGCCCGTCATGGGGCCAGTGTAGCCAACGGGGGCTACAGGGCGGCCTCAAGTGTCGCCGCGTAGCCGTGGCGGTAGCCGGTCGCGTTCGGGTGGAACGGGAACGGGCTGGGTTGGAGCGGCGAGATCAGCCACGGACTGGCCGACGGGATGCCGTGGCCGGCAAACGCCCGCGTGACGGAGACGAATGACGCACCGTTGGTCAAGGCGCCGACGCCGATCACGCCGTCCAGCAGGTCGGTGGCGGTGTTGATGGTCCTGGCTGCCGCCACCTGGTCGGCCGGATACCCGGCGGCCACCATGTTCGAGGGCTCAAACAGGTGCGGGTACCCGAGGAACACCACCCTGGCCCGCGGCGCCTTCGCCTTGACGGCCTTCACCAGGGCCGAGATTTTCGTGGGCAGCCGCGTCATCTGGTACAGGGCGTTGGCCACCGCCGCCGTGCACGCGGACGACTTCGGGGCGCTGACACAGGCGGCGGCAACGGTGCCGGTGCCGACGTCGTTGCCGCCCACGGTGAGGGTGACCAGCTTCGTCCCGGCCGGCATGTTCGGGACCTGGCTGGTCCGCACCTGGTCCGTGGTGGCGCCGTAGCAGGCCAGGACCGTCAGGGCCGCACCGGTGTCTGCCGCGACGTCGTTGCCGTAGCCGTGCGGGCTTTGCCGGCAGGGGCCGGACTCGCCGCCGCCGCCGGAGCCCGCGGAGTAGGAGTCGCCCAACACCGTGTAGGTGAGGGTCTGGGTGGCCGATTCGGCCATCGCGGGGGCCCCGGCGAAGCCGGCGACAAGTCCCAGTGACACGAGCGCGGCTGCACCGGTGCGGGCAGCGAAAACCTTGTATTGGTGCCGTTTCATGCCTTGAAGGTACTCCGGAACGCATTGGTACAAAAGGCTTCCGGCGAAACCAGGGTGCAGAAGCGCACCGATTTCCGGGGAATTCGGTGCGCTTCTGCGCCTTACTTGTCGGTCTACTTGTCGGCGGCCTGGGCCTTCAGCGCCCGCACCACGCCGTCACGGCTCTCGACGACGAGCCGGCGCAGCGCGGGGGTCTCCTCGCCGAGCTCGGCCAGGAACGCGTCCGTGGCGGCGAGCGTCTCTTGCGACACGAGCAGCGACGGGAACAGCCCGGTCACGATCGTCGAGCTGATCTCGTGCGACTTCTCCGCCCAGACGCGGCGGATCTCGCCGAAGTACTTGCCCACGTACGGTTCGATCAGCGCCGTGTCCCACACCCGCATGAAACCGGTGATGGCCGCCCGCTGGGCCGCGTTGGGCATCTCGCCGCGGACGACGACGGCCGCCCAGGTCGCCGCCTTGGCCGCCGGTGTGGGGATGGCCGCCCGGGCGGCGGCGGCCGCCAGCTGCCCGGTCTGCGTGTTGTCGGCGGCCAGTTCGGCGTCGATCCCGGCCGCATCGAGCCGGCCGCCGGCCACGAGCGAGGTCAGCAGCTCCCAGCGCAGGTCCTGGTCGATGTCCAGCCCGTCGAGCGCGGCCGAGCGGTCGAACACGGATGCGACCGTGTCCAGCTGGGCCGCCGTCTGCGCGTGCAGCGCGAACGCCTTCAGGAACTGCAACTGGGCGTCGGAGCCGGCCGCCGCGCCGCTGGCCAGCGTCCACAGCGTGTCCGCGGCCTCGACCGACACCGCCTGGCGGTACTCGGGTGCCACATAGAACTGCAGCGCCGTGGCCAGCTGGCGCAGCAGCACCGTGATGACCGTGGAGTCCGTCTCGTAGGCGATGTTCGCCAACACCAGCCCGACGTAGGCGCGGGCCGGCGTCTCGCCGTCGCGGGCGGCATCCCAGGCCGAGGCGGAGACCAGCGTGCGCGGCAGCGAGTCGCGGAAGTCCTTCAGGTGCGCCGTGGCCGTGGCCAGGGACACCTCATCCAGCCGGATCTTCGCGTAGGCGAGGTCGTCGTCATTGACCAGGATCAGCGCCGGACGGGCCAGGCCCACCAGCTCGGGCACGTCGGTGCGGGCGCCGTCCACGTCGAGTTCCACGCGGTGGGTGCGCACCAGCTTGCCGGCGTCCGGCCCGTCGGCGGCGGGGTCGTAGAAGCCCACGGCCGCACGGTGCGGGCGCAGCGTCGGGTGCTCGGCCACCGCCGTCTGGAGGATGGCGAACGAGGTGATGACGCCGTCGTCGTCCACGGACAGCTCGGGGGCGAACGCGTTGACGCCGGCCGTTTCCAGCCATTTCTCCGACCAGTCGGCCAGGTCCCGCCCGCTGGCCTTCTCCAGTTCCACCATGAGGTCGGTGAGCTCCGTGTTGCCCCAGGCGTGCTTGGCGAAGTAGCTGCGCACGCCGGCCATGAACTGCTCCTGGCCCACCCAGGCCACGAGCTGGCGCAGCACGGAGGCGCCCTTGGCGTACGTGATGCCGTCGAAGTTGACGAGCACGTCCTCCAGGTCCGTGATCTCGGCCTTGATCGGGTGCGTGGACGGCAACTGGTCCTGCCGGTACGCCCAGCTCTTCTCGAGTGAGGAGAACGTGGTCCACGAGTCCACGTACTTCGTGTTCTCGGCCGCCGCCAGCGTGGACATGAACTCGGCGAACGACTCGTTAAGCCACAGGTCGTTCCACCAGCGCATCGTGACGAGGTCGCCGAACCACATGTGCGCCAGCTCGTGCAGGATGGTGATGGCGCGCCGCTCCACCATGGCGTCGGGCACCTTGGAGCGGAACACGTACGACTCCAGGAACGTCACGGCGCCGGCGTTCTCCATGGCGCCGGCGTTGAACTCGGGCACGAACAGCTGGTCGTACTTCGCGAACGGGTAGGGGGTGCCGAACTGCGCCTCGAAGAACTCGAAGCCCTGCCGGGTCAGCTCGAACACGTTCTCCGCGTCCATGTACTGCATGAGCGACTTGCGCGCGAACACGCCCAGCGGGATGGTCCGCCCGTCCGAACTGGTCAGCTCGCCGCGTACCGATTCATAGGGTCCGGCCACCAGCGCGGTGACATAGGAGGAGATGCGGGCCGTCGGCTCGAAATGCCAGGTGGACTTCCCCTCCCCGTTGTCACCACCGGCGGGAACCGGGGACGGGGTGGGGGAGTTGGAGATGACGTCCCAGTGCGACGGGGCCGTGACGTGGAACGTGAACGTGGCCTTCTGGTCGGGCTGTTCGAACACGGCGAACATGCGCCGACTGTCCGGGACCTCGAACTGCGAGTACAGGTAGACCTCCCCGTCCACCGGGTCCACGAAGCGGTGCAACCCCTCGCCGGTGTTCATGAACAGCGCGTCGGCCTCGACGGTGAGGACGTTGTGCGCGGCCAGGTTCGGCAGCTGGATGCGCACACCGTCGGACACCTGCGCCGGGTCCAGCACGACGCCGTTGAGCGTCACCGTGTGGACCGCGGCGGTGATCGCGTCAATGAACGACGACGAACCCTCCGTCGCGCTGAACGTCACCGTCGTGGTGGAGGCAAAGGTGGCTTCCGACCGGGTCAGGTCGAGGGTGACGTCGTAGCTTTGGACGTCCAGGACGGCGCTTCGATCGATGGCTTCGGCGCGGGTCAGGTTGATGCCTGGCACTGTGGTACCTTCCTTTTGGTTTCGGGGGTGGGGCGCCGCCCCCAGATGCACTGGCGCCGCCCCTGTTGCTGACATTCTTGCACCATTCGGTTGGCCGGGTGGCCGGGGGAGGCGACCGGTCGAAGCGGCCCGCGGCAGTTGAACTGGGCGATGCGATGCGGGAGGGTGGAAGCAAGCACGGGACACAACATCACAGGGGGCGAGCATGGGGGACCGGGGGCGGCCACGGGACCGCGGGCGCGGATGACCGGGGAACGGCTCTACCGCAGGGTCGACAGGCGGGCGCTGGCGTTCGCCATCGGGTTCCCGGTGGCGCTGGCCATCGCGTTCGTCATTTCCGGCCTGTTCCTGGCCGGCGGGCTGCCGCACGGCGTCGTGCTGCCCGTGGGCGGCAATCCGCTGCCGGTCGGCGTGTACCTGCCGGTCGGCGGGATCGTCGTGGCCGGGGTTGGTGCCGGCATCGGCACCCAGGCGGCGCGCACCGTGCTTCCCCGGCAGCTGCGCCGCATCCTGCTGGGCCTGTCCATGACGGTCCAGCTGGCCCTGTGCTCCTTGTTCGGCGCCGCCATGGTCGGGCAGACCGGGGGCCCGGGGCTGCCACCCCAACGCGTCGACCTGCAGGTGCTTGCCACCGGCTGCGGCGCGGCCGTCGCCCTGGGTGTGGTGCTGGCCATGACCTTCAAGCCGGACGAGCAGTGGACGCCGGCCGACGACGCCGCGTTCGAACGTGCACTGGAATCCGACCACAACCCCCAGGCGGCCGCCGACCGGCTGGAGTACTGGACCCGCCCCCGCGGCACCGTGATCACGATGATCCTGCTGTGCGGCGTGTTCCCGGGCGCCCTGTTGTCCGTCCTGACCCCATGGCTGCTGCTCGCCGCGACGGTCGCGGCCGTCTTCGTGGTCGGGTTCCTGAGCGCCCTGGTGGGCGTCGACCGTGAGGGGGTGTCCGTGAAGCTGGCCGGGGTGGTCCCCGTCATCACCGTGCCCAGCACCGACGTCGTCGCTGCCGTCTCACTGGACGTCGCCGCCCGCGACTATGGCGGCTGGGGCCTGCGCAAGCACGACGGGTCGGCGACGTTCCTCGCGTCCTCGGGCGCCGCCGTCGTCCTGCGACTCGACGGCGGGCGCTCCCTTGCCATCGGCGCCCCGGACCTCGACGTCGCCGACGCGGCCGCGGCGATCCTCAACCGGCGGGCCGGGAAGGCGCCGCAGGAGAAGTAGCGGCTCGGTGCCCGTGCGCCGGAGCTTGTAGGCTTGAAAGCACTTCTCCCTCACCCGATTGGACTAGCCATGACCATCCGCGTCCACATTGCCACCGACCACGCCGGCATGGAGCTCAGCGCCCACCTGATCACCGCGCTCGCCGCCAAGGGGTACGAGATGATCGACCACGGGCCGCAGGAATACGACGCCGAGGACGACTACCCGTCGTTCTGCATCAACGCCGCGCTCGCCGTCGTCGCCGACCGGGCCGCCGGCGTGGACGCGCTGGGCATCGTGCTGGGTGGGTCCGGCAACGGCGAGCAGATTGCCGCGAACAAGGTCAAGGGGGTGCGCGCGGCCCTGGCCTGGAACCTGGAGACCGCCAGGCTGGCCCGCGAGCACAATGACGCGAACGTGGTGGCCGTCGGCGGCCGGCAGCACTCCCTCGAGGAGGCCACCGGGATCATCGAGGCGTTCCTGGCCGAACCGTTCAGCAACGCCGAACGGCATGTGCGCCGCATCGGCAAGATCGCCGCGTACGAGACCAGCGGCGAGGTCGTCGCGTAGCGCATGCCCGAAGGTCATTCCGTCCACCGGCTGGCCCGGCAGTTCGGCGACGTGTTCGCCGGCAGCCGGCTGGCCGTGACCAGCCCCCAGGGAAAGTTCACCGCCGGCGCCGCCCGCCTGGACGGGTACGTGCTGGAGCGTGCCGAGGCCCACGGCAAGCAACTGTTCCTGCACTTCGCCAACGACCTGGTCCTGCGCGTGCACCTGGGCCTGTACGGGGCGTGGGATTTCGGCGGCGATGAAACGTTCACCGGGGCCTCGAGCATCGGCGCGCCCCGCCGCATCGGCGAGCAGGAGCTCGGCGGCGTCGGTGACGGGGATTACGCCGGTCCGCCGGAGCCCAAGGGCGCCGTGCGCGTCCGGCTCGTCTCCGAGCATGGCTGGGCCGACCTGCGCGGGCCGACGGCCTGTGAGGTGCTGACCGTGCCGGAGGCCCGGGCCGTCCGGGCGAAGTTGGGGCCCGACCCGTTGCACAACGCCCCCGGCGATGCGGCGGAGTTCACCCGGCGCATCCGTGTCTCCGGCACGGGGATCGGCGTCCAGCTGATGAAGCAGGAGGTGCTGGCCGGCGTCGGGAACGTGTACCGGGCCGAGGTGCTGTTCCGGCAGGCCCTGGACCCGTGGCTGGCCGGGCGCCGGCTGTCCGTCGAGGCGGCGGCCGCGCTCTGGGCCGACATCGCCACCGTCATGGCGGACGGCGTGCGGGACGGGCGCATCATCACGACGCTGCCCGGGCGGTGGAGCGCCACGCCGGTCCCGGTGGAGGATGCCCACTATGTGTACAAGCGAGCCGGGCTGCCCTGCCGGCGCTGCGGCACCCCCATCGCCATGACCGAACTGGCGGCGCGGAAACTGTACTGGTGCCCGGGCTGCCAAGGCGGTTGATCGGCGGGGCCAGCGGATCGAGTGATCGATAGGTCGGGGTGCGCCATCGCCGCACCCATATCTATTGATCATTGGATGGGGCCGAACGTGGAGGGGGCGACGGGAATCGAACCCGCGTAATCAGTTTGGAAGACTGAGGCTTTGCCATTAAGCTACGCCCCCGGATTTCCGGCACTGATTTGAGCAACCACAGGCCGGACAACTCCTCGATACTAGCAACCGGCCCAGTCGCCGGCAAATCACCTGCGACCCGCGGGCACGCGTGTGACAATGGCCGCAATTGTGCAACTGCCGACCCAAGGCCATAGACTATTGCGGGCACTACGGGGCGTAGCGTAGTGGCTAGCGCGCCTGCTTTGGGAGCAGGAGACCGCAGGTTCGAGTCCTGTCGCCCCGACGCAGCATTATCCGGTTCACGTTTGGTCAGTGACTGCCCATGTGCTGGTGTCGAATATCCGCTAACCAGACCATCAGGAGTACCACGCTGTGAAGAGCGCCGTCGAAAACCTCACGCCCACCCGGGTGAAGCTCAACGTTGAGGTATCCCATGAGGAATTGAAGCCCAGCATTGACGAGGCTTACAAGACGATTTCCGCGCAGGTCCAGGTGCCTGGCTTCCGCAAGGGCAAGGTCCCGAACCGCCTGATCGACCAGCGCGTCGGCCGTGGCTACGTCCTGGAGACCGCCATCAACGAGGGCCTGAACGGCTGGTACCAGCGGGCGGTCGCCGAGGCCGGCATCTTCCCGCTGAGCCGCCCCGAGGTCGAGATCACCGAGGCCCCGGCCCCGGACGCCGCCGAGGGCGAGCTGAAGTTCCAGGTCGAGGTCGACATCCGCCCGACCATCGAACTGCCCGACTACGCCGGCATCGCCGTCGAGGTCGCCGCCGTCGAGGTTGCCGACGAGGACACCCAGAAGGCCCTCGACGAGCTGCGCGGCCGCTTCGGCACGCTGAAGGCCGTCGAGCGCCCCGCCGCCGACGGTGACTTCATCACACTCGACATCGCCGCCAAGATCGACGGCGAGGAGGTCGACACCGCCGCCGACCTGTCCTACCAGATCGGCTCCGGCAACATGCTCGACGGCCTGGACGAGGCCGCCACCGGCCTGTCCGCCGACGAGGAGGCCATCTTCGAGACGAAGCTGGCCGGCGGCGAGCACGCCGGCGAGAACGCCCAGGTCACCGTCAAGGTCAAGGCCGTCAAGGAGCGCGAGCTGCCCGAGGCCAACGACGACTTCGCCCAGCTGGCCAGCGAATTCGACACCATCGAGGAACTGCGCGCGGACCTGGCCAAGCAGGCCGCCAACGCCAAGAACGTCGAGCAGGGCGTCGAGGCCCGCGACCTGGTCCTGGACAAGCTCGTCGAGCTGGTCGAGGTCCCGGTTCCCGCATCCGTCATCGAAGAGCAGCTCGAGCAGCACTTCCGCCCGGAGAACGCCCACGGTGAGGACCACGACACCGACGAACACCGGGCCGAGGTCAAGGAGAACACCGAGCGGGCCTTCCGCAACGAGCTGATCCTCGACGCCATCGCCGACAAGGAAGAGGTCGGCGTCAGCCAGGCCGAACTGATCGACTACATCGTCTCCACCGCCGGCCAGTACGGCATGGACCCCAACCAGTTCGCCCAGATGCTCGATTCCTCCAACCAGGTCTCGATGATCGTCGGCGAGGTGCGCCGCCGCAAGGCCCTGGCCGTCGTGCTGGGCAAGGCCGTCGTCACCGACTCGAAGGGTGAGGCCGTCGACCTGACGGACTTCGTCTCCGTGGACCAGGGTGAGGAGGCCGGAGAGGCCGCCGAGACCGAGGCGAGCGTTGAAGCCGAGGAGACCGCCGCCCCGGCCTCCGACGATCCGGCCGCCGTCCGCTTCTAATCCCTAGGCGCTCCCTGGCCTCGTACCTCGGCCAGGGGCCCTCGCGCCTGTGGGCCCACCCACGCCGGCCGCGTGCCGCCGTCGTTCCTGCCAAGGCCGCCGCCGACCCCTCACCGGAGGGGACGGCGGCGGCCTTCCGCATGTCCGGAACCGACGACGATGCAGGCGACCCGGTGCCGGTGCGCCTAAAGCGAACAGCAGCGTTTCCGGGAGTAAATCGGGCGCGAAAACGGCTACTGTCCAAGTAGCGAACAAGGAGAGGCAAGCACCATGGCACAGCATACGACCCCGACGATGGCCAGTGTCGACCCGGCCGGCAGGGACGACTACATCTACAACCGGCTCCTCAAGGAACGCATCATCTGGCTTGGCTCGGAGGTGCGGGACGAGAACGCCAACGCGATCTGCTCCCAGCTGCTGCTCCTGTCGGCGGAGGACCCGGAAAAGGACATCTACCTTTACATCAACTCCCCGGGCGGCTCCGTCACCGCGGGCATGGCCATCTACGACACGATCCAGTTCATCCCGAACGACGTCGTCACCGTCGCCACCGGGCTGGCCGCCTCCATGGGCCAGTTCCTGCTCTCCTCCGGCACGAAGGGCAAGCGCTACGCGACGCCCAACGCCCGCATCCTGATGCACCAGCCCTCCGGCGGCATCGGCGGCACGGCCTCCGACATCAAGATCCAGGCCGAGCTGATCCTGCACATGAAGAAGGTCATGGCCGAACTCACGGCCGACCAAACCGGCCAGTCCGTGGAGACGATCCTGAAGGACAACGACCGTGACAAGTGGTTCACGGCGGAGGAGGCCCTCGAATACGGGTTCTTCGACAAGATCAGCGCGCACGCCGGATCGGTGTCCGGCGGCGGCGGAACGAACGCCAAGTAACGGTCTTTGACGACGAAGTTTGGAGCAACGAGAATGTTTTACCCCCAAGGATTGCACCCCCAGGGCCAGGCCGCGCACGTTCCGACCAGCCGCTACGTCCTTCCCCAGTTCGAGGAGCGCACGCCCTACGGCTTCAAGCGCCAGGACCCGTACACGAAGCTGTTCGAGGACCGCATCATCTTCCTCGGCGTGCAGGTTGACGACGCGTCCGCCGACGACGTCATGGCCCAGCTGCTGGTCCTCGAGGCGACCGACCCGGACCGCGACATCACCATGTACATCAACTCGCCGGGTGGTTCGTTCACGGCCATGACGGCCATCTATGACACCATGCAGTTCATCCGCCCCGAGATCCAGACCGTGTGCCTGGGCATGGCGGCGTCCGCGGCCGCCGTGCTGCTGGCGGCCGGCGCCCCGGGCAAGCGGCTGGCACTGCCGAACAGCACGGTCATGATCCACCAGCCGGCCCTCTCCGGCGGCCAGGGCGGGCAGGCCTCCGACCTGGAGATCCAGGCACGCGAGGTGCTGCGCATGCGCGAATGGCTGGAGCAGACCTGGTCCAAGCACTCCAACCGCTCCGTCGAGGAGGTGCGCGCCGACATCGAGCGCGACAAGTTCCTGACCGCGGACGAGGCGCTGGCCTACGGCCTGGTCGACGAGGTCCTGGATTCCCGCAAGATCAAACCGCAGGCAATCAGCCGCTAGTCCCCACCGGCTCCCACTGCTCGCAAGCTCGCAGCGGGTCCCTCGCCGGCGTGGGCCCACCCACGCCCTCCCTCGGAGCTGTGGGCCCACCCACTTGCCGGTCGGGGCGGGGAACGAAAAGTTTCCCGTCCCGGCGCCCGGGTTCCCGATGTTGTCGCACTTGTGCCCTAGAGTTGAAACAGGACGCACGTGCACGGCGGTTGGCTATGGAAGGATGCACACATGGCTCGAATGGGCGAAAGCACCGACTTGTTGAAGTGTTCCTTTTGCGGCAAAAGCCAAAAACAGGTCCGCAAATTGATCGCCGGACCCGGGGTCTACATCTGCGACGAGTGCATCGAGCTGTGCAACGAGATCATCGACGAGGAGCTCGCCGAGGTCGCCGAGATCGACGGTTTCGAGCTGCCCAAGCCCCGTGAGATCTTCGATTTCCTGCAGGAATACGTCATCGGGCAGGAACCGGCCAAGCGTTCCCTCGCCGTCGCCGTGTACAACCATTACAAGCGCATCCAGTCGGGGCACGGGGTCAAGAGCGCCAAGGTCGCCGGCGGCATCCATGAGGATGTTGAGATCGCCAAGTCCAACATCTTGCTGATCGGGCCCACCGGCTGCGGCAAGACGTACCTGGCGCAGACACTGGCCCGGCGCCTGAACGTCCCGTTTGCCGCGGCCGATGCGACCGCCCTGACGGAGGCCGGCTACGTGGGCGAGGACGTCGAGAACATCCTGCTCAAGCTCATCCAGGCCGCCGACTACGACGTCAAGAAGGCCGAACAGGGCATCATCTACATCGACGAGATCGACAAGATCTCGCGCAAGAGCGAGAACCCGTCCATCACCCGCGACGTGTCGGGTGAGGGCGTGCAACAGGCCCTGCTGAAGATCCTCGAGGGCACCGTGGCATCCGTGCCGCCGCAGGGCGGGCGCAAGCACCCGCATCAGGAATTCATCCAGATCGACACGACCAACGTGCTGTTCATCGTGGCCGGGGCGTTTGCCGGGCTGGAGGAGATCATCGGTTCCCGCGCGGGGAAGAAAGGCATCGGGTTCGGGGCGCCGCTCAGCGCGCTCAAGCAGGAGGAGGCCAGCTACGCCGACGTCATGCCGGAGGACCTGCTGAAGTTCGGGCTCATCCCGGAATTCATTGGCCGGCTGCCCGTCATCACGACCGTCACGCAGTTGGACCGCCCGGCCCTGATCCAAATCCTCAACGAGCCGAAGAACGCGCTGGTCAAGCAATACCAGAAGATGTTCCACCTGGACGGCGTGGAGCTGGTCTTCGAGGATGACGCGCTGGACGCCATCGCCGACCTCGCCCTGGCGCGCGGGACCGGCGCCCGCGGACTGCGGGCCATCATGGAGGAAGTGCTGCTGCCGGTCATGTTCGACCTGCCCAGCCGCGAGGACATCGCCACGGTCGTGGTCACGGCCGACGTCGTCAACCGGGTCGCCGCGCCCACGCTGATCCCGCACGACGTGGTGGCCAAGCGACGCAACAAGTCCGCCTAGCAAGATCCCCGTGCCGCCGGGAATGCCCGGCACACCGGTCGTCGTTGTGCCATTTGAAAGGAGACTTCAATGTCCTCAACTGCACACGTTTCAACGGCCCCCGCCAAGGCCGACTTCTGGTTCGACCCCGCCTGCCCGTTCGCCTGGGCCACGTCCCGCTGGATCGGGGAGGTGGAGACCGTCCGCAACATCAGCGTCGACTGGCACGTCATGAGCCTTTCCGTCCTCAACGAGGGCAGGGACCTGCCCGAGGATTACCGGGCGTTCAATGACCGGGCGTGGGGCCCCGTGCGCGTGATCATCGCGGCCGCCCAGGAGCATGGCAATGCGGTCATCAAGCCGCTCTACGACGCCATGGGCACACTGATCCACCACGAGGGCATCAAGGACTACCCCGTGGTCATCGACAAGGCCCTGGCCGCCGTGGGCCTGCCGGCCTCGCTGGCCCGGGCCGCCGACACCGATGCGTACGACGACGTGCTCCGTGCCAGCCACGACGAGGGCATCAGCAAGGTGGGCCAGGACGTCGGCACCCCCGTCGTCGCATTCAACGGCACCGCGTTCTTCGGACCAGTGATCACGCGCATCCCGCGAGGCGAGGAGGCCGGCAAGCTGTGGGACGCCACCACCACGCTGGCCGGATTCCCCTACTTCTTCGAGATCAAGCGCAGCCGCACGGAGTCCCCGCGATTCGACTGAGACGGTTCGGCTGACGAGACCGGCCACCAGGCACGGGGCTGCACCGAATTACTCCCATGTAGTTCGGCGCAGCCCCTTGTTTGTGATGGCCGGCAGCGCGAGAATTGTTCTTACCCAATCCTTCGGGAAAGGGCATAGGGACACCAAAGATTCAGTGACAGAACCGCATGCAGTGACTGATTGAGACGCTGCCATTGGCAGGAACTCGGAGCAAGCGGAACTGGCTGCCGGTGACACGGCAGGACGACCTGAACGTCGGCGGAGTCCGCTAGACCGCGAAGTGTCACCCAGCGGCCGAAAGTCGAAGCCCCACCAACGGCGAAACGCTGATGGGGCTTCCCCTTTGCCCGGGTCTCGACGGGCTCGACCACCGGCACGGGCTCGACCAGCGCCCGGCTACGCTTGGGCGGGTTCCTCCGCCGGTGCCAGCTCCACATCGCTGACGACGATGTCGGAACCGCCCACCACCACGGTGATGTCCACGGCGTTCGCGGCGGCCTTCAGGTCGCCCAGCCCGGCGGCCAGCTGCCCGGCCTGCGCCTCGGGGGCGGTCACGACGGCGGAGATCACCCGGGTGCGCTGCTTCACCTTCGCCTCGGACTTGGCCTTGCGGATGCCGCTGAGGGCGGTGCCCACGGTCGGCAACAGGGCCGTGTCCCCGTCGGACGCCAGGGCGACCGGCCATGCGGCACGGTGCACCGAACCGGTCCGCCACCAGCTCCACACCTCTTCGGTGGCGAACGGCAGGAACGGGGCGAACAGGCGCAGCAGCGAATCCAGTGTCGTGGCCAGCGTGGCCAGCACGGAGGCCTGTTCGTCGTCGCCGGCGGCACCGTAGGCACGGTCCTTGATCAGCTCGACGTAGTCGTCCGTGAACTGCCAGAAGAAGCTCTCGGTGACCTGCAGGGCGCGGGCGTAGTCATAGTTTTCAAAGGCGGCGGTGGCTTGGTCGACGACGTCGGCCAGTTGCGCCAGCAACGCACGGTCCAAGGGGTTGGTCGCGGCCGACGAAGAACCGGCGAGCACGTTCGCGTCCGTGGCGCCCAGGTTGAGCACGAACTTCGACGCGTTCAGCAGCTTGATGGCCAGGCGGCGGCCGATCTTCATCTGCGCCACCTCGTACGCGGTGTCCGCTCCCAGCTTGGCGGAGGCCGCCCAGTAGCGCACGGCGTCGGCGCCGAACTCGTCGAGCACGTCCGTGGGGACCACGACGTTGCCCTTCGACTTGGACATTTTCTTCCGGTCCGGGTCCAGGATCCAGCCGGACAGGGCGGCATGCCGCCACGGGGCGGAGCCCTGCAGGGCGTCGGCCCGCACCACCGAGGAGAACAGCCACGTCCGGATGATGTCGTGCCCCTGCGGGCGCAGGTCGAACGGGTAGACCTTCGCGAACAGGTCGGTGTCGCGGCCCCAGCCGCCCACGATCTGCGGGGTCAGCGACGACGTCGCCCACGTGTCGAGCACGTCGGCGTCGCCGACGAAGCCGCCCGGCTGGTTGCGCTGCTCCTCCGTGTAGCCGGGGGCCGGGTCGGCGGCCGGGTCGACGGGCAGCAGGTCGTGGGTGGGCAGGATCGGGTGGTCGTGGTCGGGTTCGCCGGCGGCGTCCAGCGGGTACCAGACGGGGATCGGCACACCGAAGAAACGCTGCCGGGAGACCAGCCAGTCACCGTTCAGCCCGGCGATCCAGTTTTCGTAGCGCGAGCGCATGAACGCGGGGTGGAAGTCGATCTCCCGGCCCCGGCCGATCAGCCGTTCCCGGCGGTCCTCGTCGCGGCCGCCGTTGCGGATGTACCACTGGCGGGACGTGACGACCTCGAGCGGCTTGTCGCCCTTCTCGTAGAAGTTCACGGGGTGCATGATCTTCTTGGGCTCGCCGTCGAGCAGGCCGGCCTCGGCGAGCATCGCGGCCACGCCCTCCTTGGCGCTGAACACGGTCTTGCCGGCGATGAGGGCGTAGTTGGCCCGGCCCGCCTCGGTCGTGATCCAGTCGGGGGTGTCGGCCAGGACACGGCCGTCACGGCCGATGATGGCGCGCGTGGGCAGTTGCAGCTCCCGCCACCAGGTGACGTCGGTCAGGTCGCCGAACGTGCACACCATGGCGATGCCGGAGCCCTTGTCCGCCTTGGCCAGCGGGTGCGCCTTCACCTCCACCTCGACGCCGAACAGCGGGGAGGTGACCTTCTTGCCGAACAGCGGCCGGTAGCGTTCGTCGTCCGGGTTGGCCACGAGCGCGGCACAGGCGGCGAGCAGTTCCGGGCGGGTCGTCTCGATGTACACCTTCGTGCCGTCCTCGGCGAACAACGGGTACCGGTAGTAGGCGCCGGGCATCTCCCGGTCCTCGAGCTCGGCCTGCGCCACGGCCGTGCGGAACGTGACATCCCACAGCGTGGGCGCCTCGGCCATGTACGCGTTCCCGGCGGCCAGGTTGTCCAGGAAGCCGCGCTGCGAGGCGGCGCGGGACGCGTGGTCGATGGTGCGGTAGGTCAGCTGCCAGTCGACGGACAGGCCCAGGGTCTGGAACAGGTGCTCGAAGACCAACTCGTCCTCGACGGCCAGTTCCTCGCACAGCTCGATGAAGTTGCGGCGCGAGACGGCGTCCCAGTCGCGCTGGTTCTTGGCGGGCGTGCCCGGCGGGCGGTAGTCGGCGTCGTAGGGGACCGTCGGGTCGCAGCGCACGCCGAAGTAGTTCTGCACGCGGCGCTCGGTGGGCAGGCCGTTGTCGTCCCAACCCATCGGGTAGAACACGTTCTTGCCGTTCATGCGCTGGAAGCGGGCCAGCACGTCGGTCTGGGTGTAGGAGAACATGTGCCCCACATGCAGCGAACCGGAGGCCGTGGGCGGGGGAGTGTCGATCGAGTAGACGGCCTCGCGGGTCGTCTCGTGGTCGAACTTGTACGTGCCTTCGGCGAGCCAGCGGCGCGTCAGCGACGATTCCAGGCCCTCCAGGGCCGGCTTGTCGGGAACGGTGGTCGGGGTGGGGGCGGGCGTGTCTGTACCCGGGAAATGTTCAGCCATGGCCCAATTCTTTCATGAGATGCGCGCGGCGAACGTTTCCGCCGTCACCGTCCATGGCGCCCGCGGCAGCGCGCCCGGGTCGAATGCGGCCAGGGCGTGGGTCAGCGGCCCGGCGGGCAGCCCGAGTGAATCGAGGATCACGTCGCGCACGGTAGCAGGCACGACGCCGGTCGCGGCCAGGTCCGTCAGCGTCACCGCGCCGTCGCGCTTGGCCAGGCGGCGGCCCGCGCGGCCCAGGGCCAGCGGCACGTGCGCATAACCGACCGGGGGCAGGCCCAGCAGCCGGGCCAGCCGCGCCTGGGCGGGACTGGACGGCAGCAGGTCGTCGCCGCGCACCACCTGGTCGATGCCCTGGGCGGCGTCGTCGACGACGACGGCCAGGTTGTACGCGACGGCGCCGTCGTTGCGGCGTAGCACAACGTCGTCGGCCGGCCCCGTGTAGTCGCCGTTCAGCGCGTCGTGGACTGTGACGGGGCCACCCCCGGCACGCAGCCGCAGGGCCGGTGGCCGCTGCCGGCGCCTGTCGTCGCGTTCGGCGTCCGTGAGGTGACGGCACGTGCCCGGGTAGGTGGCGACGGACCCGTGCGGTGCGGAGGCGGCCCCCGCGATGTCGCGACGGGTGCAGAAGCATTCGAACACGAGTCCCGCCGCCTGCAGCCGGGCCAGCGCGTCCAGGTACAGCGGCCCGCGTTCGGACTGCCGCTCGACCGGGCCGTCCCAATCCAGGCCCAGGGCGGCAAGGTCCGCCAGTTGCCGCTGCTCGGCGCGGGCCCGGACCCGGTCCAGGTCCTCCACGCGCAGCAGGAAGGCCCGTCCGGTGCTGCGCGCGAACAACCAGGCGAGGACGGCCGTGCGCAGGTTGCCCACGTGGAGGTCGCCGCTGGGGGAGGGCGCGAAGCGGCCGGCGCCGGGAGTGAGCTGCACCCGCACATGTTAACAAGTTCGGGGCTAGGATGCGGCCATGGGACGTCTACGAATTGCCCGTGTGTATGAGGAGACCGAACCCGGTGAGTTGCGGGTCCTGGTGGACAGGCTGTGGCCCAGGGGCATTGCCAGGGACCGCGTGGACGTGTGGCTCAAGGAGGCCGGGCCGAGTGCCGGGGTGCGCAACGCGTTTGACCACCGGGCCGAGCGGTTTGCCGTGTTCCAACGGGATTACCGTGCCGAACTGGCGGACAACCCGGCCGTGGCCGAGATCAGGACGCTCGCCGCCGAGCACGAGGCGGTGGTCCTCCTCTACGGGGCCAAGGACCCGCATCTGAACCAGGCCGCCGTGTTGCTCGACTTCATCAATGGCACCAATCCCGCGCTAGATTAAGGGCATGGCTGATAGTTCCACCACCCCCGTCCCCGCGAAGCGTGCCGTCGTCACCGGAGCCTCCACCGGCATCGGCGACGCCACCGTGCGCGCCCTGGCCGCCACGGGCTGGACGGTGTACGCCGTCGCCCGCCGCGCCGACCGGCTCGCCGCACTGGCAGCGGAGACCGGCGCGCTCGCCGTCCCCGCGGACATCACGAACGACGACGACGTCGCCGCCCTGGTCGCGGCCGTCACCGCCGGCGGCGGCATCGATACGCTGGTCAACATTTCCGGTGGCGCGCGCGGCGTGGACCCTGTGGCCGAGGCGGACGCCGACGACTGGGACTGGATGTACCGGGTGAACGTCCTGGGCACCATGAAGCTCACCAAGGCGTTCCTGCCCATGCTGCGGGCCGGGCGCAACGGCACCGTGCTGAACCTGACCAGCTTCGCCGCGCTGGTCAGCTACGAGGGCGGCGCCGGCTACAACGCCGCCAAGGCAGCGCAGCGGGCCATGACCCAGGCGCTGCGCCTGGAGGAGGTCGGCAACAACCTGCGCGTCATCGAGGTGCTGCCCGGGTTGGTGCGCACCGAGGAATTCTCGCTGCACCGGCTCGGCGGCGACCGGGCGTCGGCCGACGCCGTGTATTCCGGCGTGGCCGAACCGCTCACGGCCGCGGACGTGGCCGACATCATCGCCTACGCCGTGAACGCCCCGCACCACGTGAACCTTGACGAGATCGTCGTCCGGCCGGTCGCCCAGGCGGCCGCGCACAAGATCATCCGCGCATCCGCCGGTGATTGAGCCCCGTCGAAATCCGGGGCCGGTGATTGAGCGCCGTCGAAATCCGGGGCCGGTGATTGAGCACCGTCGAAATCCGGGGTCTCGACGGGGCTCGACCACCGACATGTGGCCAACCCTCGAGCGCATCCAGCACGTCATCGAGCAGGCGCCGGCGAAGGACTCCGTCTGGGAGTAATGTCCGGGCCCGGATCCCGTAGAATGGGAGCACAAGCACCGACCCGGCCATCACCGGCGAGCTTCCGGAAGAACGCGCCAGCGAATCAGGCGCCGGTAGAACCGGACGGGTAAGCCCGTCACAGCAGTCAATAAGCGGCCGCCCCGGCGACGGGTGCGGCAAGCGAGGTGGTACCGCGGCCGCAGGCCGTCCTTGCATCCGTGTCCTATGCAACGAACGACCAGGATGATGAGATGACCCAGTACCCGAAGGCGTCCGCCGCCCACCACGCCGGCTCCAGCCACGTTCCCGCGTCCGTGCGCTTCCCCGAGATCGAGGAACGCGTCCTCAAGTACTGGTCCGAGGACGGCACCTTCGCCGAGAGCATCGACCGCCGCGACGCCGGCGCCGACGGCACGAACGAGTTCGTGTTCTACGACGGCCCGCCCTTCGCCAACGGCCTTCCCCACTACGGGCACCTGCTCACCGGCTACGTCAAGGACATCGTGGGCCGGTACCAGACGCAGCGCGGCAAGCGGGTGGAACGCCGCTTCGGCTGGGACACGCACGGGCTGCCGGCCGAACTCGAGGCCATGAAACAGCTGGGCATGACGGACAAGAAGCAGATCGAGGCCATGGGCATCGACAAGTTCAATGACGCCTGCCGCGCCTCCGTCATGAAATACACCGGCGAATGGCAGGAGTACGTCACCCGCCAAGCACGGTGGGTCGACTTCAAGAACGACTACAAGACGCTCAACGTCGAGTACATGGAATCGGTCATCTGGGCCTTCAAGCAGCTGCACGAGAAGGGCCTGACCTACCAGGGCTTCCGCGTGCTGCCATACTGCTGGAAGGATGAGACGCCGCTGTCCAACCACGAGCTGCGCATGGACGACGACGTCTACAAGATGCGCCAGGACCAGACCGTCACGGTCACGTTCCCGCTGCTCGCCGAACCGTTCGACGGCCGGGAGGCCAACCCGCTGGCCGCCGAACTGGCCGGCGTGAACGCCCTGGCCTGGACGACCACGCCGTGGACCCTGCCCACCAACCAAGCCCTCGCCGTCGGGCCCGAGGTGAGCTACGTCGTCGTACCCGCCGGCCCCCACGGGACCTCGGTGGTTGAGCCTGCCGAAACCACAGGGGGTCCGGCCGGCTCAACCACCGTTCCGCGGTTCCTGCTCGCCTCCGACCTGCTGGCCGCCCATGCGAAGGACCTGGGCTATGAGGACGCGGCCACCGCCGCCGAGGCTGTCACCGCCACCTACGCGGGCGCCGACCTGGCCGGCCTGCGCTACGAGCCGCTGTGGCACTACTTCGCCGACGCCGAGAAGTACGGCACGGAGAACGCGTGGCAGATCCTCGTCGCCGACTACGTCACGACGACCGACGGCACCGGCATCGTCCACCAGGCCCCCGCCTACGGCGAGGAGGACCAGGCCATCTGCGAGGCCAACGGCATCCCCGTGGTGCTGTCCGTGGACGAGGGGGCGAAGTTCCTGCCGCTGTTCGCCACGCCCGTCGACGGCGCCGCGCCGCTGGCCGCGATCGCCGGCGTGCACGTGTTCGACGCGAACAAGACCATCACCGGTGTGCTGCGCACGGCCGGCCGGCTGCTGCGCCAGGCCAGCTACGAGCACAGCTACCCGCACTGCTGGCGGTGCCGCACGCCGCTGATCTACCGCGCCATCTCGTCCTGGTACGTGGAGGTCACGAAGATCAAGGACCGCATGGTCGAACTGAACCAGCAGATCAACTGGATCCCGGAGAACGTCAAGGACGGCCAGTTCGGCAAATGGCTGGCGAACGCCCGCGACTGGTCAATCAGCCGCAACCGGTATTGGGGCAGCCCCATCCCGGTATGGCAGTCCGACGATCCCGAATACCCGCGGACCGACGTGTACGGTTCGCTGGCCGAGCTGGAGGCCGATTTCGGCCGGCTGCCGCTCAACCATGCGGGCCAGCCGGACCTGCACCGGCCCTTCATCGACGAGCTGATCCGGCCCAACCCGGACGACCCGCGCACGCCCGAGGAGGGCCAGTCGACCATGCGCCGGGTCGAGGACGTGCTGGATGTCTGGTTCGACTCCGGCTCGATGCCGTACGCCCAGGTGCACTACCCGTTCGAGTCCCAGGACTGGTTCGACCACCACAACCCAGGCGACTTCATCGTCGAGTACATCGGCCAGACGCGCGGCTGGTTCTACACGCTGCACATCCTGGCCACGGCGCTGTTCGACCGCCCGGCGTTCCGCAACGTCATCAGCCACGGCGTCGTGCTCGGCTCCGACGGGCAGAAGATGTCCAAGTCGCTGCAGAACTACCCGGACGTCTCCGAGGTGCTGGACCGTGACGGCTCCGACGCCATGCGCTGGTTCCTCATGTCCAGCCCGATCCTGCGCGGCGGGAACCTGATCGTCACCGAGCAGGGCATCCGCGACGGCGTCCGCCAGGTCATCCTGCCGCTGTGGAACGTGTACAGCTTCTTCACGCTGTACGCCAACTCGGCCAACGCCGGGACCGGCCATGCCACCGGCTATGAAGCAGTTCTGCGCTTCGACGGGTACACCGACCCGCTGGACGAATACCTGATGGCGAACACGGGTGAGCTGGTGCGCTCGGTGACACGGCTGTTGGACGCGTACGACGTCTCCGGCGCCTGCGACGCGCTGCGCAACTACCTGGACATGCTCACCAACTGGTACGTCCGCCGCAGCCGGCAGCGTTTCTTCGACGAGTCCGCCGACGCGTTCGACGCCCTCTACACGGCGCTGGAGACGGTGGCCCGGGTGGCCGCCCCGCTGCTGCCCCTCGTCTCCGAGGAGATCTGGCGCGGGCTGACCGGGGGGCGCTCCGTGCACCTGACGGAGTGGCCGAACGCCGACCTGTTCGTGCCGAATGACGCCCTCGTGGCCCGGATGGACCGGATCCGGCAGATCTGTTCCACCGGCTCCAGCCTGCGCAAGGCGGCCAAGCTGCGCGTGCGCCTGCCGCTGCAGGAACTGACCATCGTGACCGCCGACGCCGCCGCGCTCGACGGCGGCGCCGGCGTCGTCGCCGACGAACTGAACATCCGCACGGTGACGCTCGTCGACGCCGCGGACGCCTCGCTGGAAGAGTTCGGCATCACCCAGAAGCTCGTCGTCAACGCCCGTGCGGCCGGCCCGCGCCTGGGCAAGAACGTCCAGCAGGCCATCAAGGGTGCCAAGTCCGGCGACTGGTCCGAGACCGACGGCGTCGTCACGGCCGGCGGCCTGGAGCTGCGGGAGGGCGAGTACACGCTGGAGACGGTCGTGGCGGCGACGGACGACGGCGGTGCTGCCGCGGTGGCGCTGCTGCCCGGCGGCGGCTTCGTGGTGCTCAACACCGAGGTGACACCCGAACTGGAGGCCGAGGGCACGGCACGCGACCTGGTCCGCGCCGTCCAGTCGGCCCGCAAGGACGCCGGGCTGAACGTCACCGACCGCATCCGGACCATCATCTCGGCCCCGCAGGACGTGGTGGACGCGCTGCACGCCAACGCCGAACTCGTCAAGACCGAGACCCTTACCGTGGTGCTGGAACTGCTCCCCGGTGACGTCGAGACCACCATCACGGTCGAAAGGATGGCAGCCAAATGAGCCATGACGAATTTTCCGTGGCAAGCGTCTACGCCGAACTGCTCGGCCGGGCGCCGGAGAACAAGATGGAGCCGCGCCTGGCCCCGCTGTTCCGGGCCATGGACATCCTCGGCGAGCCGAACAAGGCGTACCCGATCATCCACATCACCGGCACCAACGGCAAGACGTCCACGGCCCGCATGATCGAATCCGGCCTGCTCGCCCACGGGCTGCGCACCGGCCGGTACACCAGCCCGCACCTGACCAAGGTGACCGAGCGCATCAGCATCGACGGGGCGCCGGTGTCCGACGAGACGTTCGTGCGCAACTGGGACGAGATCCGCCCGTACCTGCAGATCGTCGACGCGGAGCTGGAAGCCGCCGGCGAACAGCGGCTCACCTACTTCGAGTGCCTGACCATCCTGGCGTTCGCCGTCTTCGCGGACGAGCCCGTCGACGTGGCCGTGCTGGAGGTGGGCCTGGGCGGCATCACCGACGCCACGAACGTCGGCGACGGGCAGGTCGCCGTCGTCACGCCGATCTCCCTGGACCACACCGACCTGCTCGGCGACACGACCGGTGACATCGCGCTGGAGAAGGCCGGCATCATCAAGGAGGGCGCCTTCCTGGTCAGCGCCGCCCAGCCCGTGGACGCCGCCCAGGTGCTGCTCGAGACGGCGCGGGACAAGCACGCCGAGTTCCGTTTCGAGGGCGTCGAGTTCGGCGTCGAGTCGCGCCGGGTGGCCGTCGGCGGCCAGCTTGTCACCCTGCGGGGGCTGGCCGGGCGGTACCCCGACATCCAGCTGCCGCTGCACGGCGAACACCAGGCGGAGAACGCCGCCGTCGCCCTGGCCGCGCTCGAGGCGTTCCTCGGCGGCGGGGAGAAGGAACTGAACATCGACCTGGTCCGCGAGGGATTCGCCAACGCGTCCTCGCCGGGCCGGCTCGAGGTGCTGCGCACGGCTCCGACCGTCGTCGTGGATGCCGCCCACAACCCGGCCGGCATCGCCGCCAGCGCCGCCGCGCTGCAGGAGGCGTTCTCGATCAGCAAGCTTGTGATCGTCCTCGGCATCCTGGCCGAGAAGGATGCCGAGGAGATCCTGCGCCAGATCCGTGAATCGTACGGCGAGGACGCCGAGGAACTGTGCCTGACCCGGTCCACATCCCCCCGCGCCATCCCGGCCGCCGACCTCGCGGAGATGGCCGTGGAGCTGGGCTGGCAGGAGGACGACGTGCACGTCGCCGAGAAGCTCGACGACGCCCTCGAGTGGGCGATCGAACGCGCCGAGGCCAACAACGACCTGGCCGGGGCCGTCCTGGTCACCGGATCGATCACGCTCGTGGCCGAGGCCCGGATCCTGCTGGGACGGTCGGCGGAGTTGCCCGGTGAACCCGGGGACAAGGGAGGCAATTGACCATGGCCAAGCTGACCCGCGCCCAACGCGAGTGGCAACCGGGCATGCCGAAGAAGCGTCGTTCCACGAAAGTGATGTTCGCCTCGACCGTGCTCGGCCTGGAGGCCTTCGTGGTGTTTTTCGCGGCGCTGGCGCTGTTCGGGCTGCACGACAAGAACGTGGTGTTCCTGACCGTGGGGATCGCGCTTGCCGTCGCGTTCGTCGTGTCCTGCGCCTTCATGGCGAAGAAGTGGGGGCCGGCGCTCGGCTGGATCCTGCAACTGCTGCTCATCACCAGCGGGTTCCTGGAACCGACCATGTTCGTCATCGGCCTCCTGTTCGCCATCACGTGGTGGTACGGGTTGCGCGCCGGCGGCCGCATCGACCGGGAAAACGTGGTCCGCGAGCGGGAACAGGCCGCGTGGGAGGCCGCGCACCCGGAAGAAGCCTGACCCTCCGGCGCCCCGGTGGTCGAGCTTGTCGAGACCCCGTGACCCGGTGGTCGAGCCTGTCGAGACCCGGGCCTNGCCGGTGGTCGAGCCTGGGCCCACGGCCGCGAGGGGCCCCGCCCGAGCTTGCGAGGGTGGGGAGCGGCTGGGGAGCGAGACCCGATTTCGACAAGCTCAATCACCGAGACCCGGTGGTCGAGCCTGTCGAGACTCGGGACCGTTGCGCCGCAGCCACGCCCGGCCTAGCGTGGCAGCATGACCGAGACGTACCCGTTGGCCCTGTCCTTCCCCGCCTACCGTGCCTGTTTTGACGCCGACTTCGCCCGGTTGCGGCTGCTGGCCCCGGGAGCCCTGGACAGTCCCGTGCCGGCGTGCCCGGGCTGGACCGGTGCGGACGTGGTGCGGCACGTGGCCCAGGTCTACCTGCACAAGGCGAAGTCGATCCGCACCGGGGTGATGCCCGGCGCCGACTGGCCGCCGGCCTGGTTGCGTGAACGTCCAGCGGTGGACGTGCTGGACAACTGCCATGACCAGCTGGTGGCGCAATTCGACGCCCACGACCCCCGGGATCCTGCGGCGACGTGGTGGCCGGCGGACCAGACCGTCGGGTTCTGGCTGCGACGGATGGCGCACGAGACGGCCGTGCACCGGCACGATGTGGAGAGTGCCGTGGGCCGTGCCGGGCCGGTGCGTCCGGACTTGGCCGTGGACGGCATCGACGAGGTGCTGGCCCTCATGTTGGCCGGGGATTGGGCGGACGAGGTGGTCGGGAGCGCCTCCGGGGCCGTGGTCGCCGTGGAGAGCGCCGGGCACCGCTGGAGCGTGACGCTGAATCCGGCCGACGTCACGCTGGAGCGCGATTCCCGGGCGGAGGCTGCGGCCACGGTCTCCGGCGCGCCCGGGACGACGTTACTGTGGCTGTGGGGGCGCGGCCCGCTGCCCGCCGGCACCGGTGACCCGGACGCCGTGGCCGAGCTGCGTGCCAGGTTGGTGCTTGCCACCCAGTAAACTGGGGGGTGGTCCCGGCTCGCCGCGGCCCGCCGAACTTCCCCAACTTCAAGGAGCATCCGTGAGCCCTGAGCGCACCCTCGTCCTCATCAAGCCCGACGGCGTCGCCCGCAACCTGTCCGGAGCGATCCTGGCCCGCGTGGAGGCCAAGGGCTACACGCTGGCCGAGCTGAAGAAGACCAAAGCGACCCGTGAGCAGCTCGAGGCCCACTACGCGGAGCACGCCGGCAAGCCGTTCTACGAGCCGCTCCTCGAGTTCATGCTCTCCGGCGCCGTCGTCGCCGCGATCTTCGAGGGGCACCGCGCCATCGAGGGGTTCCGCGCCATGGCCGGCGCCACCGACCCGACCACGGCGCTGCCGGGCACCATCCGCGGCGACTTCGGCCGCGACTGGGGCCTGAAGGTCCAGCAGAACCTGGTGCACGGCTCCGATTCGGTCGAATCCGCCGAGCGTGAGATCGGCATCTGGTTCGGCTGACCGATCCTTGATTCTTCGCCAGGTGTGGGTGTTGGGTTCCAGCACCCACACCTACCGAAGAATCAACGTGCCCCGAAGTCGGTCGGCCCAATACCCCGGTGCGGAGTCACGCGTTGCTGGGGATGATCAGGTGCATGAAACGGAAGAAGATCGTGGCGATGACGGCCAGGTAGCCGAGCCCCGCGATGACCCACGCCCATTCGCCCGCGAACCGCGTCAACCCGGCCGGCGCGGGGATCACGCCGTGGCTGAGGTTGCGCACGGTGGTGAACACGAAGAGGGGGATCATCATGGCCCAGACGACCATGCAATAGGGGCACAGGATCGTGATGACGTAGAGGGCCTCAAACCAGAACCAGCACACCAGGGCCATGCCGAGCGTGATGCCGATCTGCAACCCGATCCAATACCAGCGGGCCAGCCGGGCGCCGGCCAGCATCACCACGGCCGTGGTGATGATCACGGCGAACCCGACGATCCCGATGAACGGGTTGGGGAAGCCGAGCAGTTCGGCTTGCTGCGTTTTCATCACGTCGCCGCAGGAGATCCACGTGTTGAAGTTGCAGCTCAGCGACGCGTTGGGGTTCTTGTACAGTTCAAGCCGGTCCAGCACGAGCGCACCGGAGGCCAGCCAGGCGACCACACCCGTGGCCAGCAGGAGCCAGGCATACGGCCGGTGCCGCGCCAACAGCGTCATTTTCGCTTCGGCCGCGTCCGGGCCGTGGGGCACGGTACTCGGGGCAACGCTGGACTTGGGCATGCTCGCCTCACTGTTCGCGGGGGTGATTGTTTCCCGATTGTAGCGCGGCGGCACTGGCACACCGTGTGAGCTTCCAGGACCGGCGGGGGCGTGTGTGAGACAATGATCTTGGCTGGAGAACGATCCACATGCGTGCTCCGGTCCAATGGCACGCTCTCGGGCCTGCCGGCGACGACGCGCCGTGAGCGCTATCCGCCGGGCAGCCGCCGCGTACGCGGGAGAATGCGCACCATTGCCCGCCCGGTGCTGGCGCACCCACCTGATGGTGCCGCCCGGGAGGTATTAAGACGACTTCCGCCAAGGCCCGCGGGTCTTGGCAAATTAGCCCTCCGGGGCGTCGGATGTGGCGGCGTACCGGGGGCCGGAGTGACACCACAAATGGATAAAGACCAGCCCACCACAGCACCGGCAGCGGACGCTGCAGCAACAAGCACGACGCCGGTACCCGCCGACGCCGTCGGCGCCGCCACCGCGGCCCCCAAGAAATCGACGCGCACCCGCCGCGCCGGCACCAGGAGTGCCGCGGCCGAGTCCGCGCCGGCACCGGCAGCCCCCGTGGCAACGCCGAACGATGCGGACGCCGCCGGGACTCCGGCCAAGGCCCCCGCCAAGCGGGCCCCGCGACGTCGTGCCACCGCCGCCGTGGCCAGCCCGGCGCCCGTCGCCAGCGCCGACACGGCCACCGACACGCCTGTTCAAACAGAGCCCGTCGCAACGAAACCGGCCACGCGCACGACCCGGCGTCGTGCCACCGCCGTTGCGGAGCCAGTCGCCGAGGCTCCGGCCGAGGCCCCGGCCGGCGCATCCCCGGCGGAGAACTCCGCCGCGGCGACGCTCCCGGTCGAGAAAGTGATCGAGTCAGTGGACGAGACACCGGCCAAGGCACCCGCCAAGCGGGCCCCGCGGCGCCGTGCCACCTCCGCCGTAGCCACGGCCGCCGTCGAATCCCCGACCGCCGGCGCACCCGAAACCGCGGAGGTGCCGGCAGCCAAGGCCCCCGTGAAACGCACGACGCGCCGTCGCGCCACCGCCACGGCCACGGCGGACGCCACCGGGGCGAGCGCGGCGTCCGCGGAAGTCCAGACCCCGGCACCCACCGCACTCGCGGACGCCGGCGCGGAGGCGGCCGAAGCCCCGGCCAAGCCGGCCCGGAAGGCCCCGGCCCGCCGTCGCAAGCAGGCCGCGGAGGCCCAGGAGGAAGTCCGGGACACGGCCGCGCCGCTTGTGACCTCCGGCGACGGTCCCACCGGCGAACCGGTGACAGGGGAACCGGCAATAGGGGAACCGGCAACCGAGGGCGCGACCGCCCAGGCGACCACCCAGGCGAGCACCGACGCCATGCCCGCCGCCGAGGCGTTGTTCCAGGCCCCGGCCGCCGGGATCTCGGTCCTGTTCCAGGCGCCGGACCTGAGCCTGGCCGTGCCGGTGCCGGCGGTGTCCGGCGGGGAGGAAACCGGAGCCGAAGAAACGGAAGCCGAGGACGAGACGGCCGAGGGGGGCCGGAGGCGCCGCGGCCGCAACCGCGGCCGGCGCAGCCGCCCGGCCGGTGGCGATGAAGCCGACGGCGACGCCGAGCCCACCGGTGACGGCGAGGCGAACGCGACGGACAACGACGGGGTGACGTCCCGGCGTCGTCGGCGCCGGCGCCGCGGCGAGGCGGACCTGGAATTGACCGGCGGCACCGACGAGGACCCGCCCAACACGGTCACGAAGGTGCGCGCGCCGCGCACCCCGGCGGATTCGTCGTTGATCGCGTCGAACCGGGTGACCAGCCTGCGCGGTTCCACCCGCCTGGAGGCGAAGAAGCAGCGGCGCCGCGATTCCCGCGACTCCGGCCGCCGCCGCACCGTCATCACCGAGGCCGAGTTCCTGGCCCGGCGCGAATCCGTGGACCGCGTCATGGTGGTCCGCCAGCGCGACAACCGCATCCAGATCGGCGTGCTGGAGGACGGCGTCCTCGCCGAGCACTTCGTGTCGAAGACGCAGCAGGATTCACTGATCGGCAACGTCTACCTGGGCAAGGTCCAGAACGTGCTGCCGAGCATGGAGGCGGCGTTCGTGGACATCGGGCGTGGCCGCAACGCCGTGCTGTACGCCGGCGAGGTCAACTGGGACGCGGCCAAGCTCAACGGCCAGCCGCGCCGCATCGAGAATGCGCTCAAGTCCGGCGACACCGTGCTCGTCCAGGTCACCAAGGACCCGGTCGGCCACAAGGGCGCCCGGCTGACCAGCCAGGTGTCGCTGCCCGGCCGCTACCTGGTGTACGTGCCCGGCGGCTCGATGACCGGCATCTCCCGCAAGCTGCCCGACGTCGAACGCAACCGGCTCAAGCGCGTCCTCAAGGACCACCTGCCCCAGGACGCCGGCGTCATCGTGCGCACCGCCGCCGAGGGTGCCAGCGAGGAGGAGCTGACCAACGACATCAACCGGCTGCGTGCCCAGTGGGAGGGCATCAACTCCCGGGCCACGTCCACGAAGACGCTGGCCCCGGAGATGCTGTACGGCGAACCGGACCTGACCATCAAGGTGGTCCGGGACGTGTTCAACGAGGACTTCTCCAAGCTGATCGTCTCCGGCGACGAGGCGTGGGACACCATCGAGGCGTACGTGACGTACGTGGCCCCGGACCTGCTGGACCGGCTCGAGAAGTGGACGAAGGACGAGGACATCTTCGCCTCACATCGCATCGACGAACAGATCGCCAAGGCCCTGGAACGGAAGGTGTTCCTGCCCTCCGGCGGCTCCCTCGTCATTGACCGCACCGAGGCCATGACCGTGGTCGACGTCAACACCGGCAAGTTCACCGGCTCCGGCGGCAACCTCGAGGAAACCGTCACGAAGAACAACCTGGAGGCGGCCGAGGAGGTCGTACGCCAGCTGAGGCTGCGCGACATCGGCGGCATCATCGTCATCGACTTCATCGACATGGTGCTCGAATCCAACCGCGACCTGGTGCTGCGCCGGCTCGTCGAGTGCCTGGGCCGGGACCGGACCAAGCACCAGGTCGCCGAGGTGACCAGCCTGGGCCTGATCCAGATGACCCGCAAGCGCATGGGAACCGGCCTGCTCGAGGTGTTCGGCGAGCAGTGCGAGACCTGCGCCGGCCGCGGCGTGGTCACGCAAGACGTCCCCGTGGAGCACCGGCGCGCCAACACCGTGGCGGCCGACGCGCACCACGCCCAGGTCCGGCATGACGGGCACCGCGACAATGAGCGCCCCGCCAACCGGTCCACGCGCAGTGAACGCAAGCGCAACCGCAACGCCCGCAACCAGAATGCGGCGGAGGAGACCGCGGTCGCGTCGACCGTCCAGCCCGCGTCGATCGACGAGGGCAGCGCGGAGAAGGCCAGTGCGGCCCGTGCCGCGTTCGCGAACATTGCGGCCGCGGCCGCCGCGGCGCACCACGACCCCGATCACCATGACGCCGACCAGCACGACAGTGGCCGGCACGGCACGGCGCCGGCTCCAGACGCCGCCGAACCGGTCGTGGAGGTCCCGCCGGTGCAGCCGTTGCCGACGACGCTGGGCGATCTGGCCACCCTGTCACTGGGCGGGGAGCGGATCGAGCTGCCCCGCGGCCACCAGCACGAGTCAGCCGCGACGCTCGACAAGGCCGCGGTCCTGGCCGACCTGACGCAGGCACTCGACCAGCTGGCCGGCGCACCCGGCCATGGCGACGAGCAGGCTTCCGCCGACTCCTCCCGTTCGCGGTCACGCCATGGCCGCCGCAACCGCAGCGCCAGGAGCGCCCAAGGCGGTGCCGACACGGCCGTTGAGGTCGGCGCCGACGGCGGCCGGGGCCCGGCACGGGGGACCGCCCAGCCATCCGTGCAGCACAGCAGCGCGGCGCCCACGCCGGCTGCCGTGAGGAAGCCGGCGGCGGACGCGCCGATCATCCTCGGTGTCGGGGTGCCGGCCGCCGATCTCTAGGAGTCCCGGTGGGCGGGCCCGCCGGTGGTCGAGCTTGTCGGTGGTCGAGCTTGTCGAGACCCTGCCGGTGATTTCGACAAGCTCAATCACCGGGGCGGTGGTCGAGCTTGTCGAGACCCGGGGTGATTTCGCTCCCCAGCCGCTCCCCGCCCTCGCAAGCTCGGGCGGGGCCCCTCGCGGCCGTGGCCCCAAGCTCAATCACCGCAGGCGGTGATCGAGCCTGTCGAGATCCTGGACAAGTTCGACGGCCGGGGCGCTTTCGCGTTAAGCTTGCCAACGACACGGGGTGCCGCGACAGACGGTCCGGCTGAGAAAAGACCCGTTGAACCTGTCCGGCTAGCACCGGCGAAGGGATGTCCGCACCCATGATTTCCACGCCCATGAACTCCGTCCCGCATGTGCTCAGCATCGCCGGCTCCGACCCGTCCGGCGGCGCCGGCATCCAGGCGGACCTGAAATCCATTGCCGCCCAGGGCGGTTACGGCATGGCCGCCGTCACCGCGTTGACCGCGCAGAACACGCAGGGCGTGCGCGCCGTCCACGTCCCGCCCGCCGACTTCCTCACCCGGCAACTTGAGGCGATCAGCGACGACATCAGCGTCGATGCCGTGAAGATCGGCATGCTCCCGGACGCGGCGGTGATGCGCGCGGTCGGCGACTGGCTCGCGAAAACCCGGCCCGCCGTCGTCGTGCTTGACCCGGTCATGGTGGCCACCAGCGGCGACCGGCTGCTGGCGCCGGAGGCGGAGGCGGCCCTGGGCGGGCTGCTGCGGCACGTCCACCTGGTCACACCCAACCTGCCCGAGCTCGCCGCGCTGCTGGGCACACCCGAGGCGGCCACCTGGGAGGAGGCGCTGGAGCAGGGCAAACAGTTGGCGGTCGGCGCCGACGTGCGGGTCCTGGTGAAGGGCGGCCACCTCACCGGCGACCAATGCCCCGACGCGCTGGTCGCCCCGGACGGCTCGGTGCAGGAATTCCCGGCCGCGCGCGTCGACACCCGCAACACGCACGGCACCGGCTGCTCGCTGTCCGCCGCGGTGGCGACTGTCCAGGCACGCGTGGGGGAATGGACGACGGCGGTGCGCACCGCCAAGACGTGGCTCACCGGTGCGCTGGCGACGTCGGCGGAGCTCGAGGTCGGGCACGGGCACGGCCCCGTCAACCATTTCCACGCCCTGTGGGCGAGCGCGGCCCCGGCCGGTGACGAGTTCAGCCGCGAACTGTGGGACGGCATTGGCGGCATCCGTGACGGCATTTTCGAGTTGCCGTTCATCAAGTCCCTGGCCGACGGCACACTGGACCGCGGCGCGTTTGAGTACTATCTCGGCCAGGACGCCCTGTACCTGAACGCGTATTCGCGCGTGCTGGCCCGGGCCGGCCAGTTGGCCCCCACCGACGCCGAGCAGCGGTTCTGGGCCGGCGGGGCGCTGAACTGCCTCGAGGTCGAGCTGGCGCTGCACAAATCATGGCTCGGCGACACGCCGGGCGGCCCGGGCGCCGGGCTGGTGCAGGGTCCGGTGACGAAGGCCTACGTCGACCACCTCCTGGCGGTGGCGGCGATGGGCAGTTACGGCGAGGTCGTCGCGGCCGTGCTGCCCTGCTACTGGCTGTACTCGGACGTCGGGGCGGTGTTGCACGCCGAGTACCGGGCCGCCCATCCGGAGGGCGGCCACCCGTACGGGTCCTGGCTGGACACGTACGCCGACGACGCGTTCGCCGAGGCGACCCGCACGGCCATCGGCATCCTGGACGCGGCGGCCCGGCGCGGCTCGGCGGACGACCGCGACCGCATGCGCCAGGCGTTCACGCATTCCTCGCGGTTCGAGCTGGAGTTCTTCGACGCGCCGCGCCGGCACGCGGCGCCGGGCGGGTCGTGATTAACGCCACGGGGCCGCGCCGGGCCGCACCGGCGCGTCATGCGGCGGGCGCGGCCGGGCCGTGTAGTGTTGACCTGCACGGTTCCTTCGGCTTGCCGGGGAGCCTGCCTCATTTGCGGCCGAAGCGTGATTTAGCGTATTCTTGTTCTTCGGTGCTTACGCCAACACAGGGCAATCACTCCTTGGTAGAACCCCATTGAGGTCCACGGCGTTGAGGCACATGTGTGGCCGGCCAGGCAATTCCATTCATGGTTGCGGGCTGGGCACGGCCGGAATTCGTCATCCTGACACGCAGTCATCATGACAGGCGCCGGCAGATAAACTTTGTAACAACGTCGAGAGAAGTGAGTTCCCCAGTGGTGTACGCGATTGTCCGCGCAGGCGGCCGCCAAGAGAAGGTTTCCGTCGGAGACTACGTGACCATGAACCGCGTTCCCGGTGGAGTCGGCAGCACCCTTGAGCTGCCCGCTTTGCTCCTGGTTGATGGTGAGACGATCACCTCCGCCGCCGCGGACCTGGCCAAGGTCAAGGTTACGGCCGAGAAGCTGGAGGATCTTCGTGGACCGAAGATCGTCATCCAGAAGTTCAAGAACAAGACCGGCTACAAGAAGCGCCAGGGCCACCGCCAGGAGCTCTCGAAGGTCAAGATCACCTCGATCGCCTAGTAGCCGACCGGCTAGTGGCAATTCAGTCGATCCGTTCGTCGTCATCAAAAAGGTAGGCATTTCAAATGGCACATAAAAAGGGCGCGAGCTCCACTCGCAACGGTCGTGATTCCAACGCACAGCGCCTCGGCGTGAAGCGCTTCGGCGGCCAGTCGGTCAACGCCGGCGAGATCCTGGTCCGCCAGCGCGGCACGCACTTCCACCCTGGCAAGGGTGTGGGGCGTGGCGGCGACGACACGCTGTTCGCCCTCGAGGCCGGCGCCGTCCAATTCGGCACCGCCCGTGGCCGCCGCGTCGTGAACATCGTCGCGGCTGCGCAGTAGCAATCTAGATTCATCCAGTGGAGCGGGCCGCACGGCCCGCTCCACTGGTGTTTAAGCTGCCCCACTAGACTGGGGGCAGGCATCATCAATTGCAAGGAGATTTCATTGGCCAGCTTTGTGGACCGGGTGGTTTTGCACGTATCCGGCGGGACAGGCGGCCATGGCTGCGTCTCGGTCAAACGCGAGAAGTTCAAGCCGCTCGGCGGGCCCGACGGCGGCAACGGCGGCGACGGCGGCGACGTCATCCTGCGTGTCAGCTCGCAGACCACGACGCTGCTCGACTACCATCACGCACCGCACCGGCACGCCGGCAACGGCGGCCCCGGCATGGGCGACTGGCGCAACGGCAAGGTGGGGGAGACGCTGATATTGCCCGTCCCCGACGGCACGGTTGTCAAGACGAAGTCCGGGGAAGTGCTGGCCGACCTGGTCGGCGAGGGCTCGGAGTACATTGCCGCCGCCGGCGGCCAGGGCGGGCTGGGCAATTCGACCCTGTCCTCGCAGAAGCGCAAGGCGCCCGGCTTCGCCCTGCTCGGCATCCCTGGCGACGCGCGGGACGTCGTGCTGGAACTCAAGTCCATCGCGGACATCGCGCTGGTCGGCTTCCCGTCCGCGGGCAAGTCGAGCCTGATCGCGGCCATGTCCGCCGCCCGCCCCAAGATTGCCGACTACCCGTTCACCACGCTCGTGCCCAACCTCGGTGTCGTGGAGGCCGGCGACGTGCGTTTCACCATCGCGGACGTGCCGGGCCTGATCGAGGGCGCCAGCGAGGGCAAGGGCCTGGGACACAACTTCCTGCGGCACGTGGAACGCTGCGCCGCGCTGGTCCACGTGCTCGACTGTGCCACGCTCGAGGCCGATCGCGACCCGCTCGGCGACTTGGCCGTCATCGAGGCCGAACTGGACCGTTACGCCGTGGACATGAGCTACGCCGGCGTTGACGGCGACGTCGTCCCCCTCAACGCGCGGCCCCGGCTCGTGGCGTTGAACAAGGTCGACACGCCGGACGGCCGGGACATGGCCGAGTTCGTCCGGACCGATCTGGAATCCCGCGGGTACAAGGTCTTCGCCGTCTCCGCCGCCAGCCACGAGGGGCTACGCCAGCTCGGCTTCGCCATGGCCGAGATCGTCAGGGAGGCCCGCGCCGAGTTGCGGGCGGCCCCGCCGAAGGTGGCCCCGCCCGTCCTGCGGCCGCGCGCCGTCAACGAGGCCGGGTTCACCATCCGCCGCGAGGAGAAGAACCTGGAGCCGCTGTTCCGGGTCCTCGGCGACAAGCCCGAGAAATGGGTCATGCAGACGGACTTCACGAACGAGGAGGCCATCGGCTACCTCGGTGACCGGTTGAACAAGCTCGGCGTGGAGGCGAAGCTGTTCAAGGTCGGCGCCAAGCCCGGCGACACCGTCGTCATCGGCGAGGATGACGGCATGGTGTTCGACTGGGAGCCGACCATGATGGGCGGCGCCGAGAACCTGGCCGGCCCGCGTGGCACCGACCTGCGCATCGCCGACCTGGGCGAGCGCCCCACCCGCGTCCAGAAGCGCGAGGAGCAGCAGGACCGCCGTGCCGCGAAGGCCGCCGCCCGGGACGAGCTCGAGGCCGAGCGCAAGGCGGGCATCTGGACCGAGTCGACGAACCGGAAGAACAAGCCCAAGGCGCAAGCCCTCGCAGAGGAGCTGGCGGCCGCGGAGCTGGGCGCCGACGATGAATCCTGAGATCCGGGACCGGGCCGACCTGGCCCGCGCCTCCCGCATCGTCGTCAAGGTCGGCTCGTCGTCGCTCACCTCCGTCGAGGGCGGCATCTCCGAGCCGGCCATGGTGGCCCTGGTGGACGTGCTGGCCGCCCGCCGGCTCGCCGGCACCGAGGTGATCCTGGTGTCCTCGGGCGCCATCGCCGCCGGGCTCTCCCCGCTGGGCCTGGCCAAGCGGCCCCACGATCTGGCCACGCAGCAGGCCGCCGCGAGCGTCGGCCAGGGGCTGCTGATGGCCAACTACAACGCGGCGTTCAGCGGCCACGGGGTCACCGTGTCGCAGGTCCTGCTGACGGCCGAGGACCTGGCCCGGCGCACGCAGCACGTGAACGCGCACAGGGCGCTGGAACGGTTGCTGCACCTGGGCGTGGTGCCCATCGTCAATGAGAACGACACCGTGGCCACCCACGAGATCCGGTTCGGCGACAACGACCGGCTGGCCGCGCTTGTCGCCCACCTGGTCAAGGCCGACGCGCTGGTGCTGCTCTCGGACGTGGACGCACTGTACGACGGCCCGCCGCGGCAGGGCGCGCGGCGCATCAGCCGGGTCGGCTCGCCGGAGGACCTGGAGGGTGTCGTCATCGGCAGCGCCGGCAAGGCCGGGGTCGGCACCGGCGGCATGGCCACCAAGGTGCATGCCGCCATGATCGCCGCGGAGACCGGCATCCCGGCACTTGTCACGTCCACGGCGAATGCGGCCGCCGCGCTGGGTGGTGCGGACGTGGGAACCTGGTTCAGCATCAATGGCGCCCGTCAGCCGGTGCGCATGCTGTGGCTGGCGCACCTGGCCGACATCCGCGGCCGGCTGGTGCTCGACGACGGCGCCGTCCGGGCCGTGCGGGAACGGCACAAGTCGCTGCTGCCGGCCGGCATCACGGAGGTGCGCGGTACGTTCGACGCCGGCGACGCGGTGGAGATCGCGGATGCGGCCGGGTCCGTGATCGCGCACGGCCTGGTCAACTACACCGCGGACGACCTGCCGCAGATGCTGGGCCGCTCCACGAAGGAGCTGGCCAGGGAACTGGGCCGCCAGTTCGAGCGCGAGGTGGTCCACGTCGACGACCTCGTGCTGATCGGCACGTGACCCGGTGGTCGAGCTTGGGCCCACGGCCGCGAGGGGCCCCGGCCGAGCTTGCGAGGGTGGGGAGCGGCTGGGGAGCGAGACCCGATCACTGACAGGCTCAATCACCGGGTGGCCTAGAATTGGACCATGACCGCCCAAACCGTTGACGACGCTGCCAAAGACGACGCTGCCGCCCACGACACCGAGCACGCCGTCCACGCCATTGCCGATGCCGCCCGCGAGGCGTCCCGGCCGATGGCGCGCGCCAACCGCGCACTCAAGGATGCCGGCCTGCTGGCCATCGCCCACGCGCTCACCGCCCACCAGGACACCATCCTGGCCGCCAATGCCGAGGACGTCGCCGCTGGGCGCGCCAACGGCACGACGGCGGCACTGCTGGACCGCTTGACGCTCAGCGCCGAGCGGGTCGCCGGCCTCGTCGCGGCCTTGGAGAACCTGGCCGGTCAACCGGACCCGGTGGGCACCGTGGTGCGAGGCCAAACCCTGCCGAACGGGCTGCGCATGCGCCAGGTCAACGTCCCCCTGGGCGTCGTGGCCGCCATCTACGAGGCCCGGCCCAACGTCACCGTCGACATCGCCGGACTGGCGCTGAAGAGCGGCAACGCCGTCATCCTGCGCGGCGGCTCGGCCGCGGCGCACACCAACAAGGCGCTCGTGGCGATCCTGCAGGACGCCCTCGAATCCGTCGGGCTGCCGCGGAACGCCGTGCAGTCCGTGGACGACTACGGCCGTGCGGGCGCCAACGTGCTCATGCGTGCCCGCGGCCGGGTCGACGTGCTCATTCCCCGGGGCGGTCGCGACCTGATCCAGACGGTGCTGAACAACTCGACCGTCCCCGTGATCGAGACCGGTGAGGGCAACGTGCACGTCTACCTGGACGCGTCCGCGGCCGAGCAGATGAGCGTGGACATCCTGCTCAATGCCAAGACCCAGCGGCCCAGCGTGTGCAACACCGTCGAGACGCTGCTGGTCAACAAGGACTGCTCCGTGCTGCCCGCCGTCGCCGCCGCATTGGCGGGCGCCGGGGTTCGGCTGCACGTGGACGAGCGCATCCGTGCCGCCCTGCCGGCCGATCTGCCCAGCACCCCGGCGACCGACCATGACTGGGCCACCGAATACATGGACCTGGACCTGGCCGTGCACATGGTCGACTCCCTCGACGAGGCCGTGGCGCACATCCGCCGCTGGAGCACCGGCCATACGGAGGCCATCGTGACGAACGACCTGGCCAACGCCGAACGGTTCATCGCCGAGATCGACTCGGCGGCGGTCATGGTCAACGCCAGCACCCGGTTCACCGACGGCGGCCAGCTCGGGCTCGGCGCGGAGGTCGGCATCTCCACGCAGAAGCTGCACGCCCGCGGACCGATGGGCCTGACCGAACTGACCACGACCAAGTGGATCGTGCAGGGCGAGGGGCAGGTTCGCGCCTGACCGGCGCTTCCACGTACCATTAGAGGGATTCTTTGCAACGTACCCAAGGGGAGATGACATGCTGACCCAGCTAGCCGCCGTCGTAAGTGCCGCCGAGGCCGTGCACGAGGAGCCGTGGCCGCTGATCGCGCCGCCGTTCGTCATCGGCGCAACCATGCTGGCGATCTTCCTGTTCCTGGCGTTCATCACGTTCTCGTTCTCCAACCTGGGCAACCGCCACGAGGCCACGACGGAGCATTCCGACCCGCACCGCCAGCACACCAACAAGCATGACCACGGCCAGGGCCAGGCAGTCTCCAATCATTAGGACTGCTGATCGGGCGCCTTCACCGGAAGGCGCCCGTCTTCGCGTCGGGGTGATGGGTGGCACCTTTGATCCAATCCACCACGGGCACCTGGTCGCCGCCAGCGAGGTGGCCGCCGTGTTCGACCTGGACGAGGTCGTGTTCGTCCCGACGGGCGAGCCGTGGCAGAAGTCGAGCCGGCTGGTCAGCCCGGCCGAGCACCGGTACCTGATGACGGTCATCGCGACTGCGGCGAACCCCCGGTTCACCGTCAGCCGTGTCGACATCGACCGGCCGGGGCCGACGTTCACGATCGACACGCTGCGCGACCTGCGCCGCAGTCGCCCGGAAGCGGACCTGTTCTTCATCACGGGCGCGGACGCCATGGCCCAGATCATGTCGTGGAAGGACAACGAGGAGCTCTGGAACCTGGCGCACTTTGTCGGTGTGACGCGCCCGGGTCACGTGCTCGACGACCTGGGCCGCTCCGACGTAAGTTTGTTGGAGGTCCCGGCCATGGCGATTTCGTCGACGGACTGCCGTCGGCGCGTCCGTGAGGCAAACCCCGTCTGGTACCTGGTGCCCGACGGCGTGGTGCAATACATCGCCAAGTACGGCCTGTACCAGGATCCCGCAAGCGCGGTGGGGACCAACCTGCCGGTTACGACTAGTACTGAATGAGTAGTTGATGAGTGAGGATTCGGAGCCGATTCGCAGCCGCAGGCAGATGCGGTCGGCCGTGACGGACCAACAGGGCAGCGGTGGGGGCCACCCCGCCACGCCCTCCTCCGGCTCGCCCGAAAACACCTCACCGGCTGCCGGAGGCGCGGAATCGTTGCGCCGCAGCCGCCGGGTCGCCGCGACACCGCCGGACGTGCCGGCGATCGTGCCGCCGCAATCGGCTCCCGCTCCGGCGGTGCCGGAGTCGGCCCAGCCCATCCGGAACGACGACGGCGCGCAGGTGGCGCGCGAACGGTCATCGCAGACTCGGGCCAGGGACCGGGCCGCGTTGCGCGCCTACAAGGAGCTGGCCGAACCCGCCGGGGAAGAGGAGCCGCTGCCGTCCAGGCGTGCGCTGCGCCAGGCGCAGCTGGAGGCCGACAGGGCGCCCATCACCAGCGTCAACCCCGTGGTCCCGCCCGCGAATGCGGCCTCCCCGGCCACCGGACGGGTGCAGATTGTTCCGCCAACGGGGCGCGTCCCGATCGTTCCCGCCGCGGCGACGGTTCCGGCCGTGCCCGCTGTTCCATCGGCGCCAGCCGTTTCGCCGGCACCCGCCGTTTCGCCGGCGCCCGCCGCGGCGCCGAGTGTCCCGGTGACCCGCGTTCCCGCCGGACCGGTCCCAACCGCCGAGGCGGCCGGGCCCACCCCAAGACCTGTGGCCGGTTCGAGTGCGCCGGCCGAGGCGGAACCGCCGGCCGGACGCGCCCGGCAGGGGCGGCGTGCCGCCGGCGCCCGCCCCGATGCCCCCGCCGCCGTGGAACATCATTCGGCCACGCATGCCGGGTCGCTTCCGGTGCTGCCGGCCGCCGGGGCCGGTCCGGTCGGGGGAGCCGCCAAAGCCGGCGCCGGCGCCCCTCCGGCCGCGGGGGCCAAGCCCGCGCTCGTGCCGGGCGGGGCCTACCACCCGGTGTCCGTGACCATCCCGGTTGCCACGCCCACGGCGGAGGAGCTCAAGGCCCTCGCTGAGGCCCGTGCGCTTGCCGAACGTGCCGCCATCCTCAATGAGCGGGCGCAGGCCCGGGAGCGGCTGGCGCGGGAGAGCGCCAGCACCCGCAAGCCGGGCAGTGATCCGACGGCCGTGAACAACCTGGCCATGGTGACGCCGTTGGAATTCGTCGACGTCCCCGGCGTGGACCGGCCGGTGCTGCGGCCCCCGGGCACGTCGCATGTTCCCGTCGTGGCCAGGCCGCAGTCGCGCCAACTGCCGGTGGCCCGCACCGCGCGTCCCCGCGTCACGGGGGAGGCGGGCCGCGCCGCGAAGTCGGGCCCGCCGTCGTCCAGGTTGTCGGCACGGCCGTCAGGGGCGTCGGGACCGTTGGCCGACGCGTTTGACGCCGCCCTGAAGACCAACGTGAAGAAGCCGGTGACGGGCAGCCATGGCCACACGCTCAAGCGGGCCGCCGAGGTGGTGCAGACGGTGCCTGCCGGGAAGCCGCGCACGGTTGCGCCCGGTGCGGACGCCGGGCGGCCGGAACCGATGCGGTCCCAGATGCCGCCACTGCCGGCGGACAACGCCCTGGGGATCGAACCGCTGGACGCGGTCACGGCCGGGTTGGGGCGCTCGCAACGCAACCTGCTGGTGCAGTGGGGCTCGGTCGTGGTCGGCGGGGCGGCGCTGGTCGCCGGAATCATATTCATCATCACTGCCTTGGCCCACTAGCGGGCAACCAATCAAAGGATATTCATGACTGCAACCGAAACGTCGATCGAGCTGGCACGGACCGCGGCGAAGGCCGCATCGGACAAGCTTGCCGAGGACATCATCGCCCTGGACGTCAGCGAACGGCTGGCCATCACGGACGTGTTCTTCATCGCCTCCGCCCAGTCGGAGCGCCAGGTCAACGCGATAGTGGACGGCATCGAGGAGGAGCTGCTGAAGCAGGGGCGGCGGCCCGTGCGCCGCGAGGGCCGGTCCGAGGGCCGCTGGGTGCTGCTGGACTACGTCGATGTGGTGGTGCACGTCCAACACACGGAGGATCGCATCTTCTACGCCCTTGAGCGGCTGTGGGCGGACTGCCCGGTCATCGACCTGGAGCTCGAGGATGCCAAGCCGTCCGCCGGGGCTGCCGGGTGACGGTGGCGTCGCCGCTGAGTGAACAACCCGCCGGCCTCCGCCGGCGGGTTGTCTTTTGGCGGCACGGCCAGACGGACTGGAACGCGGCCGGCCGGTTCCAGGGCCAGACGGACATACCGTTGAACGACGTCGGCGCCCGCCAGGCGGCACGCGCGGCGCGGCTGCTTGCCGGCCATTTGGCCGACCACCACGGGCGGCATACGGACCGGCCGGGCGCGTGGGCGGGCCACGTGCGCATCATGAGTTCCGACCTGCGCCGCGCACGGGACACGGCGGGCGCGCTGGCCGGCTTGACCGGTCAACATGTGTATGAGGATGCCCGGCTGCGCGAGACCAACGGGGGTGCGTGGGAGGGGCTGTCCTTCACGGAACTCCAGGAGCGCTACCCCGCCGGTGTCCGGCTGTGGCAGCGGGACGATCCGACCTCGCGGGCCGGCGGGGGAGAGACGCGCGTGGAGGTTGCCGGACGCATGATTGAGGCGGTCTCCGAGGCCGTCGCCGCCTTGCCCGCCGGCGGATCGCTCGTCGTGGCCACGCACGGCGGCTCATCCCGGGTGGGGCTGGCGCAGTTGTTAGGGTTGCCGGCGCCGCTGTGGCGGTCGCTGTCCGGGTTGTCGAACTGCCACTGGTCCGTGGTCGAGGAAATCGAGCCTGTCCTTGACGGTTCCGTGGCCTGGCGGCTGCTGGAGCACAATGTGGGCACCCTGCCGGACCCCTACGAGCTGCCCGAGGAACTGGCCGAAACGCCCGGCGGATAGGGGCTTGTGCGGCCCCGTCCGGGAGCGGCGGCGGTCGTGTGGGACTCGATTTGGCAGCGGCGTTTATCGTGTCATAAGATAGACAAGTTGCTCCGGCCGCGAACACCGGACCGGGCAACTGTGAGGGGCTGTGGCGCAGCTGGTAGCGCACCTGCATGGCATGCAGGGGGTCAGGGGTTCGAGTCCCCTCAGCTCCACGGGGGTATGGCGCAGTTGGTAGCGCGTCTGCATGGCATGCAGAAGGTCAGGGGTTCGAATCCCCTTACCTCCACCACGATTGACTGGAACCTTAAGGACTCAGTTCGTGCGGCAATGCGGTCCAAGGTTCGCCGCTTGCTTGCCCGCTATGACTACCCACCGGATGCCGAGGCAAAAGCGATCGAGTTGGTGCTGGAACAGGCGGAGCTGTTTGCTGCGAATGGAACGGGGGCGTAGCGGAATGCGTGTGAGAGTACTCGAGATCGAAAACTTTCGTGGCGTTGCGACAGGGCGTGTCGTCTTCCAGCGGCACACGCTGCTGGTTGGCGGGAACAACATCGGCAAATCGACGGTTTGTGAAGCGCTTGAACTGGTGTTGGGACCGGAACGTATGTACCGTCGTCCGGTTATCGACGAGCATGATTTTACTCACGGTGACTACCTGAGTGATGCCGAAAACCCACGAGAGATCGGTGTTCGAGCTGTTCTGACGGACCTTTCCAACGAACAGCTGCTCCGTTTCTTCCAGCATCTCCGGCGATGGGACGACACCACGCTCTCCTTCGTTGACGAGGAATCCGGCGGTCTCCAGGCCGCTGATGACGAGGGAACGGTCTGGGCGCTCCCCGTCATCTTCATCGGGCGCTACGACCGTGAAGAAGACGACTTCGTAGGTGAAACGTTCTTCGACCATCCGGTTCCTGAACTGGACGAACTCGACGATGAAGAACGCACATCGCTCGGAGAAGGCCGGGCAGCGTTCACCCGCGCACACAAGCGCCTCTGCGGATTCGTCTACCTCCGCGCCCTACGCACCGGGTCGCGAGCGCTCAGTATGCAGCGTGGTTCCCTGCTCGACACCATCCTCCGGCTCGGTGGTGAGGGAGCCGCTGAAATGTGGAGTGATGCACTTGGCGCGCTGAAAGATCTTGACCCCGCGATCGGAGAAATCGAGCAGCTCAAGAGCATTCGAGAAAATATCCGCACGCGTCTCGGCAAGTTCGTCAACCTGGCTCCCGGAGATAACTCGGCAGCCTTCTTTGCATCAGATCTCACACGTGAACACCTGCGCGAAGTTGTCAGGCTTTTCGTTGCTACCCAGCCAAGCAATCACTCGGTGCCGTTCGCCAAGCAAGGCACTGGCTCTATCAACCTGCTGGTCTTTGCGCTGCTCACGATCATCGCGGACCTCAAGGAGGACCAATCGGTCATCTTCGTGATGGAGGAACCGGAGATCGCGCTCCCGCCCCACACCCAGCGGCGAGTCACGAAGTACGTCGTGCAGCAAATGGGCCAATCGATCGTCACGTCGCACTCGCCGTACGTCATCGAGCAGTTCGACCCGGAGAACGTAGTCATTCTCTCCCGTGACGGCGAGTCCTTCACGGGCACCCCCATTGACACCACGAACGTGAAGCCCAAGACGTATCGTGCGCAGCGCCGCCAGTTCGCTGAGGCGATTCTGAGCCGTGCTGTGTTCGTTCTCGAGGGGCAGACGGAACTGGTCACGGTGGAGGCAGTGTCGTCCGCGCTTGAACGATTCCACGATGGATACTCACATATTGACCTCACTGGGGTTTCCCTCTTTAACGCAGGCAATGACCGTGAAGCTCCGAAGTTCGGACCGATCTTCAAGTCACTCGGCAAGCGGGTATACGGCATGCGAGATCAGCCGAACGCGCCCGACCCAGCGGATGCCGCCGAAAATATGAAGGTCTTTGACGAGTTCTGGGAATCGCCAGAGCTAGGTATCGAGCAGATCCTTGTGAAGCAGGTTCCTGCGCGAGTGCTACGAAGCTTCCTTGACGAAGTCGTACAACGCGACGATTACCCGGCCAACTGCCCCTATGAGGCTGGCCATGTTTCCGATGCCGATCTGGCTAGTGTCGCGGCAAAAGTACTGAAGGCTCGCAAGGGGGATAACTTCGGCTTCGGATACACGGGCATCCTCATCGACCAGTGTCAGTCTGAAGCCGATCTGCCGGCCTTCATTCGGGACGCCCTTCTCGTTATCGATGAGCAGCTCAGCGCAGAAGCCGAACTCGCCTTGGACGATGAGAGTCATGCAATGCAGTCAGCCTCTGCGGAGCCAGAGGAGTAGGCCCTCGTGGAGATGCAGCTCTCTGAGACGGCTCAGGGTGCCCTCAGCCATGACTGCCCGGTACTGGTGCTAGGAGGGCCTGGTTCCGGGAAGACCACGCTGTCGCTCTTGAAGGCTCAAGCGATGCTTCCTGATCTACAGCCCGGTCAGGAGATCCTCTTCATTAGCTTCTCCCGTGCCGCTGTTCGACAGGTCGAGATCCGCTGCAAGGACATCTTGCGTTCCGAAGAGCGACGTCAGATTGCTGTCCGCACCTACCATGCGTTCGCGTTGGATATCTTGCGAGCTCATGGTCGCCTGCTTACGGGACACACCCCTCGCATCATCTATCCCGGCGAGGAGAATCTGGCGAAGGCCTCGTTCGAAGGAAATTGGGATGTCGAGGCCGAACGACTTGCTTGCGACGAAGGTCGTTACGTGTTCAGTCATTTCGCTGAGGCTGCTGCCCGGTTGGTCACGAGCGCTACATCGGTTGCATCCCTGATCGCGAATAAGTACCCAGTGATCATCTTGGACGAGTTTCAGGACACTGACGACGCACAGTGGGCGCTCGTTAAAGCGCTTTCGGAGCGGTCGAAGACGGTATTCCTGGCCGATCCTGATCAGCGGATCTTCGACTACGACGACCGGGTAGATCCGGAGCGCCTCAACCAACTACGTGCACACCTCAGCCTTGCCGAGTTTGACCTCACCGGGGAGAACCACCGAAGCCCAGACGCGGGCATCCTGCAATACGCCAACGCGGTCCTCACCAACCGTCCTCTTCCAGAAACGAAGGACGTAACCACGCATCTCTACTGGGGTAAAGCCTTTGACAGCACTGTGCACGCGGGAGTTATCTGGATGTTCTCTTCGCTGCGCAAAGCAGGCATCGCACACCCGTCAGTTGTCGTGCTCGCACGGACCAACCTACTCGTGGGGCAGCTATCAACGATTCTTGGGCAGGAACATACCTACCAAAAGAAGACGATCAAGCCCGTCGATCACGACGTCCTCTGGGACGCCGATCTCACCGCCGCCGCCGCGCTGGTTGTAGCTTCTATCCTGGAATGGCCAGGGCAGCCAAAAGATGCCGCGCTCGGCCAGACATTCGACCGAATCGCAAACTACTTCGACGCGAAGAACGCATCGAACCCGAGCAAGTCCGCCCGGGAAGCCAGCGAAAAATATAGAACGGCTGCAGAGCGAGCTCGCGGTGGCGAGAAGCCGCGCCTGACCAGCACCAAAGTTCTCACTGCTGCTTGCGAGAACGGATTGAAGCTACAAGGCGACCCGTCCAGAGATTGGCTTCAGGCGCGTGATCTACTCGACGCCGGAAAAGACCTGTCTGACCTCTTGTCGAACGCCAAGTTTGTTCGGCTGTTCCGTGCTACCGACGAGATTGGTAGCCGCCTCGCTTCGGCGTGGGATCGACGCGGTAGCTATGGATCCGCCATCGATCTCGTGCGCCGGGCGCTTGAGGTAGGTAAACTCCAGTCCGATCATCGTGATCCCAGAGGCTGCATGCTCATGACCATCCACAAAGCGAAAGGTAAGGAATTCGACGGTGTCCTGCTTGTTGAAGGGCAATTCCAGGGCAGCTTTTTCCGCGAGAACGATACTAAAGCTGATAGGGCGGCAGCACGCCGCCTGCTTCGGGTCGGCATTACACGTGCACGGCACCGAGTCGCGCTCATTCGCCCCCAGGGTGCTCCGGCTCTCGTCTATCAAGAGGGAGTATCAGCATCCGCGTAGATATCGCGAAGCTGGTCAGCGGGCGGTGGCACCGTGAATCATCGATCCAGGCAGCATGACCCGGCGCTGGATCGGGATTGGATGTCGGAAGTCGCCTGTACCGTCAGAGCATCAACCACGAGTGAAAGAGGAACACGATGTCATCTGACAGCTACCCCTACCCTGTGGCGGTCTCTCGGCTCAGTGAGGGTGAGACTTCACGCGAACCTCAGAACGCGCGCGCTATCAAGTGGTTGCTTGACCAGTCTGGCGGTTCGATCGTGGTGGTGACCCCGCGGAAGGACTTCGATGGCGCGAGCCTCAAGAGACTGGTGGCGGATCCGCGAGTCATGCACCTGAGCTGGCGTGGATTCTCGACCGGTTCGCGCTCTGGACATCGAGTGCTCTACGCCTGGCCAGACCGCCAGCACCTGAACGACCTCTGGGACGTCGGAGCGGATGCGCTCGTTGTCATCGAGTGGGACGATCAGGATACTGCTGAGTGGATCAGCGAGGCCAACCCCGTCCAGCTCTTCAACGGTCACGCAGTGCAGCCCGCCGCTGAAGCAGAAGGACCGGGCGCAAGTGAATCGCTGCCCAACGGCGTTGAGGGGATCCTCGATTACGTCGCCAGCATGGCGGCGGGCTACTCTTCGGGGTTGAAGTGGAACGAGGAGGACAAGCTCAAGGCGGACATGATGAACCGTCCGGATCGATGGGTGCCGATCACTGTTGAGCAGGTGCGAGCCAAGTGCCGTGAGCTCGGAATGCGACCGAACGACATCGACACGATCGCTGGCTATCTCCAGCGCAGGAAAGATGGTCGTCGCTTCAACGTGCGCAGCTCTTACCGCGATTTCCAGTTCAACTAGTGTAGTGTCTCAGTTTTGCTTGGCGGCTTGAAGTGCGACGCGGCCGCGGTTGACTTTTTCGAGGATGGATTCGGCGGTC
>NZ_RWKQ01000023.1 GCF_003946885.1 Specibacter cremeus | reverse complement strand
GTGAGGGGCAATGCGGGGGCGTGATTCGACATGACCCAAGCTTAACCCTCAAAACATGAACTATTTTGGAGACACGCCACTAGGGTCCGGAACCCGGTCGGTGAAGCGGCAACTGGAGCACCCGCGCCGGATTGTGCCGGCTCAGCCACGCATCGGACTGCGCAATCAGCCACGCGCCGAAGACAGCCAACACCGACACCACGACGTCCCGATCGGCGGAGGGGATGATGGCCAGTTCCAGGACCCGGCGCATTGCGGTCTGCTGATCCGGGTAATGCCGGGTGAAGGCCTCGTAGCAGGGCTTGAGGTCGCGGGTGAACGAACGTTCCTGAAGCATCACGAGGGAGAACCCGGTTCGCAGGATGTTCTTCATGATCCGCCGGCACCAGTACCGCACGTCCGGTGGCGACCCGTCGGCCTTCAGCGCCACGATCGCCTCCTCGACGTCGGCCTCTATTTGGCAGATGTCATTGTTGGCCACGGCCACGTCCGGCTTGAAGCGCGGTAACCGTGGCCCCAGATCCTCGCCCCATACGCAGGCACTTTGTGTTTTGAGCAGGAAGCAGGTTTCCGCAAAACGGTCCAGTACCATCACTTCGTCGCAGGGCCAGAGCTCCAGCTGCACGTCGGTGACCAGCGGTGTCAGGTTGGCGATCCGGACGCCCGCGGCCGCGAGCCAGGAATCGTCCTGCCCGCCGGAACTGCGTCGCGTGACGGCGAAACAGTCCAGGTCGGACACGCCCGGGACCGCACGCCCGCGTGCCACGGAACCACGAACGTAAACGCTGTGCAGGTCCTGTCCGACGTGCCGCCGATAGACCCGAACCGACTCCTCGATGGCCGCCCCATACGGGGGGAGTATCTTGCTGGGGGCCGCGTCGTTAAGGATGAAACCGTCGGCATCGAGCGGCCACAATCCTCCCACATCCAATAACTGAAGTGTCATGGCGGCCGTCCGTTCTGCGCAGCGTTCGGGGACGTACGTTGCGCATGGGTGCTTCCTGCGCAGGATACACCCCCGCAACATGCGCAGAACGGCGGGGCTATTTGGCCTGGTCGTAGGAGTCCACGACCACCACGGTGACCGGGAAGTCCACCGGGATGGTGCCGAACAGCAGTTCCTTGGCGGCCCGGGCGGATTCGTGCACCGCGCGCTCAACGGCCCCCACGAGCTCGTCCGGGCAGTGCACCATGACCTCGTCATGCAGGAAGAACACGAGCTCCGGGGTGCCGTCCGATCCCATGGTGCGCAACCGCCGTCGCAATTCAGCCAGCCAGCAGCAGGCCCATTCCGCGGCCGTGCCCTGCACCACGAAATTGCGCGTGAACCGGCCCCGGCTGCGCGCCAATGACTCGGCGCGGCGCTGCTCGGCCTCCGTCGCGCTGCGCTGTGCGGCCAGCCATTGCGGCGCCGGCGGCGGCGTGCTGCGGCCCAGGTGCGTCGTCACGGTGTCGCCGCGCTCGCCGGCCCGGGCCGCATCCTCGACAAACCCCACGGCCCGCGGATACATCCGCCCCAGCTGCGGCATCAGGCGTCCGGACTCGCCCGTCGTGGACCCGTAGATCGCGCCCAGCAGGGCCACCTTGGCGTGCGCCCGCTCGCCACCGAAGCCCTGCGCGGCGATGCCGGCATACAGGTCCTTCCCGCGCGCGGCCTCGGCCATCTTCGCATCCTGGGCCAGTGCGATCAGGACCCGTGGTTCCAGCTGCGCGGCGTCGGCCACGATCAGCTTGTGGCCCGGCTCGGCATGCGCGGCGGCCCGGATCTGCCGCGGTATCTGCAAGGCGCCGCCGCCGCGGGAGGCCCACCGCCCGGACACGACCCCGCCCACCACATACTCCGAGTGGAAGCGGCCATCGTGCACCCACGCGTCGAGCCATGCCCAGCCGTTCGCCGTGAACAGCCGGCTCAGCTTCCGGTAGGCCAGCAGCGGCTCGATGGCGGGGTGCGTGAATTCGCGCAGCTCCCAGGACCTGGTCGACTTGGCGTCGATGCCGGCCCGGTGCAGCGCGCGCATGAGCTCGAGGGGGGAGTCCGGGTTCAACGCCGGCGCACCCAAGGCGTCGCGGAGCATGACGGCCAGTTCCTCCATGCGTTGCGGCCGCGCCGTGCCGGCCGGCTGCCGGCCCAGGTGCTCGGCGAGCAGCGCGCGGTGGATGTCCTCCCGCCAGGGGACGCCGGCATGCTGCATCTCCGCCGCGACCAGGGCGGCGGCGGATTCGGCCGCGAGCAGCAGGGTCAGCCGGTCCGGGTGGGTCGAACCGGCGACGGCCCGCAGCTGTCCGGCCAGCTCGGCAATCAGCTCCGTCGCCGCCGGGCCCTGCCGCTGCGCGGGCCGCTCGAACAGGCTCTCCTGCTGTGCCGGGCGGCGTTCCGGTTCGGCGTCGGTGACCACCGGGACGGGTGCGCGGGTGGCGGCGTAGCCGGTGCCCGCGGCGTATGTGGAGTGGATGAGGATGTTCCGGCACAGGGCCAGGTCGTGGCAGCGCTCCACGCCCACGCCGGCCGCCAGCAGGGCCGGGTACCAGTGCTGGGCACGGTCCCACACCCAGCGCGGCCGCCGGTCCGCTTCCCGCGCCCGGACGGCATTTGCCAGCTCTTGCCTTTGGACGGTTGTTGCCGGCCCCTGCGGCGTGCCGGCGGCGTCGAGTGGGTGCAGCTCGACCACGGCCGGATCCGGGGAGGCCGCCAACAATACGTACATATCTCCATTGTCCACTGGATTGGCCGGTTCGTTTCGAAGATGGGTTTGGGTGGGGCGGTGGCGGTCCTCCACACGGCCGCCGCGCCGCGCGGCTGTCCACAGGGCTCCCGGGCGCGCTGGATTCGGCGACCGGCCCGGCGGATGGTGGTCTCATGGGTGCGGAAGCGGTGGCCAACGGACGACGACGGCGGGCCGGGTGGCGCGGCGGCGCGCCGGCCGGGGGTGGCTTTGTTGCGGGTGGTTCGCCGTCGTGGCTGCCGGCGCAGTCGGCGTCGGTGGTGCTGGTCTGCGGGTCTCCGGCCGTCCAGGGAGAGGTCGGTCGCGTCGCCGCGGCGGCCGCCGTCGAATTGGTGGTCGTGGAGTCGTGGGAACGGGCCGTCGCCGTGTGGGCCGACGCCGCCGCCCTGCTGGTCGGCACGGACATGGGCGGGGTGCCCGCCGGCTGGTCGGGTCCACTGGTGGTCGTCGGGCTGGACGCCGACGCCGCCCGCGTGTGGGAACGGGCGTCCGGCACGGGGGCCGACCGCGTCGCCGTGCTGCCGCAGGCGGCGCACTGGCTTGCCGAACACCTGGCCCGGTTGCGTGACCCGGCGGCCACCGGGGCCGTGGTCGGCGTGATCGGCGGCTGTGGCGGGTCCGGCGCGTCGACCCTGTCCGCGCTCCTGGCTGTGGGCGCCGCCGCGGCGGGCGTGTCGACGCTGTTGGTCGACGGCGACGAGTGGGGCGGCGGGTTGGACTTGGCCCTGGATGCGGCGGACCTGCCAGGCCTGCGCTGGCCGGACATCGTCAACGCGGCTGGCGCCATCAACCCGGGCCAGCTCGCCGCATCGCTGCCGGCCGTCCACGGCTGCTCGCTGCTGTCGTGGGGTGCCCGATTCCCCGTGGCCCACGAGGCGGTTCCGGGTCGCGCTGCGCCTCCGGGGGCCGGGTCGGGCCGGGTGGGCGGCGAGGTGCTGCGTGCCGCCCGGCACGGCTACGGCCTGGCCGTGGTGGATGTGGGCCGGTCGCGGGAGGCGCTTGCGGCCCTCGGCGGACACTGTGACGTGCTGCTGATGGTGGTCCCCGCCCGGCTTCGGGCCGCGGCCGCGGCGACGCGGCTACTGGCCGAGATGCCACCCGTGCCGGTTGCCCTGGTGGTGCGCGGTCCGCTGCGTGAGGGGCTCGATGCGGAGCTTGTCGCCCGGGCCGTCGGAGCGCCGTGCCTGGGGTCGCTCCCCGTGCTGCGCCGCGCGGCGGCCGCCACCGAAGCCGGACGATTGGCCGAACTGGCGTCCGGGCGGGCCGTGCGCCGGTTCCTGGCGGCCGTGCTCGATGCCGTCCTGGCCGGCGGGGATGGCATGCGCGCGACGGGGACGGAGCCGTGAACCGGCACGGGGCGGCGCCGGACCCGGCCGCCGTCGACCCCGCCCTGATGGATTCGGTGCGCCGCCGCGTGCTGTCCCAGGCCGGCCCCGTCACCGACTTGCGCGTTGCCGCTGCCGTGCGGGACAGCGGACACCTGCTCGGCGCGGCCGGGTCGCTGGCGGCCATGGACCGGATCACGGCCGAGCTGAACGGCCTCGGCCCGCTGCAGGACCTGGCGGCCGACCCGCTCGTGACGGACATTTTCGTCAACGCCCCGGACTCCGTGTGGCTCGATCGCGGACACGGCCCCGAACGCGTCCTCGCGCGCTTCGACGGCGAGGACGCGTTGCGCGCGCTCGCCGTCCGGCTTGTCGCGGCGGGCGGGCGACGCCTCGACGACTCGTCGCCATGCGTGGACGTTCGGCTGGACACCGGCTACCGGGTGCATGCCGTGCTGCCGCCCATATCGGCCACCGGGACCCTGCTGTCCATCCGGTTGGCACGGGACTCCGTGTTCACCCTGGCCGAGCTGGTCGACTCGGGTGCGGTGCACCCCGTCATGGCGGACGTCATCCGGGCCATCATCGACGTCCGGGCGAGTTTTCTGGTCAGCGGCGCCACCGGGGCGGGCAAGACGACGCTGCTCTCGACCATGCTGGGTCTGTGCCCGGCAACCGAACGCCTCGTCCTGATCGAGGACGCCGCGGAACTCACCCCGCGTCATCCGCACGTGGTGACGCTCGAGGCCCGTCACGCCAACGCCGAGGGCACCGGCGGGATCGACCTGGCCGAACTCGTCCGGCAGGCGCTGCGCATGAACCCGGGGCGGCTCGTCGTCGGCGAGTGCCGGGGACCGGAAGTCCGGGAGCTGCTGATGGCCCTGAACACGGGACACAGCGGCGGTGGCGGCACCGTCCACGCCAACGGGGCGGCCGATGTGCCGGCCCGGCTGGCTGCTCTGGGCGCGCTCGCCGGACTCGACCGCCACGCGGTGGCGATGCAGGCGGCCAGCGCCCTGGACGTGGTGCTGCATGTGGCGCGTCGCGGCGGCCGGCGTTTTGTCGCCCAGGTGGGCGTCGTGCGGTTGGTGGCGGGGGAGCTGGACGTGACTCCCGCGGTGCTCGCGGCGCCGGGGCCCGCGGCGTCCGGGCCGGCGGCGGAGGTGAGCCGGGGCCCGGGGTGGGCGGTGTTGGCTGCGCGACTGGGGCTGGACCCCGGCCTCCTCGATCGGCAGGCAGCCTAATGGGCGTCGAGACGGCCGTGTTCTTGCTCGCCGCGGCCGCCGCCTGGTTGCTGGCCGGTTCGACCCGGCCATGGATGACGCGGCGGGGGCGGACCGCCGGCCGCCGGCGGCCACCTCGGACGGCTGCGGCGGACGAGGCCGGCGCCGGCATGGTCCGGCTCGTGCGGCAACTGGCGGCGCTGCTCGCCGCCGGCCGGTCCGGCCCCCGCCTGTGGGAGGATCTGGCCACGGTGCTCGAAGGAGCGGACCCATGCTCGCCGCACGCACCCGTCGTCCGCGCCGTTGAACGGGTCACCGGCATGGGCCTGTCGGCCGGGGACGCCATCCGGGCCACGTGCGCCGTCTCGACGCCCGGTGGGGCGGCCGCGCACCGGTCCGATCTTGTGGCGTGGAGGTCCTTGGCGGCCTGCCTGGACGTCTCGGCGGCCAGCGGCGCGCCGCTGGCCGCCGTCCTCACCCGATTCGCGGCCAGCCTGGAGTCCGACATGGACGCCGCCGCGCAACGCCGAACGGCGCTGGCCGGGCCGCGGGCGACCGTGCGGCTGCTGACGTGGCTGCCCGTCCTCGGATTGGCACTGGGCATGGCCATGGGCGTCGACCCCGTCAGGGTGCTGACCTCAACCCCAGTGGGTTGGGCGGCTGCGGCCGCCGGTCTCACCCTGATGCTCCTGGGCCGGTGGTGGTCCACGCGGCTCATTGTCTCGGCCGCGGGGAGCAGGTCGTGAGCTCCCTGGCCGTTTTCCTGCCGGCCGCCATGGCCTGCTGGTTGTTGTCTGGTCCGGCCCGCTTGACGCCGGCCATGGTACGGGCGCTCCCCTCCGGATCGGCGCCGGGTCCAGCGGATGGCAGCCGGATCGACGACCTTCCCATGCTGCTGGAACTGCTCGGCGCCGCGCTGGACGCGGGCGTGTCCGTGCCACGGGCCCTGAAGATCGTTGCCGCTGTGGCGGCGCCGGAAATCAGGGACGGACTGGCCGTGGTCGTGGCCGGCCTGTCGATCGGCGCGTCGTGGGAGCACGCCTGGGAGCCGGTGCGGGGGAGCGGGGCATTGGCAGGCCTGTACAGGGCCCTGTCCCTGGCGGCACTGACGGGCGCGCCCGCGGCGTCGCTGCTGTACGCCGAGTCGGCGCAACTGCGCCGGGGCGCGCACCGGGACGCGGAACGCCGCGCCGGGGCCCTCGGGGTGAAACTGGTGATCCCCCTGGGCCTGTGCTCGTTGCCCGCGTTCGTCTGCCTCGGCGTGGTGCCGGTGGTCGTCGCCATGATGCCGGCGCTGTGAACCGTTGCGGCCCGTCCTCCACATGGGGGACGCGACGAGGTGCTGTCCACCGGGTGCCGGTGTCGGCTGGCCCGGGGCGGAGGGCCGGCGAAGAGTTGGCGGACCAGCGCACGAGCGGTGGTTGCGAGAACGTCGCGAGAACGTCGCGAGAACAAGGTCACGTGAACAAGGGAGTTGCCATGGAAAGCATGCACGAATCCGGTGCGGCCGGTGGGGTCGCCGAGCACGGTACCGGGCCCGATGCCTCCGAGGAGGGCGGCGGGCCCGACAACGTGCGGGAGATCCGTCCTGGCGCCGCCAGCGAACCGCCCGTCGCCAGGCGGCACACCCGGCGCTGGCGGTCGGAGGCCGGGATGGCCACGGCCGAGTACGCGATCGCCACGCTGGCGGCCGTTGGATTCGCCGGCCTGCTGGTCGTGATCCTCAAGAGCGACGAGGTGCGCGGCTTCCTGCTGAACATCATCCGGACGGCCCTGAGTTTCTGACGGTGGCCGTCATGGTGGTTGAACATGTTCACAACGGGCTGCGGCATCGGCGGGCCGACGGCCCGGACCCCGCACCCGGGCAGCGGTCCCGCGGGTCCGTGACGGCCGAACTGGCCGTGGCGCTGCCGGCGGTGACCGCGCTGCTGGCCTTGCTGATGTTGGGTGCCGGCGTTGGCATCCAGCAATTGCGGCTGGAGGAGGCGGCGGCGGCCGGGGCACGCGGACTGGCTCGCGGCGACGCCACGAGCCTGGTCCAGAACACCATCGGCAACATCGCGGGCAGCGGCTCCAGCGCGTCGATCGGCGTCGCCGACGGCTACGCCACGGTCACCGTGTCCGGGCGCGTGACGGGTCCGCTGTCCGCGCTGGTGGCGTGGTCGCAGCACGCGACGGCGTCGGCCAGGCTCGAGACGCTCAAGGGAACCGGTCAGCTGCCGGCCGAACGGCCCGCAGCGGGGCCGGACACGGCGGGACCGCGGTCCGCGGAGATCGGCCCCCGGGCCGGTCCGCCCGGGCGGCACATGACCGGGCGGCAGGATTCCAAGGCTGGCGGCCCCATCCGGACAGGAGGCGGAGATGCGCCATGGGTCCCCGCGTAGGAACGCCGGTCGCCGCTGTGTGCGGGCCACGGAGCGGGGTGCCGGAACCGTGCTGGTCGTGGGTTTGGTCATGGTCCTGATGATCCTGCTGGCCTCCGTTCTCCTGCTCGCGCAGGCCGCGGTGGCGGCTCGTCGCGCCGCGACCGCCGCCGACCAGTCGGCCCTGGCCGCCGCGGATGCGGCCCGGGGGCTGGCGCCCGGCGAACCGTGCCGGGTGGCGGGCGAGGTCGCCGGACGCAACGGGGCACGCCTCGCGGCCTGCACGATCGAGGGAACGCGGGGCGAGATCGTTGAGGTTCGCACGGAGGTTCGCGGGCCGCCGTTGCTGCCGGCGGCCACGGGTCACGCGCGGGCGGGCCCGCCGCCGGACTCCGTCCTCCCGGGGTGAGGGGACCGGAACGCGGCCACGCCAGGGGCCCGATCCGCCGTGGGCAGATCCGCCCTCGGCAGCATTCCCGGGCCTTTTGGCCGGCTGGGTTGCACGCTGGAGGCATGGACGAGAACAACAAGCCACCGGTCTTCAGCCCGCTGGCCCGTGACCAATTGCTGCAACGACGGATCCTGGTGCTCGACGGCGTCCTGGACGACGACAACGGCACCCTGCTGGCGGCCCAGCTCGCCGGGCTGGCGGTCGAGGACGCCACATCGGATGTCGCGTTGTGGATCCACTCGCCGGGCGGGTCGGTGCCGGCCATGCTGGCGTTGCGCGACCTGATGCGCCTGGTGCCATGCGACGTATCCACGCTGGTGCTCGGCATCGCCTGCAGTGCCGGCCAGTTCCTGCTCTCGGCCGGCACCCCGGGCAAGAGGCACGCGCTGCCGCATTCCCGCGTGCTCATGCACCAGGGATCCGCCGGGATCGGCGGCTCCGCCGTAGAGGTCGAGGTCCAGGCCAACGACCTGCGCCTGACCCGCGACACCGTGCTCGGGCTCATCGCCGAGGACACCGGCCAGCCGCTGCAACGCATCTTCGACGATTCGCTGCATGACCGCTGGTACACGGCGGCCGAGGCCCTGGACTACGGTTTCGTCGACCACATCGTCGACAATTTCGAACAGATCATGCCCGCCCGCAAGCGGCGGATCGGGCTTGGAGTGGACGCATGAGCGGCTACACGATTCCCAACGTCATCGCCGAACACCCCCGCGGGGAGCGCATCATGGACGTGTACTCGCACCTGCTCACCGAGCGCATCGTGTACCTGGGCACGGCCATCGATGCCGGTGTCGCCAACACGCTGATCGCGCAGTTGCTGCACCTCGAGGCGGCCGGCCCCGACCGGGAGATCAACCTGTACATCAATTGCGAGGGCGGGGACATGACCTCGATGCTGGCCGTCTACGACACCATGCAATACATCCGGGCGCCCGTGGCGACAACCTGCGTCGGCCAGGCGATGGCCGCCGGGGCCGTGCTCCTGGCCGCCGGCGCACCGGGCCGGCGGGCGGTCCTCCCGCACACGCGCGTCGTGCTCCACCAACCGGCCGCCCAGGGCCGGGGCCCGATCCCCGACCTGATCCTGCAGGCGGACGAGGTGGTGCGCATTCGTGCCGAGATCGAGGAGATCCTGGCGGCACACACGGGCCAGAGCATTGAGGCGCTGCGCCACGACACGGACCGGGACCGCGTGTTCACGCCCCGGGCCGCCCTCGACTACGGGTTGATCGACGAGGTCCTGGCACCCCGGGCGCCCGCCGCAGGAGCGGCACCACGGGCGCCGGCCCTGTTGGCACGCAGCGCGTGAGCCGTTTAGGCGGCCAGCGCCAGCATGGCCTGGGTGGTCGCCCGGGACGGTGTGGGCTCCAACGGTGCGGCCCGGGACTCACGCCGCAGTTCCGCGGTCACCTGTTCCGTCAGGTCGAGCAGGTCGGTGTCGAGCGCCCCGGCGACGGCGGCGATCATCTCACTGGACGGTTCCTTGCGGCCGCGTTCGATCTCGGAGAGGTACTGCGGCGAGATGCCGGCCGCCGCGGCGGTCTCGAGCAGCGTCTCGCCGCGATGCAACCGCAACCGTCGGAGCCGGTGCCCGAGTACCTCCCGCCACAGCGGTTCCGGCCGGTGGTCGAGCCTGTCGAGACCCCGTGGACCCGGCAGCTGGTAGATTCTCGCGTTCTCACTCATGGTCCACAGTAGGCACGAACCCGGGCCGTTGCGGAGGCGTTCTGCCGAGGGCAGACGAACCGCTCAGTCCGCTGAATGGCCCAGCACGATGTCCAGCCACCGGACCGCACCGGCCTTGGACAGCGGGTTGTTCTTGTTGCCGCATTTGGGGGACTGCACGCAGGACGGGCAGCCGGCATCACATTCGCAGGCGCGGATTGCGTCCCGCGTGGCCGCCAGCCACGTCCGCGCCATGTCGAAGCCGCGCTCGGCGAACCCGGCCCCGCCCGGGTGGCCGTCGTACACGAACACGGTCGGCTGGCCGGTGTCGGCATGCAGGGCCGTGGACACGCCGCCCACATCCCACCTGTCGCTCGAGGCCACCAGCGGCAACAGGCCGATGGCGGCGTGCTCGGCCGCGTGCAGGGCGCCGGGGAACTCGGGCTCCACCAGACCGCCCTGCAGCAGTGTGCGGTTGTCCATGGTGAACCAGACGGCCTTCGTGAACAGGTCGCGGGCACCCAGTGTCAGCGGTTCCTCGCCGAGCACCTCGTTGGAGATGAACGCCTTGCGCTGGAACGACACCACCTGGGTGGTCACCTGAACCTCGCCGAAGTGAACCTCCACGGGGCCCCAGACCTCGTGCCGCAGCGACTCGACCACCTCGATCTGGGTGACGTCGCGGGCCGTCGTGTAGTAGTCGGGATTGGCCCGGCGCACCATGGCGCAGTGGTCCTCCTCGTTCAGGTCCTCCACCACGTAGGACGCGCCCTGGTGCACATACACGGCGCCCGTGTGCGCCTGGTAGTGCGCCTGTGGCGAGTCCATGGTGCCCAGCAGCGCGCCCGTGTCGGCCTCGACGATGCTGATCGGCCCGCCGCCGTCGGCCCGCAGGCTCACCAGGTCCGCCGCGCTCTGCGGGTGCGTCCAGAACCAGCCGGCCGGCCGGCGGCGCAGGAACCCGTCGGCCACCAGCTTGTCCAGCAGGCCAGAGGTTGTCGGCCCGAACAAGCCGAAGTCCTCGGGGCGCAGCGGCAGCTCGGCCGCCGCGGCGCACAGGTGCGGGCCCAGCACGTACGGGTTCAACGGGTCGAACACGGTCGCCTCGACGGGCACGTCGAAGATGGCCTCCGGGTGGTGGACCAGGTACGTGTCGAGCGGGTCGTCGCTGGCCACGAACGCGGCCAGCGCATCCTGCCCGGCCCGTCCGGCGCGGCCGATCTGCTGGAACAGCGACGCCCGCGTGCCCGGCCAGCCGGCCACCAGCACGGCGTCCAGCCCGGAGATGTCGATGCCCAGCTCCAGCGCGGACGTGCTGGCGACCCCGAGCAGCTCGCCCGAGCGCAGCGACGCCTCCAGCGCCCGCCGCTCCTCCGGCAGGTACCCGGAGCGGTAGGCGGCGATCCGGTCCGGCAGGCTCGGGTCGACCTCGTCCAGGAGCCGGCGCGTCGTCCCGGCGATCGTCTCGGCGCCGCGCCGGGACTTGATGAACGCGATGGTGCGCACCCTGGCCGCGACGAGGTTCGCCAACAGGTCGGATGTCTCGGCGATCGCCGTGCGCCGCGACCTGGCCCCGTTCTCGCCCTTCAGCTCGGTCAGCTCCGGTTCCCAGAACGCCACGACCGTGGACCCGTGTGGGGAACAGTCGGCCGTCACGGCCTGCACGGGCGCCCCGATCAGCCGCGCGAACGACGTCTGCGGACTCGACGCCGTCGCGGACGCGCCCATGAACACCGGCTCCGCCCCGTAGTGCGCGCAGATCCGCAGCAGCCTGCGCAGCAGGTTCGCCACATTGGAGCCGAACACGCCCCGGTAGCTGTGCGCCTCGTCGATGATCACGTACTTGAGCCGGCGCAGGAACCGGGCCCACCACGGGTGGTTCGGCAGTACGCCGTAGTGCAGCATGTCCGGATTGCACAGCACGAAGTTCGCGTGGTCGCGGATCCAGCGCCTGTCGCCCGGTTCGGTGTCGCCGTCGTAGGTGGCGGCGCGCAGCGTCGGCAGCTTGAGCGCGGACAGGGCCTGCAGCTGGTCGGCGGCCAGCGCCTTCGTCGGCGCCAGGTACAGGACGCACGCCCCGTCGGGGTCCAGCCGGCCCGGATTCTCGCGAATGCGCAGCTCCGCCCGGTGCACGGCGTCGAGCGCCGGCAGCTGGTAGGCGAGCGACTTCCCCGACGCCGTCCCCGTGGCGATGACCACATGGGCGCCGCCGTGGGCCAGGTTCGCGCCGTCGACCTGGTGCCGCCACGGCTCGTGCACGCCCAGCATTCCGTAGGCCGTGACCAGGTCCGGATGCGCCCACGCCGGCCAGGCCACGGTCTCGGCCGCGCGCGCCGGAATGCGCCGCACATGCTGCAGCTGCGGCGGGTCGTCGGTGCGCCCCAGCAGGCGGAGCAGCGTGTTGTCGGCGGGCACGCCCCCATTCTCCCATCGCCGGCGCGTCACCAGACCGCAGCGGAACAGATGGACGACGGCGGGACGCCCCTGCCGCCGTCGTCCATCCCTTACGCCGGGGGAGGGAACCGGCGCCGACACGTACCCTTAAGGGCGTGGCTTTGAACCGAATCGTGCTTTTCTACGGCTTCACCCCCGTCAAGGACCCCGACGCGGTGCGGCTGTGGCAGCGCGCGCTCTGCGAGAAGCTGGGCCTGCGCGGGCGCATCATCATCTCCGGCGACGGCATCAACGCGACCGTCGGCGGCGAGCTGGACGCGGTCAAGCAGTACGTGAAGACGACGCGCGAATACCGCGGCTTCCACGGCATCGACGTGAAATTCTCGGACGGCGGCGCGGACGACTTCCCGCGCCTGAGCGTGAAGGTCCGCGACGAACTGGTCAGCTTCGGCGCCCCGGGCGAGCTGGTCGTGGACGAGCACGGCGTGGTGGGTGGCGGCACGCACCTGGCGCCGGAGCAACTGCACGAGCTGGTCGCGGTGAAGCAGTCCAGGGGGGAAGAAGTGGTGTTCTTCGACGGCCGCAACGCGTTCGAGGCGCAGATCGGCAAATTCAGGAACGCCGTGGTGCCGGACGTGGCGACGACGCACGACTTCATCGCCGAACTCGACTCCGGCAAGTACGACGCGCTCAAGGACAAGCCGATCGTCACCTACTGCACGGGCGGGATCCGCTGCGAGGTGCTCAGCTCCCTCATGATCAACCGCGGGTTTTCCGAGGTGTACCAGCTGGACGGCGGCATTGTCCGGTACGGCGAGGCATTCAAGGACACCGGACTGTGGGAGGGCTCGCTGTATGTGTTCGACAAACGCATGCACGTCGAATTCAGCGACGACGCCGCCACGATCGGGCGCTGCGTGCGCTGCACGGCGCCGACCAGCAAGTTCGAGAACTGCGCCAACCCGTCATGCCGCACGTTGAGCCTGTACTGCGCGGGCTGCGCCGGCGCCGCCGAGACACTGCGCTGCCCCGACGGTTGCCCGGCCTGACCCTCACGCGATGAGCTCCGCCACGGGACCCTCATGCAGGGCCACGTAGACCCGGTTCCGGAGCGCGTTCGCCTCGGCCGCAGTCAGGGTCCGGTCCAGCGATTGCAGGGTCAGGCGCACCAAGACGTTGGCCTGTCCGGGGGCCATGCCAAGCCGGCGCACGGCGGCCGCAGGCAGCGCGTCCCGCGGCGTGACCTCGAGGACGTCGAGGGAGGCCAGTGCGTCCGCCTCCGGACCCAGTGCGGTGCGGGCCGCGTCGCCCAGCGTCTCGGGATCCGCGTCGGCGGCACATACCAGCGACAAGTCGCGGCGCATGGGCGGCATCGCGGAGACCGGCCGGTAGGGCTCAAGGTCGTGCAGTTGGGCCTGCACGCGCGGGTCGGTTGAGCGGAGCAGGCGGATGTCGTCGATGCCCTTGCGCAGCATGAGCGCCCGGTCCAGTCCCAGGCCCAGCGCCAGCCCGCCCCAGCGCCGCGGGTCCAGCCCGGCCCCGCGCAGCACGGACGCCGCGACCAGTCCGCATTCGGCCAGTTCCAGCCACTGCCCGCCCACGGACACGTCCAGCTGCGCCCCGGCCGTCGTATACGAGTGGGTGCTCGGGGTGGCCCGCCAGCGTGCGCCCGGCAGCACGGCGTCGACGACTGCGGCCATCATGGACTGCAGCTCGCGCTCGTCCGGCAGTCCGCGGGCCTGCAGCCGCCACAGATCCACCTGGTGCGGCGCGCCCACGTGGGTCCGGTCGACGGCGTCACGCCGGTACACGAGTCCGGGAAGCACGTGCAGCACGTCGTGGCGGTCCTGTTCGCCGCGCAGCGAATCGAGCAGGGCCGGGATCCCGGCGGTCGTGTGGCTGCGCAGCATGACGGTCGGGCTGACATGCCGGGAGTAGCGCGAATCCCGGGTGATGTCGTCGGCGCGGTACCCGAGCCGGTCGTAGTTGTCGCGCGTGGCCACCAGCGGGCTGAGCCGGTGCGTGCGGGACGGGATGTGCCACCGGGCGGTGAGGGCGGCCACGACGTCGTCCAACAGCAGGGTCATGGCGTGCGGCTGCGCGGTGACGGCAGGGTCGCTCAAATCGGGCAGTGCCAGGGCGGCATTGAGTTCGGCCAGGGAGAGATGGGTGTGCATGGGGTGGATCCTTCGGGAGGCGGGATGGGCGGAAAACCCCCGGCCGCCCGGCCACCCGGACTCAGCGCGTCAGCGAACAGGCCCCGGCGGCCGCAAACGGCCGAGGGCTGCTAAATCGCTGGCTCACGTACATGGGGACCATGGTACGCCCCTTAGCGTCCGTGCCCGGCGCGGGCAGTGTCCAGCTCGGGGATGTCCAGCTTGGCCGTCTCCCGCGACAGCCAGGCGGCCGCGGCGGAGACCAGCGACAACAGCAGCGTGAGCGACCCGACGATCAGCGTCACGTTCGCCCCCGGCGGCGCGACGAGCGTGAAGATGCTCGGCAGGAACGCGGTGAGCAGCAGGGCCAGGTTCTGCGAGATCGCGAATCCGGTCACGCGGGTGCGCGTGGGGAACAGCTCCTGGAAGAAGCTGGCGAACGTCGCATTCCATATCTGGTAGAGCACGCCGAACATGAGGACGGCGAGGACGACGGTGAGCGGGACGTTCTTCTGGCTGACGGCATACAGGTACGGGAACGCCAACACGCCCGCGGCCACGGGGCCGAAGATCATCAGCGGCCGGCGCCCGATCCGGTCCGAGAGCCGGCCGAAGAACGGGATCAGCACGACGGCGACGAGGTTGGCGAGCACGGGCATCCACAGATAGGTGGACGGGCTCATCTTGATGCCGTACGCGGGCTGGGTGGCGTACGCCGTGCCGAAGACGACGACGGTGATCCCGATGACGTTGGCCAGGCCCATGCAGATGGCGCGCACGACGGTGCCGCCGTTCTCCCGGAACACCCGGAGCGCGGGCACCTTGGCCCTCTTGCCCTGTTGCGCCTCGGCCAGGAACGCCGGGGTCTCGTCGACGCGGCTGCGAATGACCAGCCCGGCGATGATGACGACGACGCTCAGCAGGAACGGGATGCGCCAGCCCCACGCGTCGAAGGCGGATGCGGGAAGGGCGGCCGACAACGGGATGAAGCTGGCGGACGCGAGGATGCTGCCGGCCTGCGTGCCCTGGAGGCTGAGGCTGGCATAGAAGCCGCGCCGGCCACTCGGGGAATGCTCGACGATCATGGCACTGGCCCCGCCGAGCTCGCCGGCGACGGCGAATCCCTGCACGAGTCGCAGGACGACGAGCAGCAGCGGTGCCCAGAACCCGATCTGGGCGTACGTCGGCAGCAATCCGACGGCGAAGGTGGACGCGCCCATGAGCAGCATGGCGAACACGAGGATATTCTTGCGCCCGTGCCGGTCGCCCAGGTTACCCAAGACGAACGCGCCAATGGGGCGGGCGACGTAGCCGACGCCGTAGGTGGCCAGTGACGCGATGAGCGCAACCGTCGGGTTGCCCTTGGGGAAGAAGATCTGCGGGAACACGAGGGCCGCGGCGGCGGCGTAGATCGTGAAGTCGTAGTATTCGAGGGCGCTTCCGACCCATCCGCTCGCGGCCGCACGCCGCGACATCGAGCGGACGTGTACGGTCCGCGTCGCGGCAGTCGATTCGGGCACTTCGTCGTGCATGGGACCCTCCAAAAATATTCTCCGACAATCACCGGCTCACCGCCATGTGGGGCAAATCGGCACTATGGGCAAGCGCTTTCCAGTAGAGCATGAAACGATTCAAGAAGCAATAGCCGATTCGCAGATTTCGCGACCTCGCCGGGGCGGGTGGCGAGGCCCGGTTCTCATGGCAAGCAGGTATCCATGCCGCTGCCCTGGTGGTGCGGTGGACGTTCGCGCCGGGGCGGGATCCGGCGGCCGCCCCCCCCGCACTCTGGCCGGATGCACGCCGTGACGCGAGGGAGCGTCCGGGATGCCCCTCCCCGGCGCCGCGTTCACTACGCTTGGCACCATGAACGACTTCTCCGCCGTGCCCGACGCGCCGCGCAGCGACCGGCCGGAGCAGGTCCGCGCTCTCGCCGCGGACCTGACGGCCCTGGACTACACCGTTGACGCCGTGGCGCGCCTCCTCGGCCCGGAGGCCCACGACGCCCTGGGCCGGGACCAGCCTGTGCCGGCCTCGCTGGTCCTGCGCGAGAACACCACCCCGCTGGCCGTTGTGACCCGGCTGTGGCTGCTGGCCGAGCCGGTCCCCCTCGACGCGCTCGCCAAGGCCCTGCCCGCAAGCGGGGTCGACAACCTGCTGGCCCTGGGCCTCATCGAGTCGGCGCACCAGTCCGCCCTGGTGCGCGCCGCCGTCGACCTTCGACCCTACGGCTGGCCGGCCGACACCGATGGCGGTGCCGGTGCGGACCTGTGGGTGGCCAGCGACCTCGGCGCCCACCAGCGCCCGGGCGTGCTGCGCCGCGACCACGTGCTCGGCATCGGCCGGGCCTCGCTCACGCTCGCTCAGGGCACCATCCGCCGCGTGGTCGGCCGCGCCCTGGACCTCGGAACCGGCTGCGGCATCCAGACGTTCCACCTGCTCCACCACGCCCAGTCGGTCGTGGCCACGGACATCTCCGAGCGCGCTCTTGCGTTCACACGCTTCAACCTCATGCTCAACGCCGCCGCGCTGGGGCTGGGCCCGGCCGATTTCGACCCGGCCAACCCGGACTCGCGCATCTCGCTGCGCCGCGGCAGCCTGCTCGAGCCGGTGCAGGGGGAGACGTTCGACCTGGTCGTGTCCAACCCGCCGTTTGTCATCACCCCGCGCCACCGCGGCGAGGCGCCGGCGGACCAGTTCACGTACCGCGACGGCGGCCGCGTCGGCGATGCCATCGTCGCCCTGCTCGTCCACGACCTGCCCGCCATCCTGGCCCCCGGCGGCATCGCGCAGATGCTCGGCAACTGGGAGGTCGGCAGGGACGACGACGGCGCGCCGGCCCCGTGGTCGGCCCGCCCGCGGCGGTGGGTGCGGGAGGACGTCCAGGCCTGGTTCATCCAGCGCGAGCAGGTCAGCCCCGGCACGTATGCCGAGACGTGGCTGCAGGACGCCTCGGAGGGACGGGACCCGGCCCTGTTCGCCGCCGCCTACGCCGACTACCTGGAGGATTTCGAGTCCCGGCACGTGACGGGGATCGGCTTCGGCCACATCCTGCTGCGCCGCCCCGTTTCCGCCGCCACGGCCCCGGAGCCGCTGGGCACCGGCACCCGATTCGAGGAGATCCTGTACCCGATCGAGGAGCCGATCGGGCCGCACCTGGCCGACGCGCTGGACCGCGAGGCGTGGCTCGACGCGCACCCGACGCTGGCCGCGGAGCGCCTCATCGTGGCCGGGGACGTCACCGAGGAACGCCACCAGAGGCCCGGAGCGGAGCATCCGGGCGTGATCCTGCTGCGCCAGGGCGCCGGGCTGCGTCGCACGGTCATCCTGACCACCGAGCTGGCCGGGTTCGTCTCGGCCAGCGACGGCGACCTGACCGTGGGCCAGCTCATCGCCGCGCTCGCCGCCCTGCTGGAGCGCGACGACGACGCGTTCGCCGACGGCCTGCAGGACGGCGTGCGCAGCCTGGTCAGGGACGGGTTCCTGCTGCCGGCCGAGTAGGTTCGTCGCTGGTCGAGCCCGTCGAGACCCGGCCGGGTGAAACGCCGGTTACTCCTTGGGCAGTTCGGTCAGGTCCGCACCGTCAAAGAAGCGACCGGCCTTGTAGACCATGGGGGATTTGTCATTGACGTCGGCGTGGCGGACGCGGCAGATGAAGACCGTGTGGGTTTTGGCCTGGAAACGCTCCCGGATCTCCGCCTCCAGCATGGCCGCCGATCCGTTGATCAGGGGTGAACCATGCGGGCCTTCGTGCCAGTCGATGGTGGCGAACTTGTCCTCGGCCTTGGAGGCGAACACGGACACGACGTCGCGCTGGTCGTTGGCGAGGATGTTCACGCCCAAATGCGTGGCCGCGTGCAGCGCCGGGTAGGTGGAGGAGGTGCGCTGGATGCACACCATGATCAGCGGCGGGTCCAGTGAGATCGAGGCGTAGGCGTTGACGGCCAGACCGCGGGCCCTGTCCCCGTCCTTGGTGGTGACCACCGTGACGCCGGTGACGAACTGGCGGTTGAAGCCCTTCATCAGGTCCGGATCGGGCTCGTTGAGCAGCGGGGCGGAAATGGCGTCGGTCATTAGTCTTCTCCCAGTGAGGTGATGCCGAGGGCGGTCAGCAAGTGGCGGGGGTCCCAGGTGACGCGTTCCCGGCTGAGCCGTCCGTCCTCGAAGGTGCAGAAATTGGAACCGTAGGTCAAGACCCGCCGGTTGGTGGCCGGGACGCCGAACAGTTCGTCGCGGTGCGTTCCGGTGCTGGACCAGAAAATGGCCAGGTGGCCGTCCTCTTCGATGAGGTCTTCAATGGTGGTCGCCAGGTCGGGGAAGGCTCGACGGGTGGCCCGGATGGCGTCCTTGAATTCGTCGGCGGCCAGTGGCTTGTCGGATCCGTGCGTCGTGCGGCTGTAGTCCTCGGCCAGCAGCGCGTCGAGGGCATCGACGTCGCCGTCATCCCAGGCCGCGTGCCAGACCCGGCGGACTCGGGCCTTCAGCTCTGATTCCTGTGCCATGCGGTGACTCTCCTCCTCGTTGACTGCTGTTGCATGGTAGTAACGGTAAGACACGTCACATGGGAACGTCAAGATCGCCCCTCTCGTGCCTGCGGAATGGAGTCCGCGGGACCCGGTTCAGAACGGCGAATTCCCTTTGATTTCAGCGACTACCGCGAACTGTTGGGACGCCAATGATCGGTCGGCCGTTGACGTGGCCGAATTTCAACATCTATAGTCTGTACCATGCAAGCGATGTTGGCGGTGACGTCGGCACGGCCGCAGCAATCTTCATTGCGAACCTCACAACGCCCGCTCGGGCAGTACAGCACGGATCGAAAGGTTTTACGATGCGCTTCTCCATCTTCCACGCACTCGGCGCCCCCGGGGACCTGAAGAACTACAACCAGCACATGAAGGATGCCCGCGAATACGCCCAGTCCGCCGAGGAGCACGGCTTCTGGTCCACCTGGTACACCGAGCACCACTTCGGCCATGAGGGTCAGGAGCTCACGCCGAATCCGGTGTTGATGGGCACGGACATCGCCGCCCGCACGTCCACCATCCGGATAGGCCAGGCCGCCGCCATCGCCACCTTCTGGCATCCGCTGCGCCTGGCCGAGGACCTGGCCCTGTTGGACCAGCTCTCGGACGGCCGCGTCGAGGTGGGGGTGGGCCGCGGGCTGTATGGCCGCGAGGCGCTGAACCTGAACGAACTGGCCGATCCGCGCGACCAGGAGCAGAACCGGGCCTTGTTCGAGGAAACGCTCGAGATCATGAAGAAGGCCTGGACCGAGGAGTTCTTCAGCCACAAGGGCCGCTTCTACGAATTCCCCAAGCCGGGCGTGAAGTGGAACCATCCGATGTCCCCGGCCACCAGCGATTTCACCGAAGACGGTGTGATCACCAAGATGTCCGTGATTCCCAAGCCGTTCCAGAAGGAAATGCCGCTCTGGCAGGTCATCGACACCCCGCGTTCCATCCAAAACGCCGGCCGCGACGGCATCCAGGGCATCTTCTGGCTGCCGCCGGTGTCCGCGCTGAAGCCGCGCTTTGAGCTGTACCGCCAGTCCGCCTCCGAGGCCCAGGGCCGCGACGTTCCGCTGGGCGAGGGCATTGCCCTGGTCCGCGATGTCTACGTAGCGGACACCATGGAGCAGGCCCGCGAGGAATTCGAAGAGGCCGTCATGAACTCCTACAAATGGATCACGCACTGGCGCGGCCTGGGCAACATGATGGAAGAGGGCGAAGAGCTCACCGAGGCCCACAAACTGGACTTCGACTTCCTGATGGAGCGCAACATGCTGGTGGGCACACCGGAGTATGTGGCCGAAAAGATCGACGAACTCCAGCGCGAGGTGGGCCTGGAACACATGATGCTCTGGACCACGCACCCGGGACTGAACCACAAGAAAGCCATGCGCAGCCTGGAACTGTTCTCCGAGAAAGTGAAGCCGCAGTTTGACTGAGCAATCCAGCCCCGTGCAATCCAGCCCCGTGGTCCGCCCCGACTTCACGGCGGCCGGCCTGCGCAAGGTGGTCGTCTACCGTGAGGAGGTGCTCACCGAAAACGGCGGCCGGCCGGAGCGTCCCGCACAGCGTGCCACCGTGGCCGCCGTCATCCGCAATCCCTGGCTGGGCACCGGCCCGACGCAAGACCTGTCCGCGGCCACGGTGGCCGTGGCACCGCAACTGGCCAGGTTACTGACCGACAAGCTGATCGACGCCCTGGGTGGCGTAGAGCGGATCGAGGCCTTCGGCAAGGCCGCCATTGTCGGCACCGGGGGAGAGATCGAACACGGCGGGGCATTGATCCACACCCCGTACTTCGGCAACCTGATGCGCGAATTCCTGGGTGGCGAGTCCATCATCTGCTTCGCCGACGCCCGGGCCGAGGCGGGGGAGACCCTGGTGGTGCCGATGTGGCACAAGTCCCAGGCGGCCACCCGCAGCCACTACCAGACGGTAACCGCCCGGATTTCCGACGGCCCGCGGGCCGATGAGATTGTCATCATTGCCGCGGCCTCCACCGGGCCGCGCCCGCACGCCCGGATCGGCGACCGCAAGACCGACCCCACAGTTCGAGCAGAAGATTTGGAGCGTGTACTGGCATGAAGGTACGCAAGATTGTCACCATTGTCGAGGAAATCACCAGTGAGGGTGGCCGCGAGGTCTCGCCGCCGGCCCGGGTGGCCATTGTGGCTGCCGTGATTGAGAACCCGTGGAAGGGACAGGGCTTCGTGGAGGACCTGGCCCCGGGCATCGAGGCCACCGCCTCGGACGTGGGCGCGTTGCTGGCCCCGGCCGTGCTGGAGGCGCTGGACGCCCCGGCCCAGGCCTACGGCAAGGCGGCCATCGTGGGGCTCAACGGCGAGATCGAGCACGGCTCGGCGCTGATCCACACGCTCAAGTTCGGCGACCACTTCCGCAAGGCGGCCAACGCCACCACCTTGCTGCCCGCGGTGGAAAAGCGCGGACCGGCCGGGGTTGCCTTCGACATTCCGCTCAAGCACATCACCGACGCCACCATCCGCTCGCACCACCAGAGCATCGAGGTCCGGATTGCCGATGCGCCGCACCCGGATGAGCTGGTCATTGCGCTCGCCGCCGCCTCGCAGGGCCGTCCGCAGCAGCGCCTGGCTGACCTCTCCACCGAGCAGTAGCCGGCATGGGCAAGGCACAGGTTGTCCTGCTGCACGGCGTCGGGCTGGACCACACCATGTGGGCACCCGCCGCCGCGCTGCTGGCCGAGCATTTCGAGGTCACGGCGCTGGACCTGCCGGGCCACGGCAGCCAGCCGCCGGCCCGGGACGGCATCACCCTGGCGGCGATGGCCGGCGACGTCGCGGCGCGGCTTGCGCCGGGAACCCACCTGGTGGGGTTCTCCCTCGGCGCCCTGGTGGCCCAGCACATTGCCCGCTACCGTCCGGAACTGGTGGCCAGCCTGAGCTCGGTGAGTTCGGTCTGCCGGCGCACCCAGGCGGAGCGGACGGCGGTCCTGGGCAGGCTGGAGGCCGCGGCCGCGGACTTCCCGGCCAGTGTGGCCGCCTCGCTGCAGCGCTGGTTCCCGGCCCGGCCGGAAACCGGTGCCGCCGCGGACCCGGCACTGGTGGCCGCCACGGAATCCACGCTGCTGGCCAACAACGTCCAGTCCTATCTGAACTGCTACCGGGTCTTCGCCACCGGCGATGCCGAGATCGGCCCGGAACTGGGCCGGATCGCGGTGCCGTCGCTGGCCATCACCGGCGAGCTGGACCCGGGGTCCACCCCGGAGATGACGCAGCGGCTGGCCACAGCCATGCCGGACTGCACCGCCGTCGTGGTCCCGGCGGCCCGGCACATGCTGCCGGTGGAAAAGCCGCAGGAGTTTGCTGCGGCCCTGACAACCTTCATCAGAGAGAAATTCAATGGCGAATAACCAGAAATACCAGCACTACATCGGCGCCGAATGGGTGGCACCGTCCTCTGGCGAATACTTCGAGAGCACCAATCCCGCCACCCTGGACGTGCTGTATTCGGCGGCCCGCGGCAACGCCGAGGACGTCTCGAAGGCGGTCAATGCCGCCCAGACGGCCTTCGAGGATCCACGCTGGCGGGACCTGAGCCAGACCAAACGCGGGCACCTGCTGCGCCGCCTCGGAGATCTGATCGGCGAGCACGCCGAAGAGCTGGCCCGGATGGAAACGCTGGACAACGGCAAGCTGCTGCGTGAAATGCGCGCCCAGATGGCCACCCTGCCGGAGTACTACTATTACTACGCCGGCCTGGCGGACAAGATCCAGGGCGATGTGATCCCCACCTCGGACCGGCGCGTGCTCAACTACACCGTCCGCGAGCCGCTGGGCGTGGTGGGCGCCATCACGCCGTGGAACTCGCCGCTGACGCTGACCACCAGCAAACTGGCCCCGGCGCTGGCCGCCGGCAACACCATGGTCATCAAGCCCTCCGAATACACCTCCGCCACCGTGCTGCGGCTGGCCGAGCTGACCGCCGAGGCGGGCTTCCCGCCGGGCGTGGTCAACGTGGTCACCGGCTTCGGCGCCGAGGCCGGGGCGGCCCTGGTGGAGCATCCGAAGCTGGCCAAGATCTCCTTCACCGGCAGCACCCTGACAGGGTCGCGGATCGCGGCCAGCACGGCGTCGCGCTTCATCGGCTCCACGCTGGAACTGGGCGGCAAGTCCCCGAACATCGTGTTCGACGACGCGAACATCGCCAATGCGTCCATGGGCGTGGTGGCCGGAATCTTCGCCGCCGCCGGCCAGACCTGCATCGCCGGCAGCCGGGTCTTTGCGCACAAGTCCGTCTACGACGAACTGCTGGAGCGCGTCACCGATCGCGCACGGTCCATCGTGATCGGCGATCCGCTGGCCGATGCCACCGAGCTGGGCCCGTTGGCCTTTGCCGACCAGCGGGACAAGGTGGCCGGCTACGTGGACCTGGGCGTCAGCGAGGGTGCCAGGGTGCTCACCGGCGGCCGCACCACCGACGCCGGTCTGGGCGGTTACTTCTACGAACCCACCGTGCTGACCGATGTGGACAATTCCATGCGCGTGGTCCGGGAGGAGATCTTCGGCCCCGTCGCGGCCATCATGGCCTTTGAGACCGAGGAGGAGGTGCTGCGGCTGGCCAACGACACCCAATACGGCCTGGCCGCGGGGCTGTGGACGCAGAACCTCTCCCGGGCGCACCGGCTGGCCGGCCGGCTGGACGCCGGCACCATCTGGGTCAACACCTACCGCGCCATGTCTCCCATGTCCCCGCGGCAGGGATTCAAGAACAGCGGGGTGGGTGTGGAACACGGCACCGAAACCATCCGCGAATACACCCGGATCAAGAGCGTGTGGATCAACACCAATGAGGAACCGGTGGCCGACCCCTTCATCATGAGGAGCTGAGCATGCCGCTGATTGAGGTTTCCGTCTCTGCCGGGCGCACCCCCGAGCAGATCCGCGCCATGATCCACGAGCTCCACGCCGCTGTGGAGCGCACCGTCAACGCCAAACCCGAACACATCCGGGTGATTGTGCGCGAGATCCCCAGGGCCCACTGGGCCACGGGTGACCTCACGCTGGCCGAAATGGACGCCCTGCCCCACTGAGCTTGTATGGTACGACCGCTGGCGGCATTCCTTGTATGCCACGGACGGTTGTGTGTCGCAGGCCCTGTGATTCCCGGAATGCCAAGGTTTAGCCGGGTGATAGGGGCAAATGTTGGAAAAGCTATTGACAGACCCATCCGAGACTAAATAGAGTTTCTACCATGCAAGAGAGCATCGTGACCCAGAACACAGCAGGACAGAGCATGTTGAACGACGACGTCGCCCTGCTGGACCGGATCCGCGACCTGGTCCTGGGCGGCGACTACACGCCGGGCACGGCGCTCTCCGAAGTAAAGCTGGCCGAATACTTTGAGGTCAGCCGGACCCCCGTCCGCGAAGCGCTCAAGCAATTGCAGATTGAGGGCCTGGTGGAGATCCGGCCGAAGGTTGGCACCTTCGTCCGGGAAATCACCCGGCGGGAAATCCTTGAAATGTTTGAGGTCAAGGAAACCTTGGAAGGCATGGCCGCCCGGTTGATGGCGCGGCGCGGGCACATCCCCGAACTGGATGCGCTCCGGGCCAATGTCGAGGCTTCCGAATTGGCGGTGCAGCGCGACGACAGCGCCGCCTACGCCAGCCTGGTGCACGACTTCCACGAGACAATCGTCGCCGGCTCCGACAACCGCAAACTGGCCGAACATTACCGAACCCTGATGAACCAGCTGGCCTACCACCGGCTGGTGCTGCGCTCCGTCCAGCACCCCGGCCGGCTGGCCGCCTCCACCGCCGAACACCGGCGGGTCCTGGAACTGATTGCCCAAAAGGACGGCGTTGGCGCCGAACTGGCCATGAAGGACCATGTCTGGAGTTCCGCCCGCGAAGTCATGATGGACTCCGTCCCCAGGCAGGACTAGCCACCCGCGGGCACCGACCGCCCACGCCCCCCCACGCACCGCAGCACCCACGGCACAACGCCGGCCAGGGTCTGGGTGCACCACACCCTAAAAGCACAATTCCACGACAGTACACGGCACCAACGTCGGTGACCGTGACGCTGGGCAGCACGCTGCTGCCGAAAGCCAAGAGAAAAAGGACTTAGGACCATGGCGAGAGTAGACGAGTCAAGTACCGCCGCTGACCGGGGCTACCGGGACAGCCTGACCAAGGTGGAGCCCTACGGCGTCGAGCACATCCCCGAGGTGGAACGGCACGGCAAGGCGAGTTCGCAGTTCTTCATCTGGTTCGCCGCGGGAATGAACTTCCCCATCATCGTGCTGGGCTTCAGCGCAACCTACTTCGGGCTGTCCATGTTCGGCGCTGTGACGGCAATCATTGCCGGCGCGTTCATCGGCTCGGTCACCATGGGCATCATGTCCCGGATGGGGGTTCGGCTGGGCGTGCCCCAGCAAATGCAGGCGCGTGGGCCGCTGGGCTTCATCGGGAACCTCTTTCCCGTGGCCTACGTGAATGTCTTCGCCGGCGTCGGCTGGGCCGCCGTGACGGTGATCCTGGGCGGCAAGGCCATCGCCGAACTGACGAACCTGCCGTTCTGGCTGACCGCCCTGGTGCTCATGCTGCTGCAGCTGCTGGTCGCCGTCATCGGCTACAACCTGATCCACTTCCTGCAGCGGATCCTGGCCATCGTGCTGTTCCTCGCGTTCATCATGATCACCGTCGTCACCGTGTCCCGTGGCGGCGTTGCCCTCAACGCGAACCCGCACGCCGAAGGCTTCCTGGGCGCCGGCAGCTGGATCACGTTCTTCGGCTACTTCCTCGCCTTCCTGGTCGCGTGGCTGCCCTTCGCCTCGGACTACTCCCGCTACCTGCCGGACACCAAGGCCACCCGCCGCAACGCCGGCATCTTCACCATGCTCGGCAACTTCGTCACCGTCGCCTGGATGGGCATTGTCGGCGTGATCCTGTCCGGAACCGCCAGCAGCTCGGACCCGATCACGGCGCTGAACCAGCTGATGGGACCGTGGGCGATCCCTGGCCTGCTCACCATCGCCATCTCCTCCTTCTCGCAGAACTTCCTGAACGTGTATGGCGGCGCCATCTCGATCCAGACCATGGGTGTGCCGATCAAGCGCAGCACGGGCGTTGTCCTCATCTGCGCGGCCTCGTACTTGGTGGCCCTGTGGGGACAGCACGGCATCTATGAGGGCTTCAGCGTCTTCCTGAACCTGACGGCGTACTTCATCGCCCCGTTTGCCACCGTGCTGATCTGCGACTACTACCTGGGCGTTCGCCGGACCAAGCAGGGAATGGCACAACTCTTCGACAAAACCCGGAAATTCGAGTGGGGCTTCGTCGCTTGGGCGGCGGGCGTCGTCGGCTCGATGCCGTTCTGGGTGTCCTCGCTGTACACCGGTCCGTTCGCAGCGGCCTTTCCGAAGGCCGGCGATCTGAGCATGTTCGTGGCCGCCGCCATCGCCGTGGTGGTTTACCTCGCCACGTACAAGCTTCGTCCGATCTCCAAGGTGAGGCACTTTGCCCTCGAAGCGGAACTTCTGCCACATGAAGGTTCCAAGGATCATCTGGCCGCCGTCGCCCAGGGCGAAAACGCATGAGTGCCCAGTCAATGGACCGGCCCACAGTGCTGGTGGTCATCGACATGCAGAGCGGCTTCCAGGCGAGCACCAGCCAGTGGTGCGTCCCGCGCTATGACGAGGTTGTACCGGTGATCGAGGCGCTGGGTGCCTCGATCACCGGGCCCACCGTATTCACCCGTTTCATTGCGAATCCGCAGGACCAGCAAGGAGCCTGGCAGGCCTATTACCAGCGATGGGATGAGATGTCGCTGCCGGAAGATGCGCCGGAATGGGACATCACGATGGACGTCCCCCCGGGCAGCGAGACCATCTCCAAGACGACGTTTTCCAAGTGGGGGCCGGAGCTTGCGGCGCTGGTCCCGGCCGGAGCCGAAATGGTGCTCACCGGCGTGGCGACGGACTGCTGCGTCCTCTCCACGGCGCTGGGGGCGGTCGACGCCGGGCGGTACGTCACCGTCGTCGCCGATGCCTGCGCCGCGGTCAGCGACGAGGCCCAGGTGCAGACGCTGGCCTTGCTCGAGCTGCTCTCGCCCATGGTCCGGGTGGTTACGAGCGCCGATTTCCTGGCACGGGACACGTCGCGGGAGTCGGCCACGGCATAGCCGGCGCGTCGACCCGCACCGATGGTCGCGGCCAGCAGGCCATATTGTGCCGCCGTGGCGCCGAGGGTCTCTCGGGCCAAGAACACGTCGAGAACGTTGATGGCCTCGGCAGCCAGCACCACGAACATGCTTCCGGCCAGGACGGCGCGCAACAGCCTGTCCCGGTTCAGGATCCGCAGGCCGTCAAGCGGCCGGTCCGGCCAGCTGGGCCAGCATGAGGGTGGCCTGCATGGATCCCACGGCCCGTGGGGTCCGGTCCTCCCCGACGATCCGCGGCAGCAGCGCCTGCCACGTGGGCGAGGCGACGGCGAGCGCGGCCTCGAGCACCACCGTGAGGGCGAACAGCACGGGCAGCGAGAAGCCCGGCAGCGCCATGGAGGCGGCCATGGACACGGCCACGGCCCACACCCCCTCGCGGCCGGCGATGCTGGATTGCAGCTGCAGCAGGACGGCGACGATGATGGCGCCATATCCGACGGCCGCGATGAACCGGGCCGTCCCGGCGAGGACGAAATCACGGTTGCGCCACAAGCGGTTGCGCCACAGGCGGTTGCGCGCACAAGGTGCGCCTCGAGGTCGTCGACGAGTTCTACAGCTCGACGCGCCTCCACACGGCAACCGAATTGGCCCGCCGGTTCGGCCTGACGCCCAGCGCCATGAGCTACCACCTGCGCGCCTTGGAGAAGTGGGGCTATGTGGTGCGCGCCGAGGCCGGCGGCGACGGCCGGGAACGCTACTGGAGGGCCGCGGGCGACTCACTGAACATCGGCAGCCTGCGCCAGGCGTCCGAGCTCGTCAGCTCCTCGTTCATGGAGGTCACGCTTGGGGCGGCCCGCGACCGGGTCATGCGGGCGCTGGCCTACTCCGAGCAGTTCACGGAGGAGACCCGGCCGGTGTTCGTCCTCTCGAACAGCAAGTTCCTGCTCACGAAGGAGCAGGCACAGCAGTTCGCCGACGATTTCGACGTGCTGGAGCGGCGCTACCGGGACCTCAGCGATGCCGCCGAGGAGTCGGACGACGGCGGCGCCGCCCGCCACACGCACGTCACCATGATCATGGTCCCGGAGGTCCCGCCGGGCCAATAGCCAAGGGGCCGGGTGGGTACACGATTTCGTTCCCGCACCCCAAGGCGGTAATACTATGGTGGATTAGGCCCGAGCAGGGCCCTCAAGGCGAATTCGTCATTTCCCGTAGGAGTACCGTGCCAACCAAGGCAGCAGCCGGCAAGCCCAAGACCGGCAAGAAACTTGTCATCGTCGAGTCACCGGCCAAGAGCAAGACCATTGGCAAGTACCTGGGCGAGGGTTTCGTCGTGGACGCCTCCATCGGCCACATCCGCGACCTGCCACAGCCGTCGGACCTGCCCGCGGAGCTGAAGAAGTCCTCCATCGGCAAGTTCGCGGTCGACCTCGAGAACGGGTTCAAGCCGTACTACGTGGTGTCCCCGGACAAGAAGAAAAAGGTCGCCGAGCTCAAGGCCGCGCTCAAGGACGCCGACGAACTCTACCTCGCAACCGATGGGGACCGCGAGGGCGAGGCCATCGCGTGGCACCTGCTCGAGGTGCTCAAGCCCAAGGTGCCCGTGCACCGCATGACGTTCTCCGAGATCACGAAGGAGTCGCTGCAGCGCGCCCTCGGCGAACTGCGCGCCATCAACACCGACCTGGTCGACGCACAGGAGACCCGCCGCGTGCTGGACCGGCTGTACGGCTACGAGATCTCCCCGGTACTGTGGCGCAAGGTCTCCCGCGGCCTGTCCGCCGGGCGCGTCCAGTCCGTGGTCACCCGCATGGTCGTGGACCGCGAACGGGAGCGCATGGCCTTCCGCGCCGCGTCCTACTGGGACCTGCTGGGCACGTTCGCCCCGGCCGCCGAAGCCGGGGACGCGTTCAACGCCAAGCTGGTCGCCGTCGACGGCCGCCGCGTCGCCTCCGGCCGCGACTTCAACGACGCCGGCCAGCTCACGGCCCGGAACGTCGCCCACCTGGATGAGGCCGCCGCGACGTCGCTCGCGGCCGCGCTGCAACACGCCGACTTCACGGTCCGCTCCGTCGAGCACAAGCCCTACACGCGCCGGCCCGCGGCGCCGTTCACGACGTCGACCCTCCAGCAGGAGGCCGGACGCAAGCTGCGCTTCAGCTCCAAATCGACCATGCAGGTCGCCCAGCGGCTGTATGAAAACGGCTACATCACCTATATGCGTACCGACTCGTCCGCACTGAGCAACGAGGCCGTCAACGCCGCCCGCCGCCAGGCCTCCGAGCTGTACGGGCCCGAGTTCGTGCCGGCGTCCAAGCGCGTCTACGCGAACAAGAGCGCCAACGCCCAGGAGGCGCACGAGGCCATCCGCCCCGCCGGCGACTCGTTCCGCACCCCGGCGCAGGTCGCCTCCTCGCTCAAGGGCGACGAATTCAAGCTGTACGAGCTGATCTGGAAGCGCACGGTTGCGTCCCAGATGGCCGACGCGAAGGGCTCGACGGCGACCATCCGGTTGGGTGCCCAGGCGAGCGACGGGCGCGATGCCGAGTTCTCGGCCTCCGGTACCGTCATCACATTCCGCGGTTTCCTGGCCGCGTACGAGGAGGGCCGTGACGAGTCCCGCAATGACTCCGACGACTCGGACCGCCGGCTGCCGAACGTGCAGGAATCGGATGCGCTGACGGCCAGCGATGTGCGCGCCGCCGGGCACGAGACGTCCCCGCCGCCGCGCTTCACCGAGGCGTCGCTGACGAAGGAGATGGAGGACCGGGAGATCGGCCGCCCGTCCACGTACGCGTCGACCCTGTCGACCATCATGGACCGCGGCTATGTGCGCAAGCAGGGATCCGCGCTGGTGCCCAGTTGGGTGGCGTTCTCCGTGATCCGGCTGCTCGAGCGGCACTTCGGCGACTACGTGGACTACAAGTTCACCGCCGCCATGGAGACCGGGCTGGACCGGATCGCGAACGGCCAGGAACAGGGCTCGGACTGGCTCAAGCACTTCTACTTCGGTGGCGACGAGGATGCCGGCCTGCTGGGCATCGTCAACAACCTGGGTGAGATCGACGCCCGGGAGATCAACTCGCTGCCCATCACGGACACCCTGGTGCTGCGCGTGGGCAAGTTCGGCCCCTACCTGGAAAGCACGGTTCCCACGCTCGACCCGAAGACCGGGGAGGTCATCGAGTCGGCCCGCGCCAACGTGCCCGAGGACCTGGCCCCGGATGAGCTGACGCCCGCGAAGGCGCAGGAACTCATGGAGACCGCCGCCCCCGAGGAGCGCGTGCTCGGCACCGACGCCGCCACCGGGCGCACCGTCGTGGCGAAGAACGGCCGGTACGGCGCGTACGTGACCGAGGTGATCCCGGAGCCGACGGCCGAGGAGCTGGCCAACCAGCCCGTCGAGTACTACAAGAACGGCAAGCCCAAGCCGCCGAAGAAGCCGGTCAAGGTCAAGCCGCGCACCGGCTCGTTGTTCAAGACGATGACCGTGGACACCGTGACCCTCGATGAGGCGCTGGCCCTGATGAGCCTGCCCCGCGTGCTGGGTGCCGACGCCGAGGGCGTGGAGATCACGGTGCAGAACGGCCGGTTCGGCCCGTACCTGAAGAAGGGCACGGACTCCCGCTCGATTGGCACCGAGGACGAGATCTTCACGATCACGCTCGAGCAGGCCCTGGAGATCTACTCGCAGCCGAAGCAGCGCGGCGCCCGCGCCGCCGTGGCCCCGCTGGCCGAATTCGGCGAGGACCCGGTCTCCGGCAAGAAGATCGTCGTCAAGGAGGGCCGGTTCGGCCCGTACGTGACCGACGGCGTCACGAACATCACCGTCCCGCGTGACACGGACGTGGCCGAGCTGACGGCCGAACGCGCCGTCGAACTCCTCGCCGAGAAGCGTGAACGTGGTCCGGCCAAGCGCCCCGCGAAAGCCCCTGCCAAGCGGAAGGTGGCGGCCAGGAAGTAGCCGGCACGGGAGCGGCACGTCACGATGGCCCTGACGCGCAATAATGGGCACATGAGACTAGGCGTACTCGACATCGGGTCCAACACCGTGCACCTGCTGCTCGTGGACGCACGGCCCGGCGCGATGCCCGTGCCGTACGCGTCGCACAAGCGGTCCTTGAGCCTGGTCGCGTACCTGGACGCGGACGGCAACATCACCGAGGACGGCCAGCACGAGCTGATCGAGTTCATCCTCGAGGCATGGGAGTTTGCGGCCAAGCACAAGGCCAAGGACCTGCTGGCGTTCTGCACGTCGGCGATCCGGGAATCGACGAACGGTGCCGCCGTGCTGGAGCGGGTGCAGCACGAGACGACCGTGCGCCTGACGGAGCTCACCGGCGAGGAGGAGTCGGCCATGACGTTCTTCGCCATCCGCCGCTGGCACGGATGGGGCGCCGGAACCATCCTGAACCTGGACATCGGCGGCGGCTCGTTCGAGATCGCCCAGGGCGCCAACGAGCTGCCCGACGTCGCCTATTCCGTGCCCTTGGGGGCGGGACGGCTGACCCGTGACTGGTTGGCGGGGGACCCGCCGACGGCCAAGAGCGTCAAGGAGCTGCGCCGGCACATCAAGGCGACGTTGAAGGAGCCCGTGGCACGGGTCGGCGCGCTGGGTGCGCCGAATGTCGTCACCGGCTCCTCCAAGTCTTTCCGGGCGCTGGCGCGCGTTGCCGGCGCGGCGCCGTCGGCCATGGGACCTTATGTGCGGCGCGAACTGCACCTGACCGACCTGGGTTTGTGGAGCCAGCGGTTGTCCGCCATGTCCTCCGACGACCGCCTGCACCTGCCCGGCGTGTCGCACGCCCGGGCCAAGCAGGTGCTGGCCGGGGCGCTGGTGGCGCAGACGGCGCTGGAACTGTTCAAGGTCCAGTCGCTGCAGATCAGCCCGTGGGCGCTGCGTGAGGGACTCATCCTGCGCCGGCTCGACCAGCTCATGTTCGAAGGTCCGCTGGAGCCGCCCGCGCACGTGTCCCGGAAACTGAAGAACGCCCGGGCGGTGTGAGCATGGAAACCTCGACGCCAGCCTCCGGCCACCGGGACATCCCGGTGGCCTTGTCGACCGCCTCGGTGTACCCGCTGACCGTCCACGACGGGTTCGCGGTTGCCGCCGACCTGGGCTACGACGGCGTGGAGGTGCTGGTCACGCACAACGGCACGAGCCAGGACGCGCACGCCCTGCTGCAGCTGGCCGAGCGGTACGACCAGCCGATCCTCGCCATCCACGCCCCGACCCTGCTGCTGACACAGCAGGTGTGGGGGAGCCCCTGGAACAAGATCCAGCGCTCGGCGCAGATGGCCGTGGAGGTGGGTGCCGACGTCGTCGTCGTCCATCCACCGTTCCGGTGGCAGAACGACTACGCCGAAACGTTCGCGCACGGCGTGCGCGACATCGCCGACACGTTCGGGGTGCGCATCGCCGTGGAGAACATGTACCCGTGGCGCGTGCGCGGGCGCGAGGCGCTGGCGTACCTGCCGCACTGGGACCCGGTGCCGCTCGACTACGCGGATGTGACGTGGGACTTCTCCCATGCCGCGACAGCCGAGGCGAACAGCCTGGACGCGATCATGTCGCTGGGCGAGCGGCTGCGGCACATCCACCTGACCGACGGCACGTCCAACGGCAAGGACCAGCACCTGATCCCCGGCCACGGCAACCAGGCCTGCGCGGCGGTGCTCGCCCATGTGGCCGGCAACGGGTTCGACGGCGCCGTGGTCGCCGAGATCTCCACACGCAAGGCCAAGGGCGCCGGTCAACGCGAGGAGTGGCTGGCGGAGACGCTCGAGTTCGCCCGCGTGCACCTGGGCCAGACGCTTCCGTAGGGTGCGGTGGTCGAGCTGCGGTGGTCGAGCTCGTCGAGACCCGTGACAGGCTCAATCACCGGTGGTCGAGCTTGTCGAGACCCCGTGATTTCGACAGGCTCAATCACCGGTGGTCGAGCTTGTCGAGACCCGTGGCAGGCTCAATCACCGACGGGCCTTAAAAGCGAAATCGCCGGAGAACATATGGCCAGCGGATGGGGGGAAACGCTGGCGAGTTCTCCGGCGATTTGACTGGTTCTCAGGACAGGACCAGTCCGATCATCACTCGCACCTTTTATGAGGTAACTAAAACATTAGGGGCTCACGTTGGGAATCGCCGGAGTGGAAGCTGGGTGTTCCCCATTAATCGAACAGTGCCAGTAAACGAGAGTGGATGTCCATGCGCGTGTCGACGCCCAGGCCGGCATTCACATGGATGGCCGCTTAAATGAGAGGGCGCCGGAGACGGGGCCAGCTCTTGGGGGAATCACTGCCCGGTCTCCGGCGCGTGGACGGGAAGCCGAAACCGGCTTCCAATCCGTCATCACTCGCACCTCTATGAGGTAGTCATGACTCTATGGATCGACTCTGAACGAAGCCTTGCGCGACGCTGGGAAAAGGCTGGCAATCGGTGGGTGCGCGCCTCCGGTGCGGCGGCGGATTGCCACCACCGGGGCGCACCGTCAAAGATGGAGCCATGAGCAAAAAGATTGCATTCCTCGGCTGCGGCTCCATGGGCGAAGCCATCCTGACCGGCCTGCTGTCCGCCGGGACCGACCCCACGAACGTCGTCGTCACGGTGCGCCGGCCGGAACGCGCCAACGAGCTGGCCCAGCGCCACGGGGTCACGGCGATCGCCTCCCAGGAGGACGACCAGGCCAATGTCCAGGCCGTCGTGGGCGCCGCCGTCGTCATCCTGGCCGTCAAGCCGGTCGGCATCGCGGCCCTGTGCCGGGAGGTGGCCGACGCGCTCGAGCCGGGCGCCGTCGTCGTCAGCGTGGCGGCCGCCGTGTCCGTGGCGCAGCTGGAGGCGGCGCTGCGCCCTGGCCAGCCGGTCGTGCGATCCATGCCGAACACGCCCCTGACGGTGGGCCGCGGTGTCGTGGCACTGTCCGCCGGCACGCACGCCGCCGCCTCCCACCTGGCCGCCGCACACCAGATCTTCGACGGGGCCGGGATCGTGCTGGATGTGCCGGAGGAGCAGCAGGACGCCGTGTCCGCCATCAGCGGTTCCGGCCCCGCCTACGCGTTCTACCTGGCCGAGGCCATGGCCGCCGCGGCCGTCGGGTTCGGCCTCGACGAGGGCATCGCGGCCGTGCTGGCCCGCGAGACCGTGGCCGGGGCGGGCCTCATGCTGGCCGAGCCGGGCGCCGACGCGACGGCGTTGCGCCGGGGCGTCACCAGCCCCAACGGCACCACGGAGCAGGCCATCGCCACGTTCGACGCGCAGGGTCTGCCGGGCATCGTGGCCGCCGGGGCCCGTGCCGCCGCCGCCCGCGCCGCCCAGATCACGGCCGAGTTGGGGGCCTGACCGCTACGGGCGCAGGCGCCCGGCCTCGAAGCGCAGCAGCAGGGATTTCGCGTCCGCCCCGCCCACGTAGCCGCCCGGGCTGCCGTCGGCCCGGACCACGCGGTGGCACGGCACGACCAGGGGCAGCGGGTTCCGGGCGCAGGCGGTCCCCACGGCCCGGACGGCCCGCGGGCTGGACGTCAGGGCGGCCACGCCCGCGTAGCTGGCCGTGTGCCCGTAGCCGATCTCGGGCAGGTGGGCCAGGACCTCGCGGCGGAACCCGGTGGCCAGCCGGAAGTCCAGCGGCAGGTCGAACACCTGCCGCCGGCCGGCGAAGTACTCGTCCAGTTCCCGGGCCGCCGGGTCGAGCCGCGCCGGCTCGGCCAGCACCCGCGGGCTGATCGCGGCGGACAGGAACTCCAGCACGTCGTCGTGCCCCTCCCGTTCGAACGCGACCCGCACCAGCCCGGCCTCCGTACCGGCCAGCAGCAGCGGGCCCACGGGGGAGTCGACCACGCGGTACGCCACATCGACCAGGCCCTGGGCCCCCGCCGCGGCACCCAACAAGGCGCGCAGCCGGTGCAGTGACGCGTCCTCGCCCGCGGCCAGGTCGGCAAGCTCAATCGGCAACCGTGCCATCACACATCCTTCCCGTCGAATCCCGTGCCCTGCAGCGCCGCGCGCAAGGACCTCATGCCGTCCGCCGCCGCGCGCCGGGCGGCGGCCGCGTTGCCGCCCATCAATGTGGCCGCCTCGGCATGGGGCAGGCCGGCCAGGTGGTGGTACACGACCGCCTCGCGCTGCCTGGGCGGCAGCGCGCCGATCGCCGCCCACAGGACGGTGGCCGTCTCACCGGCGGCCACGGCGCGGACGACGGCGTCATCGCCGCCCGCCGCCGGCCGCGGAACGCCTGGGGCCGGCACCCCGGAATCGAGACCCGCGACGGCCTGGTGATCGACCGGCACCGGCAGCCGGCCGGCCTTGCGGTGGTGGTCGGTGGCCTTGTTCCGGGCGATCGTGACGAGCCAGGCCTCACGGTTGCGCACCCCGGCGGACTCCGGGTAGGCGCGCAGCGCGGCCAGGAACGTCTCCTGCCACACGTCGTCGGCGTCCTGGACCCCCACCAGGGCCCGGCACACGCGCAACACGGCGGCACCATGGGCCTCGACGACGAATTCGAAGGGCGGCAGCGTGGGAGCGGGCGTCAAAACAACGCCTCGGTGTGGGTCCGCCTGGGATCCTCCAGCTCGAGCAGGAACTGCTTGCGGTCCAAGCCGCCGGCGTAGCCCACCAGGGACCCGTCCGCGCCGACCACCCGGTGGCAGGGGACGATGATGCTGATCGGGTTCCGCCCGTTCGCCGACCCGACGGCCTGCGCCATGGACCGGTCGCCCAGGGACGCGGCCAGGTCGCCATAGCTGCACGTCGTGCCGTACGGGATCAGTCGCAGCGCCGCCCACACACGCTGCTGGAACGGGTTCCCCACGGGCGCCAGCGGAAGGTCGAAGGTGCGCCGTTCGCGGGCGAAGTACTCGGCGAGCTGTTCGGCCACGTCGGCGAACGCCCCATCCGAGCGTTCACCCATCGTCTCCCGACCCGGCCGACGCACGTGCCGCGCCATGTACAGGGCGCACACACCGCCGTCGTTCCTCACCGCCGTGAGCGGGCCCAGCGGCGAGTCGATGATGCCGTGCTGCATGATGTCTCCCTTCCTGTGACAGGTAGACGCCGGCGGGCCGACAAACGTGAGGTCAGGGCCGGGCCGCGAACCGTTCGAGCAGGTCGACGTGGCCGGAGACGATCAGCATGTCGCGGCTGGAGACCCGCGTGTCCGGCTGCGCGTACGTGAAATCCTCGCCCGGGCTCTTCACGCCCACCACGGTGATGCCGTACTTGGAGCGCACCTTCGACTGCTCCAGCGTGAACCCCTGTGTCTCCTTCGGCGGGTACATCTTCACGATCGCGAAGTCGTCGTCGAACTCGATGAAGTCCAGCATGCGCCCGCCCACCAGGTGCGCGGCGCGCACGCCGGCGTCGGCCTCCGGGTAGATGACATGGTTGGCGCCGATGCGGGTCAGGATCTTGCCGTGCGAGTGCGTGATCGCCTTGACCCACAGGTGCTCGATGCCCAGGTCCACCAGGTTGACGGTGATGAGCACGCTTGACTCGATCGAGGTGCCGACGCCGACGACGGCGGAGCTGAAGTCCTGTGCGCCGAGTTGCCGCAGCGCGTCGATGTTGGTCGCGTCGGCCTCCACCACGTGCGTGAGCGCCCCGGCCCACTTCTGCACGAGCGCCGGGTCGCGTTCGATCGCCAGCACTTCCCGGCCCTGCTTGACCAGTTGCGCGGCCGTGGCCGAACCGAAGCGGCCCAGGCCGATGACAAGCACGGGGGCGTTGTGCGGCGGACGGTTGCTGGAGGTGGGTTTGTCAGCCAATGATCGGCCTTTCTTCCGGGTAGTGGTACAGCTGGCGGCGTTGGCGCAGGGCCAGCGCGGCGGCCAGTGTGATGGAGCCGACGCGGCCGAAGAACATCATGGCGGCGAGCACATACACGCCCGACGGCGGCAGCTCGCCGCTGAGCCCCGTGCTCAGTCCCACGGTGGCAAAGGCGGAAATCGTCTCGAACAACACGCGGTCCAGGCTCTGGCCGCTGATGGCCAGCAGCAGCCCGGTCGCGACCATGACGAACGTGGCACCCATCACGATGACGGAGATGGCCACGCGCATGGTGCCCTGCGGGATGGTGCGCCCGTACACCTTCACGTCGTTGTCGCCGCGGCCCTCCGCCACGATGGCCAGGAACATGACGGCCAGCGTGGTGACCTTGATGCCGCCGGCCGTTGAGGCGGAGCCGCCGCCAACGAACATGAGCGCGTCCGTGAGCAGCATGGTGGAGGAGTGCATGGAGTCCATGTTCACCAGGTTGAAGCCCAGCGAGCGGGTCATGACGGAGGCGAAGATGGAGTGCGTGATCTTGTCCCCGACGCTCATGCCGCCAATGGTGGCCGGGTTGGTCCACTCGAACGCGCCCCAGAGGATGGCCCCGGCCGCGAGCAGCATGAGCGAGACCTGGACGGTCAGTTTCGCGTGCAGCGTCCACCTGCGCACGTGGTGGCGGGCGGTCAGCAGCACCATCATGACGGGAAAGCCGAGCGAGCCGATGAAGCCGCCCACCATGAGCGGGATGAGGACCCACAGGTCCGACTCATACGGCACCACGCCGTCGGAGTGCGGGGTGAAGCCGGCGTTGTTGAACGCGGAGATCGAGTAGAACGCCGCATGCCAGATGGCCTGCGGCAGGGTTTCGCCCAGGATCAGGAAGCGCGGCGCCAGCACGAGCGCCAGGATCAGCTCGACGGCCACGGAGGTGGTGATGACGATGCGCAGCAGCGTGCCGACCTCGCCGAGCCGGCCGGCGTTCATGGCCTCCTGGGCGATGAGCTTGCCGCGCACGCCCAGGCGCTTGCTGACCATGAGGGACATCAGCGAGGCCAGGGTCAGGATGCCCAAGCCGCCGACGAAGATGCCGATCAGGATGACCAGCTGGCCGAAGAACGACCAGTGCAACGCCGTGGACACCGTGGTCAGCCCGGTCACGCAGACGGCCGAGGCGGCCGTGAACAGGGCGTCATGGAAGGCCGTGGCCTTGCCGTCGGCGGCGGACATTGGCAGGCCGAGCACGAGCGTGAACGCGAGGATGACCAGGGCGAACACGATGAGGGCCAGCCGGGCGGGGGAACTGTTGGCGACCCGGTCGACGAAGTCGCGGATGGCGACGATGAACGACAGGCGGTCCGCGACAGAGCGGGTAGCGCGGTTTGTAGTGGTGGCCAATGCCCCGCAAGCACCTCCTCGACCGCGCGTCATGCCCCGTGCCTGATACGGCAGGATCGGCCGCTTGTTCGGTAGCCTGTGAGGGATGTCATCCTTCGCGAGCCCCGGGCCAACGGCCGTCCCGACAAGCATAGTCTGCGATCCGGCCATGACCGCATACAACTTCGGTCCCGGGCACCCCATGTCGCCGGTGCGCCTGGAGCTGACGTCCCGGTTGGCGGAGCAGTTGGGTATCCTGGCCCGCCCGTCCGTGCGCGTGGTCGGGGCCTATGTGGCCTCCGACGACGAGCTGGCCCGGGTGCACGGGCGCGACTTCATCGCCGCCGTTCACGCGGTGGGGGAGGACCCGTCGCGATCGTTCCCGGCCCTGGGCCTGGGCACGGAGGACGACCCGGCGTTCGCCGGCATGCACGCGGCCAGCGCGCGGCTGGCCGGCGGGTCCCTCGTGGCCGCGGACGCCGTGCTCACAGGGTCCTCCGTGCGGGCGGTGAACTTCGCCGGCGGCATGCACCATGCCGGCCGCGACCACGCCGCGGGGTTCTGCATCTACAACGACGCCGCGCTGGCCGTGGCCCGCCTGCTGGATGCGGGCGTGGGGAAAGTGGCGTACATCGACATCGACGCCCACCACGGCGACGGCACGCAGGAGATCTTCTGGGACGAACCGCGGGTGCTCACCATCTCACTGCACGAAAGCGGGCTGACACTGTTCCCCGGCACGGGCTTCGCCAATGAGATCGGCGGGCCGGGCGCCCGGGGCTCGGCCGTCAACGTGGCATTGCCGGCCGGGACCGGCGACGCCGGCTGGCTGCGCGCGTTCCACGCCGTCGTGCCCCAGCTGGTCAGGGCCTTCGAACCCGACGTGATCGTCAGCCAGCACGGTTGCGACTCGCACCGGGACGATGGCCTGGCCCACCTGAACACGTCCGTGGACGGCCAGCGGGAGGCGGCGCTGAGCATCGGCGGACTCGCGGCCGTTGTGTGCGAGGACCGCTGGATTGCCGTGGGCGGCGGCGGCTACAGGGTGGTGGACGTGGTGCCGCGCGCCTGGTCCCACCTGATGGCCATCGTGTCCGGCCAGCCCGTCCCGTTGCGGACGCCGGTACCCGAACCGTGGCGGCAATACGTCAGGGACCGGTACGGGGTCGAGGCGCCACGGCTGATGGGCGAGGACGCCGACACGTGGTGGCGGTCGTGGGAGGCCGGCTACAACCCCGGGGACGCGGTTGACCGGGCCGTCATGGCGACCCGGAAGGAAGTGTTCCCGCTGTACGGGCTGGACCCGTGGTTCGACTGATGCCGTCCCACGCATATGTCGCTAGGGTGGGGGGATGGCCATTGAAGATGTTTTCGCCGTCATAGCCGAGGCGACCCGGCGTGACATCCTGGACGCCCTCGCCGACGAGCACAAGTCCGTGGGGCAGCTCGTGGAGGAACTCGGCGTCTCCCAGCCCACCGTGTCCAAGCACCTGCGCGTCCTGCGCGAATCGGGCCTCGTGGCCATGCGGGCGCAGGGGCAGAAACGCTTCTACAGCCTCAACGCCGCCCCGCTGCACCATGTGGCCGCCTGGCTGACCGGCCTGGGCGCCGGCGCCCAGGCCTCGGCCGCCCCGGCCGGGGAGCCGGCCGACGAGCTGCCGGCCGACTCACCCGTGCCGGATGGAGATCCGGTGCGCCAGACGCTGGCCCCGATCGCCGGCCGGGTGGACCATGAGGGTACGGTCCAGCAGCAGATCAGCCGCAGTGTCGGGCGCGCCGCCAACAAGGCCGCCGACCTGCTGGCCAACCTGCCCAAGCGGAAGTTCGGGCGCAAACGGGATTAAGCCCGCAATAGACCGGTAATTTCGGAACGATCCTGCAGATCGTCCCGCATTCAGAGAAAAATTGGCTCCCCGGCGACGTGGCTGGAAAACTGCTCGTGAGCATACTTATGCGCCCTCCGCGGGCGCCCACCATACCCGGGAGGTCCCATGGACGCCAGGCTCGAAGCCATCCAGAACGAAGTATTGGCCCGCAACCCAGGCGAGAAGGAATTCCACCAAGCGGTTGCCGAGGTCTTTGAAAGCCTTGGCCCGGTCATGGACAAGCACCCGGAATTCGTCGACGCCGCCGTGCTGCAGCGCGTGTGCGAGCCGGAGCGTCAGATCATCTTCCGCGTGCCGTGGACCGATGACGCCGGGAACGTCCACATCAACCGCGGCTTCCGTGTCGAGTTCAACTCGGCGCTCGGGCCCTACAAGGGCGGCCTGCGCTTCCACCCGTCGGTGTACCTGGGCATCGTGAAGTTCCTCGGCTTCGAACAGATCTTCAAGAACGCGCTGACCGGCATGCCCATCGGCGGCGGCAAGGGCGGCTCCGACTTCGACCCGCGCGGCAAGTCGGACGCCGAGGTCATGCGGTTCTGCCAGTCGTTCATGACCGAGCTGTACCGCCACATCGGCGAGTACACGGACGTCCCGGCCGGCGACATCGGCGTGGGCGGGCGCGAGATCGGCTACCTGTTCGGCCAGTACAAGCGCATCACCAACCGCTACGAGTCCGGTGTGCTGACCGGCAAGGGCGTCGGTTGGGGCGGCTCGCTCGTGCGCCCCGAGGCCACGGGCTTCGGCACGGTATTGTTCGCCCAGGAGATGCTCAAGACCCGCGGCAGCTCGTTTGACGGCCAGCGCGTCGTCGTGTCCGGCTCCGGCAACGTCGCCACGTACGCCGTCGCCAAGGCCCAGCAGCTCGGAGCGAAGGTCGTGGCCTGCTCCGATTCGTCCGGCTACGTCGTCGACGAGGCCGGCATCGACGTCGCCCTGCTCCGCCAGATCAAGGAGGTTGAGCGCGGCCGCCTGAAGGAGTACGCGGTACGCCGCGGCGCGGGCGTGAGCTACGTCGAGGGCGGCTCCGTGTGGGACGTCGACGCCGCCGTGGCGCTGCCGTGCGCCACCCAGAACGAGCTCGACGCCGAGGCCGCCACCCGGTTGGTGAAGAACGGGCTGGTCGCCGTGGCGGAGGGCGCGAACATGCCCTGCACGTCCGAGGCCGCCGCGATCTTCCAGGAGGCCGGCGTGCTGTTCGGCCCGGGCAAGGCCGCCAACGCCGGCGGCGTGGCCACGTCCGCGCTGGAAATGCAGCAGAATGCCAGCCGCGACGCCTGGACCTTCGAACACACGGAGGCGCGCCTGACCGACATCATGGTCGGCATCCACGACCGCTGTGCCGAGACCGCCGAGACCTACGGCGTCCCGGGCAACTACGTCATGGGCGCCAACATCGCCGGCTTCGTCAAGGTGGCGCACGCCATGCTGGCACAGGGCCTGATCTAGCGCATACGCACCAAGGACGACGGCGGTGCCCGGGTTTCGCAGCGAACCCGGGCACCGCTTTCGGTTGACGGCTCCGACGGCGGGTGGCCGGCCATCGCCACGTGTCGGTGGTCTGTCGTTGAGGGCCGCGTTACCGGGGCGCGGGTCCCGTGCTGCCCCGGACGACGATGTGGGGGGCGAAGACCAGGGCGGGATCGGGGATGTCCGTGTCGTTCAGCAGGGCCCGCATCTGGCGCCAGGCCTGCTCGCCCACATCCATGCTGGGCACCGCGGCGGTGGTCAACGGCGGCGTCGTGTAGGCCGCGAACTGGATGTCGTCGAAACCTGTCAGTGAGACGTCCGCCGGCACGTTCACGCCCCGCTCGTTCAGGGCGCTGAGCAGGCCCATGGCGGTGAGGTCGTTGAAGGCCAGGATGCCCGTGGCGCCGGACGCAAGGACGGCGTCGGCGGAGGCGTGGCCGTCCTCGAACGTCGACCCGCCCGGCAGGATTTGCAGCTCGACGCCGGGGTGGGCGGACATGAAGGTCTCCAGCCCGGCCAGCCGCAGCGCGTTCGACGCGCTGTTGGCCGGCCCGGCCGAAAACGCGAGGCGGGTGTGCCCCAGGTCCACCAGGTGTGCGGCCAGGTCCTGGATGCCCCGGCCGTAGTCCACCGTGAGACTGGGTGACGGATCCGCCGTCGTGCGGTTGACCAGCACCAGCGGGTGCAGGGTCGGTGCCAGCTCGGCCAGCTCGGCGTCGCTCATGCGCGGCGCGCACAATACGACGCCGTCACAGCGCCGGCGCGCCTCGCCGGCCAGGATCGACTCCTCGCTGGACACCTCCGACGAGTCCGCGATCAGCACGCGGTAGCCGTCCTGTGCGGCCGCGCGGCTGACGCCGCGCAGCACCGTCTGGAACGTGGGGTTCCCCAGGTCGGGGACGACGACGCCGATCGTGTCGGTCTTGCCGCGGGCCAGGTTCCGCCCGGTCGGGTTGGGCTGGTAGTTCAACTCCGTGGCCACGGCCCGCACCCGTTCCGCGATGTCCGCGGCGACCGTGAAGTTGCCGTTCATCACGCGCGAGACGGTGGCCAGCGATACGCCCGCCTTCTCCGCGACATCGGAAATGCCCACGCGTCGATTGAGTGTGCCCCTGGCCATCGTGACCCCTTTCGGTCTCCGGGTCGGTCCTGCCCACTGGTGCGGGGTGCGGCACCTGTTGACGGGACGCCCGGACTGTTGATAGAAAGCTTACAACGGTTTGAGAAAACGCTTTCTCAGATCTTATCCCATGCTTCGCCCACGATGAAGAACAGGGTGGACCGGTGACAACGGCCGCCGACGACGAACCTGGAAAGGGCAGTTGACCCCATGAGGAATACAGTGGCATCCCCCGCCGGCGCCGACCAGCACAACCCGGCGCAGGCGGGAGCCGGAACCGGCGCCAGATCCCGGGTTGTGCTGGTCGGCACCGGCTCGCGTTCGGAGATGTACATGCGCGCCATCCTCGGCGCCCACGCCGACGTGGCGGAGCTGGTGGCCATCGGCGACGTCAACGCCGGCCGCGTCGGCTACTACCGCGGCCTGCTCGCCGGGTTGCGCGAGGAGGCCGGCGCGGCGCCGCCCGCGTCCTTTGACCCGGCCGAGCTGGCCGGCGTCATCCGCGGCCAGGCGATCGACCGGGTCATCATCACGACGCCGGACTTCACCCACGCCGACTACATCGTCACCGCGCTGCGTGCCGGTGCCGACGTCGTCGTTGAAAAACCGCTGACCATCACTGCCGACGGCTGCCGGCGGATCACCGAGGCCATCGGCGAAACCGGGCGCAACGTCGTCGTGACCTTCAATTACCGGTATTCGCCGCGCAACAGCGCGCTGAAGCAGCTCATCCAGGGCGGCGCGATCGGCACGGTCACCTCGATCGACTTCAACTGGATGCTGGACACCGTGCACGGCGCCGACTACTTCCGGCGCTGGCACCGCCAGAAGCAGAACTCCGGCGGCCTGCTCATCCACAAGGCCTCGCACCACTTCGACCTGGTGAACTGGTGGATCGACGACGTCCCCGCGCGCGTGTTCGCCTCCGGCGGGCTTCGCTTCTACGGTGAGACGAATGCCGCCGCGCGCGGCCTGGGCGACCGGCCGGCCCGCGGCACCAACGACTCGGGTGGCCATGACCCGTTCGCGCTGGACCTGCGCGAGGACGCCAAGCTCAAGGCCCTCTATCTGGACAACGAAGCGCTCGACGGGTACATCCGCGACCAGGACGTGTTCGGCCCCGGCATCACCATCGAGGACAACCTGGCCCTGGTGGTGGACTACGACGGCGGCCCCACGCTGAGCTACTCGCTGAACGCGCACAGCCCCTGGGAGGGCTACCGGGTTTGCGTCAACGGCACCGAGGGACGGGCCGAACTCGAGGTCGTGGAGCGCGCCGCCGTCGTCACCAGAGGGGACGCGAAGACCGTGCTGGATCCCAGCGCCACGCCCATCGAGGAGGACGACGCCGTGCGCCGCAACGGCGAGCGCCTGGTGGTCCAGCGGCACTGGGAGGCCGCCCGCGAGGTGAGAATCGTCAACGGCGAGGGCGGGCACGGCGGCGGCGACGTGCTGCTGCTTTCCGACCTGTTCAACGGCCCCGGCGCGGACCCGCTGGGCCGCCCGTCCGGCTATCTGGACGGCTTGCGGTCCGTGGCGGTCGGCATCGCCGGCAACGAATCGCTGGCCACCGGCCTGCCCGTGCGGATCGCGGACCTGGGCCTGGGTGCGGACCTGTCCAAGCGGGACTCCACGCGGGACCGGGCATGAGCACCATCCTCGTCACCGGCGGATCCGGGCGGTTGGGACGCAGCGTCGTGGCCGGATTCGCCGCCGCCGGGCACGCGGTCGTCTCGATCGACCGCGACCCGCTGCCCGTGGACCCCGCGTTCGACGGCGTCGTCCAGGAATCGGTCGACCTGCTCGACGCCGCGGCCGTGCGGGCCGTCATGGCCCGGCACACCCCGGACGCGGTGATCCACCTGGCCGCCATCGCCGTGCCGTTCAGCGCCCCCGAGGACGTGATACTCAAGACGAACACGCTGCTGGCGTACAACGTGCTGGGCGCCGCTACCGAGGCGGGCGTCGCGCGGATCATCACGGCGTCCAGCCCCACGGTGCTCGGCTATGGCAACCCGGCCGGCTGGTTGCCCGAGGCTTTCCCGCTGGACGAGCGCACCACCCCGAGGCCGTGGAACGCGTACGCGCTCTCCAAGCACATCGCCGAACAGGTCATGGCCATGTTCGCCACGGCCGACACGCGCGGCCTGCGGTACGCGGCGTTCCGCCCCTGCTTCGTCATCTCGCCGGAGGAATGGGCCGGCGCGCCGACGCAGCAGGGGCACACGCTGGCTGAACGGCTGGCCGACCCCGCACTGTCCGCCCCGGCGCTGTTCAACTATGTGGACGCCCGCGACGTGGCCGACTTCCTGGCCGTGCTGCTCGAGCGCATGGCGGACATCGAGAACGCCCAGACGTTCTTCGTCGGGGCGGCGGACGCCCTGGCCACCGAGCCGCTGGCCGCGCTGCTGCCGCGCTTCGTGCCCGGCAGCGCGGCGCTCGCCGCCGGCCTCACCGGCACGGCGCCGGCATTCTCCATCGCCAAGGCCCGTGCGGTCCTCGGCTGGGAGCCCACGCGCAGCTGGCGCACCGAATTGTCCACCACCCCCGCCGCGGTCTCCGCGATCGCCCGCTAGGAGCCTTCCATGGAATTCAACGGAGTCCTGTTCTTCCCCGTCACCCCGTTCACCGAGACCGACGAGGTCGACGTCGCCCTGCTCAAGGAGCACATCGCCTCCCGCCTGCCGCACGGGCCCGGCGGCGTGTTCCCGGCCTGCGGCACGGGCGAGTTCCACGCCCTGGCCCTGGAGGAGATCGGCACCGTGGTGCGGGCCGCCGTCGAGGTCGTCGCCGGGGCCGTGCCCGTGGTGGCCGGTGCCGGCGGGCCGCTGGGCCACGCGCTCGCAGCCGCCCGGGTGGCCGAGCAGGCCGGCGCCGACGCGCTGCTGGTGCTCCCGCCATACCTGGTGGGCGCGCCCGTGGCCGGGCTCATCGCCTACGTCGAGGCGATCGCCGATGCCACGCCCCTGCCGGTCATCGTGTACCACCGCGCCAATGCGAGGTTCACGGCCGACGCCATGGCGGCGCTGGCGGCCAACCCGAAGGTGATCGGTTTCAAGGACGGCGTGGGCGACGTGGGCGCGGCCCAGGAGATCGTTTCCGCCGTGCGGGCCACCGGGCGCACCGACTTCCTTTTCTTCAACGGCCTGCTCACCGCGGAACTGACCCAGGGCGCCTACCGGGGCCTGGGCATCCCGCTGTACTCGTCGGCCGCGTTCGCCATGGCTCCGGAAATCGCGACGGCGTACCACCGCGCCTACGTCGACGGCGACGAGGACCGCCGTGCGGCGCTGCTGGAGGGCTTCTACGTGCCGCTGGTGCGCCTGCGCGACGAGACGCCCGGCTTCGGCGTGTCCCTCATCAAGGCGGGCCTGCGCCTGGCCGGCCTGCCGGTGGGCTCCGTCCGCCCGCCGCTGGTGGACCCCACACCGGAGCAGGAGGTCCGGCTCAAGGCCATCCTGGCCAAGGGCCACGAGCTGGCCGGGGCCCGATGACTACCACCATCACCGGACTGCGCACCCGGCTGCTGACCGTGCCGTTGCGGCGCAGCTGGGGTGCGGAGGCGCCGGAGAACCACGTGATCGTCACCGACGTCGAGCTCTCCGACGGGGGCACCGGCCACGGGTTCGCCTGGACGCCGACGATCGGCCCACACGCGGTCAAGGCGCTGCTGGACCACGACATCGCCCCGTTCGCCACCGGGCGCCCCGCCGAGCCGGAAGCCGTGTGGGATGGGCTGTGGCTGCGCCTGCACGAGGCCGGCGGCGGCGGGCTGACCACCATCGCCATGGCCGGGCTGGACCTGGCCCTCTGGGATGCCGCGGCACGGCGCGCCGGCACGTCCGTGGCCGGCCTGCTCGGGCAACGCCGTGACTCCGTGGAGGTGTACGGCTCCGGGGTGAACCTGCACTACCCGCTCGCGGATCTCGTGGCGCAGGCCCGCCGCTGGGTGGCCGCCGGCCACGAGGCGGTGAAGATCAAGGTGGGCAAGCCCTCGATCGCCGAAGACATCGAGCGGGTCGCCGCGGTGCGGGACGTGATCGGCCCGGACCGGCGGCTCATGATCGACGCCAACCAGCGCTGGGACCTGCCCACCACAGTCCGCGCCCTGGCCCGGCTGGAGCAGTTCAACCTGCACTGGCTGGAGGAGCCGATCCGGGCCGACGACCTGTGGGCGTACCGCCAACTGCGCAAGCACTCACCCGTGCCGATCGCGTTGGGCGAGAACGTCCACACCATCTATCGCTTCCGCGACTTCATCGAGGCCGCGGCCGTGGACGTCATCCAGCCCAACATCGTCCGGGTCGGCGGCATCACGCCATTCCGGCGCATCGTGGAACTGGCGCGCACACACCACATCGCCGTGGCGCCGCACCTTTTGCCGGAATTGTCCGGGCAGCTGGCGTTGACGCTGGCCGACGCCGTCGCGGTCGAGGACGTCGAGGACGCCTCCTTCGACCAGCTCGGCATCCTGGCCGGACCGTCCCCGGTCACCATCGGCCACGGCCGGCTGACCGGCACCGGCGCCCCGGGCCTCGGGTTCGATTTCGCCGAGACATTTGCCGAGACCACCACCAACCTATAGATCCCGGGAACACCCATGGAAACCGTTACGCAAGACCTGGCCACCGTGACCGCCGCCGCCCGCACCGCCGCAGGACCCGCCGCGGCGGCCACCGACGCCGAACGCGCCGGCTGGCTGCACGCCGTGGCCGACGCGCTGGACGCCAACACGGCCGAACTCGTGGCCCTCGCCGACGCCGAAACCCGGCTGGGCCCGGATCGGCTCACCGGCGAGGTGGCCCGCACCACCGGCCAGCTGCGCCTCTTCGCCCGCGTCATCACGGAGGGCTCCTACCTGGAGGCCGTGATCGAGCACGCCAACCCGGATTCCGTGCCGCCGTCGCCGGACCTGCGCCGCATGCTGCGCCCGCTGGGCCCGGTGGCCGTGTTCTCGGCGTCGAACTTCCCGTTCGCGTTCTCGGTGGCCGGCGGGGACACGGCGTCCGCGCTGGCGGTCGGCTGCCCGGTGATCGTCAAGGCGCACTCCGGGCACCTGGAACTGTCCCGCCGCACCGCCGGGATCGTGGCGGACGCCCTGGCCGCGGCCGGCGCCCCCGACGGCATCTTCGCCCTCGTCGAGGGCCGGGCAGCCGGCACCGCGCTCGTGCAGGACCCGGCCGTCCAGGCGGTCGGGTTCACGGGTTCGATCCCCGGCGGGCGCGCCCTGTTCGACCTGGCCGCCGCGCGCCCGGACCCCATCCCGTTCTACGGTGAGCTGGGCAGCCTGAATCCCGTCGTCATCACCCCGGCCGCCATCGCCGCGCGCGGGGCCGAACTCGTGACCGGCCTGGCCGGGTCATTCACGCTGGGCGCCGGGCAGTTCTGCACCAAGCCGGGGCTCGTGTTCGTCCCGGCCGGCACCTCGTTCGGCGCCGATCTGGCCGCGGCGCTGTCCGACGCGGCCCCCGCCCCGTTGCTCACCGACCGGATCGCGCGGGCGTACCCGCAGGGGCTTGCCGCGCTGGCAAGCCGGCCCGACGTCGTCGTGCTTTCCGGCGCGACCGCCCAGGATGCGGTGGCGGACGGGGCCGCGCCGGTGGTGTTCGCCACGACGGCGGCGAACGTGATCGCCCGGCCGGCGGAACTGCTCGAGGAATGCTTCGGTCCGACGACGCTGCTGGTCGAGTACCGGGACGACGCCGAGCTGGCCGCCGCGCTGGCGCTGGTGCCCGGCAGTCTGACCGCCACCATCCACGCCGAGGAGGGGGAGGACGTCGGTACCCTGGTGGCGCAGCTGTCCGGGCTGGCCGGGCGCGTGCTGTTCGCCGGTTGGCCCACGGGCGTGGCCGTCAACTGGGCACAGCAGCACGGCGGGCCGTGGCCGGCGACGACCTCGCTGTTCACGTCGGTGGGCGCCACGGCGGTGCGGCGGTTCCTGCGCCCGGTCGCCTACCAGGACGCACCCGCGGCGCTGCTGCCGGCCGCGCTGCGAGAGGACAACCCGCTGGGCATCCCGCGCCGAGTCGACGGCGTCCTGCAATAGTCCAACCATCCGGGTTATCCACGGTTGCTTCGGCCATGGTGGCGCCGCTACAGCTGGAGGGTGACCGGGCGGGGGAGTCCGTTGACGTCCGTCACCGGCCAGCGCGGATCCATGCTCAGCGGCCGGATTCCGGCCGCCTCCAGCAGGACCGTGTCCTCGATCTTCACGCCCGGCCCGGACGGATTCCACGTGAACGGCTGGTTGGCCACGACGGCGTCGGCCACGGCGTCCGTGGCCCGCGGGTCCCGCCCGGCGTACCCGGCCGGGCCGCCCTGGTGGTGCAGCCGCCACTGGTCCGGGCCGAAGCCATGGCGCTCGTAGGAGCGGCGGATCGCGGCCAGGATGTCCCGCACGGCTGCCCCCGGCACCGTTGCGGCGAAGATGTCCGCCTCAACGGCCGCGATGCGCGCCTCGGCATCCAGCTCGTCCGGGGTCGAGGCGTCGAAGCGGACCCAGCGGGTGACGTTGGCGATCATGCCGTCCCGGCGCGCGCAGACGACGGCCATGGCCCGCCGGCCCAGGACCGTGTCCGTCGGCAGTGGGTGGCGGAATCCGGACCGGGACGCGCCGTTCGCCAGCAGCACCAGGGGATCGGCGCCGGCGGCGACGATGCGGCCGCCGAGTTCGGCCACCAGGCGCCGCTCCGTTGTCTGGGGCGTGACCCCGGTCAACACGTCGGTCAGCACCGCGGAGGTGTCCCGGCACAGCGTCCCATACCTGGCCAGCTCGCCCGGCAGCAAGGCCCGCCGGGCCAGGCGCAGCGGTTCGGCCAGCTCGGCCTCCGCCGCGGGGGACACCCCGGGGCCGTACCAGCAGGCCACATCCGTCAACGACCCATACCATGGCACCTGGTGGATCTCGACGCCGACGGGCACCTCCTCGGCGGCCAGCCGGGCAGCCTCGTTGTTGAACGTGACCAGGTGGTCGCCGTCGCCCGTGACGAGCACGGCGGCCACCGGATCGCCGGCCAGTGAGATGCCCACCCGGCTGCCGTCAAGGTACCAGCTGACGGCCGTATGGCTGGTCAGCAGGACACTGTCACGGCCGGCACGGGCCAGGATCTCCAGCACGCGGTCCCGTTTGGCCGCGCGGTCGAGCACGGCCTGCCGGGCCGGCGACTCGACTCCCGCGACGCTCATCGCGAGCCCGTCCACGTGTCGATCTGGTCATTGCCGACGGTGCCGTCGGCCACGATGATGCCGACGGAGCGGGTCAGCGATTCACCCGGTTCCAGCCGGACCGTGGAGTCCCAGGCCAGGGCCGAGCCGACTCCCGGGTAGCCCTCGACGCGCACGAACCACGGATCACCGTCCTGTGCCGTGAACACCAGGGTGGCCGGGCCGTCGACGAACTGGCCGCTCCACGCCAGCCACGGGGCGCGGCTGCCGCGCACGGCGTCCTCGCCGGCGCCGTTGGCAGTGCGAACGTACACGCCGCGGCAGGCGGGCAGCCGCCAGAAGAATCCGCCGTAACCGCCGCCCTCCCGGCCGTTGGAGCCCGGGCTGCCCAGGGTCACGGCGTCGGGTCCAGCGGGCGTCAGCGTGAATGTCACCTCCAGCCGCCAGGCCGCCGCGTCCAGCGCCCGCCAAGACCATGTACGGGTCTCGACCAGCAGGTCCACGCCGTCGGGGCCGGTCCAGGTGAGTGCTTCGGTGCGGGCGGTGGCGGTGGCGGACGCACCGGTGAGCGTGATGCGCCCGTGGTCGGGCCGCCACACGTAGCCGGTGGTTTCGCGCCGGTAGGTCCGGCCGCCCCAGAAGTTGACGCCGTTGACGTCCTGGATGGCGACGCCGGCACCCAGGTGCCAGGCGTGGTCGGCGGGCATGGCGTCGGTGACGGCCACCCCGGCGATGGTGGTGACCGGGTGCAGGTACGGGCGCGGGGACAGCGTCGGAGCCACGGACCCGCCGCCGGCCTCGCGGGCCAGCACCCGGCCGTCGAGGCTGGCCACGGCGGTCGTGGGGGCGGGCCGGGCCCAGGGGGCGCCGAGCTCGCTGAAGGTGGCGGCCGCCGTCGTCGCCCGCTGGATCCACTCGGCGATGCCGGCGACCACCGGGTGGGCCTGTTCGCCCTCGCCGACCCAGGTGAGGTGCCGGGCCGGGATCGGGGCGGGGTCCTCGGCGGTGCGCACCGCTTCGAGCACGCGCATGAACGCCCCGCTGTTCGCCAGCGAGGAGAGCAGCGGCGTGCCGTCGGCGCGGTGCGCGAGCAGGTTCTCGAGCAGGTCGGTGCGGCCGTACGTCTCGGTCCGGGTGCCGGCGTTGTCGGTGACGGTGAGGATGTCGCGGGTGTAGTGGAACACGGCCGTGCCGGCGGTGCCGTGGACGGTGACGAACGGGTCGCCGTCATCCGCCGCGCATACGGTCAGGGCACTCACGACGGCGGGGCCGGCCGCCGGCTTGATGCGCACCACGGACGTGTCGTCGCCTTCGATGTCGTGGGCCCGGTACAGGTCGGTTTCCACGCTGCTGATGGCCTCGGCGGAGTCGATGCCGGCGATGTGCAGCGCCGTGGCCACGGCGTGCGCCAGCGGGTTGGTGGTCACCCCGTCCACCACGTCCACGCCGTCCAGGGTGCGCCGCCCCGCCCAGCGCGAGCGCCGGTAGTAGGCCTTGTCGCGCACCCACTGGCCAGTGGCGGAGACGTGCCGGATGATGCCCAGCGTGCCGGCGTCGACGAGGTGGGCCAGCGCCGGCAGCGCCAGTGAGCCCAGGGATTGGAAGCCGATCTGCACGCTGCGCCCGGCGGCCGCGGACGCGTCACGCAGCTGCTCGAATTGGGCGAACGAGGCGGTGGCGGGTTTTTCCAGGTACAGGTCCGCGCCCGCGGCCAGTGCCGCCAGCCCCAGGACCGCGTGTGTGTGGATGGGCGTGGCGATGATGACGACGTCCGGGGCCACGCCGGCGCCCAGCAGGGTCTCGAGCGTGTCGAACACCCTTACGCCGGGGCCCAGGCGCCCGGTCTCCGGCGGGTTCGGGTCGGCCACGGCCACCAGCTCCAGCACCCCGGCCTCCGCGAGCCGGTCGAGGTTGGCCAGGTGGTGGGCGCCGAAGCCGTGCACGCCCACCAGGGCGATGCGCGGCCGCGGCGCGGGGTGCCCGGCAACGGGCGCGTCTCCGGTGTGGGGCGAGGTGTTGGTGCTGGTCATGCGGTCTCCGTTTCTGGGGTGGGCGGCGCCTGCAATGTGGTTTCAGAGTACGTGAGAAAGCGTTTTCTCGCATCGTCTCGGACAAAAAACACGGCGGAATCCGTGGCCGGGACCACCGTCAGTCCTCGGCGACCACGGCGCAGCCGCCGGCAGCCACGGTGCCCGTGAAGCGCCCGCCGCCCAGCAGCTCCCGGCCGGACGCGTCGACGGTGGCCTCGGACCGGCCATGGTTGAGTGCGAACAGGTACGACCGGCCGTCCGGATGGCGCCGGCGCACCAGCTCCACACCGGGCGCGGCCGCGGCCGCCGGCGCCACGCCGGACTCGGCCAACAGCCGGTCCACGAGCCGATCCAGCGCGGCGGCATCCGGCCGGGTGGCCAGGTACCAGGCGGTCCCGGCCCCGGCCGCATGCCGCGTCAGCGCCGGCACGCCGGCCAGCGGGTAGGAGGTGAAGGACGCGGGCGCCTCGGCCCCGGCCAGGCGTACCTGTTCGCTCCAGACCGAGCCGGTGCTGCCGTCGTCCAGCGCCACCGTGCCGCCGGCCGGCAGCGGGTGGAACTCCTCGACGCTGACGCCCAGCAGGTCCCGGAACGCGCCCGGGTAGCCGCCCAGCCGGACGTGGTCGTGTTTGTCGACGATGCCGCTGAAGTAGCTGACCAGCAGCGTGGCGCCGCGCCGGGCCGCGGCGGCGATGTTGGCGGCGGCACCGTCGTCGACCGCGTACAACGTGCACACCAGCACCAGGTCGTAGCCGGACAGGTCCGCCGCGGGGTGCAGGACGTCGGCCGTGACGCCGCGCCGGAACAGTGAGCCGTGGAAGTCGCGCAGCATATCCAGGTAGCGCACGTCCGCGCTGGGGTGCGAGTCCAGTTCGGCCGCCCACCAGGCCTCGTAGTCGAACACGATGGCCACGCGGGACTCGACCAGGGAACCCTGCACCTCGGCCAGCCTGCGCAGCGCGGCGCCCAGCTCGCAGACCTCGCGGAACACGCGCGTGTCCTTCCCGCCGTGCGGCACCATGGCCGAATGGAACTTCTCGGAGCCGGCGAAGCTCTGGCGCCATTGGAAGAACATGACGGCGTCGGCGCCGCGCGCCACATGCGCGAGCGAATTGCGCAGCATCTCCCCAGGCAGCTTGGGCCGGTTGCGCGGCTGCCAGTTCACGGCCGACGTCGAGTGCTCCATGAGCAACCAGGGCCGCCCGCCGGCGATGCCGCGCGTGAGGTCCGCGCTGAACGCCAGCTCCACGTGGTTGTCGGGATCGGCCGCGACCAGGTAGTGGTCGTTGGCGATCACGTCCAGGTCCCTCGCCCAGTCGAAGTAGTCCATGGACCGGGTGGCCGAGGACGCCATCAGGTTGGTGGTGGCCGGCACGTGCGGGGTGACCTCGCGGAGCACGGCCAGCAGCGCCCGGTAGTAGTCGATCAGGGCCCACGACGAATAGCGCTGGAAATCCAGCTGCTGCCCCGGGTTCAGCGTGCTCGGGGCCACCCGCGGCGGCTGGATCTCGTCGAACGACGCGTAGTGCTGCGACCAAAACGCCGTGCCCCAGGCGTCGTTCAGCGCCTCGATGGTGCCGTGGCGGCGCGCCAGCCAGTCGCGGAACGCCTGCGCGTCCTCGTCGCCGTAGAACTCGGAGACGTGGCAGCCGAGCTCATTGTCGACGTGCCACAGGGCCAGGGCCGGGTGGTCCTTGTAGCGTTCGGCGATCACGCGCGTGATGCCCGTCGCGTAGCGCCGGTAGGCGGACGACGACGGCGTGTAGTGCCGCCGTGAGCCGCCTCCCAGCACGGTGCCGTCGGCGGTGACGGGCAGGATCTCCGGGTGCTTGCGCACCAGCCATGCGGGAGGCGCGGCCGTGGCCGTGGCCAGCGCCACCTTGATGCCGGCGCCGGCCAGGTTGTCCATGACCTCGTCGAGCCAACCGAAGTCGTACTCGCCCTCACGCGGCTCCAGCAGCGCCCAGGAGAAGATGCCGACGCTCAGCAGCGTCACCCCGGCCTCCTTCATCAGCACCAGGTCTTCGGCGTGGACCTCGCGCGGCCACTGTTCCGGGTTGTAGTCGCCGCCGAAGGCGATGCCGCCGGCGTTGGCCCAGAACCGGGCGGCGAGGGCGGGGTCGGCGGCTCGGGTCTCGGGCGCGGCGGGCGTGACGGGCGCGGCGGTGCGGGTGTCGGCGGACATGGGGCTCCTCGGGCGTCGGCTGGGATCCGGCCGAATGGTGGGAAAGCGTATTCCCGCAGCCGGTCAGGCCAGTCTAGACGAGCCATCCCGCGCGCGGAAGCTCCTTTCCCCGAGGTTGCGGATCGAATGATCGATGGATCGGGGTGCGGGGCATCCGCACCCCGATCCATCGATCATTCGATCGCCGTTTCCGGCACGGCGCCAGTCAGTGACCGAACGTCTCGGGGTTCAGCGCGGGCGGCGCCCCGGCGTCGAGGGCCGAGATCCCCGCCAGTTCGGCGGCCGTGAGCTCGAAGTCGAAGATGTCGATGTTCTGCCGCTACCGGCGCGGGTCGGCCGATTTCGGCACGACGACGATGCCCAGGGCGTCTGCAAAGTACGACCGGTAGACTTCTTCACCAGAAAGGTGCTCCTTTTGAGCTGGTTGGAACAGTGCGTGAACAACACCATTTTCCTTGTTTCAGGAGCACCTTTCGCCGCTTAAGCACACCCTGGGCGCGACCCCGTCATGAAATCTCGAGGCTAGGCGCTGCACGAAATATTCGCCCGGTGCTTCGCACGCGGAACTCCAGGAGACCCCCGGCTGAGCGGCCCTCCTCAGCTGAGCAAGACCAGGCGGGGACGCTCGGCTGAGCCTGTTGTGTTGCTCGTCACCCTCGGCAACCGGCGGAAGCGTGGCGCCGTTGGGGACTGTCGCATCAGACTGATGAACCAGTGCTGGCGTTCACGGTCAGACTTAGCTTGCAGGACCGGCGGAGTGCTGATGTGGCAGATCGATCGGATAGGCGACGCAGCGTGGCCCGAGAGTTCGGTGCCCCGCCAGTTTCAGCGTGGTTCCTGGCGGAAAGTCGACAGTGACAGTGTCTTTGTCCGCGGTGACAGTGATTTCGCCGCCGGGGATCGGGACCACCGCGGACGCCCAGTCGAGCAGTCCCAAAAATGGGGTCACTTCAAATTCTTTCCATCCATCGGCAAGGGGGCGAATGCCGAGAACGATTTCGGGCAGCATGGCCGCCGGCCCTGAACTCCAGGCATGGCAGAGGCTCTTTCCAAAAGGCCGCCCGTACATTTCGAACTGGTCTCCGTCGACTGTGGCGAACTCTTCCCAGAAAGTCTGCGCTCCAGCGTCGAGCATGCCTCCCCACAGAGTGCGTATCCTCTCAATCGCCGCTTCTTGCTCGCCCGTCCGGGCGAGGCCACGAAGAGCAAACGAGGTCATAAAGGGCGTTCCGACCCGTTCAACAGCAAGAAGGGCGGACCTGATGCCAGGCGTCCCTTCTGGGGTGAGGCCGCTGAGTACGGCGAATGTGTTGGCATGGACAGATGACTTGTTTCCTTCGCCGAAGTACTCACGCCAGAGCCCAGCCTCAGGATCCCAAGCCTCGTCTTTGAGGGTCTGGGCAATCAGGTCAGCGAGGTCGCTCCAGCGTTGGGCCCCATGGTGCCCGGCAATCGCCAAAAGTTCTGCGGCGCTGCAAAGCGCCCAGTACCAGAGGATCTGGAGCGCCGTGAAGGTTTTGGTGGAGTCAACGCTGACCCCCCAATCGATGAAGATTCCGCAGGCCGCGGCACCTTCGAAATTGTCGGGTTCGTCAGCGGGGCGGAAGACTCCGCGGTCATCCGAATAGGCTGCGAGCTTCTGCGTGAATGAGTGGATGTGGTCCTTTTCGCGCAGCAGGTGGGCAGTGTCCCCGAAGTAGCGCTGGTAGGAGAACGCGTTGATCAACCACCAGAGTGAATAGTCCGCGATGCCGTTCACGTAACCGTGGAGCGGCTGGCCCAAGGCGACAAGGCCGTCCCGGGCCACGCCGCCCTCGGCGAAGGTGTAGGCGTTGGAGAGTGTGTTCATAGCCTGGTCACCCATCCACGGCATCCGGTCGCGCTTGATGCCGTCGATCATCAAGTCGTGCATGCACAGCCGAAGGGTGTAGGCGCTGATCGACCAGATCTTGTTCAGCCGTTCATCGGAGCAGATGAATGCCCCACGCCGCGGGACAGGATGGGCGGATGCCTCCACGACGACGTCGCTGACGTTGGCATCGTGAATAGCAAGGTATTTGAAGCCGAGTTCGGTCTTCGTTGTCCACCGGCCGTCCGGCAACTGCCGCAGATCGTGACGCGCCTCGCTCACCTTCGACGCGGCCATTGCTTCCCGAATGGACTCTCCGCTCGAGATCCGGGGGACGCCGGTGCACGAGATGACAGGACGGCCAAGAACCGGGGTCCGCAGTGTGAATAGGTTTCCGTCCAGCTCGGGCCTGAGCGTGACTGTCGGCTCGCGATGTAGGTGAGGGGGAGTACCTTGCACGCTCCTACGTCCCAACGTCGGCCGCCATGGTGTCGAATTCCTGCCATTGTGCCCAGCATGGACTCGCCCTTCCCACGCGGTACCGGCAACGAATGCGCCGTCGTCAGCCACACCGAACGTCGCGGGGCAGTTCTCGGCCGCAAGAACGCGTACCAGGAGGTGTTGGCTGCCCGCCGGTACGGAGACCCAATGAAGTGGGCCGTCCGTCGCAGAGGGCTTCAGCAAGTTGCCATCCACCTGGAACAAAACAGTATCGGGGCAGCGGATCTCCACATCAGCGGCGGCGCCGGTCAGTGGTCTGCGGAACTCGACCTGGCCTTGCAGGTGGCCGTAGTTGGGGGCGTAGTGCACAAACTTGTTCGCTGCGAATCCGTCACTCACCAAGCGGTGTAGGATAGCCAGTTCGTACTGGCCCTGCGCGTATACCCACTCTTCCGAAATTATCGACCCTTCCAGCGTCGACGGCATGTCGGGCAGCGGATCGACGGAATATGCCTGTGCCGCGCGTCGGATGGCTGCAGCAGATGCATTCCGGGGAAGAGACTCCGGCTTGTGTGATGTGGCGTTCATGCTTCCTCCTGATGGACCCGCCTGCTGACTGTATCGTGGAAGGACGGTCTACCATGAGCTGGCCTCGAGTATCGGTGGTGTCTCGAATGCTTGGGCCGGCGGTAGACAAGCCGTTTTCGGCAGGTTCGCGAACGCCGGAATACCAGTCCAGACTTCTCACCTGGTGCGCAGGCCCTGGGGGCATCCGGATCCGAAGTGCCGGGCCTGGATGCCCCCATCACCTATGTCGCCTCGGCCACGCAGGTGGCCTTGAGGTCGGTCTTGGCGTTTCGGGGTTATTTATGGGCATGGGCGACGGCGGCGGGCTGCGAAGGGGTGAAGGGCACCGACACGCTAACCGGACCGCCTGTGAGCGCGCGGTCGTCCTGTCCTGGCAAACGGAGGATGCCTTCGACACCCGACGGCAGGTCGGCATCGATGACGAGCTGACCCTCCGTCAAGACCCACCGCACGGATATGCGGCCGTGTCGAGTCGTGAGTGTCGTTTCGGCTTCGGTCAGCTCGCCGCCGGGTTGAGGTGCGACGAGCACCTTTGCGTATCCGGGGGAGAGGGGCGCGATGCCGCCGATGACCCGATGCATCCAGTCGGCCACCGCGCCGAGTGCGTAGTGGTTGAACGATGTCATTTCGCCCGGGTTGATGGTGCCGTCGGGCAGCATCGAGTCCCAGCGTTCCCAAATGGTGGTGGCTCCCATGGTCACCGGATAGAGCCATGACGGGCACTCACGCTCCAGCAGGAGCCTGTATGCGGTGTCGAGGTGCCCTGTCTTGGTGAGCGCATCGGTGATAAACGGCGTGCCGGCGAAGCCGGTGGAGATCCTGTGTCCGGCCTCCGCGCACAGTTCGGCCAGGCGATCGCCAGCGACGCCATCATCGGAGGCGTCGAGCAGTCCGAACACGATGGCCAGTGCGTAGACGGTGGTGCAGTCGCTGGAGACATGGCCGCCGTCGACGTAGTGTTCGTTGAACGCGGCGCGCAGATCCGCCGCGATCTGGGCAAATTCGGTTTGCTCCGCGTTGCGCCCAAGCACTTCCGCGGCGTCGGCCAGGATGGTCGCCGACCGATACGCGCACGCAGTTGCAACGACCCCGGTGTTGGCCTTGGCCTTCGCCGGTTCCTCCGGCGGGGCATCAGGGTCGAGCCAGTCGCCGAACTGGAAGCCCGTGTCCCAGAGTCCATTCGGTGATAACAGTGACTTCACCCGGCGTACGTGACTGGTCATCGAGTCGAATTGGTTCTCGAGCACCGTTTCATCACCGTAGGCCTCATAGAGGGCCCATGGAACCCAGACGCCGGCGTCGCTCCAGATGGCCGTGGATTCAGTATCGGGGAAGCTGCCGGGGTGTTCAAGGAACTTCAGCACATCGGGTACGACGTAGGGGATGATCCCGTCTTGGTGGGCTTGCTCGAGTGAAAGGTCGCGCAGCCAGTCAGACAGAAAGGAGTCGACGTCGTACAGGAACGCGGCCGTCGGTGCGAACGCCGCAATGTCCCCCGTCCAGCCAAGACGCTCGTCGCGCTGTGGGCAATCGGTGGGCACATCCACGAAGTTGCCTCGCATGCCCCACACCACGTTCTCGTGGAACTGGTTTAACATGGGGTCCGAAGTGCGGAAAGTGCCGATGCGCTCGAGCTCGGAACCGATTGCGACAGCGGTCAGGTCCTCCGGCTTGAGTTCGCCCGGCCAGCCGGTCACCTCGGCGTACCGGAAACCGTGGAAGGTGAAAGTCGGTTCGAATACGTCGGCCGCACCGCTGAGGATGAACCGATCGGTGGCGAGCGCCGTGCGCAGCGGCCGGGTGCCAAGTTCGCCGTGCTCCAGGACCTCGGCGTGCCTGACCGTGACCTCGGAGCCCTCCGCGCCTTGCACGTTGAGTCGCACCCAACCTACGAGGTTCTGGCCGAAGTCGATCAGGGTCTTGCCGGAAGGTGACGTGGTGATCTCCTTCACCGGCAACTTGTTCCAGCGGGAAACGCTGGGGCCGACGTACGGCGTCAGGATGGAGGTGTCGAACTCGAGCGCGTGGACTCCGACCCAGCCCTCGCCCGCGAATCCGGCAGTGAGCCAGGAGCTGTCGCGTCGGCGGGCGTCGATGGTCTGGCCGTCGTAGAGGTCGTTCGCCAGGACTGCACTTGGCCCGGCGGTCCAGCCGGAGTCGGTGGCGATGACTTGGCGGGTGCCGTCGTCGAACTCCACCTCCAACTGGGCAAATGCACCGAGCTCCGAGCCGTAGAAAGACGATCGTCCCGACCAGCCCAGGCGGCCGCGGAACCAGCCGTTGCCCAGCGCCAGGCCGAGGACGCTTGTTTCGTTAAGGAGTTCCGTCACGTCATGGCTTTGGTAACGCAGACGCCACTCGTAGCTGCTCCATCCCGGAGTCAGGAGGTCGTTGGAGACAGGCTGGCCATTGAGCCATGCCTCGACGACGCCTTGCGCGCTGAGCACCAGGGTCGCCTTCCTCACTGCTCCGTGCCCCGTGTCCAGGGTGAATTCACGGCGGAGCAGCGGTGCGCCGTCGAAATCGTGGTCGGGGGCGATCATGCGGGCTTGCCAATTCATGGGGACCTCTCCGTTGCTAGTGGTGGTTGTCATTGCGGGCTTAGCCTTTGACCGCGCCGCTGGTCATGCCGGCGACGATCTGGCGGTTGAAGAAGATGTAGGCGATCAATGGCGGCAGGGTGATGAGGAAGATGGCCATAAACAGCAGATTGTAGAAACTCAGGTTCTGGCCCGAGAATGTGAAGAGTGCCAGCTGCACTGTGACGTTTTGGTCTCCCGGGAGGAAGTAGAGCGGGCCGGCGAAGTCGTTGAAGACGAACACCGACTGGACCACGATCACCGTCACGACAACGGGACGCAGCAGCGGCAGCACCACCTTGAAGAAGAGCCTGATGGGGCCGGCGCCGTCAAGGACCGCCGCCTCGTCAAGTTCGCGAGGGATGTTGCCGATGAATGCCCGGAACAGCAGGATGCAGAACGACAAACCAAAGGTGGCTTCCACCAGAATCATGCCCGGTAAGGTGCCGAACAACTTCAGTCCCTGGAGGACCCAGATGGTAGGCACGACGGCGGGCGGAACAATGAGACCGGCGAGAACGAAGAAGTTGACGACAGGCCCCCACTTGCTCTTCTTGCGGGACAGCACATATCCGGCCATGGCCGAGAGAACGACCATGATGGCGACCGAACAGACGGTCAGGACGGCGCTATTGATGATTGCCCGCCAAATGACGCCGTCGTTCGAGATCAGCGTATCCCAGAAATTCTGGGCGAACTGGAAGTTTGTGGGCCATGAGAACGACAGGTTGGAAGCCTCTGCCGGCGTCTTCGCTGCCTGCAGCAAGACAAAGGCGAAGGGAACCACGAAGACGACCGTGGAGACCAGGATCGCGATAATGCCGGAGATCCAGGCCCGGCTGCGTTGACGGGTCACAATTCCACCGTCTTTCTATTCAGGAAGTAGGAGACGGGGACCATGATCACCGTCACGAGCAGGAACAGCACAACGTTGCCGGCCGTGGAAAGGCCGTAGAACCCTGCTTGGTATTGCTTGTAGATGACGGATGCGAGCACATCGCTCGTGAATCCGGGGCCGCCACCGGTTGTCACCCAGATGATGTCAAACGAGCGCAGACCGCCGATCAGGGAGAGGATGATGACCGTCGCCGTGGCACCCTTGGAGAGCGGGATGGTGATCTGGCGCAGGATCTTCCAGGAACCGGCCCCGTCGATCCGGGCCGCCTCGAAGTATTCGTTCGGAATGGCGACGAACCCTGCCATGAAGATCACGGTGGCAATGCCCACTCCTTTCCAGATGTCGACGCCGGCAATCGAATAGAGCGCGAGGTTCGGGTCGGTGAACCAGCCAGGCTGGGGCAGGCCGAAGAATCCCAGCGCGGCGTTGACCATGCCATGGAACGGATCGAGCAGCGACTTCCACATGATGCCGACGCCGATCGTGGAGATCAGCACCGGGAAGAAGACGAGGGCGCGAAGATAACCGCGGGCGACAATGGGCCCGGTAAGCAGCAATGCCAGGAAGAAACCGATGAGCACCTTCGCACCCGAGGTGATGACGGCATAGACAAGGGTGTGGGTGAAACTCGTGTACAGCTGCGGGTCCTGGAAGAACTGGACGAAGTTGCCGAATCCGATGAACTTCGAGTCGAACAACGACCAGCGCGTCAGAGAGAAGTAGAACGACGAGAAAGTGGGTATGGCGAAGAACACGACATACAGCGCGATCACCGGAATGAAAAACCACGTCGGATAGTGCGACTTGATTGGATGCCGCTTCGTTTTCAGCGGAGGTATTTCTGGTTTGATGTCGGTCACTTGAACTGCGGCCGATGGATTGACAGTCGACATGACTTGCTGACTCCTCGTCGAGATCGTTGCAATGGTGCATTCCGCGGGGCCGGCGAGTTGTCGAACACCGGCCCCGCGGAGAGAGATCTGACGAGTCGCGCCGGACCTCAGGATTGACTACCAGCCAGCGATACCCAGCTGCTGGGCCTGTGCCTTGACATCGTTGTCGTAGAGTGCTGCACCCGCCTTCGCATCCGTGATGCCGGAGCCGACCTGGACCAGGATCTTCTCGAGGTTCGGGCCCTTGATGGGGGAGAGGAACTCCAGGGCCAACCCGGTCTGCTTGGCGTCCTGGTACTTTTGCTCGTCGGCGACCAGCGCCGGTGCGTCGCTGGGGAGCTTGCAGGTGCTGATGGCGAACGGACCGGCAGGAACAGCGGCCGAGTTCTGGATGGCGCAGCCGGCCGGGGAGTTCAGGAAGGCCACGAGTTTCTTGGCGGCCGTGAGCTTGTCACCGGTGGTCGTTTTCGGAATGTATGCGCCACCCGGTTCCCACACGGTGGCCTGCGGCTCGCCGGAATCGGAGGGGATTGCGAAGTAGCCGATGTCGTTGACCTGGCCGGGATTGCTTTGCACCACGTTGCCGATCACCGCGGTGATCATCGGGTACTGGGCCGCTTTTCCCGTTGCGAGCTCCTTCAGTGCGTTCACATTGGTCAGCGACGCATAGTCCTTGTTCATGAGGCCCTTGGCAAAGATCTCCTGCGTGTGCGTGAAGCCGGCCAGTGCCGGCGGGTTCACATACTTGGCCTTGTTGTTGGTGTAATTGTCAGCCCAACTCGGGTCCTGCTTGCTGACATTGGCGAAGTCGGCGAGGACAAAGAGCTGGCTCGTCCAGGTGTCACCGTAGGAGACGAGCACCGGGGTGATCCCGGCCGCCTTGATCTTCTCGCTGTTGCTGATGAACTGGTCCCATGTGGTGGGGACTGTCAGGCCGAGCTTCGCGTAGACCTTCTTGTTGTACATGATCCCGCCATTGAAGGACGTCCCCACGGGCGCCCCGTAGAGGGCCTTTGAGGTACTGACGGTTTTCTTGAAGTCATCGGTGACATCCTTCGCCCAGGCCTCGTCGGTGAGGGGCTGGAGCTGGGTATCGGCGTGGAGCGCCTGGAAGAGGGACCCCGAGTTGTACAGGAACACATCGTCCATCGACCCGGTCGACAGACGCGTCTTGACCAGATTGTCGCCGTCCGTGCCGCCGGGACGGGTGTCGACCTTGACCTTGATCGTCGGGTTCGCCTTTTCGAACCCCGCGGCGAAGTCCTTGGCTGTTTTTGTTGCGGCGGGATCATTGCCGCCGGCCATGAGCGTGATCGTCGTCGTGCCCGAGGCACCCGAGGAGCAGCCAACGAGGGTGGCGCCCAACAGGGCGACGCCACCGAGAGTAGCGGCAATGCGAGTCGCCGTCGTTCGAGAGAACATCTAAGCCTCCTTGAAGTAGCACCATAATCCGAGCATCCGGATCACATTGAATCGGTTCAAAATTGAATCGCTTCAATAAAGCTAAGTGATAAGCAGTCGATAGTCAATAGTGTGGCGAAAATCATGGACCAGTCCCGAGTGTCTCCCGCGTCGGCGCTACCCGTTCGTGCTGGCGCGGACCACCAGTTCGGGTTTGAAGACGACCGAGCGCGGCGTGGTCTGGGGGTCCTCGAGCTGCTCCGCAAGCAGTTCCACGGCCGTTTGGCCGATCAGTGCCGTCGGCTGGCGGATGGAGGTCAGCGCGACCACGGCCGACGCCGCAAAGTCGATGTCGTCGTAGCCCACCAAGGCCACGTCCTCCGGGATGCGCAGGTTGTGCAGCATGGTGATGGACTGCATGACCCCCAGTGCCAGCAGGTCGTTGGCGCAGAACAGCCCGTCCGGGAGGGATTCGCGCTCGCGGCGCACCAGTGCATCGCCGATGGCGCGGCCCGCCAGTACGGTGAGGTCGTCGGCCTGGAGCACTTCCAGCGTGGCTCCCACCACTTCCCCCACGGCGCGAGTGGTGCCGGTCAGGCGGTCCCGCACCTGGTGGAAATGCTGTGGGCCGGCCACAAACGCAATGCGTCGCCGGCCCAGGCCCAGCAAGTGTTTCGTGGCCAGATAGCCGCCGGAAACGTCGTCGACGGAGACGGAGCTGAACGCGCCCTCTCCTGCGGGGCTGTCGACCAGGATGACATGGGTGCCGCGTTCCGCCAGGGCCGTGAGCCGCTGGGTGATGTCGGCAACGGGGGAGATGAGTACGCCCTGTACGCGCTGTTCCTCAAAGAGGTCAATGTAGTGCAGCTCGCGGTGGGAATCGTGGCCACTATTGCCCAGCACAACGGCGTTGCCGCTGTCCGCGGCTGCGTCTTCCGCGGCCCGTGCCAGGGAGGAGAAGAACGGGTTGCCAATGTCCAGCACAATCAACCCAATGGTGCGACTGTGGCCTGCGCGCAGCTGTCGGGCAACGTCGTTGCGAACAAAGCCCAGTGTGGAGATTGAGGCCAGGACACGACTGCGCGTCCTCGGGGCAACTCTCTCGGGGTAGTTGAGCACGTTGGAAACCGTGCCCACGGCCACGCCCGCATGGTTCGCGACGTCCTTGATGCTTGCTGCCCGCATGGATTCTCCCCGTTCCTGTGCCCGGCGACGAGGTGATCATGGCGGGCATGGTTGACATTGCTTCTTCGTCAAGTGTACTTTGAACCGTATCAATGAATCGATTCAAACAAAGGAGCGATCCCATTGCGTGTTTGTTTTCGGTCCGTCGTGGCTCCGAAGTACCTTCCCGAGTACCGGAAGGCGCATGCACAGGTCTGGCCGGAGATGCTGCGGGCCCTCAAGGACGCCGGCTGGAACGACTACACGCTCCATCTCGGCACCGACGGGCTGCTGATCGGCTTCCTCGAGTGCGACGACTTCAACGCCGCGCTGGCGCGCATGGCGCTGACCGACGTCAACGCCCGCTGGCAGGCCGAGATGGCGAAACTGTTCCCCGCCTCGGCGCAAAGGCCCGACGAGGGGTTCATCGTGATGGAAGAAGTGTTCAACCTGGAAGACCAGCTGGCCGCGGCCGGCACTGACAACGAAGGACAGCACAGATGACGGACATGGCAGCGGCGCTCGGCCGCCTCGGCGAGCTGGCCATCGAGGTCCCCTCGTGGGCCTACGGCAACTCGGGCACCCGCTTCAAGGTGTTCGGCACTCCCGGCACGCCGCGCACCGTGCAGGAGAAGATCGCCGACGTGGCCAAGGTGCACGAACTGACCGGCCTGGCCCCGAGCGTGGCCCTGCACATCCCGTGGGACAAGGTCGACGACTACGCCGCACTGAAGGCCCACGCCGAGGGCCTGGGCGTGGGACTGGGCACCATCAACTCCAACACGTTCCAGGACGACGCCTACAAGTTCGGCTCGCTCACGCACGTGGACGCCGCCGTCCGCCGCCAGGCGATCGACCATCACCTCGAGTGCGTCGACGTCATGGACGCCACCGGCTCGCGCGACCTGAAGATCTGGCTGGCCGACGGCACGAACTACCCCGGCCAGGGCGACATCCGCGGCCGCCAGGACCGGCTGGCCGACTCGCTGGCGCAGATCTACGCCAGGCTCGGCGCGAACCAGCGCCTGGTGCTCGAATACAAGTTCTTCGAACCGGCGTTCTACCACACGGACGTTCCGGACTGGGGGACCGCCTACGCCCAGACGCTGGCGCTCGGCGAGAAGGCCGTCGTCTGCCTGGACACCGGCCACCACGCGCCGGGCACCAACATCGAGTTCATCGTGGCCCAGCTGCTGCGCCTCGGCAAGCTGGGCTCGTTCGACTTCAACTCCCGCTTCTACGCCGATGACGACCTGATCGTCGGCGCCGCCGACCCGTTCCAGCTGTTCCGCATCCTGTTCGAGGTGGTCCGTGGCGGCGGCTTCGGGGCGGACTCGCAGGTGGCGCTCATGCTCGACCAGTGCCACAACCTCGAGGAGAAGATCCCCGGCCAGATCCGTTCGGTGCTCAACGTCCAGGAGATGCTGCTCCGGGCGCTGCTCGTGGACCCGACCGCGCTCACGGAGGCGCAGGAGGCCGGCGACGTGCTCGGCGCGAACGGTGTCTTCATGGACGCCTTCTACACCGACGTGCGCCCGGCGCTGGCGCAGTGGCGCGAGGCCCGCGGCCTGCCCGCCGATCCGCTCGCGGCCTACGCCGCCAGCGGCTACCAGAAGAAAATCAACGACGAGCGCGTGGGTGGGACCCAGGCCGGATGGGGAGCATAGGAACCATGGCTGACACAAGAAGTACGACGCCGGCACGCACCGACGGCGGCGCCGTCACCAATCCGGTGGTCGCCGACCTGATTGCCCGGTCGAACCGGCTGGGGGCGGAGAAGCGCATCACGAATTTTGCCGGCGGCAACACCTCTGCCAAGGGGGCGGCCACGGACCCGGTGACGGGGAAGGCTATGGAGTTGTTGTGGGTGAAGGGGTCCGGCGGNTTTGGCAAGGGCGGGGCGGCGCCGTCGATCGATACGGCGATGCACGGCCTGGTGGAGGCGGCGCACGTGGACCACCTGCACCCTGATGCGGGGATCGCGATCGCGACGGCGGCCGATGGGGAGGCGTTGACCGCCACCATTTTCGGTGGCAAGGTCGCCTGGGTGCCGTGGCGGCGCCCGGGCTTCCAGTTGGGCCTGGACATCGCCGCGATCCAGGCGGCGCATCCGGAGGCGGTCGGTGTCATCCTGGGCGGGCACGGCATCACCGCCTGGGGGGCGACCAGTGCCGAGGCGGAGGCCGCCTCGCGCTGGATCATCGACACCGCCGAAGCCTACCTGGCCGAACACGGCAGGGCCGACCCGTTCGGGGCGGCCCTGGACGGGTACGGCGCGCTGCCGGAGGCCGAGCGCCGGGCCAAGGCCGCCGCGCTGGGCCCGGTGATCCGGGGCCTGGCCTCCACGGACCAGGCCATGGTCGGGCACTTCTGTGACGACCCGGCGGTGTTGGCGTTCCTGGCCGGCGCCGAGCATCCGCGCCTGGGCGTGTTGGGCACGTCCTGCCCGGATCATTTCCTGCGCACGAAGGTCAGGCCGCTGATCCTGGACCTGCCGGCGGACGCGCCGGTGGAGGAGTCGCTGGAACGGTTGAAGGAACTGCATCAGCAGTACCGCAAGGATTATGCGGCCTACTATGAGCGCAACGCGACCGGTGATCGAGCCCGTCGAGATCAGGTCGGTGCCGGTGATCGAGCCCGTCGAGATCAGGCCACCGGGGTTTCGACAAGCTCAACCACCGGATGGCCGGCGATGCGCGGGGCGGATCCGGCGATCGTGCTCGTCCCGGGCGTGGGCATGTTCTCCTACGGG
>NZ_RWKQ01000022.1 GCF_003946885.1 Specibacter cremeus | reverse complement strand
CGCCGACGGACCCAGGATGACGGCGGCAGAATCGTCACCCATAGTGACCGACGCATCGTCAGCCAACGAGACGCTCAACACCTCACGAAGAAGTACGGGGCCCGCACCGCCCTGCACGGGATCGACTTCACCGTGCCCGCCGGCGGCGTGTTCGGCGTCATCGGACCGAACAGGGCCGGCAAGACGACCACCGAGGGCACGCTGCTGGACATCATCCGGCCCACGTCGGGGCGCACCACGGGCCGGCCGGATCCTGGAGCACTTCGCGGCCATCAGCGGGCCGGTGCAGCCCGGGCGGATGGACGAACTGGCCGAGCGGCTCGACATCAACCTCGACAATCAGGCCCGGCGCCTGTCCAAGGGGAACAAGCAGAAGCTCGGCGTCATCCAGGCGTTCATGCACGCACCGTCCCGTTTGGGGAACCTTTACCGGTCAGCTTTCTTGGACAAAAGCCATTGGACTTCTTCGGTTATGAGGTCGATGCCGTTCCCGACCGGCTTGTATCCGAGTTCGAGTGCAGCCGTTGAATCCAGGGCCATCGATGTTTGCCAAGGGTGGCTGCCTCGATCGGGGTCACCCACGACGCGCTCAATCCGCCCATCCCATGCGAGCTCCGCGGCGGTGGCACTCACGATTTCCTCGGCCGTTGGGGTATCGGGATCGGCGGCATTCAGAATGCGGCGGCTCGGACGCGTCGCGACGGTGCTGATCAGGGCAGCTGCATTCCTTGCTGCCGTGGAGGTGATCAACGGTGTCTGCGTGCGCGAGCTCGATGCTCTGATTTCCACTGAGCATCCAATCGACGATGCTGCTGGTGCGCGCATTCCGCGCCCATCGGCCGTGGACCTTTGATGGTCTGATCACTGTGACCGGAAGTCCAGAATCGAGCGCTGCGTGCTCGGCGGCGACCTTGCAGGGGGCGTAGCCTTCGCGCGTGTAGGGGTTCATGTCGTCTGGGGCAGGGGGCAGTGTTGGCCCGTCTTCACGAATCGGGGCGGTGAAACGCGGTGGTTCATCGCCGTTGACGTGCCCTCCGAAATCATCAACGTAGACGGCCCGGCTCGAAATCAAGACCAGATTATCCATTGACGTCATCGCCGGCAGGAGTGCGCGCACCTGTGGAGCGGAGCAGGCGACGAGATCCACCAACAAGTCAGCACCGTCCCCCGCAAGGCGTTCCAGGCTCCGGGTATCGCTTCGATCGATCTGGTGGAAACGCACACCCGCGTCCGTCATTTTCTGCGGCATTCGGGACTGATCGCGGCCAGTAACCTCGACCGTCCATCCCGACATGGCAAGAAGCAGCGCTGTCGCACCACCAATGGCCCCGGTCCCACCCAAAAGAATCGCACGCACTTCAATCCCCCAATCCACGTCCAACGTCGCACTTTACGGGATCCAGCGCCTGACCAAGTATCCCCGGGTCCGCGTGCCGTAAAGGGAACGGCATACGGGACAGTTAGGTAGGCGATATGCGGCACCCCAGGAGGTCATGAAGGAGTTGTGGGGCGCTTGGCGAGTATTGCATCCAGGGACTGGCCTGCATTGGCTCGCTCGTACTTGCCTGAGGGGAGTAGCTCGAAGCGGTCCCGGAATGGGGTTGCTTGTCCGCTGATTTCGAACACCAGCTTTGGTCGTGAAGCCAAGGCATTACTGAGTTCCTGTACCTGGATGTCTTCCACGAGGTTCCAGGGGATGAGCCCGAAGGAGAATGTCCCACGTGGGCGGACCAGCTCGATCCCTCGCCTGTCGGCGACGACGAGGAGACGCCCGCCGCGACCCATAGCGTGTCTCCAGAGAGGTCCTCTTGGTTTGAGAAAGAAGGCGGTGTAACCGTCGCCCCAGTATGTTTCGACAACCACTGCGTCCGGCCGTGCGGCACGAATTGCTTCGGCAACTTTCCTCACTCCGCCGGCTGGCACAGTCAGCACCAGGACGATCACGGCGCCAGCGACCGCCATTTCGAGTAGCAGTGCCCAGAGGGTCTCGGCACCTTTTGATGAGGCGCCGACAGCTAAGCAAGCGAACAGGACTATGAGGAATGCAAATAGAACGATACTGGGTGTGGCGACTTTGGACTTACTTGGGCGCTCGGTCATGTGGCTACTCTACGAATTCGTTCCTGGATCAGATGCCGGACTCGCCATGGTTGGGGTCCGATTGCAGATATGGACAGGATCCAATCGGCTACCGTTCATGGTCCAGAATCGTGACCGCCAGCTAATTGAAGGCCAAAATGCAGCCACCATCGCCCTGCAAGAGTTTCAGTGGCCGAACGTCATACGGGACGACTGGGGGAGTACCGATTGAGGATTGGAAATCGGAGCAGTGCCCTGCGATCTCCAACTTCGGGGAGTACCCGGTGCTGTTGGGCTACAGATCGAGGACTAATGCCAGGGCCTCGTCGACTCGCTGCATCTCGTCGATGGTCAGGAAGCCGACGGGTTCTGTGAGGCGGCCGAGGTCCACGGTCGCGAGTTGGTCGCACATCACCAGTGTCTGTCGATCGGCGATGCGCACTCGCGGCCGGAAGCTGGTCTCTCGTGCACTGGTGCTCGTGAACGCGACGATCCAGGTACTGAGCGTGAGCCAGTCCGGCTGCAACACGACTGCGTACCGCCGACCCTTCTGCTCGTGGCCCTTGCCTCGCGCGGGCAGCCGGTAGACCTCACCCCTCATGCAGCGCGGCCATGTCCTGCTGAATCGCCCGGACTTCGGCCAGGTCAGTCGGATCGTCCTTGACGGCGCGCGCCTCTGCTGCAGCGAGCCGGCGGCGTTCGTCGCGGCTCATCGCGGCCAGAGCGGCGACGATAACCTGGTCGGCGCTCTCATGTCGGGAGGCACCGATCTTGAGGAGGAGGTCGCGAGTGCTGTTTCGCACTTTCACGGTGGTGGTATCAGCCATGACCCAAGTCTACTCCTGGTAGACCGATCTAGTTCAAGACCTGTGGCGCATTACGCGACGGTCTGCGCTAGTGCGGTGACCGGAAAGGTTGACGGTGTTTGAAACCGTGCCACGCTGGAAGCATGGCTGAACGTGTGAAAGTGCGCCGGCTGAGTCCGGCGGAGGGGCAGCGGCTGCAGCGGATCGTGCGCCGCGGCGAATCCAAACAGGGCGGCAACGCGGTGCGGTGGCGGCGGGCCACGATGATCCTGGCCTCGGTGGGAGGAAACACGGTGCCGGTGATCGCCCGCCTGGTGGCTGCGGACGAGGACACCGTGCGGGCGGTGATCCACCGCTTCAACGAGATCGGGTTGGACCGTCTGGACCCTGACTGGGCGGGAGGCCGTCCCCGCCTGCTCAGCCCCGGCGACGAGGATCTCGTTGCCGTGACGGCCACCGCCCGCCCGACCAGGGCGGGGCTGCCCTTCACTCATTGGTCGGTCCGCAAGCTCGCCGGGTATCTGGGCGACCGGGCGGACCATCCTGTCCGGATCGGACGTGAGGCGGCGCGGGTCCTGCTGCACCGGCACCGGATCACGTTCCAGCACACCAAGACGTGGAAGGACTCCACCGACCCGGACTTCGAGGCCAAACTTGACCGGATCGAGGAGGTGCAGACCCACCAGCCGGGGCGGACGTTTGCGTTCGACGAGTTCGGTCCGCTGGGGATCCGGCCGACCGGCGGCACCGGGTGGGCCCGGGAACGACGGCCGGACCGGCTGCCGGCGACCTACCACCGCACCGAGGGTGTGACGTATTTCCATGGCTGCTACTCCATCGGTGACGACACCTGTGGGGCATCAACCACCGGCACAAGGGCGGGGTGAACAGCCTCACCGCACTCAAAAGCATCCGGGCCGCCCGCCCCGACGGGAAACCTGTCTACGTGATCCTCGACAACCTCTCCGCCCACGCCACCCCGCGGATCCGCCGCTGGACCGCGGCCCACGGCGTCGAGCTGTGCAACACCGCGACCAACGCCTCCTGGGCCAACCCGATCGAGGCGCACTTCGGGGTGCTGCGCCAGTTCACCCTGGCCAACTCCACCCACCCCAACCATGTCGCGCAGACCCGGCGGCTGCACGAGTACCTGCGCTGGCGCAACGACCACGCCCGCCATCCGGACGTGCTGACCGCCCAACGCCGCGAACGCGCCCGGGCCCGCAGCGAAAAGGGCCACCGCTGGGGCCGCCACGACACCCCGCAAGCGGCATGACAAACACCGCCAACCTATCCGGTCACCGCACTAGGTCGTAACCAAACCCGACCGCTTGGCCCGGTCCCTGCGTGACGCGACGGACATCGCCGACGATCTCACCCGCCGCGGAGTCAAGCTGAGCATCGCAGGCGCCGTCCACGGCCCCGCCGATCCCGTGGGCCGGCTTCTCTTCAACGTCCTGGCCATGGTCTCCGAATTCGAAGCCGACCTGATCCGGGCACGAACCCGGGAGGGCATGGCGACCGCCAAGGCGAAGGGACGCCAGCGCGGGAAACAACCCAAGCTCTCCACAACACAGGAGGCGCACCTGGTCTCCGTTCACCGGGCAAGGACGCACACGACGGCGGAACTTGCCGAACTCGTCGCGGTGGCCCGTTCAACCGTCTACCGTGCCATCAAACGCGCTGGCGACACCACCGGTTAGATCCGAAGAATTTGACCGCCCAAAGCCGAAATCGGAACCGATGGGCCCTAAACGTGAATTTCCATACCGATCCTCCTCAGACCCTGAACAGGTCGTGCTGGAGTGCACCCTGGGGCTGGTGCTGCGCATGGCGTTCCTGTCCGCCGTCGTGCTGGTGGCGGTCAGCGGCCCGTCTGGGCTGGACGTGGACGCCGGCCACACGGCGGCCGGCGTGCTGTTTTTCGCCGGGCTGGCGCTGCTCAGCGGAACGGCCGCGTTGTTGGGCGGCGTGATGGCCGGCCGGCGCGTGTGGGGGATCGGCGTGGGCGCAGCCGTCGCCGTGCTCGCCCGCCGCGACGTCGGCGTCTGACCGAGCCCGCTATTGGGCCTGCTATTTAGGTCTGGGCGGCCAGGATGCCCGCCATGCTCTCCCTCATGTAGTCCGCCACGATGAGCGGGGACACGGCGACGTCCAGCACGAACAACCCGCGGGCGCCGTCGGCCACCCACCGGCGCAGCACCTCCAGGTCGGCCAGGGCGCGCACCTTCACGCCGTCGGCGCCGAGCGCCCGGCCGAGCGCGGCGAAGTCGGCCTCCTGGATGAGCATGGCCTTCTCGTCCAGGCCCCGGGCGGCATACTGGTGCAGCTCCGCCCCGTACGCGGCATCGTTGAACACGATCACGATGCCACTGGCGATGTTGTGCACGGCCGTGTCGAGGTCGGCCAGGGCCATCAGGGCGCCGCCGTCGCCGGACACCAGCACGGTGGTCCGGTCCGGGCGGGCCGCGGCCGCGCCGACCGCGGCCGGCAGGCCCAGCCCGATCGTCTGGTACGCGGTGCCGACCAGCATCATGGCCCGCGGGTCGGGGGCCGTGCAGTAGCCGGGCGCCCAGCCGATGAAGTGGCCGCCGTCCTGCACGATCGTCCGGTTCGCCGGCAGCACGCCGTCAAGCCGTTCCGCCACGGCAATCGGGTTCAACCGGCCGTCCGCGGCAAACTCGTCCGCCGGGAGGTCGCGGTGCAGCGTGCCGTCGGCCACTTCGGGGTGCCGGTCGCGCCACGTCGCGCCCCCGGCCGAACCAAGCGCGGCATCCAGGGCCCTCGCGAACGTCCCCGCGTCGGCGCACACGAACTCGTCCACACGCGCGTTGGTGGCGGCCGGCAGCGCGTCGACCTGGATAACGGTCGTCGCCTCGCCGAACAGCGACCCGTAGCGGGCCTGGAACGTGTTCAGGCTCGCACCGACGACGAGCAGCACATCGGCCCGCCGCATGAGCTCGATCGGCGCACGGCGCGCGAACCCGCCCGCGACCCCCAGGTCCCATGCCGAGTCGAAGACGTTGCGGGCCATGACCGAGGTGGCGAACAGGGCGCCGAGCTTGTCGCCCACGCTGCGCAGTGCCGGTCCGGCATCGGCCAGCACGGCGCCGCGGCCGGCCACGATGAGCGGGCGCCGCGCCGCGGCGACCAGCCGCGCGACCCGCGCGACGTCGTCGTCGTTCACGGGGACGACGGCGGCGGGCGGGCCGGACACGTCCGCCTCCTGCGCGGCGGCCGGCTCCGAGGCCAGGTCGTAGGGGATGGCGACGATGACCGGCGTGAGGTCCCGGACCGCCGTCGCCCACGCATCCTCCGTCACGCGTGAGGCCGTCGCGGCGCCCACGGTGAGCATCGGCACGCCCAGGCCGGCGGCGACCATGGCCTGGTCGATGTCCCACGGGCGCGGGCCGGTGGTGGGTGCGTCGCCCACCACGAGCACCATGGGAATGCGCGCCCGCACCGCCTCGGCCAGGGGCGTCAGCGCATTCGTGAAGCCGGCGCCGTACGTGGTCGTCGCGACCGCGACCCGGCCGGACGCGCGGTGGTAGGCGTCGGCCATGGCGACGGTGCCGGCCTCGTGCCGGGCGCTGATGTAGTCCACGCCGCGGCGCGTCAGGTTGCTGATGAAGAACGCGTTGCCGTTGCCCATCAGGCCGAAGACCATGCCGGTGTGGGCGGCGCACACGTCGGCGACAACGTCGGAGACGGTCGGGTGTGAGGTGGCGGCGGGCCGGTCTGCGTTCATGGCGTGCTCCCAGGGGTGTGGCGGGTGTGGTTCGGGACACACGCTAGGCCGGTGCCCCGGGCCGCGGCAAGCGACGCCGGGCGGGCCGGGCAACCTGTACACGAAGTCCCGCCCTGCCCGGTTGGGACTAGACAAATTGTCTATTCCCCGGCGGCGGCCCGCAGCAACGGCAGGTACCGGTTCTGCACATGCGTGGCCAGCACGACCACGCTCGACGTGCGGGCGACGCCCGGCGCCTGGGACAGCGCATCGAGGACGCGCTGCAGGTCCTTGGTGGATTTCGCCACGATCTTCACGAGCAGGTCGCTGTTGCCCGAGACGGTGTGCATCTCCAGGATCTCCGGCACACGGCTGATCGACTCGAACACCGTCTCGTGCCCGATGCCCTGGGTGATCTCCACGGAACAGAAGGTGATGATCGGGTACCCGAACGCGGCCGGATCGATCTCGGGCCGGATGCCCCTGATGACGCCCTGGGCGTGCAGCCGGTCCAGCCGGCCCTGCACCGTGGCGCGGGCGACCCCCAGGCGGCGGGAGCATTCGAGCACCCCGACCCCCGGTTCGTCCGTGAACAGTTCGATTATGGCGGCGTCGAGTCCGTCGATCTTCATGCGTTCATTATGGGTGATCGTGCGTGGGCCGGGTCGGGACGTGGGCGGCCCTGTGCGAAAATGGGCTGCATGCGTCCCATGCAACATTCCAGCAAACTTGCCAATGTGCGGTACGAACTGCGCGGCCCGATCCTGCACGCGGCCAAGAAGATGGAAGCAGAGGGGCACCGCATCCTGCGCATGAACCTGGGCGACACGGCCCCGTTCGGCCTCGAGGCGCCCGAATCGATTGTCGTCGACATGATCCACCACCTGCGCGGCGCCCAGGGCTACAGCGACTCGAAGGGCATTTTCTCGGCCCGCACGGCCATCTCGCAGTACTACCAGACGAAGGGCCTCATGCGCATCGGCGTGGAGGACATCTTCATCGGCAACGGGGTTAGCGAGCTCATCTCCATGACGCTGCAGGCCTTCCTGGAGAACGGCGACGAGGTGCTCATCCCGGCCCCCGACTATCCCTTGTGGACGGCGTCCGTGACCCTGACCGGCGGCGTTCCCGTGCACTACCTGTGCGACGAGGACAACCAGTGGTGGCCGGACATGGCCGACGTCGAGGCCAAGATCACGGACAAGACCCGGGCCATCGTCATCATCAACCCGAACAACCCCACCGGGGCCGTCTACCCGCGCCACATCCTGGAACAGTTCGCCGAGTTGGCCCGCCAGCGCGACCTGGTCATCTTCTCCGACGAGATCTACGAGAAGATCATCTACGACGCCGGCCGGCACATCCACATGGCCTCGCTGGCCGACGACGTGTGCGTGCTGACGTTCAGCGGCCTGTCCAAGGCGTACCGCATGCCCGGCTACCGGGCCGGCTGGGTGGCGTTGTCCGGCCCGCGCGCCGCGATGGCCGACTACAAGGAGTCCCTGGAGCTGCTGGCCTCGCTGCGGCTGTGCTCCAACGTCCCGGCCCAGCATGCCATCCAGACGTCATTGGGCGGCTACCAGAGCATCAACGACCTCATCAAGCCCGGCGGGCGGCTGCGCGAGCAGCGGGACCGGGCGTGGAACCTGCTCACGGCCATCCCCGGCGTGTCCTGCGTCCCGGCCGCCGGCGCCATGTACCTGTTCGTGCGGCTCGACCCGGCCGTGTACCCGATCGACTCCGACGAGGAGTTCGTGATCGACCTGCTCCAGGAGCAGAAGATCCTGGTCTCGCACGGGACCGCGTTCAACTGGCCCACCACCGACCACTTCCGGTTCGTCATCCTGCCCTCGGTGGAGGACATCGAGGAGGCCGTCCGGCGCATCTCGTCCTTCCTGGCCGTGTACCGGACGAAGGCGGCGCTGGTCCTGCGCTGATCCGCTCCCGCCCACGGTGCGCCGGATTGGCCGCGTGGAATAGAAAACGTGGAATAGAAAACGCCGTGCCCCGGTTCCCCCGATAGATGCGAATGCATATTGTTTGGCGGTGCTCCGGTGCCGCCCGTCGAGAGGAACGGCCACCACGCATGGGCATGCAGCAACTTGAAATGGGCCTGGACACCTTCGGGGACGTGACCCTGGGCGCGCAGGGGGCACCGAAACCCGCCGCGCGGGTCATCCGGGAGCTCGTCGAGCAGGCCGTGCTGGCCGACGAGCTGGGGGTCGACTTCATCGGCGTGGGGGAGCACCATCGCGAGGACTTCGCCGTATCCGCACCGGACATGGTGCTGGCCGCCATCGCCGGCCAGACCAAACGGATCCGGCTGGGCTCGGCCGTGACGGTGCTCAGCTCCGACGACCCCGTGCGCGTGTTCCAGCGCTTCGCCACGCTCGACGCCGTCTCCAACGGCCGCGCCGAGGTCATCCTGGGCCGCGGGTCGTTCACGGAGTCGTTCCCGCTGTTCGGCTACGACCTGGCCCAGTACGAGGAGTTGTTCGAGGAGAAGCTGGAGCTCTTCGCCGAGCTGCGCAAGGAGCAACCGGTCACCTGGCAAGGCAACACCCGTGCGGCGTTGGCGAACCAGCCGGTCTACCCGCACACCGAGTCCGGCGCCCTGCCCACGTGGATCGCGGTGGGCGGCAGCCCGCAGTCCGTGGTGCGCGCGGCCCACCACGGCCTGCCGCTCATGCTCGCCATCATCGGCGGCGACCCGATGGCGTTCGCCCCGTTCGCCGACCTCTACCATCGCGCCCTGACGGAGTTCGGGCAGCCGGCCCGGCCCGTGGGTGTGCACTCGCCCGGGCACATCGCGGCCACCGACGAGCAGGCCCGCGATGAACTGTGGCCGCACTATGCCGCCATGCACGCCGCCATCGGCCGGCAGCGCGGCTGGCCGGCCATGACCCGCGAGCAGTTCGAGGCGACGGCCGGGCCCGACGGCGCCCTGTTCGTCGGATCGCCCGGCACGGTCGCCGTGAAGATCGCCAAGGTGGCGCGGGCCCTGGGCCTGTCACGGTTCGACCTGAAGTACAGCCATGGCACGCTGCCGCACGAGGCCATGCTGAAGAGCATCGACCTGTACGGCACGCAGGTCATCCCCGCCGTGCGTGCCGCCCTGGCCGGCTGAACGCGGCGAACCGGGCACAGAACCGGGCGCGGGCCGGCTCAGCCGCGCGGGTTCTCGCGGGGGCGCAGCCGGACGGTGGGCAGGACCGGTGCCGGCAGCGGGTGGTGCGGATCGCCGTCGGGCAGGCCGAAGGAGGCGTGCGTCGCGGGGCCGCCGCCGGGCACGACGGCGGTCGCGGCGCCCGCGGGCCGGACGCCGATCTCGGCCTGCCACCGGTTCCGGAACGCGACGACCTCGTCATGGGTGCGGCCCACGAAGTTCCACCACATCACGATGGATTCGCCCAACGGGGTTCCGCCGAGCAGCAGCAGCCGGGCCGGCTCGTCGCCGGCGGCCACCGCAAGCACGTCGTGGCCGGGTCCCGCATAGCCGAGCTGCGCCGAATCCACGGCGTGCCCATTCACGGTGACCGCGCCCGCGTCGACCAGGAGCCCGTGCTCAAAGGCCGGGTCGACGGCCAGGGCCACCACGGCCCCCGGGTCGAGCAACAGCTCGGCGCCGAGCAGGGGCGTGAACGTGCGGACGGGGGAGGTGCTGCCGGCCAGCGAGCCCAGGAATACCCGCACCGTGCCGCCGTCCAGGGGGAGCGCCGGCGGCCGGTAGCTTTCGAATCCGGGATCCGTGAACCTGTCCGACGACGGCAGCGCCACCCACAGCTGGGCCCCGTGCAGCACCGTCGTTTCCGGCGTCGAGTATTCGGAGTGACTGATGCCGCGCCCCGCGGTCATCAGGTTGAGCTCACCCGGCCGGACCCGGGCCCGGTACCCGGCGCTGTCGGCGTGGTCGACCTCGCCGGTGAACAGCCAGCTGACCGTCTGCAGGCCGGTGTGCGGGTGCGGCGGGACCACCATGCCGCCGCTGGACGCGACGTCGTCGGGCCCGTAGTGGTCGACGAAGCACCAGGCGCCGATCAGCGACCGCTGACGCTGCGGCAGCGTTCGCCGCACCGTCATGGCGCGCGGGCCGCCCAGCGGGACCAGCCGGGGCGAGAGCACCTCGACCGTGCCGGGGGAGCTCGGGCACAGCAGTTCGGGGGCATTCGACTCGAGATTGCTCATGGGTGCGAGCATAGTCCCCGGCTNCTAACACAAGGGGCCCTCGGAGCCGTGGGCCCACCCGGGCCCTCCCTTGTGTTCGGCGCTGGCGCGCCTAACACAAGGGGCCCCGGGAGCCGTGGGCCCACCCACGCCCTCCCGGATGATGCCGAGGTTCGCTAGTGGTCCGCCCGTCCGACTAGACTTTCCTAGCAGTGCGCAGTTGCCCTCTCAGATTGGATCGCGGGTGGATTTCACCGTCCTGGTCGTGCTTGTCATAGCACTGGCCCTGTTCTTCGACTTCACGAACGGCTTTCATGACACGGCAAATGCCATGGCCACCCCGATCGCCACCGGGGCCATCAAACCCAAGACGGCGGTCGCCCTGGCGGCCGTGCTGAACCTGGTGGGCGCCTTCCTGTCAACGGAGGTCGCCAAGACGATCTCCGGGGGCATCATCAACGAGGGCCCGGGCGGGGTGGCCATCAGTTCGACCATGATCCTCGCCGGCCTCATGGGCGCGGTCCTGTGGAACCTGCTGACCTGGCTGCTCGGCCTGCCGTCCAGTTCCTCGCACGCGCTGTTCGGCGGCCTGATCGGCGCCGCCATCGTTGGCACCTGGTCGTTCGGCGCCGTGAATTTCGCCGTCGTGCTCTCCAAGGTCATCCTGCCGGCGCTGCTCGCCCCGGCCACGGCCGGCCTCGTCGCATACCTGTGCACGAAGATGGCGTACGGCATCACGCGCCGCGCGGACCCGGACTCCGGCGACAAGCTGACACAGAAGCGCGGCGGGTTCCGCTACGGCCAGGTGTTCTCGTCCTCGCTCGTCGCCCTGGCCCACGGCACCAACGACGCGCAGAAGACGATGGGCGTCATCACGCTCGTACTCATCAGCTCGCACCTGCAGGAGCCCGGCACCGGCCCGCACATCTGGGTCATCACGGCGTGCGCGTTGGCCATCGCCGCCGGCACTTACGCGGGCGGCTGGCGCATCATCCGCACGCTGGGTTCCGGCCTGACGGACGTCAAGCCCGCGCAGGGCTTCGCCGCCGAAACGAGCACCGCCGCGGCCATCCTGGCCTCCAGCCACCTGGGATTCGCGCTGTCCACCACGCACGTGGCCTCCGGCTCCGTCATCGGCTCCGGCCTGGGCCGCAAGGGCTCCACTGTCAGGTGGGGCGCGTTCGGCAAGATCGCCCTCGGCTGGCTGTTCACGCTCCCGGCCGCCGCCGTCGTGGGCGGCCTGGCCGCCTGGCTGTGCCAGCTCGGCACCATTGGCATCGTCCTCGTCGTCGTCCTCGGCCTCGGCGGCATCGTGGCGATCTTCATCATGTCCCAGCGCGAGGTCGTCGACCACAGCAACGCCATCAGCGACGTCGACGCCGTCGGCAGCACCATGCACATCCCCAGCCGCAAGGAACGCGAACGGCTCGCGGCCAAGGCCCGTGCCGCCGCCCGTGCCGCGGAGAAGGCGGACAGGCGTGCCGCCGAGGCCACCGCCATCCGCGCCCAGGCGCAGGCGGCGCTGGACCAGGCCGACACCGCCGTGCTCAAGGCCATGACCCGCGCCGCCGAGAAGGCCGCCGGCGCCAAGGCCGGCAAGGACAAGGCGCCGGAAAAGGGTCCCGAGAAAACTCCCGAAAAGGTCGCCGCCGAGGAGGAGAACTAAATGATCGACTGGCTCGCATTCCTGACCGTGCTGATCGTCACGCTCATCGGCGCCGGCTTCGTCGTGCTGATGTACTCGCTCGGCGTGCGCCTGACCGCCGTCAGCGCCGACCCGGACGTGTCCGTGACCCGGGCCGCAAAGTGGGCCGCCTACGCGTGCTTCATCATTTGCGCCGCGTCCGTGCTGTTCGGCATCTGGCTGCTCATCCCGCACTTCCACTGACGGACGCCTACCACACCCTGCCGCGTGCGGTGGGCACCGTCTCAGTCGTCTCAGTCATCTCAGTCATCGAGGAGCAGGTTCGTGATCCGGGCCGTGCACAGGCGCTTGCCCGCGTCGTTCGTGATGACGATCTCGTGCGTGGCCACCTTGCGGCCCAGGTGCAGCGGCGTGCACACGCCGGTGACGAGGCCCGCGACGCCCGGGCGGTGGTGGGTGGCGGAGATGTCGACACCCACCGCGTGCCGGCCGGGCCCCGCGTGCGCGGCCGCCGCGAACGAACCCAGTGTCTCGGCCAGTGCCACGCTGGCTCCGCCGTGCAGGATGCCATACACCTGCTGGTTTCCCTCCACCGGCATGGTCGCGGTAAGCCGTTCCGTGCCGAATTCCGTGAACACGATGCCCAGCTTGACCGCGAGCGGGCCCACGCCGTGTTCGGCGAACAGCTGATGGTGCCTCTCGGGGATGCCGTGGGCCGTGAGTTGCTCCGCGAACGGGTTGGCCGCGGCGGGGGGCGGCGTGAATTTGTCGGTCATGGCCACTAGGCTTTCAGGTGTGAGCGAATCAACCAAACTTTCCCCCTCTGGACCTGGCACTTCTGGACTGGGCACTTCGGGCACCACCACGCCCAGGCTCCTGGTCATCGACGGCCACTCCATGGCGTTCCGTGCGTTCTATGCCCTCCCACCGGAGAATTTCGCCACCGACACCGGTCAGCACACGAACGCCGTGCACGGATTCACCTCCATGCTGCTGACCATGATCCGCCAGCAGAAGCCCACCCACGTGGCCGTCGCCTTCGACCTGGACACGCCCACGTTCCGCTCCGAGGAATACGCCGACTACAAGGGTGGGCGGAACAAGACGCCGGAGGAGTTCCACGGCCAGATCGACCTGATCATCAAGGTCATGGAGGCCATGCGCATCCCCACGGTCGCCGTGGACGGTTTCGAGGCCGACGACATCATCGCCACGCTCTCCACGCAGGGCGAGGCGGCCGGGTGGGACGTTCTCGTGGTCTCCGGCGACCGGGACGCGTTCCAGCTCATCACCGACAAGGTGCTCGTGCTGTACCCGAAGAAGGGCATCTCGGACATCCCGCCGATGGACGCCGCCGCCGTCGAGGCCAAATACTTCGTGCCGCCGAACCGCTACCCGGACCTGGCCGCGCTCGTCGGCGAGAGCGCCGACAACCTGCCCGGCGTGCCCGGCGTCGGGCCCAAGACGGCGGCCAAGTGGATCACCCAGTACGGCGGGCTCGAGGGCATCCTGGAGAACCTGGACGCCATCGGCGGCAAGGTCGGGGACTCGCTGCGCCAGCACGTCGACAGCGTCAAGCGCAACAGGCGGCTCAACCACTTGCTGCGGGACATGGACCTGCCCGTCGCGCTCGAGGACACGGTCCTGCACCACCCGGACCGCGAACAGGTCGAGGAACTGTTTGACACGCTCCAGTTCAACACCCTGCGCAAGCGGCTGTTCGACCTCTTCGGCGAGGAGGAGACCGTCGACGACGGCGAGGGCCACCGGGTGCCCACGCACCGGTCCCTCACCACCGCCGGGGCGCTGCGCGAGTGGCTGGCCGGCGTGGACGGCAAGGCCGGGGTGCAGGTCGCCGCCGCCCCGGCCGGCCACCTGACCGAGGCCGTCGGCGTCGCCATCGCCACGGAGCACAAGGCCGCCTGGGTCGACCTGGCCAGCGCCGATGCGGACCTGGAAAACGCGTTGTCCGGCTGGCTGCTGGACCCGGCCGCACCGAAGGTCGTGCACGAATACAAGGAGGCGCTCAAGGCGCTCGACGCCCGGGGCCTGTCACTGGCCGGCGTCGTCGACGACCCGTCGATCTCCGGCTACCTGATCCAGCCCGACCGCCGCTCCTACGACCTGCCGGACCTGAGCCAGGTCCACCTGAAGGTGACGTTCGCGGCGGCCGACGCCTCGTCGTCGGGCCAGCTCGAGCTGGGACTGGACGGTGACGGCACGGCCGCCGCGAACGTCCAGTCGGCCTATGTGGCGCTGCTGCTCAGCCGGCATTTCGAGACCCTGCTCGTCGAGCGCAAGGCCGAACACCTGCTCACCGAGCTGGAGCTGCCGCTGGCCAAGGTCTTGTCCCGGATGGAGCTGGCCGGCATCGCGGTCTCCGCGGACCGGCTCGACGAACTCATGGACGACTTCACGAAGGCCATGAACGCGGCCCAGGAGGCGGCGTACGCCGCCATCGGGCACGAGGTCAACCTCGGTTCGCCGAAACAATTGCAGGAGGTGCTCTTCGACGAACTCGGCTTGCCGAAGACGAAGAAGATCAAGACCGGCTACACCACCGACGCCGCCTCGCTGAAGGCCCTGCTGGAGAAGACGGGACACGAATTCCTGGTCCAGCTCATGGCGCACCGGGAGGCGTCCAAACTGCGCCAGATGGTGGAGACGCTCAAGAAGTCCGTGGGCGAGGACGGCCGCATCCACACCACGTACGCGCAGAACGTGGCCGCCACCGGTCGCATCTCCTCGAACAACCCCAACCTGCAGAACATCCCGATCCGGACGGAGGAGGGCCGCCGCGTGCGCGGCATCTTCGTCGTCGGCGACGGCTACGAGTGCCTGGTGGCCGCCGACTACTCGCAAATCGAGATGCGCATCATGGCGCACCTGTCCGGTGACGCCGGGCTGATCAAGGCGTACGCCGACGGCGAGGACCTGCATCGCTACGTCGGCTCGCACGTGTTCAACGTGGCGCCGGAGGAGGTCACCGGCGCCATGCGCTCGAAAGTGAAGGCCATGTCCTACGGGTTGGCCTACGGATTGACCAGCTTCGGGCTGTCCAAGCAGCTGGAGATCTCCGTCGACGAGGCCCGAACCCTCGTGCGGGACTATTTCGACCGGTTCGGCGGGGTGCGCGACTACCTGCGCGGCGTCGTCGACCAGGCCCGCGTCGACGGCTACACGACGACGATCGAGGGCCGCCGGCGCTACCTGCCGGACCTGACCAGCACCGACCGGCAGCTGCGCGAGCTGGCCGAGCGGGTGGCGTTGAACTCGCCCATCCAGGGGTCTGCCGCGGACATCATCAAGCACGCCATGCTCGACGTCGCGGCCGAACTCGACCGGCGGGGCCTGAAGTCGCGGATGCTGCTGCAGGTCCATGACGAATTGGTCGTCGAGGTGGCGCCGGGGGAGCGGGAGGCGGTCGACGAGATCCTCGTCGCCCGGATGGGCGGCGCCGCGGCACTGTCCGTGCCGCTCGAGGTCCAGCTCGGCGCCGGCAACAGCTGGAACGACGCCGGCCACTGATCCACGCTTGCCAGGTTCCCGAAAAATCGCTAGCGCGATTTTTCGGGAACCTGGCAAGCGTGGACCCATCCGCCCATTCGCCCGTCCCATCCAGCAAAGGAACCAGCATGACCACGGACCGCACCACCGTTCTCCGCCACCCGCGGGCGTTCCCGTACGAGTTGCGGTCCTTCCCGTCGCGGCTCGAGGACGGCGAGGTGCCCGGTCGCCTGCTCCAGTGGATCCAGGCCGCGGTGTTCGGCTTCTATGGGGAAGCCCCGGACCCGGAGGACATGCGCAAGTTCGTGGAGAGCGAGCAGGTGGACGGCCGGGTGGTGGTTGGCGCGTACCTGGTCGGCACCGAGACGCCGGCCGGGGCGTGGGATGCCAGCATCCCGGTCGCCACCTATGCCTATCATCGCAAGGACCTGAACGTGGGCGCCCCGGCGCGGCTCCCGGTGCACATGATCACGGCCGTGACGGTGCGCGCGAGCCACCGCCGCCGCGGCATCCTGCGGGCCATGATCACCTCGGATCTCGCCCAGGCGAAGGCGGCCGGCCTGCCGATGGCCGCGCTCACCGCGTCGGAGGCCGTGATCTACGGCCGTTTCGGCTTCGGCACGGCCACGCACCACTGCTCGGTGGAGGTCGCGGCCAAGGGCGGGCTGGTGTTCCAGAACGCTGCCGCCGCCCATTCGGGGGTGGTGGAGGTGGCCGAGCCCGCCGTTGTCGCCGACCTGCACGACGACGTGTTCGCCCGCGTCCATGCGGGCACCTACGGTTCAATCGGGCGGCAGGACCTGTACAGGTCGATCGTCTCCGGCCAGGGCGGGTACGAACACCCGAAAAAGGATCCGGCGGTGCGTGCCGCGCTGCACTATGACGCGGCGGGCGGCGTGGACGGGTACGTCACCTACAAGGTGGACGAACGCGACCCGGCCGGGCCGACGGCGAAGGTCGTCGACGTGCTGGCCGTGGACAGCAGCGCGTATCTGGCCCTGTGGAATTATCTCGGCTCACTGGACCTCATCGAACGCGTCACCTGGACCGAGGCGCCCGAGAACGACCCGCTCGAATGGGCCATCGTGAACAAGCGCGATTACCGGCGCACGGAAACCGAGGACCACCTGTGGCTGCGCATCCTGGATGTGCCGCGCAGCCTGTCGGCGCGGCGGTACTGGGCGGACGGCGAGCTCACGCTGCACGTGACCGACCCGCTGGGGCACGTCTCGGGCACCTACCGCATCAGCGTCGCGGCCGGCGCGGCGACGGTTCTCGTCGTGGATGAGGACGACGACGCCGACCTCGCCCTCGGCGTCGCCGAACTGTCGAGCCTGTACTTCGGCAACGTGTTGGCGCACACGCTGGCCGCGGCCGGCCGGGTCCGGGAGCAGCGGGCCGGCGCGTTGGCGGAGTTCGACCTGCTGTTCGGCTCGCCGGTGCGGGCCCACAGCCTGACGGACTTCTAGCCAGACCCCGCCCGGGCCGGTGTGCGAAACGCATCGCGGTTGCACAGCCACAGGGTGGTCCCCGCGGTGGCCGCGTTGACGGCCAGCAGCGAGACCAGCACCAGCAGCTGGACGATGCCGGCGTCCACGGCGGACGCGCCACCGAGGATCATGCCGACGAAGGCGCCCGGCAGGGTGACCATGCCGGCCGTCCGGGTCTGGTCGATGGACGGCAGCACGGCCTCGCCGGCCACCGGGCCGGCCACCATGCCCCGGGCCCGGGGCCAGTCGAGGCCCAGCGCGGCGGCCGCCTCGACCTCGCCGAACCGCTGCCCGAGCTCGTCCCGGATGCGCCGTCCGGCCAGCGTCGTCGTCGACATGGCACCGCCGATCTGCTGGCCCAAGACGGCGATGATGGCCAACGCATCCACCGGCAGCACGCCCGAGACGAACATCAGCGCGGCGACGGGCACCACCCCGACCGCCAGCGGCACGGCGGCCAGCCACCAGCGCCCGTCCGGGGCGATGCGCCGCCCGCACGTCCACACGGCCACGGCAAACATGAGCGCGACGAACGCGAACGCCAGCGGACCCCGTCCGGACAGCCAGGCGATGACGAGGGCCACGACGGCCAGCTGGGCGAAGGCACGCACCCCGGCCAGCACGATCTGGCGCGGATCCCGGCCCAGTGCCACCCGCCACAGTACGGCCGCGAGCAGCAACAACACCGGCAACAGCACCCACGTCAGGGGCCCCAGGTTCAAAACGCTCGATCCGTTCACAACGCAATTATCGCCGTCGCCCGTTCCCCTGGTGCCCGGCGCCGCGCCGCGCGGTAGGCTGGCGGACATGGCACCCACCGAAAACGCGGCCATCACGGCCGTCACGCTCGGCGTCGCCGACGTGGCCGCCTCGCTGCGCTTCTACGTCGACGGGCTGGGGTTCCGGGAGATCAGCACCATTCCCGGCGAGATCGCGTTCGTGCAGTCCGGGCACGGTCCACTGTTGGCCTTGTGGAACGTGGCGAGCATGCCCGGCGAGTACGGGAACGTCGGGCACGGGCCCTTGGCCCCACCCATGTCGCTCGGGCAGAACGTGGACTCGGCCGCGGCCGTCCGGGACCTGTACGACCGGGCCCTCGCCGCGGGCGCCACCGCCGTCACCGAGCCGACGCTGCGCGAGTGGGGCGGCACTAGTGGCTGCGTGGCCGACCCCGACGGGTTCCGCTGGGATTTCGTGCACAATCCCGGCTATGTGCGCGACGCCGACGGGTCCATCCGGTCCGTGTGACACGCTTTTGCGCTCCTTGGCCCAACGTTCTAAACTGAACGGGCGCGTAGTGCGCGATCACCGAAGAACTACTAACCATCTATCCACATCGGAGCCCCTACTACATGACCATCACGACTCCCGAGAAGACCGGTACCCCCGTCGTCGCCATCAACGACATTGGTACTGCTGAAGACTTCCTCGCCGCAGTGGACGCAACCATCAAGTACTTCAACGACGGCGACCTCGTCGAAGGTGTTGTCGTCAAGGTTGACCGCGACGAAGTCCTGCTCGACATCGGTTACAAGACCGAAGGTGTCATCCCCTCCCGTGAGCTTTCCATCAAGCACGACGTCGACCCCGGCGACGTCGTCGCCGTCGGCGACCAGGTCGAAGCCCTGGTGCTCACCAAGGAAGACAAAGAAGGCCGCCTGATCCTCTCCAAGAAGCGCGCTCAGTACGAGCGTGCGTGGGGCGACATCGAAAAGGTCAAGGAAGAGGATGGTGTCGTTACCGGTACCGTCATCGAGGTTGTCAAGGGTGGTCTTATCCTGGACATCGGCCTGCGCGGCTTCCTGCCCGCCTCCCTCGTGGAGATGCGCCGCGTCCGCGACCTGGCTCCGTACATCGGCCAGCAGATCGAAGCCAAGATCATCGAGCTCGACAAGAACCGCAACAACGTGGTCCTGTCCCGCCGTGCCTGGCTGGAGCAGACCCAGTCCGAGGTCCGTTCCACGTTCCTCAACAAGCTGGAAAAGGGCCAGGTTCGTCCCGGCGTCGTGTCCTCCATCGTCAACTTCGGTGCGTTCGTGGACCTGGGCGGCGTCGACGGCCTGGTGCACGTCTCCGAGCTGTCCTGGAAGCACATCGACCACCCGTCCGAGGTTGTCGAGGTCGGCCAGGAAGTCACCGTCGAGGTTCTCGAAGTGGATCTGGACCGCGAGCGTGTGTCGCTCTCGCTCAAAGCCACGCAGGAAGACCCGTGGCAGACCTTCGCCCGCACGCACGCGCTGGGCCAGGTTGTCCCCGGCAAGGTCACCAAGCTGGTTCCGTTCGGTGCGTTCGTGCGCGTCGAAGACGGCATCGAGGGCCTGGTCCACATCTCCGAGCTGGCCGTGCGCCACGTGGAGCTGGCCGAGCAGGTCGTCTCCGTCGGTGACGAGCTGTTCGTCAAGGTCATCGACATCGACCTGGAGCGCCGCCGCATCTCGCTCTCCCTCAAGCAGGCCAACGAGGGTGTCGATCCCGAGGGCACCGAGTTCGACCCGGCCCTGTACGGCATGGTTGCCGAGTACGACGCCGAGGGCAACTACAAGTACCCGGAGGGCTTCGATCCGGAGTCCAACGAGTGGCTCGAGGGTTACGAGACCCAGCGCGCCGTTTGGGAGCAGCAGTACGCAGACGCCCAGGCCCGCTGGGAAGCCCACAAGAAGCAGGTTGCCGCGCACTCCGCCGAGGACGCCGCCGCAACGGGCTCCGGCGACCACGAGTCCGCCGCGACCAGCTACTCCTCGGAGCCGGCCGCCTCGGATGCCGGTGCCGGCACCCTGGCTTCCGACGAGGCCCTCGCCGCACTGCGCGAGAAGCTGACCGGAAACTGATTCCGCCAACACTGTTTTCAGGACAGTGACGACGGGCCCCGCCGCGAGGCGGGGCCCGTCGTGCTTAACCCGGTGATTGAGCTCGTCGAAATCCGGAAGAGGTCTCGACGAGCTCGACCACCGCGGGTCTCGACGAGCTCGACCACCGCACCTCACCCTGGCACGGGCGTGTCGACCCAGTCGGTGCCGGCATCGACCAGCTCGCCCGCTCCCGCCGTCAGCGACGCAAGCCGCGCCCGGGCACCCGCGATCGTGCCGGCGTCGTCCGCCACGGCGAGCCCCACCAGCGTGCGCCGCGCATCATAGCCGTTCCCCGTCATCGTGTACCCGGCGGTGTGCAGCTCGTGCTCCAGCCGGCCGGCGTCCGCGTGCGGCACGGCGACCGTGAACAGCCGCAGCCGCGACCGGCGCACCAGCACGGCCGCGTCCAGGGCGGCCGACACTGAGTCGGAATAGGCGCGGACCAGCCCGCCGGCGCCGAGCAGCACGCCGCCGAAATAGCGGACGACGACGGCGCACACGTCGCTGAGGTCGGCCGCCGGTGGGGTGCCGGGACGGGTTTCGCGTTTCAGCAGCGCGTCGAGCATGGGCATGCCGGCGGTGCCGGACGGTTCGCCGTCGTCGTTGGAGCGCTGGATGCCCCGGTCCGGCCCCAGCACGAACGCCGAGCAGTGGTGCCGGGCGTCATGGAATTCGCGCCGCAGCTCGGCAACCAGGGCGCGTGCGCCGGCCTCATCCTCCACCCGGCGCAGCACGGTGATGAACCGGGAGCGTTTGATGACGAGTTCGTGGCGGAGGCCGGCGCCGGGTGCCAGCGTCGTGTATGCGGCGGGCCGGTCAACAGCCGCCGGCGGGTGGATCCTCACCCTGCCAGCCTAGCCGGGAAGCCGTGGCTGTTCGGGCCGGCGGAATCTTCTCCCCGGTTTCTTGTTGGCAGGGTGCCGGGGTGGAAAACTGGTGGGAGCAGGACAAGCGTCCATCGCCCGAGGAGCAGCATGCCATGTTGCGGCTCTATTTCCTGGGGGAACAGCGCGTGCGGGACCAGGGTGCGGCGGAGACGTCGCCGCCCGTCGTGGGGCGCGCCCTGGAACTGCTCGCCTATCTGGTGGTCAACGCGGGGCGGCCGCAGGAGCGCGAACGGCTGGCCGGGTTGCTGTGGCCCGAGAGCGGCGGCCAGCAGTCGCGCACCAACCTGCGCCGGGAATTGCACGGGCTTCGGCACCGGCCCGGGCTTGGCGCCAACATCCGCGCCGACGGCACCGCGCTCAGCTGGCAGGACGGGCCCGGGTGCCGGGCCGATGTGCGCGATTTCGCGGTGGAACGGACGGCCGCGCTGCGCCTCGAGCGGGAGGGGGACCCGGCCGGGCTGCTACGCCACGGCTGGGCCGCCATCGAGGCGTATGCGGGGGACCTGCTGCCGGGCCTGTACGACGACTGGGTCCTGGCCGAGCGCGAGGCGCTGCACCGCCAATGCGTTGACCTGTGCGACCGCGTGGCTGCGGCCGCCGACGTCGCCGGCGACCCGGTGCGGGCCGTGGCGGCCGCCCGGCGCCGCATCCAGTTGGAACCGTTGGAGGAGGCGGGCTACCAGACGTTGATCGGCTTGCAGGCGGCCCTCGGTGACACGGCCGCCGCCGTGCGCACGTATCATCGGTGCGCGTCCGTGCTGGAACAGGAACTGGGTGTGGCGCCCGGGCCGCGCACACGGCAACTCGCGCGCAGCCTCTTGGGCTTCACGCCGGCGCTGCGGCCCGCGGGCGGCCGGGCCGTCATGGTCCTTGAGCCGGGGCCCGGGGCGGGACGCCCTGTCGGCCGTGAGCGGGAGGAGTCGATGCTGCGCGCACGGTGGACCCGCGCCACCGCCGGTGCCCCCGGCCTGGTCCTCGTGACCGGCGACGCCGGGGTCGGAAAGACGCGGCTGGTCGTCTCCCTCTTCGCGGCGGCCAGGGCGCAACGGGCCGTCACGGCCTATGCCCGGTGCTTTGCCGGGTCGGGCGGCATCGCCTTGGCCCCGGTGGCCGGTTGGCTGGGCGGCACGGACTTCCAGGCCGTCGCCGGGTCGCGGAATTCGTCCTGGAGCGGGGAAGTCGGCCGCCTGCTGCCGTCGATCCCGGATGGCCCGGAAGCCGCCGCCATGCCCCGCGCCGACGCGGCCCCACAGGGCGTCTCCGGCGGACTTGCCGACGCCTGGCAACGCCTCAGGTTCTTCGAGGGCATGGCCCAGGCCGTGCTGGCTCCCGGCCGGCCGACACTCCTCGTCCTCGACGACCTCCAGTGGTGCGACGAGGAATCGCTGAACTGGCTGTCCTTCCTGTTTGACCATGCCCCCGGCGCGCCGTTGCTGATCGCCGCCACCGCACGCACCGACGACCTGGCGGCCAACACCGGGACCCTCGCGGCGTTGAACGTCCTGCGGAACGCGGGCTGGGTGTCGGAGCTGGCCCTGGCACCGCTGGATTCCTCGAGTTCCGCAGAACTTGCCGAGTCGGTGATCGGCCGTCGCCTGACCCCGCAGGAGATCCCCCTGCTGCACGCCGCAACGGGGGGCTACCCGCTTTACATCGTCGAGGCGGCCCGCGGCATGGGCGAAGCCGGCCTGGCCGAGGTGCTGCTCGGCACGCTGGACGGGCACGGCGTCCTGCGCCGCCGGCTTGAACAGTGCTCACAGCCGGCGCGGGACGTGGCGGCCCTGGCCGCCGCCGTGGGCAGGGTCTTCAACCTCGACCTGTTGGCCCAGGCATGGGACGCCGACGAGCGGTCGCTGGTGCAGGCCGTGGACGAACTGTGGCGCCGGCGGATCCTGCGAGAACAACGCGGCGGCTACGATTTCAGCCACGACCTGCTCCGGCAGGCCGCCTACGACCAGGTGTCCCCGCCACAGCACTGGCTGCTGCACCGGCGGCTGGCCCAGGGCCTGGAGGCGCTGCATCCGGGCAACGTCGACGCCGTGGCCGCCCAGCTCGCCGACCAGTACCGGAGGTCGGGAGCTCCGGAACGTGCCCTGCACTACTACTTGCGGGCCGGTGACGCGGCGACACGGATCTTTGCCAATGCCCGGGCGCTGGCCGACTATCAAAGCGGACTGGACATCCTGGACGGCCAGCCGCCGGGACGGGAGACGGCCGAAAGCGAGCTCGACGTGCGCGTGCGGATGCCCGCACCCCTGACGGCGTTGCAGGGCTACTCCTCCCCGCAGCTGCGGCGGACACTTGTTCGGATCGTCGAGCTGTCCGGGGAACTGGGACACCCACGCATCCTCGTCTCCGGGCTCATCGGGCTCTTCGCGGCCACATTCGTCCACGGTGAGACGGCCCTGTCCCACAGCATTGCCGCGCGTGCGCTGGGCCTGGCCAAGGACATGCCCGACCTCGCCGGCCAGGCCCATTTCGCGTTCGCCGGCGCCGCGACCAGCCTGGGCCGCACGGACGAGGCCATCGACCACTTCGACCGGGTGGCCGCATTGTCCCCGGACACCTACTCGTACATCCTCGGCACCCGCGTCGAGGTGCACGCACGCGCGTGGTCGGCGCATGCGCATTGGCTCGCCGGGGACGACGACGGCGCGCTGGCCTTGGCCGCGGAGGCGGAGGACCGCGCGACCCGGGCCGGGCACCCGTACAGCCTGGCCGTGGCGTTGGCGTACGGCGCGGTCCTGCACCAGCTGCGCCTGGGGTCCGGGCTCGGTGGAGGAACGGAGGCGGAGGCGCTGGCACGCTCCGCGGACCAGCTGCGGCAACTGTGCGGACGCTATGATTTCGCCTACTACGGCCAGTGGGGTGCCATCCTGCAAGGGTGGCTCGCCGGCGGGGAGCCGGGGCTCGCGGCGGTCCGGACGGGTATCAGCGAATTGCGTTCCGTCGGGGCCTTCGCCCGGATGCCGTACTGGCTGGCCCTGCTCGCCGACACCCTGCTGCGCTGCGGCCGCCCGGGTTCCGCACGCGCCGTGCTGGCCGCGGCGGAGGCGGCCGCGTACCAGCGCGATGACCTGTGGTGGCTGCCGGAGGTGCTGCGCCTGCGTGCGCGGCTCGAGGACCCGCAGGGCGCCGCATCGCTGCTGGCCCGCGCCCGCACCCTGGCGCGGGAGCAGCACAGCCCCATGCTGGCCGCACGGCTTGCCGCCGTCGGCCGGGCACCATGACCGCCCGGCGTTCGCCGGCCGCCGACGGCGGCGAACGCCGGGCGAACGCGGCCGTCCTAGCGTTGGGGACATGACGGCGGCCACCGGGCCGCCATGCCGCAGGGAGAGAACACCATGTCAACCACAAACGCCCCCGCCGAGGAACGGCTGCACCCTGCCGCACCGCTGGCGGACCTTGCCGCCGCGCTTCGCGGGCCACTGATCACGGCAGCGGATGCCGACTACGAGGCGGCACGCGCCGTGTACAACGCCATGATCGACCGCCGGCCGCTCGCCATGGCCCGGTGTGCGAACGCCGCGGACGTCGTGAGCTGCGTGCGCTTCGCCAACGAGCACGGGCTGGAGCTTGCCGTGCGCGGCGGCGGCCACAACGCGGCCGGTCTCGGCGTGTGGGACGGCGCGCTCGTCGTCGACCTGTCCACCATGCGCAGCACGACCGTGGACCCGGTGGCCCGCACGGTGCGTGTTGACGGCGGCTGCACGTGGGGCGACGTCGACAGCGCCACGGTTCCCTTCGGCATGGCCACGCCGTCGGGCTTCATGGCCTCCACGGGTGTTGGCGGGCTGGCCCTCGGCGGCGGTGTCGGCTACCTGTCGCGGCGTTACGGGCTGACGGTGGACAGCCTGCTGAGCGCCGACGTCGTCACCGCCGACGGCACCCTGCTGACGGCCGACAAGCAAAACCACCCCGACCTGTTCTGGGCGCTGCGCGGCGGCGGCGGCAACTTCGGCGTCGTCGTGTCGTTCCGCTTCGCCTGCCACGACATCGGCGAGAACGGGACGGTCGTGGCCGGCCCGGTGCTGTACGACCTCGCCGACGCCCCGGCGGTCATGCGCTGGTACCGGGAGCTGCTGCCCGCCCTGCCGGAGGAGCTCAGCGGCTGGATCGGGTTGATCACCATCTCGCCGGCGCCGCCGTTCCCGGAGGAGCTGTGGGGCAGGAAGTCCTGCGTCATCGTGTGGTGTTACACCGGCCCGGCGGACAAGGCCGACGCCGTGACGGCCCCCGTGCGCGAGTTCGGCAACCCGCTGGTGGTGGGCCTGGCGCCCATGCCGTTCTCCGCCCTGCAGTCCGCCTTCGACCCGCTGTACCCGGCCGGCCTGCAGTGGTACTGGAAGGCCGACATGTTCACCGAGATCAGCGACGCGGCCATCGACATCCACGCCAAGTACGGCGAGCAGCTGCCGACGGGCCACTCGACCATGCACCTGTACCCGATCGACGGTGCGGCCGCCCGCGTTGACGGGGCCGCCACGGCGTTCCCGTACCGCGACGGCGGCTGGGCCGGGGTGATCGTCGGTGTCGATCCGGATCCGGCACAGGCACCCGCCATCACGGCCTGGGCCCGGAGCTACTGGGACGAACTGCACCCGACGTCGGCCGACGGCGTCTACGTCAACTTCCTCGGGCAGGAGGGCGACGACCGGGTGCGGACCGCCTACGGCGACAACTACGCCCGGCTGACCCGCGTTAAGGCCGTCTACGATCCGCGGAACGTGTTCCACATCAACCAGAACATCCCACCGGCCGGCTGAAACCCGGTGGTCGAGCCTGTCGGTGGTCGAGCCTGTCGAGACCCCCGGTGGTCGAGCTTGTCGAGACCCGGGTGATTTCGACAGGCTCAATCACCGGTTCCGGTGGTCGAGCCTGTCGAGACCCCCGGTGGTCGAGCTTGTCGAGACCCGGGTGATTTCGACAGGCTCAATCACCGCAAGCGCGTCGCTGTCTACACTGGGGGCCAGATCCCGGACTGGAACAGGTGCTCGCCGGATCGGGTGAACCACCAGGCTTGGGTGCGGTCTCCGCCGGCATCGGCTTGGGCACCGACGCCGGCGCCGGCCACGCGTGATACCTCGGTGAGCACCAGCCCGGTGGACTGGTGCTGGATCAGCCAGGCGCTTTCGGCGTCGAGTCCGGTGGGGAACTCGCGGATGATGGCCAGCCACTGTTGGTCGTCCCCGCCGGTCGGCTCGGTTTGGGCGAGCAGGCCCTGCGCGTCGAGGTGCAGTGTCTTGCCGGTGGACAGCGACACGATCGTGAACGGGCCCGGGCCCTCGCCGGCGTCGGTGAACGGGATGTAGGGTTGGCCGTTCGCGTCGAGCAACTGCCACAACTGGTTCGGTCCGCCGTTGTAGTCAAACTGCTGGATCGGCTGGTCCGCCGCGGTGAAGCCGGGGACGTCCAGCACCAGCCCGGGGAGCACCGAGATGATCAGGAACGCATCGACGTCCTCGACCGGCTGCACCGCCCAGTGTTGGTTCGCCCCGCCGTTGAACGCGAACAGCTGCACGTCCCCGCCGTCGCGGCCGATACCGTCGGGAATGTCGAGGACCATCTCGTTGGCCGGATGATCGATCCCGCCCGGCCCGTCATCGGCAAGCACCCGGGTGGCGAACGTCGCCGGGTCGACGTCTGGCAACACTCAGTGCCCGTCCGGTCGTCCGGCACACCAGCTGCGCGAACGGCGAGTCCGGGACCGGGACCAGCCCCCACTGCTGGTTGCGACCACCATTGAATGTGAACTGCTGCACCCGATCGGTGTCCGGATCACCGTCTGGCACATCCAGCACCCGGTCACCAGCCCAGTTGTAAACCCGCTGAAACCGCATCGAAACCACTTTCTGGCACGTCGGCTCGCCACCCGAGTATTCGTAGCCTTGACCGCGCTGCGCGGCTCCCGCCGTTCACACGTCCTCTCGCCACGCCGGTCCGGGCGCTGGCGCGCACACCTCCCGATGAACCGCTCTTGATAGCCTCCGACGCGGCACCGGGCGGGAAGCGGCATGATTATGGCATGACTCGCACACGCTTGAGCACGACCGTGGATGCCGACCTCCTGGCAGGGGCCCGGCGCGTGATGTCCGGCGTTACCGACGCCACTCTCATAGACGCGGCCCTGGAAGCATTGGTCGTTCGGCACCGCGCCGCAGAGGTGGACGCAAGCTACGCCGCCTACGACGAACACCCGCTCGGCGAGCCGGACGAGTGGGGGGACCTGGCCTCGTTTCGACAAGCCGCAGCAGCCTCGTGAGCGCGCTGCCGGCACGGGGAGAACTGTGGTGGTGCGAGCTTGCCCAGATCGGCCGACGCCCCGTTGTCGTCCTGTCGCGTGACGCCGCGATCCCCAGGCATGGCCGCGCCCTCGTCGCCCCGTGCACGACGACTATTCGAGCACTTCCCAGCGAAGTCGTCCTCAAGCCCGGAGACGATCCGATCCCTCACCGCTCGGCAGTCAACCTCGATTCCGTGGAGAGCGTCTCGCTCGCCGTGCTTGTGACCAGACTCGGCCGGCTGGCCGATTCGCGCATGCGCGAGATCTGCGCTGCCCTCGAGATCGCGGTCGACTGCCGAGGCTGACCAGGTAGACGCGCGGCTGAAACCGCCCGCGCCGAACGAACGGGCCGCCAACGGTGTGCGATACCCATCGCTGACTACACTGATGGGATGTTCAGCATCGGATTGACCGGCGGCATCGCTTCCGGCAAGTCACTCGTGGCCGCGCGGTTGGCCGAGCTAGGTGCCGTGCTCATAGACGCCGACGTGCTGGCCCGGCAGGTGGTGGCGCCCGGGACCGAAGGCCTGGCCGGAATCGTCGACGCGTTCGGCCCCGGCATGCTGTTGCCCGACGGTTCGCTGGACCGGGCCGCACTGGGTGCACTGGTCTTCGCGGACCCGGCGAAACGGGACGCACTCAATGGCATCACCCACCCGCTGGTGCGCGCGAGCGCACGTGAACTGTCCGCGGCCGCCGGGCCCACGGACATCGTGGTGCAGGACATCCCGCTGCTGGTGGAAACCGGCCAGGGGGCCGCGTTCCACCTGGTTGTGGTGGTCGACGCGGACGATGAGACGCGGATCGGACGCATGCGAGAACAGCGCGGCATGAGTCGTGCGGACGCCCAGTCACGGATCGCCGCGCAGGCGAGCCGGGAGCAGCGGCTGGCGGCAGCCGACGTCGTGCTTGCCAACAACGGTGACACTGCGCAGGTCCTGGCGGCCGTCGACGCGCTGTGGGACGCCCGGCTGCGTCCGTTCGCCGCGAACCTCGCCGCCGGCCGGCCGGCACCGCACCCGGGCCCGGCCGTGCTTGTGCCGGCCGATCCGGACTGGCCGGCCCAGGCCGCCCGGCTGGCCGGACGCATCATGCACGCGGCGGGGGACCGGGCCGTTGCCGTGGACCACATCGGTTCAACATCGGTGCCGTCCCTGGCGGCCAAGGACGTCATCGACCTGCAGCTGCGCGTGCCGAGCCTGGCCGTGGCCGACGAATTGGCCCCCGATCTGGCTGCCGCAGGGTACCCGGTGCGCCCGGAAGTCCGGGCGGACACGCCACACACGGTGTGGGGCAGGGCGGACGGTTGGGCGAAACGGTTCCACAACGCGGCCGACCCCGGGCGGCCCGTCAACCTGCATGTGCGGGTCGACGGGTCGCCCGGGGCCGACCTCGCACTGGCCTTCCGGGATTGGCTGCGGGCCAATGCGGACGCCCGGCGGGAATACGAGTCCGTGAAACGCGCCTTGGCCGCGGCCCACGCCGGCGACGCCACGACGGCCGGCTACGCCGAGGCCAAGGAACCCTGGTTCGCATCCGCCGTGCCCCGCGTCATCGCCGCGGCAGGCTTGACCTGACCGGTGGTCGAGCTCGTCGAGACCCGCGTGGTTTCGATGCTCAACCACCCACAGGCTCAACCACAGCTGTCAGGTCGGGCAGGCGGCGCTCTGGCCGCCGATGGTGAACGTGGGCGAGCCGCTGCTGCACTGCTGGTGCATCTCGTTCGCAATGGACGCGAAGTAGGTGATGAGCACGATGGCGACGATGATGCCCACCAGGATCGAGACGGCGCCGATGATGATGGCGATCAGGGCCGGGATGTTGCTGAACCCGGCACGCTTCGACTTGACCTTGGCGATGATGCCCAGGATCAGACCCACCAGGCCGAACCCGACGAACGGCAGCACCAGGGCGATGATGCCCATGACCTTGCCGGGATCCTGCGGCGCAGCATAGCCCTGCGGTGCACCGTATCCTTGCGGGGCCGGATACCCCTGGGGCGCACCGTATCCTTGAGGGGCGCCGTACCCTTGCGGAGCGGGATAGGCCTGCGGTGGCGGGGCGTTGTAAGCGGGCTGCGGCGCCGCCGGGATACCCGGTTCGTCTGGTGCGTTGTTCTCGGTCATGGTGTCCTTGTTCTCGAGGGGATGCATGTGCTCTCCGGTTCATTCAAGCACGCCCATGCCCGCGCACGCGTGATCGTCGCACGACCCGGTCGCCCTGCTGCTTTGTCCGCGCCACGATGTAGCGTTGAGGCATGAGTCTTGCGCAGGAAATCAACCGTGTCGTGGCGCCGTTCGAGGTCATCAGCGAATTCCAGCCGGCCGGCGACCAGCCGCAGGCGATCAAGGAACTCACCGAACGCATCAACAACGGCGAGAAGGACGTGGTGCTGCTCGGTGCCACCGGAACCGGCAAGTCCGCCACGACGGCCTGGCTGATCGAGCAGGTGCAGCGGCCCACACTCGTGCTCGTGCAGAACAAGACCCTGGCCGCGCAGCTCGCCAACGAGTTCCGTGAGCTGCTGCCGAACAACGCCGTCGAATACTTCGTCTCCTACTACGACTACTACCAGCCGGAGGCATACGTCCCGCAGTCGGACACCTTCATCGAGAAGGACTCGTCCATCAACGAGGAGGTCGAACGGTTGCGGCACTCGGCGACCAATGCGCTGCTGACCCGGCGCGACGTCATCGTCGTTGCCACCGTGTCCTGCATCTACGGTCTCGGCACGCCCGAGGAATACGTGGCGGGCATGGTGACGCTGCGCCGGGGGGCCGAACAGAACCGGGACGACCTGCTGCGTAAATTCGTCAGCATGCAGTACACGCGCAACGACGTCGACTTCCACCGCGGCACCTTCCGCGTGCGCGGCGACACGGTCGAGATCATCCCCATGTATGAGGAACAGGCCGTCCGCATCGAGTTCTTCGGCGACGAGATCGAGAGCATCCACACGCTGCACCCGCTCACCGGCCAGATCATCCGGGAAGAGGTCGAGATGTACGTCTTCCCGGCCTCCCACTACGTGGCCGGGCCCGAACGCATGTCGCGGGCCGTGAAGCAGATCGAGGACGAACTCGAGGCACGCACCAAGGAGCTGGAGGGGCAGAACAAGCTACTCGAGGCCCAGCGGCTGCGCATGCGCACCACGTACGACCTGGAGATGATGGAGCAGATGGGGTTCTGCAACGGCATCGAGAACTACTCCCGCCACATCGACGGCCGTGACGCGGGAAGCGCCCCGCACTGCCTGCTCGACTACTTCCCGGACGACTTCCTGCTGGTCATCGACGAATCCCACGTGACCGTGCCGCAGATCGGCGCCATGTACGAGGGCGACATGTCCCGCAAGCGCACCCTCGTGGACCATGGGTTCCGGCTGCCGTCCGCCATGGACAACCGGCCGCTGAAGTGGGACGAATTCCTGGAGCGGGTCGGGCAGACCGTGTACCTGTCGGCGACACCGGGCAAGTATGAGCTGGGCAAGTCCGATGGCTACGTCCAGCAGATCATCCGGCCCACCGGCTTGATCGACCCCGAGGTCATCGTCAAGCCGTCGAAGGACCAGATCACCGACCTGCTCGGGGAGATCCGTGATCGGGTGGCGAAGAACGAGCGCGTGCTCGTCACGACCCTGACGAAGCGCATGGCCGAGGAACTCACCGAGTACCTGTTGGGGCAGAAGGTCAGGGTCGAGTACCTGCATTCGGACGTCGACACACTGCGCCGTGTCGAATTGCTGCGCGAATTGCGCATGGGCACCTTTGACGTGCTGGTCGGCATCAACCTACTCCGTGAGGGCCTGGACCTGCCGGAGGTGTCCCTGGTCAGCATCCTGGACGCCGACAAGGAGGGGTTCCTGCGCTCGTCCACATCGCTGATCCAGACCATTGGCCGTGCCGCCCGCAACGTCTCCGGCCAGGTGCACATGTACGCGGACCGGATCACCGACTCGATGAACTTCGCCATCGACGAGACGAACCGGCGCCGCGCCGTCCAGCAGAAATTCAACCAGGACAACGGCATCGACCCGCAGCCGCTGCGCAAACGCATCGCCGACATCACCGACCAGCTGGCCCGCGAGGACGCCGACACGGCCGCGCTGCTCGCCGATGCGCGCAAGGGCTCCGGAAAGGACGGGGATGGCATCCGCCCGGATGGCCTGGCCGCCCGTCCGGCCGGCGAGCTGGCCGGCCTCATCGAGGAGCTGACCGCGCAGATGCACGCCGCCGCCGCGGAACTGCAGTTCGAGCTGGCCGCCCGGCTGCGCGACGAGGCCCAGGACCTGAAGAAGGAGCTGCGCCAGATGCGCCAGGCCGGCCATGCATAGCAAATGCGGTAGCATGGAAGCCTGGTAGGGGAGTATCCCGCGCACCATACACGTCAACACGTACGGCAATGATGCCGTGCCGGGTGTGGTGGTCGACTGGCTGGTCGGCGGAGAGACTTACGGTCCGTCGTCGTACCCCGAAAGGTCCCTCCGTTGACTGCGCTACCGCTGTGGTTTGAAATCGGCTCCCTTGCCGTCCTCACCCTGATCCTCCTCGCAGACCTGCTCATCGTCTACAAGCGCCCGCACGTGCCCTCCATGAAGGAGGCCGGCATCTGGGTAGGCGTCTACATCGCCCTGGCCCTGGTCTTCGCCGCGCTCCTGTTCGTGTTCACCGGACCCGAACACGGCAGCGAGTTCCTGGCCGGCTGGATCACCGAATACAGCCTGAGCGTCGACAACCTGTTCGTGTTCCTCATCATCATGGCCCGGTTCGCCGTGCCCCGGCCGTACCAGCAGGGCGCCCTCATGGTCGGCATCATCATCGCGCTCATCCTGCGCGCCGTCTTCATCGCCGTGGGCGCCATCGTGATCGAGCAGTTCAGTTGGGTGTTCTACATCTTCGGCGCGTTCCTGCTGTGGACTGCCTACCGGCAGGCCGTCGACCACGGGGGTGAGGAAGCAGGCGCCGACAACGCCCTGGTCCGCCGCATCGGCACGGTCCTGCCGATGGCCGGCCACTACGACGGCAACAAGATCCGCACCGTCGTGGACGGCAAGAAGCTGTTCACCCCCATGCTGCTGGTGTTCGTCTCGCTGGGTGTCACCGACCTGCTGTTCGCCGTCGACTCCATCCCGGCCATCTTCGGGCTGACGCAGAGCGCGTTCATTGTGTTCACGGCGAACATCTTCGCCCTCATGGGCCTGCGCCAGCTGTACTTCCTGCTCGGCGGCCTGATGGACAAGCTCGTGTTCCTCAAGCACGCGTTGTCGGTCATCCTGGCCTTCATTGGCGTAAAGCTGATCCTGCACGCCCTGCACGTGAACGAGCTGCCGTTCCTCAACGGCGGCGAGCCACTGCACGGTGTGCCGGAGATCCCCACGTTCGTCTCGCTCGCCGTCATCGTCGGCACGCTCATCGTCGCCGTCGTGCTCAGCCTTCTGGTGCAGCGCAACAAACCGTCCGTGGAGGCGTAGATGTTTCACTTTTTCACAAAGCCACCCCATCCACACCCACCACGGACGCCGGCACGCGGGAGCCATCGGCGAATTGCACCTGAACGGTGCTGAACGGATGTTTCAGCCGGTCCTCCACCGCATGGGCGTTCGTGACAATGATGCCGTCGGCGTGGTAAACATCACCGCTGCCCAGGCCAATCGCAGTTCGCATCGTCACCACCGACGGCTCCACAGCCTTGACGATGTCCGGAACTGCCGGAGGCCCGGCATCCATGGGGCCAACCGGCCCCGGGGCTCCCGTACACCCGCGGCAGTCAATATGAGCACCGATGCCGGGGCGGCAACACCGGCAAGGTGAAAACACCTCGCCATGATCCGGACCGGTCGAGCGTTGCTTGGCCCGCGGGAGCAAGCCGACCGCCACGACCGTCGATGCCCCGGATCGTGGGGACCCGGATGACCCCACGACAACCGCCCCTTGCGGGAGGGGTTCAGCACACCATCCCGAGTCCCGCCTGCCCACCCCTTTCGGAAGCGGCATGCACATCGCCTGGCGGACAGGATCGGGTCCCCGGGGCGTTCCTCAGCCGCTCCTCAACTCTTCTGTGCATGCTCTCAGGCACCCTTTGCCAGACTCAAATCATGGCCACCCAACCCGGGCGACCCGGTGACCCCAACGGTCACCCACGGAAAGGAAAAAGAAACCATGCAACTAAAGGCAAAGATTGCGGCCGGCACCCTGGGGCTGCTGGCACTCGTCGGTGTGGGGGCCGGTGCCGCGAACGCCGCCACCCCGCCGCCGGCGCCCGGCATCTCGGTGACCGACACGGCCACGCCGGGGGACACCCCGGATGCGACCGGAACGGCAGCCACCCCGGACACCCCGGGACAGGCCGAGGCACCGGATAAGGCCGGAGCCGCCGACACCGGCCCCAACATCCAGCAGGACGTGCAGCAGACCGGTGACCACCAGGATCCAGGTGATGCCCCTGGCAGCAAATAAAATCATCGCCCCGGTGGCGGGCGGGACACGAACGGCGTCCGGCCCGCCACAGGCCTGCCCCGGCATGGGGCCCAGACCGGTCGCCCAGCCGATGGCTGGTGCCATCACCGCCTTGGTCATCCACAACAACGGCTCCGTGACCCATCATGCCAAGCCACGGCCATGAGCCCACGCGATCCCGCCCGGGGGCGTGAACAGCACCAAGGACCCTGCCGGCCACGTGCCAGGCATGGTCCCGAGCCACAGAGAATCGCCGGAATCACACCATCAGACTTGACCGGCTGAAAAGTGCTGTCAACATTCCCGAAGTAACAGCCCATCATGGCGGGCCAGCGCCGCCGTTGAGTGAAACCGCGTGATTTCCAACATCAGGAGCGACGCTGGCACCTCAAGCGGGAGGCCAGCACGATAAAAATGCGCCCCCAAGGCGGTAGAGCATGGTAGGTGCAGGTCACAATCAACGTCCACGGCAGGCTCACAGCGGCGGCCCTAACCGGTCTATCCATTGAGCATGCCGCACCCCCGCTGAGGGGGATCTGAGCACCGTTCAGGTGACTGGGCCTCGGGCACCGCCGGGCCGTCCGGGCGGGCATGCCAAAAGACCGATCGAACCCGGTTCCGATACCGGATGATCGCCTATCGATGGTGGGGCTGCCGACACGACGAAGGGACGGGGCAAGGACGCGGGCGCGAGGTTGCCTTCGGGGGGTTGAGCATGGATTGTTGGAGCATGTATTCGCCCGCGTCCGCCCTGGCGTCGGTCAGGAAGTGGGGTATCCGGAATCAGTCGACGGCGGTGGCCGTCGTGGTGGTGGCCTGCGCACTGGTGGTCGGCGGCCTGTTGTTGTTGCTGTTGCTGCAGAACGCCCTGACATCGGCCACGGACGGTGTCCTGCGCACGAAGGCGCACGATGTGGCCTCCCTGATTGCCAGCCAGGACGTGACCGAGGCCGGGCAGAGTATTTCCGCCACCGGCGGCCAGGACCTGCTGGTGCAGATCGTTGACGGATCGGGGAAGGTGGTCGCGGCCTCGGATCCGGCCTGGAAGACCGCCCCGATCAGCTCGTTGCGCCCGGCCCGCGGGGACAGCGCGGCTCAACGGGTGTCCGGCCTCAGGACTACGGGTGAGGGCGGGGAGTACTACGTGGTGGCCGTCGGGGCCCAGTCGGGCCAGAACCGGTATGTGGTGCTGGCCGCCCGCAGCGTGCAGGTCCAGTCCGACACCCTGCGCACGGTGGGCTTGTTCCTGCTGCTGGCCACCCCGGTCCTGCTGGTCGTCGTCGGGGTGGCCGTGCGGTTTCTGGTGGGCCGCTCGCTGCGCCAGGTGGAAACCGTCAGGTCCCAGGTTGACCGCATCGATGCCGGCCGGCTGGCCGGACGCGTGGACGTGCCGCAGACCAAGGATGAGCTTGAGGCCCTGGCCGTGACGATGAACGCGATGCTGGGACGGATCGAGGCGGCCGATGCCAAACAGCGCCGCTTCCTCAGCCACGCCAGCCATGAGCTCCGCAGCCCGCTGACCACCTTGCGGACGGGCCTTGAGGTGGCGGCCAAGGACCCAACCAACCGGCAGTGGCACGACCTGGCGCCGTTGCTGCAGGACGAGGCCCGGCGGATGGGATTCCTCGTCGAGGACCTGTTGACGCTCTCGAAGGCCGAGGACAGCGGATTCTCGCTGCAGCGCAGGGACGTCGACCTCGATGACGTGCTGGCGACCGAGCTGCAACGGCTCCGGGCCACCGGCACCCACGACATTGTCTCCTCGCTGCTGCCCGTCCGTGTCAGCGGGGACCCCGGCCGTCTCGCCCAGGTGCTGCGGAACGTGCTGGACAACGCGGCCCGGCACGCCCGGCACGGGATCAGGGCCACCATGAGTGTTGAGGGGTCCACGGCGGTGGTTCTGATCGACAACGACGGCCCGGTCATCCCGGTGGACGACCGGGAACGGATCTTTGACCGGTTTGTCCGGCTGGATGAGAGCCGGTCCCGGGACGGCGGCGGCAGCGGATTGGGGCTGGCCATCGCCCGGTCGCTGCTCGAGGCCCACGGCGGACGGATCGGTACCGGCCAGGCCCCGGACGGGTTCTGCCGGTTCGAGATCCGGCTTCCCGTGGCCTGAGCGGCCCCGGGTCAACCGGCGGCGAGCCGGTACCCCATGCCCCGCACCGTTCCCAGCGTTGCCAGCCCGAACGGCGCATCGATCTTGCGCCGCAGGTAGCCGATGTAGACCTCAACGACGTTCTCGCCGCCCTCGAACGCGGGGTCCCAGACGTTGTCCAGGATTTCCGCCTTGGAGACGATCTCCCCGGGGTGACGCATCAGGTACGTGAGGAGCCCGAATTCACGGGCCGTCAGCGTGATCTCCGTCCCGGCCCGGGTGACGGCGCGCTTCAGCGGGTCCAACACCAGGGAACCCACGGCCAGGTTCACGGGCCGCTCGGGGGCGCCGCGCCGGATCAGCGCCCGGATCCGGGCGACCAGGACCAGGAAGCTGAAGGGTTTCGTCAGGTAGTCATCGGCGCCCAGGTCGAAGGCATCGGTCTGGTCATACTCGCCGTCCTTGGCCGTGAGCATCATGACCGGGGTCCAGATCTGCCGCTCCCGCATTTCCTTCAACACCGCGTAGCCGTGCATGCCGGGCAGCATCAGGTCCAGCAGGATGACGTCATACGGGTTTTCGGTGGCCGCCCACAGCCCGGTGACCCCGTCGTGGACGACGTCGACGACGAACCCCTCACCGCTCAGGCCGCGACGCACCGTCTCGGCCAGCGACTTCTCGTCCTCGACAAGCAGAATACGCATACACCCGTCCCTTCACTCGCGGTTCCCGGTAAGTCCGTCAGGGCCAGTCTGCCCCACCGGACCTGAGCCACCCCTGAGAACCGCGCGCCCTCTCAGCTTCCTCACAACGCGCCCCCGCGACGTTGGTTCCGGTGATGCGGCCGGCCCAGGACGCTGGGCTGCCCGGACTGGCCGATGAGTGGCTGGGCATGCCCACGGACAAGGGCGCGAACGCCGGGTTGAAGGCCGCCGCCCTGGTGGCGGGCATGGTGGTCGGGGCGGACTCGATCGATGGCATGGCCCTGTTGCGCCATGCCGGGATGAAACGGCTCTTCACCGCCGCCTACGCACCATCGACCCTGGGCTCGTTCCTCCGCGCCTTCACCTTCGGGCACGTGCGCCAACTCGACGCGGTCGCCTCCCGGTTCCCGGTGAACCTGGCACAACGGGCACCCTTGTTCGGGGCGTCAACCGGGGAAGGCTTCATCTTCGTCGACGTGGACGACATCATCATCGAAGTCCACGGGTACCAGAAGCAGGGCTCCGCCGAAGGTGATCATCGGCCAACGGCTGCGCCGGGGCGGCACGACCGGGCCGGTGTTGTGCCGTTTTGACTGCGCGCACTACGGCCACGCCGGGGTGGCCGCCGCGGCGTGGCCGGCGGGGCCGATGTCTCGGTGACGGTGCGCAGGGACCTGGCCGTCACACGCGCCATCGCCGCCATCCCGGAGAGCGCGTGAGAGGCCATCGAGTACACCAATGCGGTCGTCGACGAGGACGCCACCACCTGGGTATCCTGCGCCGAGGTCGCCGAGATCGTATTCACCGCGTTCAGCTCCCGCAAGAAGAGCGAACGGATCACCGGGCGCCTGGTCGTGTGCCGCATCCCCGAACCGAACCGGGGTCTTGGTAGTAACGACGGGAAATTGAACGCTAAGCCTCGATGAGCTGGTCTTGGTGCTGTTCGGTAGCCTTGGTGTGTGTCGGTGGAGTTTCTGAGCGAGGAGCAGGCGGGCGGTTTCGGGCGCTTCCCGGGTGAGCCGTCGCGGGCTGATCTGGAGCGGTTTTTCTATCTTGATGACGCCGATCTGGAGTTGATCGCGAAGCGGCGTGGAGACCACAACCGGCTCGGCTTTGCCGTGCAGCTTGGGACGATCCGATTCCTGGGTGTGTTGCTTGCGGATCCGCTTGATGTTCCGTGGGGTGTTGTCGATTACCTTTCGGCCCGGCTCGGCATCGCGGACCCCTCGATCGTGAAGAAATACATGCGGCGGCGACCGACGGTTCACGAGCACGCCCGCGAGATCCGGGCTGTTTACGGCTACCGTGACCTGGTCGGGCCTGTCCTTGAAGACCTGTCGGCGTACGTCTACTCGAGGGCGTGGACGCACGGGGAGGGGCCGACTGTTCTTTTCGAGCTTGCGACGGCGTGGCTTCGTCGGGAGCGTGTGCTTCTTCCCGGGGTGACGACGCTCGTGCGGGTGGTGCAGTCTGCGCGCGAGGCGGCGCAGTCCGGGGTGTACGGCGTCGTCGCGACGGCGGCCAGCGCTGTCGATCCGCAGTTGCCGGTGGTGCTGCGCGGGCTGCTCGTGACTGACCCGGGTGAGCGCGCGAGCCGTCTGGAGGCGTTGCGGGCGGGCCCGACGAGGGTCTCGGGCCCTGAGCTGGACAAAGCGCTGGGCAGGGTCGCTGCGGTGCGGGCCCTCGGGGCCGGGGCGGTGGACCTGTCGGCGGTGCCGCCGGCGCGGGTGCGTGCCTTGGCCCGGTACGGGATCGGGGCCAAGGCACAGTCGTTGCGGCGTTTGGCCGAACCACGACGCACAGCGACGCTCGTGGCGACGGTCACGGCGTTGGAGGCTAACGCGGTCGATGATGCGCTGGACCTGTTTGATCTGCTGATGACCACGAGGGTGCTCGGCCCGTCGCGGCGTGCGGCGGCCGCGGAGCAGCTGGCGAAGATGCCCGAGCTGGCGAAGGCCTCCCGCGTCCTGGCCCGTGTCGGAGCCCGGCTGCTTCGCGTGCTTGAGGAGTCCGGCGACCATGTCGACGTCGCCGCAGCCTGGACGGCATTGGAACAGGTCGCCGCGCGGGACCAGATCGCCGAGGCCGTGGTGACGGTCGGCCAGCTTGTGCCGGAGGGCTCCGGCACCGAAGGCGCCATGCGCGAGCAGATGGCGCGCCGCTTCCGGACGGTGGCACCGTTCCTGCGGCTGTTGGCCACCACGATCCCGTGGGGTGCGACCGTCCCCGGCCAGCCCCTGCTCGAGGCGCTTGCCGGCCTGGATGCTTTGCGGGGCCGGCGCAAGGTACGCCGCGAAGAGATCAACGAAGAGCTTATTCCGCCGGCCTGGCACTCCGCGGTGTTTGGCCGTTCGGACGAGGTCGAGGTGGACCGGGACGCCTGGGTCGTGTGCGTGCTGGAACAGCTGCGCTTGCACTTGCGACGTCGGGACGTGTTCGCCACGACGTCGACGCGCTGGGCCGACCCGCGCGCCCAATTGCTCGATGGTCCGGCCTGGGACGCGGCTCGCGGGCCGGCGCTTCGGTCACTGAGCCTGGATGTCCCGGTGAGCGAGCATCTGGCTGGCAAAGTCGAACTGCTGGACGCCGCCTGGCGAGGCCTTGCTGACGCGATCGTTGGGGCCGGCCCGGACTCGAGCGTGCGGCTGACCGAGACCGAGGGCGGCAAGGTCAAGCTGTCGGCCGCGCCGCTGGATGCCCTCGATGTACCGGAGTCCCTGACGGTGTTGCGGGCACGGGTCGCCGGCATGCTGCCGCGGGTGGACTTGCCCGAGATCCTGCTCGAGGTGCACGCCTGGACCGGGTTCCTTCACGCCTACACCCACGTCTCCGGCGCCGGCCCGCGGATGAGTGACTTGCCGGTCTCGGTCGCGGCGGTCCTGATCGCTGAAGCCTGCAACGTCGGCCTGACACCGGTGGTCGCCGAGGGGCACCCGGCGCTGACCCGCGACCGGTTGGGGCATGTGGACGCGAACTACGTTCGCGCCGAGACCCACACGGCCACGAACGCCCTCCTGATCGCTGCCCAGTCCGACGTGCCGATCGCCGCATCGTGGGGCGGCGGGCTGCTGGCCTCGGTCGACGGGCTGCGGTTCGTCGTGCCGGTCCGCACGATCAACGCCGCCCCGAACCCGAAGTACTTCGGCCACGGGCGCGGGCTGACCTGGTTCAACGCAGTCAACGACCAGGTCGCCGGCATCGGCTCCGTCATCGTGCCCGGCACGGTGCGCGACTCGCTGTACGTGCTGGACACCATGCTCAACCTCGACGGCGGCCCGAAGCCCGAGATGGTCGCCTCGGACACCGCCTCCTACTCCGAGATGGTCTTCGGGATCTTCACCCTGCTCGGATACCGGTTCTCACCACGCATCGCCGACCTCGCGGACCAGCGGCTGTGGCGCGCCACGCTCCCGGGCCAGGCACCGGGCGACTACGGGGCGCTGAACGACGTCGCCCGGCACAAGATCCGTCTGGAGAAGATCACCGCCCACTGGGACGACATGACCCGCGTGGCCGCCTCGCTGGTCACCGGGACGGTACGCGCCTACGACGTGCTGCGCATGCTCACCTGCGACAACGGGGCACCGAACCCGCTCGGGGCGGCGATCGCGGAGTATGGGCGCATCGCCAAGACCCTGCACCTGCTGGCCCTGGTCGACCCGACGGATGAGACCTACCGGCGTTCGATCAACACCCAGCTCACCGTCCAGGAGTCACGGCACCGCCTCGCCAGGGCGATCTTCCACGGCCGGCGCGGGCAGATCTACCAGCGCTACCGCGAGGGCCAGGAAGACCAGCTTGGCGCGCTCGGACTCGTGCTCAACGCCGTCGTGCTATGGAACACCCGGTACACCGACGCCGCCGTCACGGCGCTACGCAAGGCCGGGCAGGAAATTCCCGAGGTTGACGTCGCCCGCCTGTCTCCGTTGGCCGATCAGCACATAAACATGCTCGGCCGCTACGCCTTCACCGCACCCGCACCCGACGGGCTACGACCGCTGCAAGACCCCGCAGCCGGGCAAATCGAGCTCTGACCCGCACCCTGTGACTGTTCGTTCGGAATGGCGGCCTTTTCGCAGTTCGGTTTGGCGGTCCTAGCTGATTCCTATGACGATGCCGCAGCTGCAGCTTTCGATGGATGGCGGCACGGCATGTTGCCGAGTAGCCACGGCAGCATACCGATGCGGATGGGTCCCCGGAGCGAATGCCAAGGATGCCGGTCTACGTCCGAGCGCTCGGCTCCACGCCGTGGCCCAGTTGTGCCCAGAGCCGGTCGCGCTCGGGCCCGGTGACGCGGGTGGCGTCAAAGGTTCCGTCCCTATCGAACCGGGGGTCGAACGTGGTGAAGCGCCCGGACAGTAACTGGGGTCTGAGTAGTAATGGAACAGGATGATGGTAATAGGCCACCAGCCGGTGTGACCCCTAATGGAACTGACACCCTTGCGGGTTGTCCTCGACTTGGGAGTTACAGGCTGCCCGCGTAGGGCGGCGAGCACGGCAAGCATGACAAGATGTGCCCCGTACTTCCCCAACGTGCTGATCATGCCTTGAAGTGGCTTGCAACGATCGTTTTTGATGCATCCAATAACAGGGCCCAAGTGCGGGGTCTGGTTCGGTCCGGGCACCAACCGGCCATATGCCTGGCCCCTGTTCCCTCGGTAATCCGGAACGTATGCTGAAGGCTACCGGCCACATTATGTCAAAGGGGCAGTCAATGGCCTTTCCTCCGCATGGCAACCCCACGCCGCCCGACCCCGCCGAGCCTGCGCCCCCTNCGGTCCGATGCCGGGCCCTGCGCCGACACCGCGGCATCCCGATCCGACTGAGCCGGTCCCCCCGGAGCCGCATCCCGGTCCGATACCGGGCCCTGCGCCGACACCGCGGCATCCCGACCCCACCCATATGGGCTCCGGCCTTCCATGAGGACCGACCCCAGCTCCGCCGCCGGTACGCGCCTCAAGAAGATCGCCTTGAGCGGTGTGCGGGTCTTCGACGGACGACGCCTGTCCGGCCAGCGCACCGTGGTCATTGACGGCGCGGTGATCGGCACCGACCCGGCCGGCGCGGAGGTCATCGACGCGAAGGGCGCCGTGCTGCTTCCCGGCCTGATCGACGCCCACATCCACCTCGACGGCCCGGGCAATCTGGAGCAGCTGCGCTCCTTTGGCGTCACCACCGCCTTGGACATGGCGACCTGGCAGCCGCATCTGGTGGAGCAGCTGCGTAACCAGGCCGGGACGACCGACATCCGCAGCGCTATGATCCCGGTACTCGGGGACGTCGACGCGGACGCGGTGCCCGGGGTGGCGCCGGACCTGGTGCGCGAGGCGATCGTCCGCTCTCCCGGGGAGGCCGATGGCGCCGTGGGCTGGCGGGTGGCCCGGGGCGCGGACTACATCAAGCTCATGATCGGGTCGTCCGGTCCGGGCGGTGCAGGGGGTCAGGACCAGCCCACCGCCGACGCCCTCGTGGTGGCGGCCCACGCGCACGGTAAGAAAGTCATCGCGCACGCGCTGACTGCGGACGCCTACCGGATGGCCGTCCATGCGGGCGTCGACGTCCTCGCCCACGTCCCGCTCGATCAGGTGCTGACCCCTGCGGACGTGCAGCTGATCGTCGCGGGAGGGCAGGTCTGCGTGCCGACCCTGACCATGATGCAAGGGGTGGCCGCCCTCGGCGAGAGCAGCGTCTTCGAGACGGCGACACGCAACGTCGCCGCCCTGTATCGGGCCGGGGTGCCGATCGTGGCGGGCACCGACGCCAACGCCCTACCGGGCGTCCCGGTTCACCTTGATCACGGGCAGTGCCTGCACGATGAGCTGGAACTCCTGGTCGGGGCGGGTCTGAGCACCACCGACGCCCTGCGGGCGGCTACCGACCTGTCCGCCCGAAGTTTTGGCCTGACCGACCGAGGCTCGGTGCGGCCGGGACTGCGCGCCGATCTGCTGCTGATCGATGGCGACCCGACCGCCGGCATCCGTGCCACCCGCACAATCCGCCGCGTCTGGTGTGCCGGAGCAGGGGACGAACCCGGGTGGGGGTGACCGGGGGCTCCCATGCAGGTAGGGACGTCTTGGCCTGTCATGCTCGCTCAGCCGGGCCCGCCGGGGTGCTTCGCCGCGGGAGGGTCGGCTCGTGCAGTGCCCTGCTTGGGCTTGCGGCCGGGGCGGCGAGTGCGTGGAGCGCGGGCGCGGATCTCCTCTGAGGCTTCCCGGAAGGCGGGTGCCGCGTGGGTGAAGTAGTCGAAGAGGACCTCGCGCTGCTCGGGCGTATAGCGGTTCAGGACTTCGGCGATCCGACGGCGGGCGGGGGCGACGACGTCCTCGATATCGGGAAAGGTCGGTGCCGTGGCTTCGACCATGACCCGTCGCCGGTCGGCCGGATCCGTGGTGCGGCGTACGTGGCCGGCCTTCTCGAGGCGGTCGATGAGCCTGGTGGTGGCCCCGGTGGTCAGCCCGGCCCGGACGGCCAGGTCTCCCGCGGTAATGCCCCCCGTCAGGGCGATCAGGCTCAACGCGTACCACTCGGTGGGCTGGAGCCCGGCGGCTTCCGCGGCGGCCATCCCGTGCAATCCCACGGCATCAAGGTACTGCCGGAAAATCCGGTGGGGATCCTCGGACGTTTCGTGTGCCATCGAGGTAGACGCTCCTTATCCTAACATCTGCTAGCATGCAGCTATTGTTTGAAAGCAGGTTTTTGCCCTAGTTTAGCCAGTAGGAGGACGGCATGACCATTCAGGACGACAGGGAGGCGATCACCGCGGTGCTGGCCGAGATGAACGACGCCTGGGCCCGGCACGACGCAGACGCGTACGGAGCGCTGTTCACCGAGGACGCCACCTACGTCACCTTCGTCGGTACGCACTACAGCGGCAGGGCCGACATTGTGGCGTGCCACCGCACGCTGTTCTCAAAGTTTCTGAAGAACACCCGGCTCGCGGCCGACATCATCGACATCCGGTTCCCCGGCCCGGACACCGCGATCGTCACCGGCCGCGGCGACACCTACAAGGGCGCCAGCGCCCCCGCGCCATCGAAAATGTCCAAAGTGCAAACGCACACCCTCGTCCGCGAGGCCGACGGGACGTGGCTGATCGCAGCGTTCCACAACACCCAGCGCAAGCGGCTAATGGAGGCCATCTCCTTCAAGACGGCCCCCAGCACGATCCCTGCCGCACAAAAATGACCCGCGCTAGCACCGTGCGGCGCAACACCCGCCGGCCTTATCGCAGAATCGCGCCTAGTCACGCGTCCGTCGCGACTCGTTGGTTCGGAGCAGATGACGGCCACCGTCCGGAGTGCCGTACAGCTCACGCGGGAATGCGATCTGCTAACGCATGGACTGTGAGGGGGCTATATTGCACGGCATGAAGAATGGCTCGGTCATTGGGACCGCAAACGCTGTGGCTGCCGTTCCGTTCGAACGTATCCGCCCGCTCATCAACGTTGACGGTGCCCGGGTCTTGCTGGGCTTGGATTATCAGCCGCCGGGCCTCACTGTGGGTGCTGAGCCAGCCCGTTCCCTGGTGTGGATGCATGGAGCCTACTGGTACCAGGGTGAGTACATCTTCAAATCGCATCCGCAAGGGACCGCGGTGACCTATCGGATCCGGAACATCTCCGGACATCCGGACCTGGTTATTCGGGTGTGGCAACGACGCGTCCTGAAGGCGCAGCAGCAAAACCTTGATGTCTACTTGCTCGACTTGCCGAATCGTCTTTGACTCATCTTGAGTTGAACTACGGCGCGCACATTCGCCGGTGAAGATTGCTTTACGGGCCGGGTAGCGGTCAGCACAGAACAGGGTGCGATATGGATCAGGTGTGAACCGTGGAAGTCGTCATGTCAATAGGGTGGCAGAAACGACCGGTTCTGAGACGGTTTCGGGTCCCGACGACGCGCCGATCAAAAATCGTCCACAACTCGTCTCACAACATGCCGGGCGAGCAGTGATGTTGTGAGACGGTTGTGCGACAGTTGATGCATGGCAACCCGGCACTTCAATCTCATCGGCTACGCCCGCGTCTCCACCAACGGACAAGACTCCCAACTCCAACGTGACGCCCTTGAAACCGCCGGCTGCGGCCGGATCTTCGAGGACAAAATCTCCAGCCGCGCCACCGCCCGCCCGGGGCTCGTTGAAGCACTCGACCATCTCCGGCCGACGGACACATTGTGCGTGTGGAAATTGGATCGTCTCGGCCGGTCGGTGAAGGAAGTGCTGACCATCGCCGACGGCCTGCACGACCAGGGAGTCGGCCTGCGTATTCTCAGCGGAACCCTGACGGGAACCTACAGCCCGACCGGGGAAGGGAAATTCTTCTTCGTCATGATGGCGGCGTTCGCAGAACTCGAGCGCGACATGATCCGTGAACGGACCATGGCCGGCCTCGCCGCGGCCCGTGCCCAGGGCCGCACCGGCGGTCGCCCCACCGTCATGGATGCCGATAAGCTCGCAGCCGCCCAGGCCCGGCATGCCAACGGGGAAAGCCCCACCCAGATCGCCAAGGCCCTGGGAGTCTCCCGTGCATCCATCTACCGCCACCTGCCCGCCGGCAACACCTGAACCATGCCGCCCGAACAGATTCATTGGCGCCAACCACTGTTCCCCTGCAGATCAGGCCCCGTCCACACCGTCATCGCAGACCACCGGGCCGCCAGCGGCCCGACCTCAACCTGAGCCGCGAGCTTAGCGTTCAATTTCCCGCCGTTACTACCAAGACCCCGAACCCCAAAGCACGGAACGGGCAGGCAACCTTGTTCGACACGCACCGCTTACACGCCTTCTTCACCACCGTCCCGGCCGCAACACCCGGCCCGGTCGCCGCCGACAAAACCCACCGCCAACACGCCCAAATCGAGCAGGTCAACCCGGGCCTGGCCGACGGCGCACGGCCGGCCTCCAACGAATCCCCCTACACCCCGCTGCCGGCCGTCCGCTCGGCCAGGGGCGCGGCGCTGGAGGAGACCACCCGGTACACGGACACCGCCGGCATCGGGATGATCGCGGCGATCGCGTCCCTTGTCGCCGGGAGCCGGAACGGATCGCCGTCGGCAACGGCTCGACCGCACCGATCCGCGACCTGGCCGCCACCCTGGCCGGACCCGGGGACGAGGTCCTCTTGGCCGCGCCCAGCTTCCCGTACTACCGCAACGCCACCATCATCGCCGGCGCCACCGCGGTGCCGGTCCCGCTGACAGGGCACCGCCACGACCTGCGGGCGATGGCAGCGGCAGTCACCGACAGGACCCGGGTCATCTTTGTCTGCAATCCGAACAACCCCACCGGGACGATCGTGGACGCGGGCGACCTGGCCCGGTTCGTGGCGCGGGTCCCCCACCACATCGCCGTGGTCATTGATGAGGCCCACATCGAATTGGCCGCCCCCGGGACGGCTTCGCCCGCTCTGGCCCGATCGCACGGCACCGTGGTGATCCTGCGCACCTTCAGCCAGGCCCACGGCCTGGCCGCGGGCTGGCTACCTGATCGGACCGGTGGGACTCGTCGAGTACGTCCGCCGGATCGCCGTCCCCTTCGGCGTCAGCTCAGTGGCCCAGGCCGGCGCGCGCCTCGCTCCGTCCCGCCGCCAACTTCCTCTTCATCCCCCCGGGCGGGCGCTCCGCCTCCTTCCTCGCCCACGCCGCAGCAGCCGCGGTCATGATCCGCGGCATCGGCGGCGGGGCGCGCGTGACCGTCGGCACCCGGGTCGAGAACGACCGGTTTCTGGACGCGGCACGCGTCGGAGGCACCAGGCAATCGGGCCAGTCGAATCCGCTGAGGGCACGAAATCGGCCGGCAGGAGCGCCGTCGTGGGGTCTTCCAGCACCCACCGGTCGAATTCGGCCTTGGCCTCTGCCAGGACCTCCGAGGTGGTCAGCGGATCCATGAAGGCTCCGGCGATGGTCTTGCCCGTCACCAGACCGGCCGAGCTTGGCGCATCCATTCTTGCCGCCGTCGACCGTACGGCGTAAGCGGTCTCGACGCGGCAGCGCAGGTGGTCATTTTGGCAGCGGCGACTTCCCCATCCCGCCCTGGCCATCCATCGCTTCATGGATCTGCAGTGCAAACCAGAGTTGGGCCACCGTGGACGTTTCGGCCATGTCCAGCCCCGTCAGCTCGCTGATCTTCTTTATCCGGTAGATGATGGTCTGCCGGTGGGTGAAGAGGGCCGCCGCGGTCTTGGCCCAGGAGCGTTGCAGCTCGAGATAGGTTTTCAGGGTGACCATCAGGTCGGGTTGGCGGCCCCGCTCGTAGTCCACGATCGGGCCCAACAGCCGCTGGACGATCGCCGCTCCCTGCTCGTGGCTGGTCAGCCCCAACCATGACGGGCCGTCAGCGTAACGCACCAGCTGCTCGATGCTGTTTCCGGCCGTTCCCAGCGCCCACAAGGATTCCTGCAGGGCCCGCTGTAGATCGTTGGCGGTGGACGGCGTGCTCACCCCGATCCTGACATCGGGCCGGACCGCGTGGCGCAGCATGTCCATAGGGCACTGTGCGGAGACAATCGCGTGCAGCCTGTTCAGCCGCCGGACGCACACGGCGGGAGATCCGTGCCGCCACAGTTCCAGATGGACGTCGGCAAGGTGTTGCTCGTCGTCGCTGGACAGTGAGAGCACCAGGAATTTTTCTGCCGGGACGCCGAAGCGGGACAGGTGGTTTTCCATTTCGGCCAGGCCGTAGCGGCCCTCAAACGCCTGCAACAGGAACTCGGCACCCATGCGTCGTTGGCTCTCCAACGCCAGGACCGTGCGGGACAGTTCCAAGCCCAGGACGGTGGCGGCATGGAGCAGTACGACGGCGTCCGGGTGCGGTTCCGTATGCGGTATGACGACCAACAGCGCGTTGGTGTGCGTCGGAATGTCGACCATCAGGATGTGATGGTCGCCCACCATGTGCCAGCGGAACGTTTTGGTGCTGGCGGCAGAGTTTCTGATCAGCGGCTCCACCTCGGCCCGCACGTGCCCGGGCAGTGCTTCGCCGTCCGGATGCCAGGGATGCAGGCACCGCCGGTCCACGACGAACAATTGCGAGGCCACCTCCGAGGCCACTCCCTGGACCAGGCTTTGCCAGTGATTGCCGGTCGTGTCGGTCAACCGCAAGAGGTCGTAGATCCGTGCCGTCTGCCGAAGCCTGCGGGACTCCTCCAACAGGGAGGACTCGGCAACGGTTCGTGCGATGGCAATGAACGGCAAGGGATACGGCACATTGATCAGCGGCAGGGCCAATGCATTGCAGGCATCCAAAAACTCGGGCTGGAGGGCCGGAGCGTGCATCTTTTCGCCAATGGCCAGCCCGCTGGCGCCGGCGTCGACCAGCGCGTGGGCCAGTTCAACCTGCCCCGGCGCGTCGGGCGGGATCGACAGGCCATTGGTCATCATGATCTCGCCACCCGTGACCCATTCCCAGAGCCTCGGCAAATCCGAGGTGTGCGCCCACGTGATGCGATTCCCCAGGCCGTCGGCGCCGGCGATCAGGCTCAGGCCAAGCTGCGGTTCGGCCAACAGCTCGGCAACAGTAATCGCCATGGTGATCGCTCCTTCGTTGGTGCGGCGGCATCGAAACCCGCGTCCTCTTATACAAATGTATAGATGCCCGAGCGTTTCGTGGTCAATTGCTCGATGTACAAGGTGATGCCCATCACGAATGATTGAACCAGCGAGTTCCACCGCAATCATGAGCAGCCACGAAAGAGGGTCCGCAATGACCGTCCACAAGCCAGTAGGCCCCGTCGAAGCCACCAAGGTTCCGCGCTTTGCGGGACTGGCCACCTTTGCCAAGCTTCCGCAGATCGATCAGGTGCCCGACTATGACATCGCCATTGTCGGCGTCCCGTTCGACGGCGGCACTTCCTACCGCCCAGGTGCCCGGTTCGGCCCGGCCGCGGTGCGCGAGGCATCCCGGCTGCTGCGCCCCGGCTACCATGTGGAGCTCGATGTTGAGCCCGTCAAGGAGATGCAGGTGGTGGATGCCGGCGACCTTGCCTGTACGCCGTATGACATCACGCGTGCCATCCAGGAAATTGAAGAACAGGCCCTGCCCTTGATGGGCGAGGACAAGCGTGTTGTCGCGATCGGTGGTGACCACACCATCGCGCTTCCCATGCTCCGGGCGCTCACCAAGGTCCACGGACCTGTGGCCCTGCTGCATTTCGATGCGCACCTGGACACCTGGGACACCTACTTCGACCAGCCCGTGACGCACGGCACCATCTTCCGTCGCGCCTTTGAGGAAGGGCTGCTGGTGGAGGACAGCTCGATGCATGTGGGCATCCGCGGCCCCGTCTACGACCGTGCGGACTTCCTTCGGGACCATGAATTCGGTTTCCAGATCATTCGCTGCTCCGACCTGGACGTCATCGGCGTCCCGGCCGCCATTCAGCAGGTCAAGGACCGGCTTGGCAACACTCCCGTCTACGTCTCCATTGACATTGACGTCCTCGACCCGGCTTTCGCGCCCGGCACCGGGACACCCGAAATGGGCGGACTGCATTCCCGCGAGCTGCTGGCCCTGCTGCGCGGATTGAACGGCATCAACATTGTCGGCGCCGACGTCGTCGAAGTCGCCCCTGCCTACGACCATGCCGACATCACCTCCGTTGCCGCCGCCACCGTTGTCTTCGACCTGCTGGGGCTGCTGGCCAACCGCAGCAAGGGCGCAAGCATCGTGGAGGAGCGTGACCTGGAGGCCGCTTCCTTCTAGAAACCTCCAGCTTCTGGCAGTACCATTGCACTCCCGCCACCGAGGTGGCGGGAGTGCAATGCCATTTAAACTGCCGGCGCCCATGGTGCCGGCCTGCAGGCCTGTTAGACGTATGTATGAAACGACTCGACATATCTGTGCAATCACCGGATTTCAAAAGTGACGCCCATCACGAATGATTAAACGGTCAGCTTCCTAGCTCACTCAGGGCAACCAGGGAGACAACGAGGTTTTCCATGAACTCTTGGAGCACGTCATGAGTATGAAATCCACACCCTCCGCAACAACAGAGGTTCCCCGCCTGGAGGACAAGACCATCCAGCCCATCCCGCTGAATGAACGCCACGGAAAAGCACGTGACCTTTTCACCATCTGGTTCGGTTCCAACATCATGATCATGACGATCGTGACGGGCGGGCTCGCGACCACGGTGTTCGGACTGGACTTCACCACCGCCGTCGTCGGCCTCATCATCGGCAACCTGGTTGGCGCCATCTTCATGGCCCTGCACTCCGCGCAGGGACCACAGCTTGGCGTAGCGCAGATGGTGCAAACCCGCGGGCAATTCGGTTCGTTTGGGGCGCTGCTGATCGTCGTCATCGTCGTCATCATGTACGTCGGATTCTTCGCCGCGAACCTGGTGTTCGGCGGCGAGGCGCTGGCAACTGTCAGTCCCGGAATCGGCGTCGACGGCGGCATCATCCTGATCGGCGTGGTCAGCGTCATTGCGACGATCTTCGGCTACCGCCTCATCCACGCCTACGCGCGTTTCCTGAGCCTCGTGGCCGGCCTCGCCCTGCTGCTGGCGTTTATCTGGATCCTCTTTGTCCACGGGCTGCCCGCCGGATTCCTCTCGGAGGGACATTTCCAGTGGGTCGGGTTCATGGCAACGATTTCCGTGTCCGCACTCTGGCAGCTGGCCTATGCACCCTACGTCTCCGACTACTCCCGCTACATGCCGCAAGGGACCGGCTCCCGCCCGGCGTTCTGGGCCTCATACTCCGGCTGTGTGCTGGGAACGCTCTTCCCCATGGTGCTCGGCGCCGTGGTTGGATCCCTCGCGTCGGTGGTGACCAAGGACCCGGCAAACGTGGACATCGTAGGCTCCCTGGGCACCCAGCTGGCGCCATGGACCCTGGTGATCATCGCCATCTTCTGCCTCGGTGTGGCCGCCTCCAACGCCATGAACCTCTACTGCGGGGTGCTGTGCACCCTGACAATCGGGCAGACCTTCAAGCCGGCCTGGCTGCCGCGAGCCAAGACACGAGGTGTGGCCGCGGTCATCCTCTTCCTCGTGGCCGTGTCGATCGCACTGTTTGCCCGCGACAACTTCATGCTCTTCTACACCAACTTCCTCTCCTTCCTGCTCTACGTCCTGGTCCCGTGGACGGCCATCAACCTGGTCGACTACTACCTTCTGCGCCACGGCGACTACCGGGTTGAAGACTTCTTCCGCCGCGACGGCGGCGTTTACGGCCGGTTCAACTGGGCGGCGATCGGCTGCTACATCGTCGGCACGCTGGTCCAGCTCCCGTTCTCCTCAACGGCCATCTTCATGGGACCCGTGGCACGGGCCATGGGCGGGGTGGACTTGTCTTGGATTGTCGGCCTGGTGGTCGTTGCACCCCTCTACTACTTTGTTGCCCGTGCCACCACGAAGGCACCAGCGGCCGCCCCATTTCCGGCTTTGACGACGGACCCGGTCTGACGCTGTGCCGGCACACCCGGCCCGCGGCCGGCACGAAAACCCTCCCACGCAGCAGTACAACGCACAGAAAGCAAAAACCATGACACTCACTGACATCGGACGCTTTACCGTCCAGCGCCCAGCTGCCGACCAGAATGCGGTCGCAGACCTGCCGTCGGCAGGGCACTTCATCGGCGGTTCGTTTGTTCCGGGCTCCTCCGCGGACAGCATCGACGTTGTCAACCCGGCCACCGAGAAGGTCCTGGGAACGGTGCCGGCCGGAACGGCAGCGGACGTGGACTCGGCCGTCGAAGCCGCAGTGGCGGCCCAGAAGGCCTGGGGTTCCACCACGCCCAAGGAACGCTCCGAGGTGCTGACCCGGATTGCGAACATCATCGAGGCCAACCGCGAAAGCCTTGAGCTGTTGGAGTCCGCCAACACCGGCAAGCCGCGAGCCGTTGTCGAAGACGATATCTCCAGCACCATTGACACCTTCCGTTTCATGGCGGGCGCCTGCCGGACACTGACCTCACTCGCCAGCGGTGACTATGCCGCCGGACACACCTCGGTCATTCTGCGCGAGCCCGTGGGCGTGGTCGGCGTCATCACCCCCTGGAACTACCCGCTGCTGATGGCCGCTTGGAAGGTTGCGCCCATCCTGGCCGCGGGAAACAGCGTGGTCCTGAAGCCGTCCGAACAGACGCCGTTGTCGACGCTGAAACTGGCAGAGCTGGTGGCCGGGCACATTCCCGACGGAATCTTCAACGTCGTCACGGGACAGGGACGGACCGTTGGCCAACGCCTGGCCGAACACCCGGACATCGCGCTTGTCGCCCTGACGGGGAGTGTGGTCAGCGGACAGTCCGTGGCGGAAACGGCGGCACGGTCCGTCAAGCGGGTCCACCTGGAACTTGGCGGCAAGGCCCCCGTTGTCGTCTTCCCGGACGCCGACCTTGCCGCGGCTGCGGCCGGCGTGCGCAACGCGGGATTCTGGAATGCCGGCCAGGACTGCGGTGCTGCCTGCCGGGTGCTGGTGCATGAATCTGTGGCCGAGGAATTCACCAACCTCCTGGTCCAGGAAGTCAGCACCCTCGCGGTCGGCGCCCCGGGAGTCGAAGGCGACATTGAAATCGGCCCCATGATTTCACGACCGCACTTCGAACGCGTGCGGGCCTCCCTGGCCGAGGCCAAGGTTGCCGGCCTGCACCCCGCCATTGGCGGCAACGTGCTGGCTGGCCCCGGCTACTTCATCGAACCCACCGTGTTCAGCAACGTGCCGGCCGGAGCGGCGATTGCCAGCCACGAAATCTTTGGCCCCGTTGTTACCGTCGAGTCCTTCAGCACCACCGAAGAGGCAGTTGCGCGGGCGAACGAGACCCCGTACGGCCTGTCGGCATCGGTCTGGACCAAGGATGCGGGGCTGTCCCTGAACGTCCCCAAGCAGCTCGATTTTGGTACGGTCTGGGTCAACTCCCACCTCGTGTTGGCGTGCGAGGTTCCGTGGGGCGGCTTCAAGGGCTCCGGCTACGGCCGCGACCTCTCCCTGTACGCCCTCGACGATTTCTCCCGGACAAAGCACGTCATGATCAACCACGGCGCATAAGCGTATCGACCAGCATTGGAGTCTGAGATGACAACGACGAATCTTCGCCACGGGGTGCCTTTGACAGGTGCCGCAGTCCCTCCCGTTCCCTTTGGCACGGATGTGCCATGGAGCAATTGGGGCAAGAACCAATACGCCACCCCGGCGTTCACCGTGCGGCCGCGGACGGAACAGGAAGCGCTCGACGCCGTCCGGTTCGCCATCAAGGAAGGCCTCCCCGTGCGCGCCGTCGGTTCCGGGCATTCATCGTCCCCGCTCGTGCAGACGGGCGGGGTCCTGATGGAGATGTCAGCGCTGGCGGGCATCACCGGCACGGACAAGGCCCGCCGCCGTGCTCGGGCCCTGGCCGGCACCGCCATCAGCGCCTTCGGCGATCCGCTGTGGGAGCAGGGGCTGGCTCTGGCCAACCAGGGCGATATTGACAAGCAGCAGATCGCCGGGGCGCTCTCGACCAGCACCCACGGCTCCGGAAAGGATCTGGGCAGCTTTTCCTCGAGCCTTCGCTGGGTCAAGCTGATCAACGGCCACGGCGAAATCGTGGAAATCGGTGAAGGGCAGCTGCGCGAGCTCAGGGCCGCGCAGGTGGCTTTGGGGACGCTGGGAATCTTTCTTGAGGTCGAGCTGGCCGTCGAGGACAGCTATTACCTGCAGGAGCAGATCACCTATCCTGACTGGGCCGAGACCGCGGCAACCTGGGATGCCGATATCGCCGGCAACAGGCACTATTCCCTCCTCTGGTGCCCGGGGGAGGGCTCGGCCGAACTCCTTGGCCTGCCCGGTGCACCAGGACTGAGCATGACGAACCGCAGCTACACGAAGCGGTACAACATCGTCCAAATCCAGGACGAGAGTGAACTGTCCCGCACGGAGGGATCGCGGCTGGACCGGTCCTACCGCATTTACCCTGGCGGATTCACCACTCCGTTCCATGAACTTGAGTACTTTGTGCCCACGGAGTGCGGTCTGGCCGCCACCGAGGCCGTCCTGGAGCTGATCCGCACCAGGCATGCAGACCAGAAGTACCCCGTTGAAGTGCGTTGGGTGAAAGCTGACGACGGCTACATGTCCCAGTTCCAGGGGCGTGACACAACGGTCATCACACTCACCACTGAGCCCGGGACTGACTACTGGCAGTTCTTCCGTGATGCTGATGCATTGCTGCAGGAATTTGAGCCGCGTGCACACTGGGGCAAGATCCATTTCATGACCAGGGAACGTCTGGAGCGGCTTTACCCGAAACTTGACACCTTCCTCCAGGTCCGCCGGGAATTCGATCCCCGCGGCGTATTCCTCAACGACCACACGAGGGCGCTTGTCGGCTGACACGGACGGGTACGGTGATTGTGCCCCGGCCGTGTTGCCAGGTCCGTCGACGACAAGGGAACCGCCATGGCTGCCAATCCATCCAAGACGCCGGTTGGGCGTTCGACGACTCCATGCGGCGCGGCATGCTGCCCCGCGACCGGCGGCGATGCTGGGGCTGGTACCCGGCATCATCACCGGTGGGGTTACGCCTCGCCGCGGACCAGCCCCAGCAGGTGGTTGAAGATCCCCTCACCGTCGTCGCCGATCCCGTCGTGGTGGAAGTCGGCCGTCTCCCAGGCGTGCAATCCCTGCACGGCGCGCGCCGTCCGCATGGACAGGTCATGGTCCACGTAGACGTCGTCCTGGTAGACGGCCGCGGCGACGGGCACGGTGTTCCGGGCGAGTTGCTTCGCGTCGTAGAGCGGCCCCCAGCCGTCGGTGCGCGCGGCCAGCAGTTCCGCCACGTCCTTCAACGGCACCAGCGCCGGGTCCTGGTCGAAATACCAGGGGAGCACGGCCTCGCCCGTCAGCAGCGGCTCGGCCGCGGTCGGCAGGAACGTCGGCGTCCGCTCCAGCACGCGCTGCGCCGCCCAGTTCGATGCCTCGCCCTGTACGTAGATGGACTCGTGCATGAGCGCGTACAACGGGTTCGCGGCCCGGCTCACGAAGCCGCCGAGCTGCGACAGAAATCCGTCGGAGAGCCGGTCGCCGTCCACCGTGGGCACGAACGCATCCTCGAGCAGGTTGTGGAGGGCGTCCAGGCGCGTGTTGCCGCCCAGGTAGTTCCCGGCCATCTGGAAGCGCTCGGGCGTGAGCCGCTCACCCGACGGCAGGAACTCGGGCACCGACTCCAGATGCCGCACGATCCGCGTCACGAGCGCCCGGTCCGCGGGGTACTTGGCGAAGTACTCGGCGTTGCGAGCCGCCATGCGGGCGAACGTGGCCTCGTACACCGCCTCGGCCGGCCCCGACAACGGGGCGAGCCCGCCGGTGATCAGTGCCTCACGCAAGCCGTCCGGGGCGAACGACAGGTAGGTCAGCGCGCAGAACCCGCCATAGCTCTGGCCGAAAATGCTCCACGGACCCGACCCGAGGGTGGTCCGGATGAGTTCGGCGTCCGCGACGATGTCGGTGGCGCGGAAATGCGCCAGGTAGTCCGCCTGCGCGGCCGCGTCGCCGACCAGGGGCAGCGTGCGCCGGTCGGCCGGCGTGGACAGCCCGGTGCCGCGCTGGTCCAACATGAGCACCCGGAACCGGGCGGTGGCCGCCTTCAGCCAGCCGGTGTTCCCGAGCGGGCGGTTGCCGCGCCCGCCCGGGCCGCCCTGCAGGAACAACAGCCACGGCAGGTCGGTGGCCGCCTCCACATCGGCGATCTCCCGCGCGAAGACGGTGATGGCGGGGCCGGCGGCATCGGCGTGGTCCAGTGGCACCGTGAACCAGTGGTCGCGCAGCCGCAGCCCGCGTACCACGTACGGTTCGCCGGTGCGGTGCCGGGTGCTCATGCCCTGGCCGCGGCGTCCGCCGCGGCACCGAAGGACGCCAGCGCGTCGCCGTCGAGCCTGAAGACGTGCCACCCGTCCATGGGGCCGGCGCCGACGCTCTTGTAGAAGTTGATGGACGGCTCGTTCCAGTCGAGCACGCTCCATTCGAAACGCGCATAGCCGCGGTCGACGGCGACCCGCGCCAGGGCCTGCAGCAACGCCTTCCCGTGGCCGCCGCCGCGCGCCTCCGGGCGCACGTACAGGTCCTCGAGGTAGAGCCCGTGCGTGCCCTCCCAGGTGGAGTAGTTCAGGAACCACAGGGCGAAGCCGAGGATGCGGGCGTCGCCGCTGAGCGCGGGGTCGTCGCTCTCGACGACGTGGGCGAACACCTGGGCGTTGTCGCGGAACAGGTGGTCGTGCAGCTGGGCCGCGGTGGTCCGGACGGCGTCCGGTTCCAACTCGTAGACGGCAAGGTCGTGGATCATGCCCAGGATGGCGGGGACGTCTGCGGGCGAGGCTGAACGGATACGGCTCATGCTTTCAAGGCTACCGCCCGCTCAGCCGCCCAGCCGCGCGAACCCCGCCAGCGCCACGACCGCATGCCCGGCCTCGTCGGACGCGGCCAGGTCCACGGTGGCGTTGATCCCCCAGTCGTGGTTGCCGGCCGGATCGTTGATGACCTGCCGGACCGTCCAGAGTCCCGGTGATTCGGTGATGTGCAGCAGCGCCGGCCCGCGCGCGTCGGGCCCGTCGTCGATGGACTCGTGCTCATCCCAGTACGCGTCCAGGGCATCCGCCCACCGGTCCGCGTCCCAGCCGGCGTCGGCGTCCAGCGCGCCCAGCGCCTCGAAGTCGTCGTCGGCGGCCAGCTCCACGCGGCGGAACATCTCGTTGCGGACCATGACCCGGAACGCCCGCACATTGCCGGTCAGCTGCGGGGGCGCCGGGGGAGTGATGTCCTCCTCGGCGGGCACGGGCGCGCCGCCGGCCAGCTGCTCCCATTCGTCCAGCAGGCTGGAGTCGACCTGGCGGACCAGCTCCCCGAGCCAGGAGATGAGATCCTCCAGGTCCTCGCGCAGCGCATCCTGCGGCACGGTCTGGCGCAGCGCCTTGTACCCGTCCGCGAGATAGCGCAGCACCACGCCCTCGGAGCGGGCCAGCTGGTAGAACTGGACGAATTCGCCGAAGTTCATGGCCCGCTCGTACATGTCCCGGATGATGGACTTCGGGCTCAGCTCGAAGTCGCCCACCCAGGGCGCGGCCTTGCGGTACGTCTCGAACGCCCCGCCCAGCAGCTCGCCCAGGGGCTGCGCGTACGACACCTCGTCGAGGGCCGCCATGCGCGCATCGTACTCGACGCCGTCCGCCTTCATGGCCGCCACGGCCTCGGTGCGCGCCCGCTTGAGCTGGGCGGCAAGGATCTGCCGCGGCTTCTCCAGCGTGGCCTCGATGACGGACACCGTGTCCAGCGCGTAGCTGTGCGACTCCGGGTCCAGCAGGTCCAGGGCGGCCAGCGCGAACGGTGACAGCGGCTGGTTCAGCGCGAAGTTCATCTGCAGGTGGACGGTCAGCCGCAGCGTGCGCCCGTCGGCCTCCCGTTCCGCCGGCGGGATCCGCTCGATCACCCCGGCGCCCAGCAGCTCCCGGTAGATGCCCAGGGCCTTGCGCATGAGCCGGCGCTGCGCGGCCGGCGATTCGTGGTTGGCCGTGAGCAGCTTCCGGGCCGCCTGGAAGGGGTCGCCGGGGCGTTCCAGCAGGTTCAGCAGCATGGCGTGGGTGATGGTGAACGACGACGTCAACGGCTCGGGTGCCGACTCCACCAATCGCTTGAATGTCGGTTCGCCCCAGCTGACGAATCCCTGCGGCGGCTTCTTGCGCACCACCTGGCGCAGCTTCTTCGCATCGTCACCGAACTTCGCGTGCGCCTTCGCCAGGGCCTTCACGTTCTCCACGACGTGCTCGGGCGCCTCGACGACGACCGTCCCGGCCGTGTCGTACCCGGCCCGGCCGGCCCGCCCGGCGACCTGCTGGAACTCCCTCACCTGGAGTATGCGGGTGCGCACGCCGTCGTACTTGCTCAACGCCGTGAGCAGCACCGTGCGGATGGGCACGTTGATGCCCACGCCCAGCGTGTCGGTGCCGCAGATGACCTTCAGCAACCCGGCCTGCGCCAGTTGTTCCACGAGCCGGCGGTACTTGGGCAGCATGCCGGCGTGGTGGACGCCGATGCCGTGCCGGACCAGCCGGTTCAGCGTCTTGCCGAACCCGGCCGCGAACCGGAACCCGGCGATGAGTTCGCCGATCCGGTCCTTCTCCTCGCGGGTGCACACGTTGATGCTCATGAGCGTCTGGGCGCGGTCGATCGCCTCGGCCTGGCTGAAATGCACCACGTAGACGGGCGCCTGCTTGGTGCCCAGCAGTTCCTCGAGCGACTCCTGCACGGTCGTCTCGACGTAGTAGTAGTGCAGCGGGATGGGCCGCTCGGCGGAGGACACCGTGGTGGTCAGGCGGTTGGTCAGCTGCGTCAGGTCCCGCTCGAAGCAGGTCACGTCGCCCAGGGTGGCGCTCATGAGCAGGAACTGCGACTGCGGCAGCTCCAGCAGCGGCACCTGCCACGCCCAGCCGCGTTGCGGGTCCGAATAGTAGTGGAACTCGTCCATGATGACGGTGCCCGCATCGGCGTGCTCGCCCTCGCGCAGCGCGATGTTGGCCAGGATCTCCGCCGTGCAGCAGATGATGGGGGCGTCCTGGTTGACGGACGAGTCGCCGGTGATCATGCCGACGTTCTCGGCGCCGAAGATCTCGCACAGCGCGAAGAACTTCTCCGACACGAGCGCCTTGATGGGGGCCGTGTAGTAGCTGGCCGCGCCCCGGGCCATGGCGTTGAAGTGCGCGGCGATCGCGACCATCGACTTGCCCGAGCCGGTGGGTGTGGACAGGATGACGTTGTTGCCGCTGACCAGCTCGATGGCCGCCTCCTCCTGGGCCGGGTAGAGGGTGATGCCGCGGCCCTCCGTCCATTCGAGGAACGCCTCGAGGACGTCGTCGTCGGCGGGCGCGGGCGGGAGGGCCGAAAGCTGGTCGGAAAGATTCATGATGGGTCCAGCTTATGGGCTTGGGGCTGTGGCAGGATAACGGCATGGGCACGGAACATGTTGTGTGGGATCCCGCGAAATACGTCGAGTTCGGCGACTTCCGGGACCGGCCGTTCTTCGACCTGACCGGCCGGATCGCCGCGTCGGCGCCGCGCGCGGTCGTGGACCTTGGCTGCGGGCCGGGCACGTTGACGGCCGCCCTGGCGGCGCGGTGGCCGGAGGCCGACGTGCTGGGGCTTGACAGTTCGCAGCACATGATCGCCCAGGCCAACGGCATGGCTCAGCCGGCCAACCTGTCGTTCGAGCTGGCCAACATCAAGCGGTTCGTGCCGGACAAGCGCATCGAGGTCATCGTCTCCAACGCGGCGCTGCAATGGGTGCCCGGCCACCAGGCCCTGATGGCCGGCTGGCTGGACCGCATGGCGCCGGGCAGCTGGCTGGCCGTGCAGGTTCCCGGCAATTTCGACTCGCCGTCGCACGCGCTCATGCGCCAGGTTGCCGACTCGCCACGCTGGGCATCGAAACTTGCCGGCGTGTTGCGCCACGAGGACGCCGTGTGGGAGCCCGACGCCTACCTGGACCTGTTCCTGCGCGGCGGCTGCCGGGCCGATGTGTGGGAGACCACGTACAACCACCTGCTGACGGGCGAGGCGCCCGTGCTGAACTGGATGCGCGGCACGGGGCTGCGGCCCGTCGTCGGCGCGCTCGGCCCGGGCGACGCCGCCGCGTTCGAGGCCGAGTACGCGGCCCTCCTGGCTGAGGCGTACCCGCCGGGCGAGTTCGGCACGGTGTTCCCGTTCCGGCGCATCTTCATGGTCGGACAGAAAAAGTGAGGGACGAACAATGACAGACGACGGCGGCACGCACCCTCCGGCGCTGGCCCCCTTTCCGCCGGGCTGGGACAGCGCGCTCGTGATCGCCGCCCACCCGGACGACCCGGAATACGGCATGGCCGCGGCCGTGGCCGAATGGACGGCCGCCGGCAAGCGGGTTTCCTACCTGCTCGTCACCCGGGGCGAGGCCGGCATCGCCGGGCTCCCGCCGCACGAGTGCGCGCCGCTGCGCAGCCGCGAGCAGGCCGCGGCGTGCGCGGCGGTGGGCGTGGACGACCTGGTGTTCCTCGATTACCCGGACGGGCGCATCGAGGAGGGGCCCGGGCTGCGCCGCGACCTTGCCCGGCAGATCCGCCGCGTGCGCCCCGACGTCGTACTCACCCTCAACCACACGGACACGTGGGGGCCGGGGCGCTGGAACTCGTCCGACCATCGGGCCGTGGGCCGCGCCGTGCTGGACGCCGTGTCCGACGCCGACAATGAGTGGATCTTCCCGGACCTGCTCGGCGAGGGCCTGGCCCGGCACAAGGTGCGCTTCGTGGCCATGAACTCGCCGCGGCCCACGCACCAACAACCCGTCGGCCCCGACAGTGTTGCGGCGGCCGTCCGGTCGCTGGCCGCCCATGCCCGTTATCTGCAGGCGCTCGGCCCCGACCCGGTGGAGGAGCAGGCCCGCCGCCAGGTCGGCTACGTGACGGCCGGCGGCCTGGTCCGGTTCGAGCTGTACGGCCTGGGCTGATTCCCCGGTGGTCGAGCTCGTCGGTGGTCGAGCTCGTCGAGACCCCAGCTACCAGCCGCGTTCGCGCCACTCGCCAAGCGACGGCCGTTCGGCGCCCAGCGTCGTGCCGGCGCCGTGGCCCGGGTGGACGATCGTGTCGTCGTCGAGCGGGTCGAACACGCGGGCGACGACGTCGGCGTACAGCTGGCTGAACCGCTTGGCGTCATGCTGCGTGTTGCCCACGCCGCCCGGGAACAGCGAATCGCCCGTGAACAGGTGGTCCGGTCCGTCCGGGTCGCGCAGCAGCAACGCCACGGAGCCGGGCGTGTGCCCGCGCAGCCCGATCACATCCAGGCGCACGCCGTCGAGATCCAGCACCGAGCCGTCGTCCAGCAGCGTGTCCGTGGGGACCTCAATGGCCGGCGCGTCCTTGCGTCCGGCCGCGGTCGGCGCCCCTGTGGCGGCCACCACCGCGGCGAGCGCACGCACATGGTCCCAGTGCGAATGCGTGGTGACCACCAGCGCCAGCGACGCCCGGGCACCCGTGGCCGTGACGTCGTCGTCCACGTCCTGCGCACCTGCGGTGAGCAGCGCGGCGATGGCCGGGTAGTCGTCGGCGGCGTCGATGAGCAGCTGCTCGCCGGTGCGCCGGCAGGTGATGAGGTAGACGTTGTTGTCCATGTCGCTGACGGAGATGTGGCGGATGACGGCGTCCGCGAGCGTCCAGGTGGTGCTGTCCATGCGCCCAGTCTAGGACGGTCGCCGGACCGGATTGCGCCGAGAGGAAAATTGCGCTGACATTTGTCGGGGCGGGGGAGTAGCTTGAACCTTGTCCAACCCGCACGGCCGGTGTGGGCGGACCGAATCAACCAATGCTGGAGGAGAAGTGCTCTATCGCCTGGTCGCGCGCAACCTGGCACCCCACAAGGGGCCGTTGCTGCTGATCGTCGCACTGCAATTCCTGTCCACGCTGGCCACCTTGTACCTGCCGACGCTGAACGCGGACATCATCGACGACGGCGTGGTCAAGGGCCGCACGGACGTCATCTTCGGCCTCGGCGGATGGATGCTGCTCATCACGGCCGGGCAGGTGGTGTGCGCCATCGTCGCCACGTTCCTGAGCGCCCGCACGGCCATGGGGCTGGGCCGGGCGGTCCGGCGCGACCTGTTCGGCACCGTGCAGACGTTCTCCGCCCAGGAGGTCGGCATGTTCGGCGCGCCGTCGCTGATCACGCGCACCACGAACGACGTCCAGCAGGTCCAGATGCTGGTGCTCATGTCCTTCACCATGATGGTCACCGCCCCGATCATGTGCATCGGCGGCATCATCTTGGCCATGAAGCAGGACGTGCCGTTGTCCGCGCTGCTGCTCGTGATCCTGCCGCTGCTGGTCGTGTCGATCTGGCTGATCGTGCGCAAGCTGGTGCCCACGTTCCGCAAGGTGCAAAAGCAGCTGGACGCCATCAACGGGGTGCTGCGCGAACAGATCACCGGCATCAGCGTCATCCGCGCGTTCGTGCGCCGCGACTACGAGGCCGAACGCTTCGCCACGGCCAACGGCAACCTGACCGCGTCGCAGCTGCGCACCGGCCGGCTGCTGTCGCTGATGTTCCCCATCATCTTCTTCGTGGTCAACGTCACCAGCGTGGGCGTGCTGTGGTTCGGCGGCCAGCGCATCGACGCCGGACACATGCAGATCGGCGCCCTGACCGCGTTCCTGAGCTACATCATGCAGATCCTCATGTCCGTCATGATGGCCATGTTCATGTTCATGATGATCCCGCGCGCGGCCGTCAGCGCCGAACGCATCCAGGCCGTGCTGGACACCAAGCCGTCGGTCGTCGACGCGCCCGGCGCCGCCGTCGTGGACCTCGACGGCGCGCTGGTGGTGCGCGACGCCGCGTTCCAATACCCGGGCGCGGAATCGCCGGTGCTCTCGGGCGTCAGTTTCGCCGCGGCCCCGGGAACGACGACGGCGGTCATCGGCTCCACCGGCAGCGGCAAGTCGACGCTCGTGAACCTGATCCCGCGGCTGCTCGACGCCACCGAGGGCAGCATCAGCGTCGGCGGGCACGATACGAAGTCCGTGACGCTCGACTCGCTGCGCGGCGCCATCGGCCTGGTGCCGCAGAAAGCGTACCTGTTCTCCGGCACCGTGGCGTCCAACGTGCGCATGGGCTTCCCGGACGCCACCGATGAGGACATCTGGGCGGCCCTGGAGATCGCCCAGGCGGCCGACTTCGTGGCCGAGATGCCCGGCGGGCTGGACGCGCCCATCGACCAGGGCGGCTCGAACGTCTCGGGCGGGCAGCGCCAGCGCCTGTGCATCGCCCGGGCCGTGATCGCCCGGCCCGCGCTGTACCTGTTCGACGACAGCTTCTCCGCCCTCGACTTCGCCACCGACGCCCGGCTGCGGGCCGCGTTGAAACCCGTGACCACGAACTCGACGGTCCTGGTCGTGGCGCAGCGGGTGAGCACCATCATGCACGCCGACAACATCCTGGTCCTGGACGAGGGCCGGCTGGTCGGGCAGGGCACGCACGCCGAACTCATGGAGACCAGCCCCACCTACCAGGAGATCGTGACCTCGCAGATGACCGACGAGGACCAGGAGTACGCGGCATGAGCATGATGATGAGGGGCGGGCCGCCGGTGCAGAAGGCCATGGCGTTCGGCCCGAGCGTCAAGCGCATCCTGGGACTCGTGAAACCCGACAAGGTGCGGGTGGCCTGGGTCGTCGTCATGGCGGCCGTGTCCGTGGGCCTGTCCGTCGTGGCCCCGAAAGTGCTCGGCCACGCGACCGACCTGATCTTCAACGGCGTCGTCGGCAAGATGCTGGCCACGCAGTTCCCGCCCGGCACCACGAAGGAATCGGCCGTGGCCGCGCTGCGTGCCGCCGGGCAGGGCCAGCTGGCCGACATGCTCTCCGGCATGAACGCCGTCCCCGGGCAGCGACTCGATCTGTCGGCCCTGGCCGGCACGTTGCTGATCGTGCTCGGCCTGTATGTGGTCGCGTTCTTCTTCAACTGGTCCCAGGGGTATGTGACGACCGGCATCGTGCAGCGGGCCATGTACCGGCTGCGCCAGGACATCGAGGCCAAGCTGGACAAGATGCCGATGTCGCATTTCCAGGAGCAGTCCCGCGGCGATGTCCTGTCCAAGGTCACCAATGACATCGACAACTTCTCCCAGACGCTCCAGCAGACACTCACGCAGCTGCTCATCGCCATCCTGACGGTGGTCGGGGTGCTGGCCATGATGTTCTCCATCTCCCCACTGCTGGCGCTCATCTCGCTCGTCACGGTGCCCGTCATCGCCGCCGTCACGGTGGTCATCGCGAAACGTTCCCGCGTGGAGTTCATGGCGCAGTGGAAGACGACCGGCGAGCTGAACGGACACGTGGAGGAGATGTTCACCGGGCACGAGATCGTCAAGTCGTTCGGCCGCCAGCAGCAGGCCATCGACAAGTTCGCCACGTCCAACGAGGCCCTGTACGCCTCCAGCGCGAAGGCGCAGTTCATCTCCGGCATCATCATGCCCAGCATGAACTTCGTGTCCAACCTCAACTATGTGGTGGTGGCCGTGATCGGCGGCGTCCAGGTCGCCTCGGGCATCATCACGATCGGCAGCGTGCAGGCGTTCATCCAGTATTCGCGGCAGTTCAGCCAACCCATGGCGCAGATCGGCAGCATGATCAACCTGCTGCAATCCGGCGTCGCGTCGGCCGAGCGCGTGTTCGAACTGATCGACGCCGAGGAGCAGGAGCCCGACCACCAGCCGCCGGCCGTGCTCGAGGGCACCCGGGGACGGGTCGTGTTCGAGCACGTGAACTTCAGCTACAACCCCGACGAACCCCTCATCCAGGATCTGTCGCTCGTGGCCGAACCCGGCCAGACCGTCGCGATCGTCGGTCCCACCGGCGCCGGCAAGACGACGCTGGTGAACCTGTTGATGCGCTTCTACGAGATCGATTCGGGCCGGATCACCATCGACGGCGTCGACACGGCACACCTGACCCGCGACGACCTGCGCCGCCGCTTCGGCATGGTGTTGCAGGACGCGTGGCTGTTCGGCGGCACCATCCGGGCCAACCTGGCCTACGGCAAGCTGGACGCGACGGAGGCGCAGATCGTCGCCGCGGCGGAGGCGACCCACGTGGACCACTTCGTCCGGGCGCTGCCCGACGGCTACGACACCGTGCTCGCCGACGACGGGGCCGGGCTAAGCCAGGGCCAGCGCCAGCTGATGACGATCGCCCGGGCCTGGGTGGCCGAGCCCGGCATCCTGATCCTCGACGAGGCGACCAGTTCCGTGGACACGCGCACCGAGGTGCTGATCCGGCAGGCCATGAACCGGCTGCGCCGGGACCGCACCAGCTTCGTGATCGCGCACCGGCTCTCCACCATCCGCGACGCCGACCTGATCCTGGTCATGGACCACGGGCGCATCATCGAGCAGGGCACGCACGAGGACCTGCTGGCCGCCGGCGGCTTCTACCACGACCTGTACATGAGCCAGTTCAGCGATCCGTTGATCGAGGAGCCGACCACCGCATGAACCCCACCAGCACCGCCGCGGCGGCCGTGATCCTGCGGCGCTGGAAGCCGGACCTGCAATCAAGCGTCCCGCCGTACGAACAGATCCGGCTGCGCATCGTCGACCTGGCCGTTGGGGGAGCGCTGGCCGTGGGCGCCCGGCTGCCGTCCGTGCGGGCGTTGGCCGCCGAGCTCGGCGTGGCCGCGAACACCGTGGCGCGGGCGTACCGGGAACTCGAGCAGGCCGGGATCGTCACCACGGCCGGCCGGGCCGGCACGGTCATTGCCGCCGGCGGGGACCGGCTCGCCGAGGACGTCGCCACGGCGGCAGCCGAGTTTGCCGCCGTCGTCCGTCAATCCGGCATGCCGGCCGACCGGGCACTGGCGCTCGTCGCCGCCGCGCTGGAGCGCGCGGCCGGGCACTGACATCCGCACACGCGTTCGAACGAGTTTTCGAGTATGATGGGACGTGCGCTTTCACCCGCGCAACGTCTTCCACGAAGGACACCATGCCCCAGCCAGCACCCACGCCGAACGACCTGTCACGCCTGATCGTCAAGGGCGCCAGGGAACACAACCTGCGCAACGTCGACCTTGACCTGCCCCGGGACGCCATGATCGTGTTCACCGGCCTGTCCGGGTCGGGGAAATCGTCGCTGGCCTTCGACACCATCTTCGCCGAGGGGCAGCGCCGCTACGTCGAGTCGCTGTCCGCGTATGCGCGGCAGTTCCTCGGCCAGGTCGACAAGCCAGACGTCGACTTCATCGAGGGATTGTCCCCGGCCGTGTCGATCGACCAGAAATCGACGTCGAAGAACCCGCGGTCCACGGTCGGCACCATCACCGAGATCTACGACTACATGCGACTGCTGTGGGCGCGGGTGGGCCGCCCGCACTGTCCGGTCTGCGGCGAGCCGGTCACCCGGCAGACGCCCCAGCAGATCGTCGACCAACTGCAGGAAATGCCCGAGGGCACCCGCTTCCAGGTGCTGGCCCCCGTGGTCCGCGGCCGGAAGGGCGAATTCGTCGACCTGTTCCGGGAGCTGGGCGCCAAGGGGTATTCGCGGGCCCGCGTCGACGGCGAGCAGATCCAGCTGTCCGAGCCGCCGAAACTGAAGAAGGCGTTCAAACACACCATCGAGGTGGTCGTGGACCGGCTCGTCGTCAAGGACGGCATCCGGCAGCGGCTCACCGACTCGGTGGAGACGGCGTTGGGCCTGGCCGAGGGACGCGTGCTGGTCGACCTGGTTGACCTGCCCGCTGACGATGCGGGGCGGATCCGGTCGTTCTCCGAGAACCTGGCCTGCCCCAACGAGCACCCGCTGGCCATCGACGAGATCGAGCCGCGGTCCTTCTCGTTCAACAACCCGTTCGGCGCCTGCCCGGCGTGCAGCGGCATCGGCACGAAGCTGGAGGTCGACGAGGAACTCGTCATCCCGAACCCGGACCTGTCCCTGATCGACGGCGCCATCGCCCCCTGGTCGCTGGGCGCGGCCACGAGCGAGTACTGGAACCGGCTGCTGATTGGCCTCGGCGAGGAGATGGGCTTCGCCGTCGACACGCCGTGGAAGAAGCTCTCGGACGAGGCGCGCAACGCCATCCTCACCGGCAAGGACCACAAGGTGGTGGTCCAGTACCGCAACCGGTTCGGCCGGGAACGCAAGTACTCCACCGGCTTCGAGGGCGTGTACGAGTACATCCAGCGCAAGCATGTCGAGACGGAATCCGACTATGCCCGGGACAAGTACGAGCAGTACATGCGGCAGATCCCGTGCCCGTCCTGCAACGGCGCCCGGCTCAACCCGGCGTCGCTGTCCGTGCTGATCAACGGCAAGTCCATCGCCGAGGTTTGTGCGCTGCCCATGCGCGACTGCAACACGTTCCTGTCCGGCCTCGAGCTGTCCAACCGCGAAGCCCAGATCGCCAGCCAGGTGCTCAAGGAGATCCAGGCCCGGCTGCAGTTCCTGCTCGACGTCGGGCTGGACTACCTGAACCTGGAGCGCGCGTCCGCCACGTTGTCCGGCGGCGAGGCGCAGCGGATCCGGCTGGCCACGCAGATCGGCTCCGGCCTGGTCGGGGTGCTGTACGTCCTGGACGAGCCGTCCATCGGCCTGCACCAGCGCGACAACCGCCGCCTGATCGAGACGCTGACCAGGCTGCGGGACCTGGGGAACACGCTCATCGTCGTCGAGCACGATGAGGACACCATTGCCGAGGCCGACTGGATCGTGGACATCGGTCCCGGTGCCGGCGAGCATGGCGGAGAGGTGGTCCACTCCGGGTCGATGACGGACCTGCTGGCGAACACGAAGTCGATCACGGGCGACTACCTGTCCGGGCGCAAGAGCATCGGCGTGCCGGCCAAGCGCCGCAAGTACGACAAGAAGCGCGAGTTGAAGGTGGTCGGCGCCCGCGAGAACAACCTGCGCAACATTGACGCGACGTTCCCGCTGGGCCTGTTCACCGCGGTCACCGGCGTGAGCGGTTCGGGCAAGTCGACCCTGGTCAACGAGATCCTGTACAAGGTGCTGGCGAACAAGCTCAACGGCGCCCGCCAGGTTGCCGGCCGGCACCTGCGCGTGGACGGACTCGAGCACCTGGACAAGGTGGTGCACGTCGACCAGAGCCCCATCGGCCGCACCCCGCGCTCCAACCCGGCCACGTACACGGGCGTGTTCGACAACATCCGCAAGCTGTTCGCGGAAACCACCGAGGCGAAGGTGCGCGGCTACCTGCCGGGCCGGTTCTCCTTCAACGTGAAGGGCGGGCGGTGCGAGGCCTGCTCGGGCGATGGCACGCTGAAGATCGAGATGAACTTCCTGCCGGACGTGTATGTGCCCTGCGAGGTGTGCCACGGGGCCCGGTACAACCGGGAGACGCTCGAGGTCCACTACAAGGGCAAGACAATCGCGGATGTGCTCAACATGCCGATCGACGAGGCGGCCGAGTTCTTCTCCGCGTTCACCCCGATCGCCCGGCACCTGAAGACGCTTGAAAGCGTCGGCCTGGGCTATGTGCGCCTGGGCCAGCCGGCCACCACGCTGTCCGGCGGCGAGGCGCAGCGCGTGAAGCTGGCCGCAGAGCTGCAGAAGCGTTCCAACGGGCGCAGCGTCTACGTGCTGGACGAACCGACCACGGGCCTGCACTTCGAGGACATCCGCAAGCTGCTGCTGGTGCTGCAGGGGCTCGTGGAGAAGGGCAACACGGTCATCGTGATCGAGCACAACCTGGACGTCATCAAGAGCGCCGACTGGCTCGTCGACCTGGGGCCCGACGGCGGCACCGGCGGCGGGCTGGTGGTGGCCACGGGCACACCGGAGCAGGTTGCTTCAAATACGGACAGCCATACGGCCGTGTTCCTGCAGGAGGCGTTGTCGGGCGAGCGCCGCTGATTGAGCCTGTCGAAATCACCGGTGGTCGAGCTNCCTGTCGAGACCCCGGTGGTCGAGCCTGTCGAGACCCCGGTGGTCGAGCCTGTCGAGACCCCGGTGGTCGAGCCTGTCGAGACACGAATTCGACAAGCTCAATCACCCGTTCGCCTCGAGCGCGGCCAACGCCTTGCGGAGATGGGTTTGGCGGGCCGTGGCGGTGCGGGCGGTGTCCAGTTTCAGGATCAGGACGTACTGCTCGGTCTTGCCCAGCGCCTCGAACGCCCGGGCCGCCGGCGGGCTCGCGTCCAGTGCGGCTGCCAGGTCGGGCGGCACGGTGGCGTTTCGCTGGGACTGGTAGGCGGCCGCCCACCTGCCGTCGGCCTTCGCGGCGTCGACCTCGGCCATGCCGGCGGGCCGCATGCGCCCCGCTTCGGTCAATGCCTCGACCTTGTCCACATTGACCTGCGACCACCGGCTGCGGGGCCTGCGCGGCACGTACTTCTGCAGGTAGTACACATCGTCGCAGGACCTGCGCTGGCCGGAGATCCAGCCGTAGCACAGCCCCACGTCGACGGCCTCGTCACTGGTCATCGACGGCACGCCCGAACCCTTCTTGGCCAGCTTCAGCCAGACTCCGGCCTTCAGCCCTTCGTGCGCGGCCAGCCACGCCTCGAAGGCCGCGGCGTCCCGGCAGAGGATCGTTGCTGCGCCGCCGGCTTGCTCCGTCATGGGCGTGCTCCTCGGTTCGTTGATTCCGGCGGCAGGTCAAATGTACTTGAAGAACCGCTCGGGGCCGTCCAGGAACAGCCTCCAGTTGCGGACCAGCTCCAGGTCCGCCCAAGCGGAGCGCCGCAGCCCCCAGTCGCCGGTTTCGTAGATGTCTGCGCCGGGGAGGGCTGCCAACAGCGGCGAGTGCGTCGAGAGGATGACCTGGGAGTCGCCGTCGTCCACCAGCGTGCGCAAGACGCTGAGCAGCGAGAGGCAGCCGGAGAACGACAGGGCCGATTCGGGTTCGTCGAGCACCCAGAGCCCGCCGCCGCGGAACCTGGACGTGATCAGTCCCAGGAACGATTCACCGTGCGACATTTCGTGGAACTTCAGGTCGGGCAGCCCGGTGCTGGGATTCTCTTCCAGGTAGGTGAAGAAGCCGTGCATGGTCTCGGCGCGCAGAAAGTAACCGTAGCGGCTGGTTCCGGCATTGCGGAGGACGCGGAGGTGCACCGGGAGGTCCGACTCGGTGGGCCGGCTATGGTGCATGGCGTTCGTGGAACCGCCCTCGGCGTTGATGCCGTAGGCGGCCGCGATGGCTTCGACGACGGTCGATTTGCCGGTACCGTTTTCACCCACCAGGACCGTGGCCTTTCCCGGCCGCAGGCCGTTGTCGAGAATGTGCCGCACGGGTGCCAGCGTGCCGGGCCACACGGTGCGATTGAGCGGGTTGTCCGGGTTCTCGGTGATTTCCCGTAGGGGGACGGTGGCGAACTCCATGCGACCAGTGTGGCAGGTGCCACCGACATCGCCGCGGCCGGTGGGGAGACGGGGGGTGTGCGTCAGGAATGTAGGTGATGGTTTTTAGGGTCAGTATGGCGCTAGTCTGGTTATTAGTTTCACGGTCAGACAAGG
>NZ_RWKQ01000021.1:31320-76711 GCF_003946885.1 Specibacter cremeus | reverse complement strand
GCAACCATCGACATCGAGATCATCGCCGACAACACCCGCTTGACAACCCGCCAGCCAGCCTAACTACACGGCATTGGCGCTAGCGTCGCGGGCATGGCACGGCACAGCTGGAACGACACCTCCCCGGAACCCTCGCGCGCACCGGCTGCCCGCCCGGACTCGGGCCGGGCCGGCGTTGGGGGCCCGGTCCCCGTTGCCGCGCCCTGCAGTGAGCCGGCCGGCAGCCCGGCTGCCGGCGATTCCGGCGATGCGGGCGGTGCCGGCCTGCTGCCGGCCTCCGGGATGTACACGGCGGCCACGTGGCCGGCCCCGGCGGTCCCGGCCGGTGGTGTGCTGCCGCGGCTGCGAGTGCTCGTGTCGCTCAAGGCCCTGATCGTCGTGCTGGCCATGCTCACCGTGGCGACGGGGGTCCTGTGGCTGCAATCGGCCGGCATCCGCTTCGCGAGCGCGCAAGTGTCCGCCGGCGAGTCGCCGAAGGTCGCCATCCCCGGTCCGGTTCCGCGGGGAAGCTCCGCGGGGGACTCCCCACGGGGGCCGGACCCACCCGCATCGCCATCCCCGGTCCCCGCCGGTGCGGACGCGGCGGTCTTGACCGTCCACGTGGTCGGTGAAGTCAAGCGGCCGGGCGTCGTGCGCCTGCGGCAGGGCAGCCGCGTGCTCGACGCCGTGGCGGCGGCGGGAGGCGCCGGGGCGAATGCCGCACTGCAGGCCGTCAACCTGGCTGCCGTGCTGCGCGACGGCGAACAGGTCGTGGTCCCCAGCAACGCGCAGGTCGGCAGCGGCGCGGTGCCGACCTTCGCGCCAGTCGAGGGGCCCGCCGGCTCCTCGGGGGCCGGTGGTGCGGGCCAAGCGAACGGCGGCAAGGCGAACGGCGGCAGGGTGAACATCAACACGGCCACGGCCGCGGAGCTGGGCACATTGCCGCGCATCGGCGCCGTGCTGGCGAACCGGATCATCCAGTGGCGCACCGACCATGGCCCATTCACCACGATCGACCAGCTGGACGCCGTGCCCGGCATCGGCAGCAAGCTCCTCGACTCTCTGCGGGACCTGGTCGTGGTGTAGCAGCGGACAGTAACCCCGACCATTGCCCGCACGCAACCGACACCGGCCAGCGCACGGTGCGATACAAACGGTGCGATACAAGCGGTGCGATAAAGGAGCCGGCGACGGCTCGACATCCAGCGCGACTGACGGGCCGGCAGGCGGCCCGACGCGGGGAGGGACAAGGGGTGGCCATGGCGGAATCACGTTGGCAGCGTTACACGCGGGCCGCGGTAGAGGGAGCCTCGGAGGGATGCGTCGACGGCGCCGTCGACGGTTCCGCCGGCGGGGCCGGCATGACGCCGCCCCGGGTCCCGGCCGCGGTGGTGTTTCTTGCGCGGAAGGCCCGCGAGCGAATGAACGGCGGGGAGCGGTCCGTGGCGGCCCTGCCGAACGCAACCCTCGACGTCCGGCTCGTCCCGGCCGTGGCGGCGGCCTGGCTGGCCGCAATCGTGGGCCCCGGGATGGCCTGGGGTCCCTGCTTGTTCCTGGCGGCCGGATGCGCAATGGCCGCCGTGGGGCCGGCCGTGTGGCTCGCGGCACGATCCAGCCGAGATGCACGGCGCGCACGCCTCGCCGGGACGAGCCGCACGGGTGCCCGGACAACGACCCGGACGGGCCCCGTGCGGGCCTCCGCCGTCGTGGGGCTGGCTGGGGCCTGTGCTGCCGCGGTCCTGGTCGCCGCGGGACTGGCGCACCGGGGTGCGGACGTGGCTCCCATGGCCGGGGCGATCGCCGCCCGCCAGGGGATCGTGGCGACCCTCGTGATCGAATCGCGTCCCAGTCTGCTGGCCGCCGGTCCCGGGCGGGGCAACCGGTACGTGCTGGAGGCCGTCGTCACCCGGGCCTCGGCCGCCGGTCGCGTGTTCGACGCCGACACCCGGGTCCGCATGATCGCCGGGGACGCGTGGCGTGCCGTGACGGACGGGGACATCGTCGTGGCGGCCGGCGCCTTGGCCCCGGTCGGCGCGGCTGACGCCGTCGGCGCAACCTTCCAACCGGCCACGGCACCGCAGATGGTCGGGCACGTGCAAGGGATCGCGGCGCTGCCGCGTGGGCTGCGTGGCGGTTGGATCGCCGCCGCGCAGCGGACGTGGACCCCGGTCAACACGGACGTCGCGGCCCTCCTGCCGGGCATGGTCATGGGGGATCGCAGCGACGTCCCACCGGACCTGGACGAGGACATGAAGGTGGTCGGACTGACCCACCTGACGGCTGTCAGCGGTGCCAACTGCACGCTGGTGCTCATGTCGCTGCTGCTGGTGGGGAGGTTCCTGCGATTGCACCGTGGCGTGGGCATGGCCGTCGGGGGGATGGGCCTGGCGGGATTCGTCATGGTGGTCGGACCGGACCCCAGCGTCCTGCGTGCCGCCGTGATGGGCGCCATCGGTTGCGCGGCCATGCTGGCTGGCCGGCCGCGGAGGGCCGGCGCCCTGTTGTCCGGCAGTATCGTGGTGTTGCTCGTCTGGGCTCCCCGGCTGGCCGTGGACTACGCCTTCATCCTGTCGGTCCTGGCGACGTTCGGCCTGCTCGTGCTGGGCCGCCGCTGCGCGCGGTGGCTGGCGGTCATGCTGCCGTGGTGGCTGGCGCAGACCGTGGCTGTTCCACTGGCCGCACAGCTGTTTTGCGCCCCCGTCATCGTCTTGCTGCAACCGCGGCTGACCGTGTACGCGGTGGCGGCCAATGTCGCGGCGGCTCCCGTCATCACCCTGGTGACGACGGCGGGCACGCTCGGATTGGCGTTGTCCACGACGGTTCCCGTGGCGGCGGACGCGTGCTCGTGGGTATCCGGGGCGGGCACGTGGTGGGTGGCGTGGGTGTCCCGCGCCCTGGCGGCTCTGCCCGGGGCCGCGCTGCCCTGGCCGGGCGGCCTGACGGGGGTCGTGCTCATGGTGGTGTTCAACGGCGCGATCGTCGTCCTGCTCTGGGGTGCGGTGCATCGCCGCGAGGGTGCCGCCCTGGCGGCCCGCGTGCGCGCGGCCCTGCCCAAGCGGCTGCGTCCGATCGCCGGTTTCCCGGGCGTCGTCGTCGTCGCGGCAGCGGCGGCGGGGCTGCTGGCCGGGGCGGCCGGCAATGGCTGACCCGGCAGATTGGTGAAGCGGGTTGGTGAAGCGGGTTGGTGAAGCGGGCCGGGCGTGGCAAGGTAGAAGCCGTGATCGAACTACACGGCGCGGTGGCGCAGTGACCCCGCCGGCCGCCGCACCGAAGGTGACGGGCGCGGATTGGCGGGACGTACCCGTCGCGCCCATCGTGCTCATGCTCGGCGGCGAGTCATTCATCGCCGGGCGGGCCATGGAAAACCTGCGTCGCAAGTTGCGCGACACGCACGCCGACCTCGAGGTCACCACCCTGGACGCGTCCTCGTACCAAGCCGGGACGCTGACCGAGATCACCAGCCCGTCGCTGTTCGGCGAGCCGAAATTCGTCGAGGTGTCGCAGCTGGCCACGATGAACGACGATTTCCTGCTCGACGCGCTGAGCTATCTGTCGGACCCGCAGCCCGACGTCGTCGTCGGGCTCGCCCACGGCGGCGGCAACCGGGGAAAGAAACTGCTCGACGCCCTCAGGGCCTCCGGTGCGCCAGTCGTCGAGTGCAAGGAGATCAAGCGGGACACGGACAAGGCCGACTTCGTCAGCGGCGAGTTCACCGCCGCCCGCCGCCGCATCGACCGGCAGGCGATCGGGGCCCTCGTGGCAGCCGTCGGGGCCAGCCTCGCCGAGCTCGCCGCCGCGTGCAGCCAGCTCATCGCCGACAGCACGGGCACCGTCACGGCCGAACTCGTCGACAAGTACTACGGCGGCCGCGTCGAGGCGACCGCGTTCAAGGTCGCCGACGCCGCACTGGCCGGCAACGGCCCGCTGGCCCTGTCCACGCTGCGGCACGCGCTTTCTACCGGCGTCGACCCGGTGCCGCTCGTGGCCGCGCTGGCCATGAAGATGCGGGCCCTGGCCAAAGTCCACTCGGCCCGCGGCAGCTCGGCGCAGCTCGCCCGGGACTTGGGGATGGCGCCCTGGCAGGTGGATGCCGCCCGCCGCGACGCCCGCGGCTGGACGTCGGAGGCACTGGTGCGGGCCATCCAGGTCCTGGCCGAGGCGGACGCCCAGGTCAAGGGCGCCTCCCGTGACCCGGTCTACGCCGTCGAACGCGCCGTCACCGTCATCGCCACCTCGGTCCGCCGGTAAACGGTCCGCTGGTAACCGGTCCACCGGTGAGCGCCGGAACCCGGGGCGGGGCACCAAAGCCGGGCATTAAACACGTATGGCCGGCACCCGAGGGTACCGGCCATACGCAAGAGGTGCGAAGCAAATGCCTCCCCTAGAGGGCGTTGACCTTCTTGGAGATAGCGGACTTGCGGTTGGCAGCCTGGTTGGCGTGAATGACGCCCTTGCTGACAGCCTTGTCCAGCTTGCGGCTGGCGTTCACCAGGGCAACCGCAGCAGCATCCTTGTCGCCCTTGTCGACGGCCGTGTTCACTGCACGGACGGCCGTCTTCAGCTCGGACTTGACCGCGACATTGCGCTGACGCGCCTTCTCGTTGGTCAGGATGCGCTTCTTCTGGGACTTGATATTAGCCACGTTTGAACTCTCTTTTTAATGCGTACATTCGGTCGTAGAGGGCGTCGGTTGGCCGTTGACAGCGGCGTGGGGATGCTCGAATCAATGGTGAACGTCAGACCAACCAGCTGCGTCCGCCGACCTGCACGGACACACGCGCGTATCAGTCTAGCAGAGCGGGGTGCCGGTCACCGCCGGCCGTGGCGGACCGGACGAAGGCGCCCCGATGCCTGCCGCGCCGGCGTGGGCGCGTAGGCCCCCGCCCGGTGCCCGCAAGGTGGTGCACCGGTCCGTGTCCGACGGGCAAACGTGGGACACTGGTGGAAGACTTTTTGACCCGTACTTTTGACCCGTCCACGTTGCGACAGTTAGGACCCGCCAGTGTCACCCAAGGCCCGCACCGCACCGGTGCCCGCCGCCACCGATCCGGCGATCATCAGGAATTTCTGCATCATTGCCCACATCGACCATGGCAAGTCCACGCTGGCGGACCGGATGCTGCAGCTGACCGGTGTTGTCGAGCCACGAGACATGAAGGCCCAGTACCTGGACCGGATGGACATCGAACGCGAGCGCGGCATCACGATCAAGTCGCAGGCGGTGCGCATCCCGTGGGAGGTCGACGGCACGGCGTACTGCCTGAACATGATCGACACGCCCGGGCACGTCGACTTCACGTACGAGGTGTCCCGGTCGCTGGCCGCCTGCGAGGGGGCCATCCTGCTCGTCGACGCCGCGCAGGGGATCGAGGCGCAGACACTGGCCAACCTGTACCTGGCGATGGAAAACAACCTCACCATCATCCCGGTCCTGAACAAGATTGATCTGCCGGCCGCGCAGCCGGAAAAGTATGCGGCCGAACTGGCCAACCTCATCGGCGGCAAGCCGGAGGACGTGCTCAAGGTCTCCGGCAAGACCGGCATGGGTGTCGAAGAGCTGCTGGACCAGATCGTCAGGGAACTGCCCGCCCCGGTGGGAAACCCGGACGCGCCGGCACGGGCCATGATCTTCGACTCGGTCTACGACACTTACCGTGGCGTGGTCACCTATGTCCGCGTGGTGGACGGCAAGCTCAGCCCGCGCGAGAAGATCCAGATGATGTCCACCCGGGCCACGCACGAACTTCTTGAGATCGGTGTCAGCTCCCCGGAACCGGTCCCGTCCAAGGGCCTGGGCGTGGGCGAGGTCGGCTACCTGATCACCGGCGTGAAGGACGTGCGCCAGTCCAAGGTGGGCGATACCGTCACCACTTTCCTGAAGCCCGCCGCAGAGTCCCTGGGCGGCTACCAGGACGCCAAACCCATGGTGTTCTCCGGCCTCTACCCGCTGGACGGCACCGACTACCCGGTGCTTCGCGACGCCCTGGAAAAGCTGATGCTCAACGATGCCGCCCTGGTGTATGAGCCGGAGACGTCCGCGGCCCTGGGCTTTGGTTTCCGTGTGGGCTTCCTGGGCCTGCTGCACCTGGAAATCACCCGGGAGCGGTTGGAACGCGAGTACAAGCTCGACCTGATCTCCACCGCCCCGAACGTGGAGTACGAGGTCACGCTCGAGGACAAGAAGGTCATCCAGGTCACGAACCCCAGCGAATACCCGACCGGGAAGATCGCCGAAGTGCGCGAACCCATGGTGGCCGCCACCATCCTGGCCCCCAACGAATTCGTCGGCGCCATCATGGAGCTCTGCCAGTCCCGCCGCGGCATCATGGGCGGCATGGACTACCTGTCCGAGGACCGGGTGGAAATCCGCTACCGGCTGCCGCTGGCGGAAATCGTGTTCGACTTCTTCGACATCCTCAAGTCCAAGACCCGCGGCTACGGCTCGCTGGACTGGAAGGCCGACGGCGAACAGGTCGCGGACCTGGTCAAGGTCGACATCATGCTCCAGGGCGAGCAGGTCGATGCGTTCAGTGCCATCACCCACCGGGACAAGGCCTACGCCTACGGCGTGATGATGACCGGCAAGCTGCGCGAGCTCATCCCACGCCAGCAGTTCGAGGTACCGATCCAGGCCGCCATCGGCGCCCGCATCATCGCCCGCGAAAACATCCGCGCCATCCGCAAGGACGTGTTGGCCAAGTGCTACGGCGGTGACATCTCCCGCAAGCGCAAACTTCTGGAAAAGCAGAAGGAAGGCAAGAAGCGCATGAAGATGGTGGGCCGCGTGGAGGTTCCCCAGGAAGCCTTCATCGCCGCCTTGTCCTCGGACGACACGTCAAAGGACAAGTCCAAGAAGTGACCCCGCCCAGCACGCTGCCGCTCGGCGACCCGGCCCCGGCCGACGGCCTGCTGCCCGCCCAGGCGGCCGACGGCGCGGCGGGACGCCGGTTCAGCCTGTACGCACACATCCCGTTCTGCGCCGTGCGGTGCGGTTATTGCGATTTCAACACGTACACGGCCACCGAGCTTGGCGGCGGCGCGTCGCAGGCCGCCTATGCGGCCACGGCCGTCAAGGAGATCACCTTTGCCGCCCGCGCCCTGGACCTCTCCGGGGTGCCGGCGCGGCCCATGGGGACCGTGTTCTTCGGCGGCGGCACCCCCACGCTGCTGCCGGCCGGCGACCTGACCGCCATCTTGGCCGCCGCCGTCGACCAATGGGGCCTCGCCGCCGATGCGGAGGTGACCACCGAGGCCAACCCGGATTCGGTCACGGCCGACTCGCTGCGGGAACTGGCCGACGGCGGATTCACGCGCGTGTCCTTCGGCATGCAGTCGGCCGTGCCGCACGTGCTCAAGGTGCTGGACCGCACCCACAACCCGCAGCGGGTGCCGCAGGCCGTGGCGTGGGCGCGCGAGGCGGGCCTGAACGTCAGCGTCGACCTGATCTACGGGACGCCCGGGGAGTCCATGGCGGACTGGGAGACGTCCGTGCGGGCCGCGCTGAGCTATGAACCCGACCACATCTCCGCGTATTCGCTCATCGTGGAGGAAGGCACGAAGCTGGCCGCGCAGATCCGCCGCGGCCAGGTGCCGGACATCGACGACGACGACCACGCCGCCAAATACGAACTCGCCGACGCCCTGTTCGCCGAGGCCGGACTGCACTGGTACGAGGTCAGCAACTGGGCGCGCACGCCCGCCGACGCTTGCCGGCACAACCTGGCCTACTGGCGCGGCGACGACTGGTGGGGTGTGGGACCGGGCGCGCATTCCCATGTGGGCGGGGTGCGCTGGTGGAACGTGAAGCACCCCACGGCGTATGCCGGCCGGCTGGAGCAGGGGCTCTCGCCCGCCGCCGGACGGGAGACGCTCGACCCGGCCACGCGGGACGTCGAACGCATCATGCTCGGCTCCCGGCTGGCCGAGGGGCTGGCCGTCGAGACGTTGACGCCGGCCGGGCGGGCCGCCGTGGCGGGGCTCATCGCCGCCGAACTCGTCGACCCGCGGGCCGCGTTCGCCGGCACACTCGTGCTCACCCTCAAAGGGCGGCTGCTCGGCGACGCCGTGACGCGGGCTTTGCTCGACTGACGCAAAAGGTCTCGCGCAAAAGGTCTCGACGGGCTCGACCACCGATCCGGTGGTCGAGCCCGTCGAGACCTGCGGTGATTTCGACAAGCTCAATCACCGGACGGACAAGCTCAAACGCCGGACGGGCAAGCTCAAACGCCTCAGCTACTTGATCAGGCGCAGGTTGAACCGGTAGCGGTAGGGCTGGCCCTTGTTCACCTGCAACGCGGCCGCGACCGAATACACCGTCAGGAATACCCAGACAGCCAGCGCCAGGAGCGCGAAGACGCTGCTCAGGGCCGGGGAGAACAGGCCGAAGATCATGGCGAGCAGGTTCGCCAGGGCGGCCAGGATCGTCGGCGGGAGCGTGAAGTTCAGCGCCTCCAGCGATTCCTGGTCGGTGAACGGGCCGCGCCGGCGCAGGAAGATGTACACCAGCAGCGAGGGGACGAAGCCCAGGATGCCGCCGCAGTGTGCGACGAAGGCCCACTGGCGGTCTTGCGCCGGCGTCAGCGGCGGCCCGTCGACGGCGGGAAGGCGGTTCACCGGGTTGGTCACGACTGGGGTCCTCCGTGCTGCTGTGGACATGCCGTGGTGGGCATGCTGTTGTGGACGCCGCGGCGGGTGCGCGGCGCCCCGCACCTCGATGCGGCTTCCTACTAGGTTAGTGGAACGGTGAGGAAATCGATGACTTCCTCCACCCGGCCCAGCAGCGACGGCTCCAGGTCGGCGTAGCTGCGCACCCGCCCCAGCAGGCGCTGCCAGCCCAGCCCGATGTCCTCGGACGTCGCGTGTGGCCACCCGAAGGCGGCCAGGATGCCGGTCTTCCAGTCCGTGCCGCGCGGCACCACCGGCCACGCCGGAATGCCGAGCGCCTGCGGCCGGATGGCCTGCCAGACGTCGATGTACGGATGGCCGACGATGAGCACGTTCGCGGCGGCCCCGGGCACCCTCATGGCCTCCGCGGCGATGCGCGACTCCTTCGAGTCGGCCACGAGGTGGTCGACCAGGATGCCGAGGCGGCGTTGCGGGCCGGGGGTGAACGCCCGGATGGCGGCGGCCAGGTCGTCGACGCCGTGCAGCGGCTCGACGACGATGCCCTCCACGCGCAGGTCGTCACCCCAGACCTTCTCGACGAGTTCGGCGTCGTGCTTGCCCTCGACCCAGATGCGGCTGGCCTTGGCAACCTGGGCGCGCTGGCCGGCAACCTTCACGGAACCCGAGGCGGTGCGTGCCGGCCCGGCCGGTGCAGTCTTCGCCGCCGGCGCCGTGACCTCGACCGGGTGGCCGTCGATCAGGAACCCGAACCCCAGCTGGAAGGACTTGCGCGCGCCGCGCCGGTCCTCCAGTTCCATGATGTGCATGCCGCCGGACTTCTCGACCCGGACGACGGCGCCCACCCAGCCGGACTGGACGTCCTCGACGACGAGCCCCGCGGCGGCCGGCACGGCCGGCAGCTTCTTCCTCACCGGGGCGGACAGATCCTGCGCCCCCCACCTGCCGTAATCCACGCGGCTCCCTCTCGTCGATGTGCGCACCCATGCTAGCAAGGACGGGGCCACCCGGTGCGCCGGGCCCGCGCGGAAGGTACTAGACTTGGCACTTGAGTAGGCAGAGTGCTAACCGTGGGCCGGACCCGCACACGCAGTCGTGAGGAGGTGCAGGTCATGAGCGAACCGCGCAAGCTGGAGGTGTTGCGTGCCATCGTCGAGGACTATGTGCACTCCCGCGAACCGGTCGGCTCCAAGGCCCTCGTCGAACGGCACCGGTTGGGCGTCTCCAGCGCGACCATCCGCAACGACATGGCCGCGCTCGAGGAGGAGGGGCTGATCACGGCCCCGCACACGAGTTCCGGGCGCATCCCCACGGACAAGGGCTACCGCCTGTTCGTGGACCAGCTGGCCACCGTCAAGCCGTTGTCGGCGGCCGAACGGCGCGCCATCCACAGCCTGTTGGACGGGTCCCATGACCTCGACGACATCCTGGAACGCACGGTCCGCACGCTGGCGCACCTGACGAACCAGGTCGCCGTCGTCCAGTACCCGCGCTCCGGGCAGGCGACGCTGCGGCACATCGAATTCGTGTCGCTGGGTCCCGGGCAGGTGCTCGTCGTGCTGATCCTGGCCTCCGGGAAGGTGGAGCAGTGCGTCACGGATGTGGGCGCCGTCCTCGACGATGACACGCTCACCGGGCTGCGCAACCAGATGCTGGCCACGCTGAACGGGGAGACCGTCAACCGGCTGCCGTCGCTGCTGCGGGACCTGCCGGCCGACATCGCGGAACCGCTGCGGGGTGTGGCCGGCCGGCTGGCCGGCGCACTCGCCCAGCTGACCGAGGCGGCCCGTGAGGACCGGATCGTGATGGCCGGCACCGCCAACCTGGCCCGCTCCAATGTCGACTTCCCGCTGAGCATCGGCCCCGTCCTGGACGCGCTGGAGGAACAGGTGGTGCTGCTGCGGCTGTTGGAGGACATGGCCCAGGACTCGCTGGGCGTGGCGGTGAGCATCGGCCGGGAGAACCCCTACCGGGCGTTGGCGGAGGCGTCGGTCGTCGCCACCGGCTATGGCCCGGGCGAGGCGGCGAAGCTCGGCGTCCTGGGCCCTACCCGCATGGATTACCCGAACACCATGGCCGCCGTCCGCGCGGTGGCCCGGTACCTGTCCAAGATCCTGGCCGGCTAGCCGGCCCCGCAACCAAACAAGACACACACGATTTCGTAAAGGCGTAAAGACTTTGACCAACCACTACGACGTACTGGGAGTATCCCGCGGCGCGACCGGTGAGGAAATCAAGAAGGCATACCGGAAGCTGGCCCGCAAATTCCACCCGGACGTGAACGGCGGCGACGACGCGCAGGAGAAGTTCAAGGCCGTCACGCACGCCTACGAGGTGCTCTCGGACCCGCAGAAGCGACGCGTGTACGACACCACCGGCAACGAGAACGGCTCCGACAACGGCGCCGGCGGGTTCGCCGGGCAGGGGTTCGCGTTCCAGGACATCTTCGAGACGTTCTTCGGCGGCGGCGGCGGCCAGGGTCCGGAGCCGCGCATGCGCCGCGGCCAGGACGCGCTCATCAACGTCCGCATCGACCTCAAGGAGGCGGTGTTCGGCGTCAACAAGAAGATCGAGGTCGAGACCGCCGTCGTGTGCCCCACCTGCGAGGGCAGCTGCTGCCGTCCGGGCACGCACCCCACCACCTGCGACGTGTGCGGCGGCCGCGGGCAGGTCCAGCGGCCCATGCGCTCCATCCTGGGCCAGGTCATGACGATGGCCACCTGCGGCAGCTGCCAGGGGTTCGGCACCATGATCATCGACCCGTGCAACGAATGCTCGGGCGAGGGCCGCATCCGCAGCCGGCGCAGCCTGACCATCAAGGTTCCCGCCGGCGTCGGCACCGGCACCCGCATCCAGCTGGCCGGGCAGGGCGAGGCGGGCCCCGCCGGCGGCCCCGCCGGCGACCTGTACGTGGAGATGAAGGTCAACAACGATCCGGCGTTCATGCGCGAGGGCGACGACCTGCACGCCACCTTGAGCGTGTCCATGACGGCGGCGGCCCTCGGCACCGGACTCAACCTTGCCACGTTCGACGGCGAGCAGGAGATCAGCATCAAGCCGGGCACCCAGGCCGGCGAGGTCATCACCCTGCGCGGCCTCGGCGTCACCCACCTGCGCGGCTACGGCCGCGGCGACCTGAGGGTGCACGTCCACGTCGAGACCCCCACGAAGCTCGACGCCGCCCAGGAGGAACTGCTCAAGCAGCTGGCCAACCTGCGCGGCGAGGAGTTCACCGAGGGCAAGCTCGTCACCAGCGGCGGCATGTTCGCCCGGCTGCGCGACAAGCTCGGCAACCTCTAGCGCCCGTGACCAACCCGATCTTCCTGGCCGGCGCGGCGGAACTGGCGCCGCTGCGGCCGGGGGACGCGTTCACGCTGACCGGCGCCGAGGCGCGGCACGCCGTGACCGTCAAGCGGTTGGCCGCCGGGGAGGCGGTGGACCTGTCCGACGGCGGCGGGTTGCGGTTGACCTGCACAGTCACCGCCGCGGTGGCGGGGGAGCTGAGCGTGCGCGTCGAGGTGCGGGAGGACGAGCCGGAACCGCCACTGCGGCTGGTGCTCGTCCAGGCGCTGGCCAAGGGTGATCGGGACGAACTGGCCATCGAGACGGCCACCGAGCTGGGCGTCGACGCCGTCGTGCCGTGGCAGGCGGAACGCTCGATCGTGCGGTGGAAGGGCGAGAAGGCGGCCAGGGGTGCCGCCAAGTGGCGCAATGTCGTGGCCGCCGCCGCCAAGCAGGCGCGACGCGCACGCATGCCCGCCGTCGACGAACTCGTCACCTCCCGGCAGCTGGCCGCCCGGGTGGCCGGCGCCGCGCTGGCCATCGTCCTGCACGAGGATGCCACCGACCGGGCCAGGGACGTCGTACGGGATTGGCGGGCCGGCGTGCCCGACACGACCGGGGACATCCTGCTCATCGTGGGACCCGAGGGCGGCATGAGCGCCGCCGAGGTCGACGCGTTCACGGCCGCCGGGGCGCGGCTGGGCCTGCTGGGCCGGCACGTGTTGCGGTCCTCGACGGCGGGACCGGCGGCCGTCGTCGTGCTCAGCGACGAACTGGGCCGCTGGTAGGACCTTGTCCCGGGGGCGTTGGGGGCCGCCTATTTGAGCGTGAACGTCTTGGAATCGACGCCGACCTGGGAGCCCGGCACCGACGGGTCGGCGGTGAACACGCGGATCTCATAGGTTCCCGGCGCGGTCGTCACCTTGAAACTGAAGTCGCCGAGCTTGTCGGCGCCCGCCGCGATGGCGGTGGTCCCCGACTGCACGACGCCGCCACCGACGGCACGCAGCTGCCAATCGAGCGTGCCGGTGCTGGAGATGGCGCGGCCGGAAACCGTCACGGGCGACACCGTGAGCGCCGCGGCCTCGGGCGGGTTCACGACCCAGATGGGCGCCACGAACGTGTTCTCCCGGCTCAACGGATGGTCCAGCACCACCCGGCCGAACGCGTTGAATCCGGTGTGCCCGTCGACCAGGATCGACACCTGCAAGTTGGCGGCCGGGTCGACGAGCCCGGCCATGCTGGCCGCGGCCGTGGCGGTGTAGACCAGTTGGGCGATGGCGCGTTCGGCGATGCCGAGGTCGACCTTCGCGGCGAACGCATCGGCCGAGATGTCAACCGTGATCGTGTTGGTGCCCGAGATCGACACGCCCAGGCGCGACGGCTTGCGCCAGACCGTGAAGTAGTCCGGGTCGGCCGGGCGCTGGCTCGTCATGGCCGTCAGTGCGGCAACGATCGGATCCGCGTCCGGCTGGGCCTTCAGGAACTCCCGGTACAGGAACACGTCGTCGCCGCTGTGTCCCAGCCAGTACACGGGCATGGTGGCGGCCGCCGCCGCGGTCTCCAACGGCAGCGACGTGACCAGCGCGGACGCCGAGCCGCCGGAGGATGCCGGCATGGAGCCGTTGCCGCTGCTCGGGCCGCCGGCCATGCAGCCGCCCAGCGCGAGCACGAGCACGGCCGCCGGAACAACGCCGCCGAGCCCGCGGCGCAGCCGGCCACGGCGGACTGCTGGTGTGCGCGCTGCGGACATGACCGGGCTCTCTCGCTTCGTGTGTGGTTGGTGAGCGCGCACCGCAGACGGCCGGCTCGAACCGTTCAAGCTTGGCACAACCACGGTCGCCGAATGGCCGGTACGGGCCCGGCCGCGGCAACTGCAACCGTATCGAGACACATTCGAGACCGGCACTTGACCGGCCGGCCGACGGCCACCGTCCCCGGGCACTCGGGAAGCACGCGGCCGGGCGCTATATTTAAGGGGAACAACGCCCGACCCGGGCACCCCCAACACGGGATCGTTCACACAGGATCGTTCACACCAAGGAGAGATCGCGAGGCCCCGAGGGGGCCGAACCTATGGCGGAATCAACTTCGGCTCATCCGAGCCAGACAACCGCGGACGGCCTGGGCGCCGCCTTCCCGCACTCCATCGACCATGTCCGCACCGAGCTGCTCAGGTTCGACTCCACCGAACAGATGGTCGCCACGCTCGGCGCCGAGGACGAGGCCCTGCGCATCATCGAGGCCAGCTATCCCGGCGTGTCGCTGCTGGCGCGCGGCAACGAGCTGTCCATCAGCGGCCCCGCCGCCGAGACCGCGACGATCCTGCGGCTGATGACCGAGGCGCGCGGGCTCGTGGCCCGGGCCACGGTGCTCACGCCGGCCGTCTGGGAGCAGCTGGTGTTCATGCTCAAGGCCCGCACACCCTCGTCGCCGGTCGACGTGCTCACCCATGACATCCTGTCCAGCCGCGGGCGCACGGTGCGCCCGAAGACGCTGAACCAGAAGAACTACGTCGACGCCATCGACGAGTTCACGATCGTGTTCGGCATCGGCCCGGCCGGCACCGGCAAGACGTACCTGGCCATGGCCAAGGCGGTGCAGGCGCTGCAGCAAAAGGACGTGACCCGGATCATCCTGACGCGCCCCGCCGTCGAGGCGGGCGAACGCCTCGGCTTCCTGCCCGGCTCGCTCAGCGACAAGATCGACCCCTACCTGCGCCCGCTCTACGACGCGCTGCACGACATGATGGACCCGGAGACGATTCCCCGGCTCATGGCGGCCGGCACCATCGAGGTGGCCCCGTTGGCGTACATGCGCGGCCGGACGCTCAACGACGCGTTCATCATCCTCGATGAGGCGCAGAACACGACGCCGGAACAGATGAAGATGTTCCTCACCCGGCTCGGCTTCGGCTCGAAGATGGTCGTCACCGGCGATGTCACCCAGGTCGACCTGCCGGCGGGCGCCCGGTCCGGGCTGCGCGTGGTCCAGCAGATCCTGCACGGCGTCGAGGACGTGAACTTCTCCCTGCTCGACGCCTCCGACGTCGTCCGGCACCGCCTCGTCGGGGCCATCGTGTCGGCCTACAGCGTCTGGGACGAACAGCAGAACGCCGGTCCCGGGCCCCGCCCGCGCGGGCACAACACGACCGCCGGCACGCCGGCGCAACGAAGGGAACCGTGGAACCGGTGAGCATCGAGGTCAACAACGAATCCGGTGTCGAGGTCGACGCCGAGGACCTGGTCCGGCTCGTCAAGCACGTCCTGTCGGCCATGCACGTGCACCCGGAGACCGAGGTGTCCATCATCCTGGCCGACCTGGACACCATGGAGAAACTGCACATCGAATGGATGGACGAGCCCGGCCCCACGGACGTGTTGTCGTTCCCCATGGACGAGCTGCGCCCCGGCACCCCGGACCGGCCCACCCCCGCCGGGCTGTTGGGCGACATCGTCCTGTGCCCCGCCGTCGCACTCGACCAGGGGAAGGCGGCCGGCCACTCCATGGCGGAGGAGCTGCTGCTGCTCACCACCCACGGGCTGCTCCACCTGCTCGGCTACGACCATGCCGAGCCGGAGGAGAAGGAGGAGATGTTCGGGCTCCAGCGTGAGCTGCTCGCGGGCTTCCTCGGCCGGGCGGCGCCCCGGGAGACCATGCAGTGACAGCCGTTGCCCTGACGGCGGCGGGGATCGTCTTCGTGGCCGTGGCCGCCGTGCTGACGGCCGTCGAGGCGGCACTGAACTACTTCCCGCGCCACGACGCCGAGACCATCGCCGAGCACAGCCGCGGCCGGTCGCTGCAGCGCCTCCTGGCCGAACCCGGCGCGCACATGAACGCGCTGCGCTTCTGGCGGGTCTGGTTCGAGATGGCCGCCGCCGTCGCGGCCGCACTGGCCCTGTCCGCGGCGTTCGGCAACGAATGGCTGGCCGGGCTCGTGGCGACCGTCATCATGGCCGGCATCGGGTTCGTGCTGGTCGGTGTTTCGCCCCGGCAGTTCGGGCGCATGCACGCGGCCGCCGTCGTCGGGCGCACGGCCGGGCTGGTGCACTTCCTCAACCGCGTGCTCGGGCCCGTGCCGCAGTGGCTGGCCGCCCTGGGGCGCACCGTCGCAAAGGACGCGCCCGGCAGCGACGTCGCCTTCGTCAGCGAGGAGGAACTGCGCGAGTTCGTCGACCGGGCCAGCGACTCGGCGGCGATCGAGGACAGCGAGGCCGAGATCATCCAGAGCGTGTTCGACCTGGGCGACACGCTGGTCCGGGCCGTCATGGTGCCGCGCACCGACATTGTCGGCATCGACCAGGATGCCAGCCTCGACGACGCCCTCGACACGTTCCTGGGCTCCGGTTTCTCCCGGATCCCGGTCATCGGCGAGGACACGGACCACATCCTGGGCATCCTGTACCTCAAGGACGTCATGGCGGCCACGCACCGCCTCGCCGAGGCCGGTGCGGGACGCCGGGTGGAGGGGCTGGCCCGGCCGGTGCGGTACGTGCCCGAATCCAAGCCGGCCAGTGACCTGCTGCGCGAACTGCAGCTCGAATCAACGCATGTGGCCATCGTCATCGACGAGTACGGCGGCACGGCCGGGCTCGTGACGCTCGAGGATCTGCTCGAGGAGATCGTGGGCGAGATCATCGACGAATACGATTCGGAGGCCCCCGACGTGACGGACCTGGGCGAGGGCCGGTACCGGGTCCGGGCCCGGCTCGCCGTCGACGAGCTCGGCGAACTGTTCGACCGCGACCTGGACGACGACGAGGTGGACACGGCCGGCGGCCTGCTCGCCAAGCATCTGGGCCGCGTGCCGGTGGTGGGCAGCGTCGTGGTCGTGGCCGGCATCCGGCTGCTGGCCGAGCGGATGGAACCGCGCCGCAACCGGGTCAGCCACATTATTGCCTCCGCCGCCCCGGCGGCGGACACTGAAACCAGGCACGCTGACTCCAGTTCCCAGGGTGCCGCCCACAGGAGTGAAAATGACTAAGCCCGCCCCCGGACGCTTGCCGGAACCCGAGAACGTGGACCACCGGTCCGGCTTTGCCGTGCTCGTCGGCCGGCCCAACGCCGGCAAGTCCACGCTCACCAACGCCCTCGTCGGCGAAAAGGTCGCCATCACCTCGGCCAAGCCGCAGACCACCCGGCACACGATCCGCGGCATCGTGCATCGTGACGATTACCAGCTGGTGCTCGTCGACACGCCCGGGCTGCACCGTCCCCGCACCCTGCTCGGCCAGCGCCTCAACGACCTGGTCGCCGACACGCTCGCCGAGGTCGACGCCATCGGCTTCTGCCTGCCCGCCAATGAGAAGATCGGCCCCGGCGACCGGTTCATCGCACAGCAGCTGGCCAACGTCGGCCGCAAACCGGTCATCGCCATCGTCACGAAGACGGACACCGTGGACCGGCAGGGCGTGGGCGAGGCGCTCATCGCCGTCGAGTCGCTGGGACGGGAGGTCTTCGGCGCCGACGGGTTCGCCGCCGTCGTGCCGGTCTCCGCCGTCAAGGACTTCCAGGTCGACACCGTCGCGAAGGTCCTCTCCGGCTACCTGCCGCTCGGCCCGGCGCTGTACCCGGACGGGGAACTGACCGACGAACCCGAGGCCGTGATGGTCGCCGAGCTGGTGCGCGAGGCCGCGCTGGAGGGCGTGCGCGACGAGCTGCCGCACTCGCTGGCCGTCGTCGTGGAGGAGATCGTGCCCCGTGAGGGCCGCAGCGAGGACAACCAGCTGCTCGACGTTCGCGTGAACCTGTACGTGGAACGGCCGTCGCAAAAGGCCATCGTCATCGGTCGCGGCGGCGCCCGGCTCCGGGACGTCGGGACCACCGCGCGCAAGGGCATCGAGGCGTTGCTGGGCACCCGCGTGTACCTGGACCTGCACGTGAAGATCGCCAAGGACTGGCAACGCGACCCCAAGCAGCTTGTCAAGCTCGGATTCTGACCCCGGCGCCACACCCGCGACGTGCACAGCCGGCGTGAAGCTGGTTTCCAGAGAGCACCCGTAAGCTTGTCTCTTGTTCATTGAAGTCTTCGAGAGGTTCATCCATGGGGCGACGCCGCGCCAGCACGCCGGCCGACAGGTCTGCCGGACCCGGACAGCCTGACTCGGCCCCGGCCGGCGAGCCCGCCGGCCGGCACTTCGCCGTCCCCAAGTCCGCACGGCTGTGGCTGAAACTCACCGCGCTGGGCCTGGCCCTCGTCCTCGTCGTCGCGGTGGGCGGCGCCGGTTTCCTGTTGTGGCGGTTGCAGCAGAACGTGCACACCGACGACCTGAACGCGGCGGTCACGCTGCCGAAGTCGACGACGACCGAGGACACCGGGTCGATGCAGATCCTGATCCTGGGCACCGACACGCGCGCCGGCGCCAACAGCGAATACGGCACCACGGCGGACTCCGGCGGCTCGGGCAACTCCGACGTCATGCTGCTGATGAACATCTCCGCGGACAACTCCAACGTGAGCATCACCAGCTTCCCGCGCGACCTCATGGTGCCGATCCCGGCCTGCCGCAACTCCCAGACGGGACAGGTCATCCCGGCCCAGCCCATGGCCCAGCTGAACTCCGCACTGCTGGAGGCCGGGCCCGGGTGCACCGTCGCGGCCATCAACCAGCTGACCGGCCTGACCATCGACCACTTCATGCTGGCCGACTTCACGGCCGTGAAGGAACTGTCCAACGCGATCGGCGGCGTGCAGGTGTGCGTCGACCACGCCATGTACGACGACAACGGCTCCGGCCTGCGCCTGCCGGCCGGCAAGAGCCTGGTCCAGGGTGAACAGGCCCTGGCATTCCTGCGCACGCGGCACGCGTTCGGGGACGCCAGCGACCTCGCCCGCATCAAGGCCCAGCAGTACTTCCTCGGCTCGCTCGTGCGCAAGATCAAGACCGACGGCACGCTGACGAACCTGCCCATGCTCTACAACCTGGCGAACGTCGTCACGAAGAACCTGACGATCGACAAGGGCCTGGCGAACATCCCGGACATGATCTCCATCGCGACCCGGCTGAGCAAGATCGACCCGGCCAATGTCGCGTTCATCACCGTGCCCAACGAGGCGTGGGTACAGGACTCCAACCGCGTGCAGCTGAAGGAGCCCGACGCCGGGCAGCTGTTCGCCGGGCTGCGCAACGACGCCGACTTCACCGGTCACGCGAAGGCGTCCCCGAGCGCCACGGCACACCCCACGGCGGGCGGCGCGTCCGGCACGCCGGGCGCCACGCACTCCACGGCGCCGTCCCCGGCAGCGCCGGCGGCCCCCGCCTATGACAAGGCCGTGCAGCCGATCGGCGTCGTGAACGCCACGGGTGCCCCCGGCCGGGCCGACGACCTGCTAGCGGCGCTGGCCAAGGACGGGTTCACGGCTGCACAGAACTTCGGTGACGTCGCCGCGCAGCACACCACGAAGATCGCCTACGGGCCGAACATGGGCGACGTGGCCGCGGATGTCGCCAAGCTGTTCCACATCCCGGCCTCCGCCGTCGTCAGCGACCCCACGGTCAGCGGCGTGCAGCTGGTCGCCGGGACCGACTGGATCTCCGGCACCACCTTCGGCAAGACCGAACTGCCGAAGGACATCGTCTCCAGCACGGCGGCCGAGAAGAACGAGTGCCTGGTCGTCAATCCGTTGTTCTACACGAACTGACGCCAGGCATCCGACCGGCGGTTCATGGCCGGCGGGCCGCTACCAGATGCTCACCCGCGCATCCGGTTCCAGCCACAGCCCGTCCGCCGGCCCCGTGCCGAACGCCTCGTGGAAGGCGTCCAGATTGCGCACCACGGCGTTGCAGCGCCATTCGGCGGGGGAGTGCGGGTCGATGGCCAGGCGCCGGACCGCCTCCTCGGTGCGGATCTTCGAGCGCCAGCATTCGGCCCACGAGTAGAAGAACCGTTGCGCGCCCGTGAGCGAGTCGATCTCCGGTGCCGGGGAGCCGTCCAGGTCGAGCAGGTACGCCTTGTAACCGATGGCCAGCCCGCCCAGGTCGCCGATGTTCTCGCCGAGCGTGAGCTTGCCGTTGACCGTGTGGCCGGGCGCCGCCGCCGGTTCAAGCACCTCGTACTGGCCCACCAGACGCGCCGTGAGGGCCTCGAACGCGGCCCGGTCCACATCGGTCCACCAGTTGCGCAGGGCGCCGGATCCGTCGAACTGGGAACCCTGGTCGTCGAACCCGTGGCCGATCTCATGGCCGATCACGGCCCCGATGCCGCCGTAATTCGCCGCGGCGTCGGCCTCGGCATCGAAGAACGGCGGTTGCAGGATGGCGGCCGGGAACACGACCTCGTTCATGGTCGGGTTGTAGTAGGCGTTGACGGTCTGCGGGGTCATGAACCATTCATCCCGGTCGATGGGGGCGCCGATCTTGGCCAGCTGGCGCGCCAGCTCGAACGCATACGACCGTTCCACGTTGCCGGGCAGGTCGCCGTCGACGATCTCCAGCGTCCCGTAGTCGCGCCACTTGGCCGGGTAGCCGATCTTCGGCGTGAACGCGTCGAGCTTCGCCAGCGCCTTCGCGACGGTGTCCTCGCTCATCCAGGCCAGCCCCGCGATGGACTGCCGGTACGCTTCGACCAGGTTGCCGACCAGGGCCTCCATGCGCGCCTTGTGCGTCTGGGGGAAATGTTCGGCCACGTACAGCTGGCCGACCGCCTCGCCCAGGGCCCCCTCGACGAGGGCGACGCCGCGCTTCCAGCGGTCCTTGATGACCGGCGTGCCGCTGAGGGTGGTGCCGTAGAACGCGAAGTTCGCGTCGACGAAGTCGTCCGACAAATAAGGGGCCGCCGCGGATACCGTCCGCCAGGCCAGCCACGCCTGCCAGTCCGCCAACCGGTCGGCAACGAGCAGGGGGGCCTGGCCGCGGAAGAAGTCGGGCGTGGCGACGACGATCTCGGCCGTGTGCGCCGCGGACAGGCCGAGGCCCTCGAACCAGTCACGCAACAGCGGCAGCATCGCCACCACGTCCGATCCGGACATCAGGTTGTATGTTTTCTGCGGGTCGCGCAGCGTCACGGTGTCCCAGTGCGTGGCGGCGATCTCCGTCTCCAGGGCCAGGATCCGCGCGGCCTTGGCACCGGCCCCGGGCACTCCGGCCAGGGTCAGCATGGTTTCGATGTGCGGGACGTAGGCGTCGCGGATGCCCGCGTACTTTTCCTCCCGGTAGTACGACTCATCCGGCAATCCCAGCCCCGACTGGTGCAGGTGCAGCAGCGCGCGGTCGGGATTGCCGGCGTCGTTGTTCACATAGGTGCCGAACAGGCCGTCGCCGCCGGCGGCGTCGAACGCGCCCATCAGGGTGACGAGCGCGGACACGGAGCCGGCCGCCTCGATGGCGGCCAGCTTCGGTGCCAGCGGGGCGCCCGCCCGTTCGGCGATGCCGGCCTCGTCCATGAAGCTGGCGTACAGGGCCCCGATCTTCGCCTCCACGCTGCCGGCCTCGGCCGCACCGAACGTGGCCCGGTCGGCGGCGCGTTCGATGATGGTGCGCACGGCCGCCTCGGCGTCATCGCGCAGCGCAACGAACGATCCGCTGATCGCCCGGTCATCGGGGATGGTCTCCGCCGCCAGCCACTTGCCGTTCACATGCTGGTACAGGTCGTCTTGCGGCCGGACCGCCTGGTCAACATTGGCGAGGTTGATGCCGGAGTGCGTCATGGGAGAGGCTGCCCTTCGGGTCGGGGATGCTGGTGCGTTTCCTCCTCATCGTACGCGGCGTGCTAGGCTGAAATCGTGCGCACTGGAATGCTTCTTCTTAGCTGCCGCGGCGAGGCCTCCTTCACGGCGTCCTAGGTTTCCCGAGCCGGGTTCTTCCGAACCCCCGGGCCCTGACCTGCCGGATGATTTGGCCGCCCCTCGCTGCGGAGTTCGTGGTGCCCGGCCGACCTTCATCCTCATCGATTCACACGCAAAGGTCACATCCCATGCAGAACGCACAAAAGCCCTCGGGCATGCCCGTCCACCGCTACATCCCGTTCCAGGACCAGATCACCGTCGAACTGGCGAACCGCACCTGGCCGGACAAGCTCATCACGAAGGCGCCGCGCTGGTGCGCCGTCGACCTGCGCGACGGGAACCAGGCCCTGATCGACCCGATGAGCCCGGCCCGCAAACTGAAGTTCTTCAAGCTGCTGGTCCAGATGGGCTACAAGGAGATCGAGGTCGGCTTCCCGTCCGCCTCGCAAACCGACTTCGACTTCGTCCGCCAGCTCATCGAGGGCGGCCACATCCCCGACGACGTCACCATCCAGGTCCTCACCCAGGCCCGTGAACACCTGATCGAGCGCACCTACGAGGCGCTGGCCGGGGCCAAGACGGCCATCGTCCACCTGTACAACTCCACCTCGGTGCTCCAGCGCAAGGTCGTGTTCCGCCAGGACCAGGACGGCATCATGGACATCGCGCTGCAGGGCGCCCGGCTGTGCAAGAAGTACGAGGAAACGCTCGAGGACACGAAGATCACCTACGAGTACTCGCCGGAGTCGTTCACCGGCACCGAGCTCGACTACGCCGTGCGCGTGTGCAACGCCGTGGCCGACATCTTCGAGGCGTCCGCCGACAACCAGGTCATCGTGAACCTGCCGGCGACCGTGGAGATGGCCACCCCGAACGTGTACGCCGACTCCATCGAATGGATGAGCCGCAACCTGCACCCGCGCGAGGGCATCATCCTCTCCCTGCACCCGCACAACGACCGGGGCACCGGCGTGGCCGCCGCGGAACTGGGGTACCTGGCCGGCGCGGACCGGATCGAGGGCTGCCTGTTCGGCAACGGCGAACGGACCGGCAACGTCGACCTGGTCACCCTGGGCCTGAACATGTTCAGCCAGGGCATCGACCCTATGATCGACTTCTCCAACATCGACGAGATCCGCCGCACGGTCGAGTACTGCAACCAGCTGCCCGTCGGGGAGCGTGTCCCGTACGGCGGCGACCTGGTCTTCACCGCATTCTCCGGCTCCCACCAGGACGCGATCAAGAAGGGGCTGGAGGCCCTCGAGGCGGAGGCCGCGGAGGCCGGCGTCCCGGTCGACGACTTCACGTGGGCCGTGCCGTACCTGCCGATCGACCCGAAGGACCTGGGCCGCAGTTACGAGGCCGTGATCCGCGTCAACTCGCAGTCCGGCAAGGGCGGCGTGGCCTACCTGCTCAAGAACGAACACAACCTGGACCTGCCGCGGCGCGCCCAGATCGAGTTCTCCGGCGTCATCCAGAAGCGCACCGACACGGTGGGCGGGGAGGTCAGCGCCGACGAACTGTGGGGCATCTTCTCCGACGAATACCTGCCCGCCGAGGACCACGGCAGCGCCTGGGGCCGTTACCGGATCGGCCCGTTCAGCGCGTCGACCGACGACGCCGGCGAGGTCACCCTTGTGGCGACCCTTTCGATCGACGGGACAACGGTCAAGCGGACCGGCACCGGCAACGGCCCGATCGCGGCCCTGCTGGCCATCCTGGGCGAGGACGGCGTCGACGTGCGCGTCCTGGACTACACGGAGCACGCGCTGTCCGAAGGCGGCAACGCCCGCGCCGCCGCCTACGTCGAATGCGCGGTCGGCGAACGCGTGCTGTGGGGCGCCGGCATCGACGCGAACACCGTCACGGCGTCGCTGAAGGCCGTCATCTCCGCCGTCAACCGGGCGGTGCGCGACTCCCGCGCCTGAGCAGGGTCGCGCTCCCCAGCCGCTCCCCACCCTCGCAAGCTCGGGCGGGGCCCCTCGCGGCCGTGGGCCCAGGCTCGACCACCGGTGGTCGAGCCTGTCGAGACCCCGTGGGGCGAGACCCCGTCGAGACCCTGTCGTACAAGAGTGGGAGAATGGGATGGTGTCCAATTCTTCGTTCGCCGCACGCACCTACCGGGACGACGCCGTCGTGCTGCGCACGCACAAGCTGGGCGAGGCCGACCGCATCATCACGATGCTGACCCGCCGGCACGGCCAGGTGCGTGCCGTGGCGCGCGGTGTCCGGCGCACCAGCAGCAAGTTCGGCGCTCGGCTGGAGCCGTTCATGGTGGCCGACGTGCAGTTCGTGCACGGGCGCAGCCTCGACATCGTGGCCCAGGCGGTGGCCACGGGCATCTACGGGCAGGCCATTGCCGCCGACTATGACAAGTACACGGTCGCCGCGGCCATGACCGAGACCGCGGAACGGCTCACCGACATCGACGGGGAGACGTCCACGGCGCACTACCTGCTGCTCGTCGGGGCGCTGGCCTCGCTGAGCCGCCACGCGCACGCGCCCGAGCTCATCCTCGACTCGTACCTGTTGCGGGCCATGTCGATCGCCGGCTGGGCCCCGAGCTTCGGCGACTGCGCCCGGTGCGGGGAACCCGGCCCGCACCAGGCGTTCAACGCCGCCCTGGGCGGGGCCGTGTGCACCGGCTGCCGCCCGCCCGGTTCCGCGTCGCCCGCGCCGGAGACCATGGCGCTGCTGGGTACCCTGCTGGCCGGCGACTGGGCCGGCGCGGACGCGTCCGTGCCCGGCGCCCGGCGCGAGGCGGCCGGGCTGGTCGCCGCCTATGTGCAATGGCATCTTGAACGAACCGTCCGATCCCTGAAACTCGTGGAGCGTGCATAACCCGTGTCGTCCTTGCCAGGCAGGCAGTCAAGAACGCCGTCAGCGAAACCCTCCGGCACCGGCCGGAACCCGGCCAAGCCCCCCGTCGTGGCGCCGTGGCCGCATCCGTCCGGCGCCGTCGCCCCGGCCATCCCCGCCGGGCTCGTGCCGCGGCACGTGGCGATCGTCATGGACGGCAACGGCCGCTGGGCGAACCAGCGCGGGCTGCCACGCATCGAGGGGCACAAGGCGGGGGAGCCGGCCCTGCTGGACGTCATGGCCGGTGCCATCGAGCTGGGCATCAAGTATGTGAGCGTGTACGCGTTCTCCACGGAGAACTGGAAGCGGTCGCCGGAGGAGGTGCGCTTCCTGATGGGATTTAACAAGGATGTGCTGCGACGCCAGCGCGACCAGCTGGACGCCTGGGGCGTGCGCGTCCGCTGGGCGGGGCGCAAGCCACGGCTGTGGGGGTCGGTGATCAAGGAACTCGAGGTCGCCGAGGAACATACACGGGACAACGACACCGTGACGTTGACAATGTGTGTTAATTACGGCGGCCGGGCCGAGATCGCCGACGCCGTGGCGGCACTGGCCCGCGACGTGGCCGACGGCAGGGTCAGCCCACGCGCCGTGAACGAGAACACCATCCAGCGCTACCTCTACAACCCCGACCTGCCCGACGTGGACCTGTTCCTGCGCTCCAGCGGCGAACAACGGTTGTCCAACTTCCTGCTGTGGCAATGCGCCTATGCCGAGTTCGTGTTCATGGACACGCTGTGGCCGGATGTCGACAGGCGCACGCTGTGGCGGGCCGTGGACGAGTACGCGCGCCGCGACCGGCGCTACGGGGCGGCCGTCGACGCGGCGCCGGCGGGCACGGCCGGGCCGTAGGCGCGCAGCCAGTCCGCCAGGTCGGCGAACAGCTGCCGGCGCACCGGCGCGGCGGACAATGCGACATCGTGCAGGGCCCCGTCGTACCTGTTGACGGTGACGCGGCGGCCAACCGACAGGGCGAGGCGGGCCATGACATCGACCTCGATCACGGCGTCGGCGCCCATGGCCGCCGGCGTCCACAGCGGCTGGATCAGCGAGCGGCGGCTGAGCAGCACCAGCACGGGGGCGTCGATGGCCAGTCCGGCGTTGACCTGGGCGTGCCCGGCCAGCACGGCCCGCATCCAGCCGGCCCGGAACGGGAACGAACCCCTGGGCCGCCAGTCCGGGTTGATGTCCCATTCGCCGTGCGCCTCATTGGACAGGCTCTCCCAGTAGGCCGGCCACTCCGGGTGCCTGAACACGCGCAAGGGGTCGGACTTCGCGAACGGGCCCAGGATGGCCGTGGCGATCTGGCGCAGGAACCGGCTGCCCTGCAGCTCCAGCCAGGGGGAATTGAGGATGAGCGAGGCCAATTCGCCCGGGTGCCGGTGCGCCCACAGCGCGGACGTCAGACCGCCCAGCGAGTGGCCCATCAGGTGGATGCGCGGCGGGCCGTCCGGGGTGGCGGCCTCCCGCCGGATGACCGCCAGCGCCGCGCCCAGGTCGGCGTCGTAGTCGGCCAGGTCGGCCACGTAGCCGCGCAGCGAACCCGGGACCAGGCTGCGGCCGTAGTTGTGCAGGTCGATGGCGTAGAACCTGACCCCGTGCCGGGCGAAGAAACCGGCGAGCCCGGTATTCATGAAATAGTCGCACCATCCGTGCACGTAGAGCACGGCATGGGGGGTAGCCGCCCGGGCGGCGGCCCGGGCCGGCGGGACATGCCGGACCAGGGTGGCCAGGATGGGGCCGCCGGCGTCCTCGCCCAGGGGCAGCCGGAGCCGCTCGAACCCCGGGCCCAGGTCGTCGGGCTCCCACCCCGTCGCCTCCCGCCTGCCGTGCGTGCCGTCGTCGTCCATGTCCCGACTCAGGACGAAGCCGCGGCCGCGCGCCCGGCGACCCGGCCGGAGAACAGGCAGCCGCCCAGGAACGTGCCCTCCAGGGCGCGGTACCCGTGCACCCCGCCACCGCCGAACCCGGCCACCTCGCCGGCGGCGTACAACCCGGGGATGGGGCGGCCGGCCGCGCCGAGCACGCGCGCCTGAAGGTCCGTCTGCAGGCCGCCGAGGCTCTTGCGGGTGAGCACGGACAACCGGACGGCGATGAGCGGACCGTGTTCGGGGGCCATCATCCGGTGCGGGGGCACCACGCGCATCAGCTTGTCGGTGGCGAAGCGCCGGGCCGCGCGGATGGCGGCCAGCTGCCCGTCCTTGCCGAGCCCACAGGCCACCTGCGCGTCGCGGGCCGCGATCGTGTCGAACAGGGCCTGCGGGTCGATCAGGTCGGTGCCGGTGAGCGTGTTCATCCGGATGGCCAGCTCCTGCGCGGTGGTGGCCTGCAGGAAGTCGACACCGTGGTCCAGGAAATGCCGCACCGGACCCACCGAGCCGGGCAGCGCGCGTTTGGCCAGCAGCAACACGTCGCGGCCGGTCAAATCCGGGTTCTGCTCGGACCCGGACAGGGCGAACTCCTTGTCGATGATGGTCTTGTTCAACACGAACCATGAATAGTCGAAACCGCCGACGGTGATGTGCCGCAGCGCGCCCAGCGAGTCGAAGCCCGGGTACAGCGGCCCCGGCAGGCGGCGGCCGGTCGCGTCCAGCCACAGCGACGACGGCCCGGCCAGGATCCGGATGCCGTGGTCCGGCCAGACCGGGTCGGTGTTGTGGATGCCCTCCGGGTAGTGCCACATCCGGTCCTTGTTCACCACGCGCCCGCCGGCCGCCTCCACGACCGCCTGGAACGCCCCGTCCACCGACGCCGGGACGCCGGTGATCAGGCGTGCCGGCGCGCCGCCGGGCCACAGCCGGCGGACCAGGTCGTGATTGCCGCCGATGCCGCCGGTGCCGACGACGACGGCGCCGGCCGCCTCGAATTCGCCGGTGACCTCCCGGCTGCTGGCCTCCCCGCGGGCGGCCCCGGACGCGGAGAGCACATGGCCGCGCACGCCCGTGACCCGGCCGTCGTGCACCACCAGTTCGGTGGCGCGGTGCCGGAACGCATACGTCACCCGGCCGGCCGCGACGCCCTCGGCGACCTTGGCGATGAAGGGGGCCAACACGCCCGGGCCGGTGCCCCACGTGACGTGGAAGCGCGGCACCGAATTGCCGGGCCCCTGCCCGTCATAGCCGCCACGCTCGGCCCACTGCACGAGCGGGAAGAAGCGCACCCCCAGCGCGTGCAGCCAGGCGCGCTTCTCGCCGGCGGCGAAGTCGACGTAGGCGTGCGCCCACTTCCGCGCCCACCCGTCCTCGGGCCGGTCGAACCCGGCCGAGCCGAGCCAGTCGGAGAGCGCCAGCTCGGCGTTGTCCTTCACGCCCAGGTGGCGTTGCTCGGGGGAGTCGACCAGGAACATGCCGCCGAACGACCAGTGCGCCTGCCCGCCGAGGGACGCCTCCGGCTCCTGGTCCAGCACGATTACGCGGCACCCGGCGTTGTACGCCTCGGCGGCCGCGACAAGGCCTGCCAGGCCGGCGCCGACCACGACGACGTCGGCCTGCATGCTTGCGATGGTGCCCACGGTGTCCATGGCGCCATGCTATGCGATGCGCGCCGGGGTGGTCGCGGTTTTGGAATCGGGGTGGCCACACGGGAAACTGGTAGCCATGCGCATCTACCCCGCCTTCTTCCGTGTGTGCTTTTCCTGGATGGACGCCGAACGGGCCCACACGATCGGTTTCACCCTCATCAAGGCCGCCCACAGGGTGGGGGCCGGCGCGGTGCTGCGGCGCATGTTCGCGGTGCCGGCGTCGCTGCGCACCGAGGCGCTGGGGTTGACATTCCCGAGCCCGTTCGGACTCGCCGCGGGCTTCGACAAGGAGGGCCGCGGCATCGGCGCACTGGCCAACCTGGGCTTCGGGCACGTCGAGGTCGGAACCATCACCGGCGCCGCGCAGCCGGGCAATCCGCAACCCCGGCTGTTCCGCCTCGTGGCGGACCGGGCCGTCATCAACCGGATGGGATTCAACAACGACGGCGCCGCCGCCGTCGCCCCCCGGCTCGCGGCCGCAGCCCGCGAACTGCACAACACCTATGGGGACGTGCGCCCGGTCATCGGCGTCAACATCGGCAAGACGAAGGCCGTGGAACTCGACCAAGCGCTGGCGGACTATCTCGTCAGCGCCCGCACGCTCGCGCCGACGGCAGACTACCTGGTGGTCAATGTCAGCTCGCCCAACACGCCCGGGCTGCGACTGCTGCAGGACGTGGGGACGCTGCGCCCGCTGCTGGCCGGTGTGCGCGCGGCGGCCGACGAGTCCGCCGGACGGCACGTGCCCTTGCTGGTGAAGATCGCCCCGGACCTCAGCGACGGGGACATCGACGACGTGGCCGCCCTTGCCCTGGACATGGGCCTGGACGGCATCATCGCCACGAACACGACGATAGGCCGCGATGGCCTCGTCTCCGATCCGGCCCTCGTCGCCCGGCACGGTGCCGGCGGGCTGTCCGGGGCGCCGTTGAAGGAACGATCGCTGGAGGTGCTGCGCCGGCTCAAGGCCGCCACGGGGGACCGGCTCGTACTCATCGCCGTCGGCGGCGTGGAGACGGCCGCCGACGTCCAGCAGCGGCTGGACGCCGGCGCCACGCTCGTGCAGGGCTACACGGCGTTCCTGTACGACGGCCCGTTCTGGGCCAACCGCATCAACAAGGGGCTGGCCAAGCTGCGCCGGTGATCGGGCCCCCGGCGATCGAGCCCCCGGTGGTCGAGCCGCCGGTGATCGAGCCTGTCGAGATCTGGGCGATCCTCACGCGACGCGCGTGGGTGGGCTGAGCGTCAGCGCCGGGTCGCGTTCGACGACGCCCGCCAGGGCGTCGTCGATGGCTGCCAGCAGTTCCGCCGGGATCCGCACCCCGGACGCCTTCACGTTCTCGGCCACCTGTTCCGGGCGGGACGCGCCCACCAGGGCGGTGGCCACGTTGTCGTTCTGCAGCACCCAGGCGATGGCCAGCTGTGACATGGCCAGGCCGAGCTCGTCGGCGATCGGGCGCAGCCGCTGCACGCGCTCGAGCACGTCCTCGCCCATGAAGCGCTGGATGGTGTCCTTGCCGCCATGCTCATCCGTGGCCCTGGACCCGGCCGGTGCGGGCTGGCCGGGCAGGTATTTGCCCGACAGCACCCCCTGCGCCATGGGGGACCAGACGACCTGTGACATGCCAAGTTCCCGGCAGGCGGGCACGACCTCGGGTTCGATGACCCGCCACAGTGCCGAGTACTGCGGCTGGTTGGAGACGAGCGAGAAGCCGGCCTGGCGGGCCAGGACCTGGCCGCGGCGCAGCTGGTCGGCGGACCATTCGCTCACGCCGATGTACAGCGCCTTGCCGGCCCGCACCACGTCGCCGAACGCGGCGATGGTCTCCTCCAATGGCGTCTCGTGGTCGAAGCGGTGGGCCTGGTACAGGTCCACATAGTCCATGCCGAGCCGGCGCAGCGAGCCGTTGATGCCCTCCATGATGTGCTTGCGGGACAGGCCGGTGTCGTTCGCCCCCTTGGGCCCGACCGGCCAGTACACCTTCGTGAACACCTCCAGGGACTCGCGCCGCTGGCCGGCGAGGGCCTTGCCGAGCACTTCCTCGGCGGCGCCGTTGGCATAGGCGTCCGCGGTGTCGAACGTGGTGATGCCGGCATCAAGGGCGGCACGCACGCAGGCGGCCGCGACGTCGTTCTCGACCTGCGAACCGTGCGTGAGCCAGTTGCCGTACGTGATTTCTGTGATCTTCAGGCCGGAGCGGCCAAGGTAGCGGTATTCCATGCGCCCAGCCTACCCACCCCATCGACGACGACGCCGGTCCCCTCCGTGGGAGGGACCGGCGTCGTCGGAATGTGGTTGGGGACTATTTGGGCCACTCGCCGCGTTTGACCATGGGCTTGGGCAGGCGCAGCCGGCGGAACTGCAGCGAACGCATGCTGGCGTACCAGACGACGCCCGGATTGACCGAACCGAACTTGGCGCCGATCTGCCGCTTGAGCTTGCGGGTCATGAGGAACGCGTCGATGACGACGGCGAGCACCAGGACCCAGAAGAAGCCGAAGACCAGGATCTGCGTCTGGCTGGTCACCGGCACGGCGATGGAGAGCACCACGATGGCCAAGGCGGCGAACATGACGTACTCGCCCAGGCTGAAGCGGGCGTCGACGAAGTCTCGGGCGAAGCGCTTCTGCGGGCCCTTGTCACGGGCCGGCAGGAACCGTTCGTCGCCGGTGTCCAGGGCGCGGCGCATCCGGGCCTGCTCCTCGCGGCGGGCGTCCCGGGCGGCCACCTTCGCGGCGGCCCGGTCGTTGGGCACCAGGGGACGCTTGCGGGCGGCCTCCTGCGCCTTGCGCGACGGGGTCGGTGCGCCCTTGGCGGCCCGCGGGTCGGTGGCCCGGGTGGCGGCCTCGCTCGGTGCCGGCGTCACCGGCTGGGCACTGGGGTCGTCTTTCTTTCGTCCAAACACCCCTCAAGACTACCGTGGCCGACGCCCCGCGGGCACCGGTGCCCGACCCGGTCCCCGACGGTAGGGTGAAGCACATGACAACTGAACCCACCACGCCGCCGGCACCGGCCGGGGCCCCCGCCGCGCCGATGCCCGGGTCCGTAATTCCCGTCGACGCACCGGCCGTGGACGCGGTTCCGCTGGACCGGCTGCGCGCCAGTGTGTCCGCGCGCTTCCCGCGCACGGTCGCCGACCTGGCCGACCTGGTCGCCATCCCCGGCATCGCGTGGGACGCGTTCGACGCCGCCAACCTGCAGCACAGCGCGGAGGCCGTTGCCGCCCTGATCCGTGACACGGGCATCGAGGACGTGCGCATCCTGCGCGCCAACAAGGAGGACGGGACGCCCGGCGGTCCCGCCGTCGTCGCGCGCCGGCCCGCGGCACCCGGCAAGCCGACCATCCTGCTGTACGCCCACCACGACGTCCAACCACCCGGGGACCCGGCCCTGTGGCAGACCGAGCCGTTCACCGCCGTCGAACGCGACGGCCGCCTGTTCGGCCGCGGCGCCGCCGACGACAAGGCCGGGATCATGGCCCACGTCGGTGCCCTGCACGCCGTCAACGAGGTGCTGGGCGACGGCTTCGGGCTCGGCGTCACGCTGTTCATCGAGGGCGAGGAGGAGGCCGGGTCGCCGACGTTCCGCACGTTCCTGGAGACCCACCAGCAGGAACTGGCGGCCGACGTGATCGTCGTGGCCGACTCCTCCAACTGGAAGGTGGGCGTCCCGGCGCTGACCACGAGCCTGCGCGGCCTCGTCGACGGCACCATCGAGGTCCGCGTGCTCGACCACGCCGTGCACTCCGGCATGTTCGGCGGTCCGCTGCTGGACGCGCCGACGCTGCTGGCGCGCCTCATCGCCACCCTGCACGACGACGACGGCTCGGTGGCCATCGCCGGGCTGGTCACCGCCGACCATGCCGAACTCGACTACCCGGAGGCGACGTTCCGGAATGACGCCGGCGTGCTCGACGGCGTGCGGCTGGCGGGGACCGGCAGCATCACCTCTCGGCTGTGGGCGAAGCCGGCGTTGTCGATCATCGGCATGGACATCCCGTCCGTGGCGCTGAGTTCGAATACACTGCTGCCCGCGGCCCGGGCAAAGTTCAGCCTGCGCCTGGCTCCCGGGCAGGACCCGGACGCCGCGCTGGCCGCCATCGAGGCGCACGTGGCCGCGCATGCGCCGTTCGGGGCGCGGGTGACGCTGGTGCCGGGGGAGCGCGGCCAGTCGTTCGCCACCGATACCGGTACCGCGGCCGCGCGCGCCGCCCTGTGGGCGCTCGGCGAGGCGTGGGGCGTGCCGCCGGTCGAGAGCGGCATGGGCGGCTCGATCCCGTTCATCGCCGACCTGCACGACGTGTTCGGCGCCGCGCAGATCCTGGTCACCGGCGTCGAGGATCCCGATTCCCGCGCCCACAGCGCCAACGAGTCGCTGCACCTGGGCGACTTCCGCAACGCCGTACTGGCCGAGGCGCTGCTGCTGGCCCGCCTCGACGCCCAGGGCCCGGCGGCTGGTACCGGGACGGCGTCCCTGACGTAGCATGTAGTAGGAGCACCCCCACGTAAGGAATAGCCATGACCGCCAATACCACCGAACAACTGGCCGCCGAAGCCGCGGAACCGACCGAGCACGGCGTCAAGCTCAGTGATGTCGCCGCCGACAAGGTCCGCTCCCTGTTGGAGCAGGAGGGCCGGACGGATCTGCGTCTGCGCGTGGCCGTCCAGCCCGGGGGTTGCTCCGGCCTGATCTACCAGCTTTACTTCGATGAGCGCCTGCTCGACGGTGACGCCGTCCGCGATTTCGACGGCGTCGAGGTCGTGGTCGACAAGATGAGCGTGCCCTACCTGGACGGGGCCAGCATCGACTTCGAGGACACCATCGCGAAGCAGGGTTTCACCATCGACAACCCCAACGCCGGGGGCTCTTGCGCCTGTGGCGACTCGTTCCACTAGGACACTGCCGACGCACGGGGGCGGTTGTACGCATTTCGCGTGCCGTGGCGGTAAGCTCTACATCGAGTAGTAAAACTAAATTCGCACCTGCGGCTGTTTCCCGCCGCCTGGAGCACAGCAACAAGAGGAAGGGCCGTCTGTGAGTTCGCAGGACCGAACCGGCAGCCGACGCGCAAAAGTCATCCCCATCGCGGGTTTGGCGCTTGCTGGATCGTTAGCTTTGTCAGGATGCACGGCAGAGAGCAAGAACGGCTTCTTGCCGTCAGAGCGGAACATCACCAACCACACCGCGGGCATCATCGACCTGTGGGTCAACTCCTGGATCACCGTGCTGATCGTCGGCCTGATCACCTGGAGCTTGATGATCTGGTGCATCATCGCGTACCGCCGTCGCAAGGGCGCCACCGGCTACCCCCGCCAGACCAGCTACAACCTGCCGCTTGAGGTCTTTTACGTCCTCATCCCGCTGTTCATGGTCTTGGTGTTCTTCTACTTCACCGACCGCGAGGTGAGCTCGATCGAGACCCGGAATCCGAACCCGGACGTCAAGATCGATGTCCGCGGCAAGCAGTGGTCCTGGGACTTCAACTACCTCCAGGGCAATGAGGTCCAGGCGGCCGTGTACGACACCGGCGTCCAGGCACAGCTCAATGGCAAGCCGTTCGACAAGGACAAGCTGCCCACGCTGTACCTGCCCGTCAACCGCAGCGTCGAACTGGCGCTGAACTCGCGCGACGTCATCCACTCCTTCTGGGTTCCCGCGTTCCTGGACAAGAAGGACATGTTCCCGGGCAAGACGAACTACATGACGTTCACCCCGACGGCCGAGGGCACCTATGACGGCAAGTGCGCGGAGCTGTGCGGCGAGTACCACTCCGAGATGCTGTTCCGCGTCAAGGTCGTCTCCGAGCAGGAGTTCCAGGCACACCTGGCCTCGCTCAAGGCGAAGGGCCAGACCGGCACCCTCGGCGCGGACTATGACCGCAATTCCGCTCAGCTAGAGACGAAGTAAGGAGCGGCGAAAGTGTCGACTTACGAATACTCGACCACCGTGGGTGCCTCGAGTGTGGAGCGTGTGGTGCCGGTGTCCAAGGGGCGCATCGTCGTCAACTGGATCACCTCCACCGACCACAAGACCATCGGGTACATGTACCTGATCACCTCGTTCATCTTCTTCTGCCTCGGCGGCGTCATGGCGTTGGTGATGCGTGCGGAGCTGTTCGAACCGGGCATGCAGATCCTGCAGACCAAGGACCAGTACAACCAGCTGTTCACCATGCACGGCACCATCATGCTGCTGCTGTTTGCCACCCCCTTGTTCGCAGGCTTCGCCAACGTCATCATGCCGCTGCAGATCGGCGCCCCGGACGTCGCCTTCCCCCGGTTGAACGCCCTGGCGTTCTGGCTCTTCCTGTTCGGCGGCACCATCACCGTTGCCGGCTTCATCACCCCGCAGGGTGCCGCGGCCTTCGGCTGGTTCGCCTACGCGCCGCTGTCGAACACGACGTTCAGTCCCGGCATCGGCGGCGACCTCTGGGTGTTCGGCCTGGCCCTGGCCGGGTTCGGCACCATCCTCGGGTCGGTCAACTTCATCACCTCGATCATCTGCATGCGGGCCCCGGGCATGACCATGTGGCGCATGCCGATCTTCACCTGGAACACGCTGATCACCGCGGTCCTGGTGATGATGGCGTTCCCGCCGCTGGCGGCCGCCCTGTTCGCGCTCGGCATGGACCGGCGCTTCGGTGGCCATATTTTCGACCCGGTGAACGGCGGCGCCATCCTGTGGCAGCACCTGTTCTGGTTCTTCGGCCACCCCGAGGTGTACATCATCGCCCTGCCGTTCTTCGGCATCGTCTCGGAGATCTTCCCGGTCTTCAGCCGCAAGCCGATCTTCGGCTACAAGGGACTGGTCTTCGCCACCATTTCCATCGCCGCACTGTCCGTGACCGTCTGGGCACACCACATGTATGTCACCGGCCAGGTCATGCTGCCGTTCTTCTCCTTCATGACCATGCTGATCGCCGTACCGACGGGTGTGAAGTTCTTCAACTGGATCGGCACCATGTGGCGTGGCTCGCTGACGTTCGAAACCCCCATGCTGTGGAGCATCGGCTTCCTGGTCACGTTCCTGTTCGGCGGCCTGACCGGCATCATCCTGGCCTCCCCTCCGCTGGACTTCCACGTCTCCGACACCTACTTCGTTGTCGCCCACTTCCACTACGTCGTGTTCGGCACCGTGGTGTTCGCCATGTTCGCCGGATTCTACTTCTGGTGGCCCAAGTGGACGGGCAGGATGCTCAACGAGCGCCTCGGCAAGATCCACTTCTGGCTGCTGTTCCTGGGCTTCCACGGAACGTTCCTCATCCAGCACTGGCTGGGCGTCCTGGGCATGCCGCGTCGTTACGCCGACTACATGGTGGAGGACAACTTCACCTGGATGAACCAGTTCTCCACCATCTCCTCCTTCGTCCTCGGTGCGTCGATGATCCCGTTCTTCTGGAACGTGTACATCACCTGGCGCAGTGGCAAGAAGGTCGAGGTCGATGACCCGTGGGGCTTCGGCGCCTCGCTTGAGTGGGCCACCTCGTGCCCGCCGCCGCGGCACAACTTCACGTCGCTGCCGCGCATCCGTTCGGAGCGTCCGGCCCTGGACCTGCACCACCCCGAACTGGCACCGCACTATGTTCCCGCGCAGCCGGCTACGACGTCCACGGGAGGCGAGAAGTGAAAATCGAGAGCTGGCTGTTCATGCTGATGGGCGTGTTCTTCATCCCGGTCGGCATCGTGTACGGCTTCATGGTCAACTGGATGGAGCCCGTCGGCTTCCTGGGCATCTTCCTCCTGTGCGGGCTGTCCTTCATGATCGGGCTGTACCTGAACTACACGGGCAAGCGCGTCGGGCCCCGCCCGGAGGACCGGGTCGACGCCGAGATCCATGAGGGCGCCGGCGAACAGGGCCACTTCAGCCCCTGGAGCTGGTGGCCGTTTTCGCTCGGCATCGCCTGCGCCACCGGCTTCCTGGGCCTGGCCGTCGGATGGTGGATCGTGATCATCGGCGCCGGCTTCGCGGCCGTCGCGATCATCGGCTGGGTGTACGAGTACTCCCGCGGCGACCACGCCCACTAGGAGGACACGCACGCAAAAGGGGCGGTTGCCACCATCATGATGGTGGCAACCGCCCCTTCGGCGTTCACGCGGCCCTAGCGGGCATCCACCAGGTCGGTGGCCAGTAGCCCGGCCAGATGGTCGACGGCGGCGCGCACGGTGTCGTCGTCGGCCGCGGTCCCGGCGGCGGGATCGACGGACACGGCCACCTCGTCGCCGCAGGCGAAGTCCTCGCTCATCACGGCCAGCAGGGACCGGGCGTCGACGGGGGCATGGCCGGGCTTCGCCAAGGTCACGGGCAGGCCCGTCAGGGTCACGGCACGGACAAAGACGGCGGCGGGTCGGGCGTGCAGGCCGACGCTGGCCGCGACACGCGCATTCCGGGTGTACATTCAAGCTCCTTGCTGTAGTTGTTCTGGAATGAGCGTAGTCGGCATCTAGGCTGGGACATGAATGGAGGAGAGCACGATGGCGAATTTCGTTCCCCCCGCCCGGAACGTGCCGGGCGTCATTGACCGGGACACGGGCGTGGCGGTCCACATTCAGCTGCGGGAACTGCTGCGCCGGTACGCCGAGGACTCGCTCCAGCCGGGGGCCCAGCTGCCGTCCGAGCGCGACCTGTCCGAACGATTCGGGGTGGCCCGCATGACCATCCGTCACGCCATCGATTCACTGGTCGAGGAGGGGGTGCTGGACCGCGTCGTGGGGTTGGGCACATATGTGTCCAAGCCGAAGTTCGACCTGCAGGTGCGGCTGACGTCCTACTCCGAGGAGATGCAGCGGCGGGGCATGACCCCGGCGGCCCAGGTGCTCAGCTTCGAGCAGATCCCCGCCACGGCCCGCCTGGCGCGTGAGTTGAAGCTCGACGAGGGGCAGGCGGTGATCCGGTTCCGCCGGCTCCTGCTGGCCGACGAGGAGCCCATGAGCGTGGATGAGAACTTCATCCCCGCCTGGCGCGTGCCCGGCATCCTCGACCTCGGTCCGCCCACGTCGCTGTACAACCTGTTGAGCGAGAAGTACGGGCTCGTCATCGAGTGGGGCGAGGACACCATCGAGGCCAATGCGGCCACCCCGTCCATCGCCCGGCTGTTGAAGATCGACATGGGCGCCCCGGTGCTGCGCCTGGAACGGCGCGCCTATGTGGCGCGCGAGGTCGCCGTCGACTATTCCGTGTCGTTCTACCGGGCCGACCGTTACAAGCTGCGTGTGCCCCTCCAACGCCCCGGCGCCCGCCCGCGGCGCACGTACTAGGCTGCGTCGCCGCGGGCTGCCGGCGGGGCCTTTAAACGACGGTGAGGGCGGTTCCCCCCAGGGGAACCGCCCTCACCGTGTCCGCTTCGCTAGTGCGAGACCTGCTTCGTGCCGTCACCGGCGGTGATTTCCTCGTGGTGCCCGTGCCCGGCGGCAAGCTCCGCCGGCGTCACGGGTGCCACCCGGTCCTCGAAGAAGAAGTGGCTCAGTTTCGAGCGGCGCTTCTCGCGCTTCGTGACGATCCCGTTCTCATTCGGAATGCCCTGCTCCGGCTTCGGCGATTCGAAGCTGACCAGGCGGTAGCGCTTGTATTCGTCCAGCTGGGCGTGGATCTCCTGGAACTCGCCGTGCGGCAGGCGCACGATGCGGCCCGTCTCCCGGCCGTGCAGCGCGATCTCGCGGTCCTTGCGCTGCAGCGCCAAGGCGATGCGGCGGGTCACGATGAAGCCGAGGATCGGGCCGAGGAAGAACAGGGCGCGGAGCCAGTAGATCACATCGTTCAGGGACACCTTGAAGTGCGTCGCGATGAGGTCGGAGCTGGCCGCGGCCCACAGCACGCAGTAGAAGATGACGCCGGCGGCGCCGATGGCCGTCCTGGTGGGGGCGTTGCGCGGTCGGTCGAGCACGTGGTGCTCGCGGTCGTCGCGGGTGATCCAGCGCTCGATCCAGGGGTAGGTGAACAGCAGCGTGAAGACGATGCCGGCAGGGATCAGCGCCGGGACCAGCACGTTCAACGACAGCGTGTTCACGCCCCACGGCAGCGGGATGTTCCACTCCAGGGGGACGCCGAACAGCCAGCCCGGCATCAGGCGCAAGGCGCCGTCGACCCAGCCGATGTACCAGTCGGGCTGCGTACCGGCGGAAATTGGCGAGGGGTCGTACGGGCCGTAGTTCCAGATCGGGTTGATGGTGAACGCGGCCGCGAAGAACGCGATCACGCCGAACACGATAAAGAAGAAGCCGCCGGCCTTCGCCGCGTACACCGGGCCGAGCGGGTAGCCGACGATGTTGCGATCGTTGCGGCCCGGGCCGGGGAACTGGGTGTGCTTGTGCACCACCACCATGAACAGGTGGATGGCGACCATGAGCAGGATCAGTGCCGGGATCAACAGGATGTGCAACACGTACAGGCGCCCGATGATGGCCGTGCCGGGGAACTCGCCACCGAACAGGAAGAACGAGATGTACGTGCCGATGATCGGGATCGACTTGATCACGCCGTCGATGATGCGCAAGCCGTTGCCGGAGAGCAGGTCGTCGGGGAGCGAATAGCCGGTGAAGCCGTCGGCCAGGGACAGGATCAGCAGCACGCCGCCGACCACCCAGTTCAGTTCACGCGGCTTGCGGAACGCGCCGGTGAAGAACACGCGCAGCATGTGCACGGCCACGGAGGCGGTGAACAGCAGGGCCGACCAGTGGTGGACCTGGCGCATGAACAGGCCGCCGCGGATCTCAAACGAGATGTGCAGCGTGGAGTTCATGGCCACCGACATGTCCATGCCCTTGAGGGGTACGTAGGGTCCGCTGTAGACGGACTCGGCCATGGACGGGTCGAAGAAGAACGTCAGGAACGTGCCGCTCATCAGCAGGATGATGAACGAGTACAGCGCGACCTCGCCGAACATGAACGACCAGTGGTCGGGGAAGATCTTGCGCCCGAATTCACGCACGATGCCGGAGCCGCCGACGCGCTGGTCGACGTAGTCCGTGATGCGCCCGGTCCGGGTTGCCGGCTTGTAGTTGGACTGCGTTGCGGAACTCATGATTAGCCACGCTCCCAGAAGCTCGGTCCGACGGGTTCATGGAAGTCGCTCTGCGCCACCAGGTAGCCCTCGTTGTCAACGGTGATGGGCAGCTGCGGCAGCGGCCGGTTGGCCGGGCCGAAGATGACCTTGCACTCCTGCGTCAGGTCGAAGGTCGACTGGTGGCAGGGGCACAACAGGTGGTGGGTCTGCTGTTCGTACAGGGCGACGGGGCAGCCGACATGGGTGCAGATCTTCGAGTACGCGACGATGCCGTTGTAGGCCCAGTCCTCGCGGCCCTGGGACGGGTGCAGCTCATCCGGGTTCAGGCGCATGAGCAGGACGACCGACTTGGCCTTCTCGTTCAGCTTGCCCTCGGTCAGCTCGTTCAACCCGTCGGGGATGACGTGGAAGGCGGAACCGTTGGTGACGTCGGTGGCCTTGATCGGCGTGCCGGTTGGGTCACGGACCAGGCGCACACCCTTGTCCCACATGGTGTGGCGCAGGCTGTTGCCGGGCAGCGGGCCCAGATCGCGGAACAGCACGATGGCCGGGAACGGCGTCAGCGCCAGCGCCCCGATGAGGGTGTTGCGGATCAGCGGGCGGCGCTTGATCCCGGTTTCCTCGATGATGTCGTCGACGATCTTCACGGCCACCTGGCGGTCGTCCTCGGTGCGGACCACGTGGCGTTCCTCCGACACCTCGTGATCGGGCATGAGCGTCTTCGCCCAGTGGACGATCGCGACCCCGATGCCGAGCATGGCGAACGCCGTGCCCAAGCCCAGGAACAGGTTCTGCAAGCGCAGGGTGCCGATGGTGCTGTCCAGCCGGATCCCGAAGTACGCAAAGAAGAAGACCAGCGTGCCCACGATCGAAATGGCGAACAGGATCGCCACCTGGCGTTCGGCCCGCTTGGCCGCCCTGGGGTCCGTGTCGGCCAGTCGCAGTCGATGCGGCGGAAGTCCCGGGTCCTGGAACTTCTCCACCTCACCGTGACCAGCCTTAGCTACGGCGTCCGACGTTGTCGGCGTGCCGTCACTATGGTCGCCCATAATCCCCTCATCCTTCTCTTGTCCCGGCCGGGGCCGGGGTGGTTATGTATGTTTCTCGCGGTTGCGCGCGGCAACCGAAAATTGCTCGAGGACTAGGAGGTCCGTGAGGTCAGCCAGATCGTGAACACAATGATGATGCCGATGCCGGCGATCCACATGAACAGGCCCTCGGAGACGGGGCCCAGCGAACCGAGCTGCGCGCCGCCGGGGGAGCCCTGGCTCTCGATGGTGTTCAGGAACGTGATGATGTCGCGCTTGTTCTGCGGCGGGATGTTCGCGTCGTTGAAGACCGGCATGTTCTGCGGGCCGGTCACCATGGCCTCGTAGATGTGCTGGTTGGAGACTCCTGCGAGGGCGGGGGCGAACTTCCCGCGGGTCAGGGCGCCACCGGCGGCGGCGGCGTTGTGGCACATGGCACAGTTCACGCGGAACAGCTCGCCGCCGAGCGTGGCGTCACCCTTGCCGTCGAGGTAGCGCGCGTCGGGGATGGCCGGGCCGGCGCCCAGCGAGGCGACGTAGGCGGCCAGCTGGGAGGTCTGCGAGTCGGTGAACTGGACCGGCTTCTGCTCGGCCTGGGGTCCCTGCATCTGCATGGGCATGCGGCCGGTGCCGACCTGGAAGTCGACGGCGGCGGCGCCGACGCCCACGAGCGACGGGCCGTTGTCGGAGCCGGAGGCGCCCAGGCCGTGGCAGGTGGCGCAGTTGGCGACGAACAGCTTCTCGCCCTGGTTGACCTGCTCGGAGGAGTAGGTGGTGGTATCGGCCTTGGCCTCATTGACGGTGGTGACAACGGCGTACAGTCCGCCCGTCAGCATGAGCCCCATAACCAGCAGCGCGACAGCTGCGAGTGGATGACGTCGCTTCCGCGATAGTGCCTTCACGTGGTGGTTCCTTTGATCTGTGTGCGGCGGTTAGGTCCTGCCACCGCCAATGTAAATTCTGCCTCGTGTAGAAGAAAGTCGTCTGCCAGCCTACTTCAGGACGTAGATGACCAGGAACAGGCCGATCCACACGACGTCGACGAAGTGCCAGTAGTACGAGGTGACGATGGCGCTGGTCGCCTCGAAGTGTCCGAACTTCTTGGCCGCGAAGGCGCGCCCGATGATGAGCAGGAACGCGATGAGGCCGCCCATCACGTGCAGGCCGTGGAAGCCGGTGGTGATGTAGAACGCGGATCCGTAGGCGTTGGCGTTGATGGTGACGTGCTCGGAGGTGAGCATCGCGTATTCGGTGCTTTGGCCGGCAACGAAGATGGCTCCGAGGACGAAGGTGAGCAGGAACCATTCGGTCATTCCCCAACGGGTGAATGCGAACCGGCTTCCTGTGCGGCGCGGCTGGAGGCGTTCGGCGGCGAACACGCCCATCTGGCAGCTGAAGGAGCTGGAGACCAGGACGAGCGTGTTGACCAGCGCGAACGGGAAGTTCAGCTTGGCCGTTTCTTCAGCCCACAAGCCGCTCGAGGTGGAGCGGAGGGTGAAGTACATGGCAAAAAGGCCGGCGAAGAACATCAGCTCGCTGGAGAGCCACACCACGGTTCCAACGGAAACCAGGTTGGGGCGATTCAGCGTCGGATGCGCCGGGGTACTGGGGGCATGGGTCGCAGTTGTCACATAGACATTATGTCTGCAAAAGTTCCCGCTGCCCAATGCAAACGGCCGTTTCGGTGATCTTTTTCTACAAAGTCGCGAAAAACGGGGCAGGCATCCAGCGTTAACCCAGCAACCTGTGCCGCGCTCCGGCAGATGCCGGTGCGGTCACATTGCGTCGGCGGGTCCGGGCATCGGTACCATCGACACTGTGACTCCTACAGTTTCCGTCCCCGTGAACACGCCGACCTGGCCCAACCTGATTGCCGCACTGATCGCCGGCACGGACCTCACGGCGGCGGACACCGGGTGGGCGATGAATACCATCATGGCCGGCGACGCGTCCCCGTCGCAGATCGCCGGCTTCCTCGTGGCCCTGCGGGCCAAGGGGGAGACGGTCGCGGAGCTGGGCGGCCTGGTCCAGGCCATGCTCGACAACGGCAGGCCGCTGGTCGTCGACGCCGAGGCGCTGGACATCGTCGGCACCGGCGGCGACCGGTTGAACACGGTCAACATCTCCACCATGGCCGCGCTGGTCTGTGCCGGCGCCGGCGCCACGGTGGTCAAGCACGGGAACCGCGCGGCGTCGTCGTCGGCCGGCTCCGCCGACGTGTTGGAGGCCCTGGGCGTGCGGCTGGACATGCCGATCGACCGTGTGGCCGACGCCGCATCCGAGGTGGGCATCACGTTCTGCTTCGCCCAGGTGTTCCACCCGTCGATGCGGCATGCCGGCGTCACCCGGGCCGAGTTGGGCGTGCCCACGGTCTTCAACCTGCTGGGGCCGCTGACCAACCCCGCGCGTGTCGCCGCGTCCGCCATCGGCGTCGCGGATGCGCGCATGGCCCCCCTGATGGCCGGCGTGCTGGCCGATCGCGAGGTGCGCGCGTTGGTCTTCCGCGGCAGCGACGGGCTCGATGAACTGACGACGACGGGCCCCTCCACGATCTGGGAGGTCCGGGACCATGCTGTGACGGTGGGGGAGTTCGACCCCCTGGCGATCGGGATCCCGCGCGCCACCATCGCCGATCTGCGCGGGGGGGACGCGGTCCACAACGCCGAGGTGGCGCGCCGCATCCTCGGTGGGGAGCGCACCCCGGTGCGCGACGCCGTCGTGCTCAATGCCGCGGCCGGGCTGGTGGCCTACGACCGGACGGCGAACGGGCCGCTGGTGGACCGGATGAAGTTTGCCGCGGCGCAGGCGGAGGCCGCCATTGACGACGGCGCGGCCGCCGCCGTGCTGCAGCGGTGGGTGGAGCACTCCACCGTCGTCTAACGGCACCGTCGTCTAACGGCCGGAGGTGCCACTCATTCGAAACCGAGCGAGAACGCGGCATCCAGGTCGTGCTGGGAGTACGCCCGGAACGAGATCTGCGTCGTGGTCGAGACGACCGAGCGGACCTTCGAGAGCTTGTCGGCGATGACGTCGGCCAGGTCCTCGTGCTGGCGCACGCGGGCTATGGCGATGAGGTCCCACTCGCCGGTGACCGAATACACCTCGCTGATGCCCTCCAGTTCGGAGATTTCCTGGGCCGTCTCGGGGATGCGGGAGGCGTCGGTCTTGATGAGGACGAATGCGGTGATCACTGTGGGATCCTGTCTCTTCGGGTCTGGCTGCTAGCTGCGGGCGGCGCGCCGCAGCACGAGGGCGGCAAGGGCGCGGTGGCCGAGCAGGAACACGCCCAGCACCACAGTCGCCACGATAACAAAGGCGGTGGCCGCGGTGCCGCCGGACACGACGCGCAGGATCATGCCGCCCATGACCGTGATGACCCAGATGCACACCCCGTTGGGCCAGACGCGCACGGGGCTGCGCCAGTTGCGGCTGGCGACCCAGCCGGCCAGCAACGCCGCCACGAACGGCCAGGCCGTGGTGAGGATGCCGCCCACATCCAGGGACTCGTGGTGCGAGCTGCGGCCGGAGAGCGCGAACACCAGCACGAGCACGACGTCGGCGATGATGGCGTAGGGCAGCGTCTTCTTGGACGGCAATCTCTTGGACGGCAGGGTCTTGGGGGCTTGCTTCATGGTTAGGTCAGGCACGGTACAAGTTTAGGCGTCGTCGCGCCGTGGCCTGGACCGGCACGGGGTTACCGTTCCTTCATTACCGTTCCATCATTACTGTCGGGTAGGCATTGAGCCATGGCCGCGATGGCCCTAGGCTGTGGCGCACCGAAGACTTTCTTGCAAGGGGTGGGACCATGACTGCAATCGGCTCCCGGGCGATCGGAACGTGCCTGTGGTTCGACGGGCGCGCCGAAGAGGCGGCCAATTTCTATGCCGGCCTGTTCGACGACGGCCGGATCCTCGACGTCGCCCGCTACGGCGACGCCGGCCCCGGGGACGCGGGATCCGTCATGACGGTGTCGTTCGAACTCGGTGGGCGCGGTTTCCGGGCGCTCAACGGCGGGCCGGAGTACACATTCAACGAGGCCGTCTCGTTCGAGCTGTTCTTCGACACGCAGCAGGAGCTCGACGATGCCTGGTCGGCGCTCACGGCCGGCGGCGGCGAGGACGGCCCCTGCGGCTGGCTCAAGGACAAGTTCGGCGTGTCCTGGCAGCTGATCCCGAACATGCTGATGTCCGTGCTGGGTGGCTCCGACCCGGCCGGCCGCGAACGGGCCATGGCCGCCATGCTCGCGATGCACAAACTGGACATCGCCGCGCTGCAGGCCGCGTACGACGGCGGTGCCTGAGAACCGCTGTCAGTGCGCGTGGGCGCGGGGCAGGGCGAGGTCCTCGACGATCTCGACGCGGGGGAGCTTCACCAGCTCCCCCGGGTCCAGGAAGATCTTGCTTGTCCGGTTACCGCCGCCCATGACGACCTCCTCTTGGGCGAGCACCGCGGCGTCGACGTAGATGGGCAGGCTGTCGATGCCGACGGCCGTGACGCCGCCGATCAGCATGCCGGTGAGTTCCGTGGTCGTGTCCGCGTCCGCGAACGAGGCGCGCTTGACGCCCATCCGCCTGCGCACGGCGCTGTTGACGTCCAGCCGGGTGGTTCCCAGGACGACGCAGAGGGCGTAGCTGGGCGGATCGGCCTTCTTCGATGTGACGAGAATGGTGTTGGCGGCCTGCTCGAGGGCGATGCCGAAGTGCTCGCAGAACTCGGCGGTGTCGGCCAGGTCCGCGGGGCAGGCCACGACGCGGTGTTCAAGGCCGTGGCGCGTGAGCGCATCGGCGACGGCCGGGTGCAGTTGGGGTGCTTCCTGCGATGTCATGGGTCCAGACTATGCGAGACCCGGTGGTCGAGCCTGTCGAGACCCGGTGGTCGGCGCTCGTCCGGTGGTCGAGCTTGTCGAGACCGCGGCCGGCGCCGGGTTTGTCGGTGGGGTGTTCTAGCGTGGGGGTATGGGTATTCCGGGTGGCTCCGGGGGACGGGGCCGAGGAGCGGACGACGGCGCACCGGCGGGTGTGGCGGCGGCCCTGGCCGCCCTTGCCCTGCCGCAGGTTGAACGCTTTGATCCGGTGGCCGAGCACCGCCNGAGCGTTTTGACGCCGCGGTGCGCTTCGAGACGGCCCTGGTGGAGTCGGATCGGTGGCGGGCGCAGGTCGCCGGGATGTCGGCCGTCTCGGAGGTCGCCGCCTGCGTGTCGATCCCGGACCGCACGGCCGGGACACTGCTGGCCCAGGCGTGCACGCTGGTGCGCCACCGCCCGGTGCTGTTGTCCGCGCTGCGGGATGGGTTAATGTCGTGGCGGCACGCGGTGGTGATCCTGGACGAGCTGGCCACGCTGGAGCAGCTCGGCACGGTCCCGGCGGCGGAGCTCGAC
>NZ_RWKQ01000021.1:0-31291 GCF_003946885.1 Specibacter cremeus | reverse complement strand
GGGATGTCCTGGCTGGGGTTGTACGTGCCGGCCGAGCGGGCCCAGGGCATCTGGAACCGGGCCACCGCCCTGGCCCGGGCCGCCCAGGGTCCGGGCGAGCCGCGCACCCTGGCCCAGCTGCGCGTCGACGCGGCCGTCACGCTGCTCCTGCACGGCCACACCGGCACCCCCNGGCCGGTGGCGGAGTCGGCGCGCGTGCCGACGGCGGCGCGGGCGCCGAGGGGTCGGGTGAGGGGGCCGGTGAGGGGCGACCGGTGAGTATCCTGGCCGGGCAGGGGCCCGAGGGGCCGTCGCCGCGGGCGCAGGTACTCGTCACCGTCCCGGTCCTGGCGTTGCTGGGATTGACGGGCGAACCGGCCGAGCTGGAAGGCTACGGGCCGCTCTCGGTGGACGTCGCCCGGCGGCTGCTGGCCGGGGCGTCGAGTTTCCTGCGCGTGCTCACCGACCCGGTCACCGGGGCGGCGCTGGCACTGACCCCGGACCGGTACCGGGTCAGCGGGCGGATGCGGCTGCGTTTGCGCCTGCGGCAANCCCACCTGCGCGTTCCCGGGCTGCANNNCCACGGTCGTCGCCGACACCGACCTGGACCATCTCCTGGCCTGGGAGGCCGGCGGCGCCTCCGTCGACGCCAACCTCGAGTGGCTGTGTCCACGCCACCACACCCTCAAGCACTATGCGGATGGCAGGGACAAGCACGGCCGCCACCCGCCCGCCGGCACCTGTCCCGGAACCGGTCCCGGCGTCATCGTCGACGCGGACGGGACCCCACTGNCGGCGCGGCTGGACACCGGCGATGACCGCGACCGGCCGGCCCGGCTGGACCGCGCCCTCGGGCCATTACCACCCGCCCGAACCGCCGGAGACCGCGCCGCCACAGTACCCGCGACAGCTGCGCCGGCTGCTGAAAAAGCTGCTGAAGGCAAGGCGGATGCGACATGGCGGCGGTTTGCCGGCCATACCCANGGTTGCGCAAAACAGCAACGGTGGAAGAGAGAAACGGGCACTGCCCGCCCGCCGGTCCGGCCCCGTCATCACCGTCCCGCTGGGCACCACCGCACTGGGAAACAGCGCGTTGGTGAACGCCGGCCAGAGCAAGACCGCCCCGGGCAACACCGCAGGGCGCATCGGCGGCGGCGCCACACACGCGACGCACACCCGACCCGGCCGGACAACCAACCGCACCGGCGCCAATGCGAGAACCAGCAACACCCACCACACCCGCACGCCCCCACGCTTCAGCCCCCTCGAACACCTCCTCACCTGTTGAGCGTCGCTTTGTATGGCCATGCATTGGTCATTGTGGGCGACGACAGCGATGCCATGGTTCAGGGTTCGTTGGCGGCGTCATCGTGACGACGACACCCGCCGTTCCGACCGGCGCGCTGCGTTCTCCGAGACGGTGTCGTCAAGCTGGTTTTGTTGGTTGAGCCGGCGTCCGGCGGCTTGTCCGTTCCAGGCCGCTGCCGGTTCCACACGAAGTGGCCCCTTCCCGCCGGCGGCCATGGTAGACAAGAGTCATCGACATGAGTGTTTGGCAGACGAGCAGGAGCAGGCACGATGATGATCGTGAACAGCCCCCAGCGGGACGAGGCGGCCTTACGGGCAGGGGAAATACCCTGCCCGGGCTGTTCGGGCCGGCTGCGCCCCCACGGGCACGCCCGCACCCGCACCGTGCGCGGCTTGGGCGACGCACGGTTGACCGTGCGGCCGCGGCGCGCCCGCTGCCCCGGCTGTGGCCGCACCCATGTCCTGCTGCCAGCCGCGTTGTCCTTGCGCCGGGCCGACGCCCTCGACGTCATCGGGACCGCACTGGCGGCCAAGGCCGCCGGCAGCGGGCACCGTACGATCGCCACCCTGCTGGGCCGGCCCCTCTCGACGGTGCGCCGCTGGCTCCGACGCGTACCGGAAACCCACACCCAGTGGCTATACGAGCAGGCCGTGCAGCACGCTTTCCGCCTCAACCCCGACATCCTGGTCCGCCCCAAACCCTGGCCGACCCTACTCGGCCATGGCTTGAATACCTTGGCCGGCGCGGCCCTGGCCTACTGCCGCCGGATAGACCCCGAGCTGCCACCCTGGACCGTGATCGGGCACTTCACGCGAGGTAACCTCCTGAGCCCGCCGCTGCGCACCTGAAAAAGAGACCAGACCGTGCCCTGCCATGCCCAGAAACAAACGTCACCATGACGACGACGCTCATGACCGCAGCCACATGCCCGGCACCGATGCCGACCACCACGTCACCATGACAACCAAACCCGCCAATCCCATCGTCAATACGAGTGACGCCGCCATCGTCAAACAACGTGACGGGTAACACCTCACCACCCGGCTCAACCTCCGAGACTGACGGGCCATTCACGCGCCCGGGCCGCGACGACCTCAGTCATCCTCCAGCGGGGCCCGGATGTGCCTTTGCCACCCGGGGGCTGCGGCAGCGCGCCTATCCGTGCCGCGAACTCGACACCGACAGGACCGGGGGAACGGCCAATGTCTGGAACACGACGCAGTAGCGCTCGGTCAGGCGAACCAGGGTGGCCAGCTGCCCGTCGTCCGCGTCGGAGACGAGGTCGAAGCGCAGCCTGATGCCGCTGAACCCCACCGGTGCTTGCCTGTCCACCGCCAGCGTGCCGCGAAAATCGAGGTCACCCTCCGCGTGCACCGTGCCCGTGACGTCGACACCGAGGGACGAGGCGACGGCGCCCAGCGTCACCCCGGCGCAGGCGACGAGCGCTTGCAGCAACATGTCCCCGGAACAGGCGGTCAGCCCATCGCCACCGGTTGCCGGGTGCAAACCGGCCTTTACCAGGGCCTGTCCCGTCGCCACCGAGCAGCTCACATCCATGCCCAGCTCGCCGTCGGCGTGCAGCGTCACGAACGCCGCATGGGCATCCTCGCGGTACCGCCGCTTGAGCGGTTCCTGGACCGCCCGCAAATCAACCGTGGCCATGGCAACGACTCCTTGCTCCGCAGGTCGAACAGTTCCAGTATGCGCCCCGGCTCCCGCGTCGGCACGGGCCGCCGGGCAGTCGCCGACCCATTCATTCCGTCCACGGAATGCTTGAGGGGATTGGCCGCGCGACGTGAGAAACTGGGCTGGTGACTCTTGCCTCCGCAGTGCTCTTCGACCTTGACGGCACGCTCATCGACCCGGCCGGCGGCATCACCGGAGGCATTGAACATGCCTTGCGCGTGATGAATCTTCCAGTGCCCCCGGACGAGGAACTCGCCGCCATGATCGGACCGAAACTGGCCGACGCGCTGCTCGCCCACACGGAGGCGACCCCGGACCAGGTGCCGGAACTCATCGACGTCTATCGCACCTGGTACCACCACACGGGCATCGGCCTGTCGCGTCCCTATCCCGGCATCGCCGGCCTCCTGGCCAGGCTGCGGGCGGCCGGCGTCCGCCTGGCCGTCGCCACGCAGAAGCCGGAGCCGCTCGCCCGCACCGTCCTGGCACGCCACGGCCTCGATACCGCATTCGACGTCATCCGTGGCTCCCACCCCGATGAAACGCTCATGCCCGGCGACCCGGGCTACCGCAGTGGCAAGGCCACCATCATCGCCGCCGCCCTGGCCGGATTGCAGGACCTCGCGCGTCCCGCCGACGACAACAGCCCCTCGAGTGCCGTCATGGTCGGGGATAGGGACCAGGACGTGCGCGGCGCCCACGCCAACGGGCTGGACTGCATCGGTGTCGCCTGGGGATTCGCGCCCGACGGCGAGCTGGCCGCGGAAGGTGCGGCCGTCGTCGTCCATTCCACCACCGAGCTGGCACAGGTCCTTGGCCATGGCGATCTATGACACCACGCGCTTCCTGACGCGCGCCACCATCAGTGCTTTTTGCCGGCCAACACTCGAAGGGCTGGAGAACGTACCCGCGAGCGGGCCGTTCATCGTTGCGCCCAACCACTTGTCGTTCCTCGACTCGGTGATCGTGCAGGCACTCACCCCCCGGCCGGTGTCCTTCTTTGCCAAGGCCGAATACTTCACCACCAAGGGCCTCAAGGGCCGGGCCATGAAAACGTTCTTCACGGCCGTGAACTCCATCCCGGTGGAGCGCGGCGAGCAGGCCGCCAGCGTCGCGGCGCTGAAGACGCTGCTGGACATCCTGGGCCGCGGCGAGGGCGTCGGCATCTACCCCGAGGGCACCCGCTCCCGGGACGGGCTGCTCTACCGCGGCCGCACCGGCGTCGGCTGGCTGGCCCTGACCACCGGTGCGCCCGTGCTGCCCGTCGGCCTCATCGGCACCGAGGAACTGCAGCCAGCCGGCTCCAACCGGATCCGGCCCAGGACGTTCACCATGCGCTTCGGCACGCCGCTGTACTTCGACAAGACCGGGCCGGACCACGCCCTCCCGGCCCGGCGCGCCGTCACCGACACCATCATGGACGCCATCGCCCTGCTCTCCGGCCAGCAGCGGGCGAACCGCTACAACCAGAGCCCCGCCACCGAGTAGCCGCCGGGCCGGTGGTTGAGTCTGGGCCCCCGCCCACTCAATGCACGCCCACTCAATGACAGAATGGAACCGTGGCAGATCCAACAAGCTACCGGCCGCGGCCCGGTGAAATCCCCACCGATCCGGGCGTCTACCGGTTCCGTGACGAGCACGGGCGCATCATCTACGTGGGCAAGGCGAAGAACCTGCGCTCCCGGCTCAACTCATACTTCGCGAACCCGGCGACGCTGCTGCCCAAGACGTACGCCATGGTGCACCACGCGGCCGGTGTCCAATGGACGGTCGTGGGCAGCGAGCTCGAGGCGCTGGTGCTCGAGTACACGTGGATCAAGGAGTTCGCGCCCCGCTACAACCTGGCATTCCGTGACGACAAGACGTACCCGTACCTGGCCGTCACCATGAGCGAGGCCATCCCGCGCGTGCAGGTCATGCGCGGCGAACGGCGCAAGGGCACCAAGTATTTCGGCCCGTACACGGCCGGCGCCATCCGCGAAACCATGGACACGCTGCTGCGCGTGTTCCCGGTGCGCACCTGCAGCCCGGGCGTCCTCAAAAGGGCGCAGCGCAGCGGCCGGCCATGCCTGCTCGGCTACATCGACAAGTGCTCCGCGCCATGCGTCGGGCGCATCAGCGAAGAGGACCACCGCGCCCTGGCCCAGGAGTTCTGCGACTTCATGGGCGGCGAGGCGAAACGGTTCATCGGGAAGCTGGAGAAGTCCATGGCCGAGGCCGTCGCGGAACTCGACTACGAGCGGGCCGCCCGGCTGCGCGACGACATCGCCGCGCTGCGCAAGGTGTTCGAACGCAACGCCGTGGTGCTCTCGGAGGACACCAACGCGGACATCTTCGCCGTCGAACAGGACGACCTCGAGGCGGCCGTCCAGGTGTTCCACGTCCGGGGCGGGCGCATCCGCGGCCAACGCGGCTGGGTCGTCGAGAAGGTCGAGGACTCCTCGGGACCGGAGCTGGTCGAGCACCTGCTCCAGCAGGTCTACGGGGCCGAGGAGGCGCAGCACGAGAACATCCCACGCCAAGTCCTGGTCCCCGAACTGCCCACCAACCACGAACAGCTGGCCGTTTGGCTGGGCGGGCTGCGCGGCGCCAAGGTGGACATCCGCATCCCACAGCGCGGCGAGAAGGCCAAGCTGATGGAGACGGTCCAGGCGAACGCGCGCCAGGCCATGGCCCTGCACAAGTCGCGGCGTGCCGGTGACATCACGTCGCGGTCGCTGGCGCTGGCGGAACTCCAGGAGGCGCTCGAGCTGCCCATGCCGCTGCTGCGCATCGAGTGCTACGACATCTCCCACGTCCAGGGCACCAACGTCGTGGCATCCATGGTCGTCGTCGAGGACGGACTGGCGAAGAAGAGCGAGTACCGCAAATTCGCCATCACCGGGGACGCGGCCATCGACGACACCGCCTCCATGCACGATGTCATCACCCGCCGCTTCCGCCACTACCTGGCCGAGCGGGAGGCACGCGCCGCCGGTGAGACCGCCAGCGGGGCCTCCGGGGAGGTCGACGCCGAGGCGGGAGAGGGCCACCGCGGCAAGTTCGCCTACCCGCCGAACCTGGTCGTGGTCGACGGCGGACCGCCCCAGGTCGCGGCGGCCGCCCGCGCCCTGACCGAACTGGGCATCGATGACGTCGCCGTGGTCGGGCTGGCCAAGCGCCTTGAGGAGGTCTGGGTGCCTGGCAGCGACTTCCCGGTCATCCTGCCGCGCGCCTCGGAGGGACTGTACCTGCTCCAGCGCATCCGTGACGAGGCGCACCGCTTCGCCATCACCTTCCACCGGGCGAAGCGGGCCAAGGCCATGACCGCATCCGTGCTCGACACCGTCCCCGGCCTGGGCCCGGCCAAGCGGGGCGAGGTGCTGCGGCATTTCGGCTCCCTGAAAAAGGCCCGGGCGGCAACGGTCGGGGAACTGGCGGACGTCAAGGGTGTCGGCCCGGTGCTGGCCGGGGCCATCCACAGGGTCCTGCACGAGGCCGCCGGCAGCACCGCCCCGGCCGTCAACATGACCACCGGGGAAGTGCTCGAGGACGAACCCCGCTAGCGCCCGCCGTCCTCCCCGGCCTCGCTTCGTCCGCGGCGGGGCCCTTGCCGCCGTGGGCCCACGCCCGGGGCCCCGCGTCCACTAGGCTTGAAGGACCGCCGGGCATCCGGCGGCGGGGGCCCGCACCACGCCTCACTCCCACATTTTTCAACGCCACATGTCAAAGAACAGGATGCTGCAATGACCGAGCCCGAACGCACACCGACGGCGGACGCGGCGGAGTTGACCACCGTCAAGCCGGTGGAGTCCGAGCTCCTCGTCGTCACCGGCATGTCCGGGGCCGGGCGCAGCACCGCCGCCAACGCGCTGGAGGACCACGGCTGGTACGTCGTCGAAAACCTGCCACCACAACTGCTCGGCACCCTGGCCGACCTCGTCTCCCGGAGCCCGACCGCGCTGCCGAAGCTGGCAGTCGTCGTCGACGTGCGCAGCAAGGCGCTGTTCGCCGACGTCCGTGAGTCCCTGAACGCGCTCTCCGCCGCGGGCGTCACGTACCGGGTGCTGTTCCTGGACGCCAGCGACGACACGCTCGTGCGCCGGTTCGAGCAGGGCCGCCGGCCGCACCCGCTGCAGGGCGACGGGCGCATCCTGGACGGCATCGCCGCCGAGCGCGTCATCATGACCGACGTGCAGCAGCACGCGGAGATGGTGCTGGACACCTCGGATTTGAACGTGCACGAACTGGCCTCCGCCGTCACCGAGCTGTTCTCCGAGTCCGGCCCCGTGATCCTGAACCTCACCGTCATGAGCTTCGGGTTCAAGTACGGGGTCCCCGTGGATGCCAACTTCGTCGCCGACGTCCGCTTCATCCCCAACCCGCACTGGATCCCGCAGCTGCGCCCGTTCACGGGCCTCGACGCGGTCGTCAGCGACTTCGTGCTCAAGGACAGCGGTGCCGCCGAGTTCGTGGACCGGTACGTGCACGCCCTCGAGCCCGTCCTCGAGGGCTACCGGCGCGAAAACAAGCACTACGCCACCATCGCCGTCGGCTGCACCGGCGGCAAGCACCGCTCCGTCGCCGTCGCCGTCGAGCTGGCCAAACGGCTGGGCCAGCTGCCGCGCGTGACGGCCAGCACCCGCCACCGCGACCTGGGCCGGGAGTAGCCGTGTACACCGGCATCCTCCCGGTGGTCCCGGCAACCGGGCTGCCGGCCTCCGGCGACGCCGACGTCCGGGTCACCGCCCTGGGCGGCGGCCACGGGCTGGCCGCGTCCCTGTCCGCGCTGCGCCTGCTCACCTCCAACCTCACCGCCGTCGTGACGGTGGCGGACGACGGCGGTTCCTCCGGCCGCCTGCGCGACGAGTTGGGCGTCCTGCCGCCCGGTGACCTGCGCATGGCCCTGGCGGCACTGTGCGACGACACCGATTGGGGCCGCACCTGGCGCGATGTCATGCAGCACCGGTTCGCCTCACGGCCCGGCGCCGACGGCTCACTCGACAACCACGCCATGGGCAACCTGCTCATCGTGACGTTGTGGGAATTGCTCGGCGACACGGTGGCCGGACTGCAATGGGCGGGGGCCCTGCTGGGCGCGCGCGGCGTCGTGCTGCCCATGGCCGCCGTGCCGTTGACCATCGAGGGACAGGTGCGTTCGCCCGACGGCAACGGCGGGCACGTGCGGCGTACCATCACGGGCCAGTCGACCTTGGCCGTCGCCGGCGAGGTGGAGAACGTCCGGCTGCTGCCCGAACACGCGCCGGCCTGCCCGGAGGCCGTCACGGCCATCGCGGAGGCCGAGTGGGTGGTCCTGGGCCCCGGCTCCTGGTACACGTCGGTGCTGCCGCACCTGCTGTTGCCGGAACTGCGCCAGGCACTGTGCGGCACCACCGCCCGCCGGCTGCTGACCATGAACCTGGACGTCAACGACAAGGAGGCGCGCGGCATGAGCGCCGCCGACCACCTGCGCGTCATTTCCCGCTATGCGCCGGAGTTCGGGGTCGACGTCGTGCTGGCCGACCCGGCCGGCATCGGTGACGTGGCCGAATTCGAGAAGGCGGCCGGCATGCTCGGCGCCGAGGTCGTATTCGATAAGGTTGGTGGGTTCGGCGGCAAGGCCGTGCATGACCCGTTGCGGCTCGCGGCCGCGTACCGGGACATTTTCGGGGACATCTAAACGTGACAACAAAGGCGGGACCATGGCGCTGACGGCTGCAGTCAAAGAGGAATTGTCCAGGCTGGACACGAAGAAGTCGTCCGTGCGCAAAGCCGAGGTGTCGACGCTGCTGCGCTTCGCCGGCGGGCTGCACATCATCTCCGGGCGCATCGTCATCGAGGCCGAGGTGGACCTGGCCGCGACGGCGCGCCGGCTGCGGGCGACCATCGCCGAGATCTATGGGCACCAGGCCGACATCATCGTCGTGTCCGGCGGGGGCCTGCGTCGCGGCAACCGGTACGTGGTGCGGGTGGTGCGCGACGGCGAGGCGCTGGCCCGCCAGACCGGCCTGCTCGACAACAGGGGGCGGCCCGTGCGCGGGCTGCCGTCCGTCGTCGTCAACGGTTCGGCCGCAGACGCCGAGGCCGTGTGGCGCGGGGCGTTCCTGGCGCACGGGTCGCTGACCGAACCGGGCCGCTCGGCCGCCCTGGAGGTCACCTGCCCCGGGCCGGAGGCCGCGCTGGCCCTGGTCGGCGCCGCACGCCGGCTGGACATCGCCGCCAAGGCCCGGGAGGTGCGCGGCATCGACCGCGTGGTCATCCGCGACGGCGACACCATCGCCGCGCTGCTCACCCGCATGGGAGCCCACGAGACGCTGCTGGCGTGGGAGGAGCGGCGCATGCGCAAGGAGGTCCGCGCCACCGCCAACCGGCTCGCCAACTTCGACGACGCCAACCTGCGCCGCTCCGCGCAGGCCGCGGTGGCGGCCGGGGCCCGGGTCGAGCGGGCCCTGGAAATCCTGGCCGACGATGCCCCGGACCACCTGAAGTACGCCGGGGAACTGCGCGTGGCCCACAAGCAGGCCAGCCTCGATGAACTGGGCCGGCTGGCCGACCCGCCCCTCACCAAGGACGCCATCGCCGGACGGATCCGCCGGCTGTTGGCCATGGCGGACAAGCGTGCCGCCGAGCAGGGCATCCCCGGCACCGAGGCCAGCGTCACGTTCGACATGCTCGATACGTGACGGGCCGCGGCGAAAGGCCGCGCCCCGGACACCTAGTATGAAAGAGTAGAAGCGGGCCCGGACACGTCCGGGCCCGTCCACACGAATTGCTACGGAGGAACCGTGACCAAGTACACCCTTCCAGAGCTCAGCTACGACTATGCTGCCCTGGAGCCGAACATTTCCGCCCGCATCATGGAACTGCATCACGACAAGCACCACGCCGCCTATGTCGCCGGCGCCAACACCGCGCTCGACCAGCTGGCCGAGGCCCGGGAGAAGAACGACTTCGCCAACGTGGCCAAGCACTCCAAGGACCTCGCGTTCAACCTGGGTGGACACACCAACCACTCCATCTTCTGGAACAACCTGTCCCCGGAGGGCGGCGACAAGCCGGAAGGCGAGCTGGCCGCCGCCATCGACGACGCGTTCGGTTCCTTCGACGCGTTCCGCGCCCACTTCACGGCAGCCGCACTGGGCATCCAGGGCTCCGGCTGGGCCCTGCTGTCCTATGAGGGCATCGGCGGCAACATCCTCATCGAGCAGCTGTTCGACCAGCAGGGCAACGTCCCGGTCGCGACCACGCCGCTGCTCATGCTCGACATGTGGGAGCACGCCTTCTACCTGGACTACGTCAACGTCAAGGCCGACTACGTCAAGGCGTTCTGGAACATCGTCAACTGGGCCGACGTCGCCAAGCGCTTCGCCGCCGCCCGGGCGGGTGCCAGCGCCCTGGTGCTGCCTTAACGGCGCGAACGTATTCGTTCCACCATTCGGACGCCCGCACGGCACACTGGCTGTGCGGGCGTCCGGGAACGTAATATAGGTCACGGTGCGAGGGCCCGGGCGGCGAATGCCGATCGGGTTCCACCAAACACATCAATCTCTGCCCAACGGCGTGCGGGAACCTTTCAGCGTTGGCCCCGTGGGAGCCAACCGGACTACGGTGCCCGTCATGGGCACCAAGGAGAGATACAAGTGACAACTCGCATTGGCATCAACGGCTTCGGCCGCATCGGCCGTAATTTCTTCCGCGCCGCCCTCGCCCAGGGCTCCGACCTGGAGATCGTCGCCGTCAACGACCTGACCAGCCCCGAGACCCTGGCCCACCTCCTCAAGTATGACTCCGTCAACGGCCGGCTGTCCGTGAGCGTCGACGTCAAGGAGGGCCACCTGGTGGTCGACGGCCGCACCATCGAGGTACTGGCCGAACGCGATCCGGCCAACCTGCCCTGGGCCAAGCTTGGCGTGGACATCGTGATCGAGTCCACCGGTTTCTTCACGAAGGCCGCCGACGCGCAGAAGCACATCGACGCCGGCGCGAAGAAGGTCATCATCTCCGCCCCCGCCAGCGGCGAGGACATCACCGTCGTCATGGGCGTCAACGACGGCCTGTACGACGCGGCGGCACACCACATCATCTCCAACGCGTCCTGCACCACCAACTGCCTTGGCCCGCTGGCGAAGGTGCTCAACGACAACTTCGGCATCGAACGCGGCCTGATGACGACCATCCACGCCTACACGGCCGACCAGAACCTGCAGGACGGCCCGCACCGCGACCTGCGCCGTGCCCGCGCCGCCGCGCTGAACATGGTGCCCACCTCCACCGGCGCCGCCAAGGCGATCGGCCTGGTCCTGCCCGAGCTGAAGGGCAAGCTGGACGGCTTCGCGATCCGCGTGCCCGTGCCCACCGGCTCCGCCACCGACCTGACCGCCACGCTGTCCCGCGAGGTCACCGCGGCGGAAGTCAACGCCGCATACAAGGCGGCCGCCGAGGAGGGCCCCCTGGCCGGGTACCTGACCTACACGGAAGACCCGATCGTGTCCTCCGACATCGTCGCCGACCCGGCGTCGTCGATCTTCGACTCGGGCCTGACCAAGGTCATCGGCAACCAGGTCAAGGTCGTCTCCTGGTATGACAACGAGTGGGGCTACTCCAACCGCCTCGTCGACCTGGCCACGCTCGTGGCAGGCAAGCTGAACTAGAAAGAAGATAGATGACCCTGCACACCCTGGGCGACCTGCTCGCCGAAGGTGTCCGTGGGCGGCACGTGCTGATCCGCAGCGATCTGAACGTGCCGCTCGACGGCGCCACCGTGACCGACGACGGCCGCATCCGGGCGTCCCTGCCCGTGATCACGGCCCTGGCGGACGCCGGTGCCCGTGTGCTCGTGGCCGCCCACCTGGGCCGGCCGAAGGGCGCGCCGGAACCGAGGTACTCACTGGCCCCGGCGGTCGCCCGGATGGCCGAGCTGGCCCCGGCGCTGTCCGTGACGCGGGCCGCCGACACCACGGGGGAGGACGCGCGGGCCAAGGCCGCCGCGCTGGCCGACGGCGCCGTGCTGGTGCTGGAGAACGTGCGCTTCGACGCCCGGGAGACCAGCAAGGACGACGGCGACCGTGCGGCTTTCGCCGCCGAGCTCGCCGCCCTGACGGGGCGGCGGGGCGCGTACGTGGACGACGCCTTCGGTGCCGTGCACCGCAAGCACGCGTCCGTGTACGACATCGCCAAGGCGCTGCCGTCCTACCAGGGCGACCTGGTCCGGACCGAGCTGGAGGTGTTGCGCAAGCTCACCGGGACGCCGGCCCGCCCGTACGTGGTGGTCCTCGGCGGGTCGAAGGTCTCGGACAAGCTGGCCGTGATCGACAACCTGATCGGCAAGGCGGACACCATCCTGGTGGGCGGGGGCATGCTGTTCACGTTCCTGGCCGCGCAGGGCCACCCCGTCGGCGCCTCCTTGTTGGAGACCGACCAGATCCCGGTCGTGCGGGACTACCTGGACCGGGCGGCCGCGGCCGGCACCACGTTCGTGCTGCCCACCGACATCGTCGTGGCCGCCACGTTCGCCGCCGACGCGGCGCACGAGGTGGTGGCCGCCGACGCGATCGAGGCCGGCCGTTTCGGGGCGACCGGGCTGGGCCTGGACATCGGACCGCTGTCCGGGGCGGCGTTCGCCGACGCCGTCAAGGGTGCCGGCACCGTGTTCTGGAACGGCCCCATGGGCGTGTTCGAATTCCCCGCGTTCGCCGAGGGCACCCGTGCGGTGGCCGCGGCGTTGGCGCAGAACACCGCCAACGGCGGGTTCACCGTCGTCGGCGGCGGTGACTCCGCCGCCGCGGTGCGCACGCTCGGTTTCGACGATGCGGCGTTCGGCCACATCTCCACCGGCGGCGGCGCCAGCCTCGAGTTCCTCGAGGGCAAGACGCTGCCCGGCCTGGCGGCGCTGGATCGCTAGCGGCCGCACGGCACCCTCCGCGGGCCCGGCCGAACGCGGCCGGGCCCGCGTCATTCTTTGCAGATGCACGCCAACCAAGAGAGAACCATGACGACCTCGACCAACGGACAGTTCGACCGCACGCCGCTGATTGCCGGCAACTGGAAGATGAACATGGACCACGTGCAGGGCATCACGCTGCTGCAGAAGCTGGCGTGGACGCTGTCCGACGCCCGGCACGATTTCACCCGTGTCGAGGTGGCCGTGTTCCCCCCGTTCACCGACATCCGCGGCGTCCAGACGCTCGTCGCCGGTGACAAGCTCAAGCTCGTCTATGGCGCCCAGGACCTGTCCGACCAGGATGCCGGCGCCTACACGGGCGACATCTCCGGGGCGTTCCTGGCCAAGCTGGGCTGCCGCTACGTGCTGATCGGCCACAGCGAACGGCGCAGCATCCACGGCGAATCCGATGAACTGCTGGCCGCGAAGGTGGCCGCCGCGTTCCGGCACGGGCTGATCCCGGTGCTGTGCGCCGGCGAGGGCCTGGCGGTGCGCCAGGCCGGCAACCATGTCGAGCACACGCTCGGACAGGTCCGCGCCGGCGTCGCCGGGCTGTCCGCGGAGCAGGCGGCGGAGCTGGTCATCGCGTACGAACCGGTTTGGGCGATCGGCACCGGCGAGGTGGCCGGCCCGGCCGACGCGCAGGAGATGAGTGCCGCCATCCGCGCGGAGCTGGCCGAACGGTTCGGCGCCGACACGGCCGCGCGGACGCGGCTGCTGTATGGTGGATCGGTGAAGGCGTCCAACGCCGCCGCAATCCTCGCCGAGCGGGACGTGGACGGCGTCCTTGTCGGGGGCGCCAGCCTGGACGCGGGCGAATTCGCGAACATCGCCAACTTCGAAAAGCACCTGGTCACCGGCTAGACTCGAAAACGGACCCGTTCCAACACCCCCTTCGCTGAAAGGCCGTACGTGCAAGTTCTCCAAATTAGCCTGCAGATCCTGCTTGGCATCACCAGCTTGCTGCTGACGCTGCTGATCCTGCTCCACAAGGGCCGTGGCGGCGGATTGTCGGACATGTTCGGCGGCGGCATGAGCTCGTCGCTGGGCTCCTCGGGCGTGGCGGAACGCAACCTCAACCGGTTCACCGTGGTGTTGGGCGTCGTGTGGGGCCTGGTCATCGTCGGACTCGGCCTGATCATGACCTACTCCTGATCAAGACGTACACCGTGGAGGGCCCGTCCCGGCAGGATGCCGGGACGGGCCCTGTTCCGTTTGGGCGTGCTACTCCTTCTCGCCCCGGATGAGGTCCGCCGGCAGTTCCGCGGCCGCGTCCTGGTCGATGAGCCACAACGTCTTCACCCGCCCGCGCGCCCCCGACGCCGGCACCTGGACCGGGTTTGCCCCGGCCAGCCCGAGTCCCACGGCGGCGGCCTTGTCGCTGCCGGCCGCCACGAGCCAGATCTCCTCGGCGGAGTTGATGGTCTCCAACGTCAGGGAGACGCGCGACGGCGGCGGCTTGGGCGAGTCGGTCACGCCCACCACGGGCGCGCCCTCGGCCCGGATGCCGGCCATCTCGGGGAACAGCGACGCGATGTGGGCGTCCGGTCCGATGCCGAGCAACAGCACGTCGAAGCGCGGCACGGCCGGCACCTGCTCGCCGGGAGCGTCGTCGTCGTTTTCCCATTCGCGCCGCGCCGCGGCGGCGAGCCGGCCGGCATAGTCGGAGACGGCGTCGGACAGGTCCGGGATCACATCGGCGGCCGCCATGGCGTGCACGCGCGCAGGATCGACGTCCACGTGGTCCAGCAGCGCGGCCGCCGCCTGGCCGGCGTTCCGGTCGGGCGAGTCGGCGGCAACGAACCGCTCGTCACTCCACCAGAAGTTCACCCTCGACCAGTCGACGGCGAGCCGGGCCGGGGACTGCGCCACGGCCGACAACGCGGCGATGCCGACGCTGCCGCCCGTGAGCACCACGGTCGCCTCGCCACGCTCACCCTGCACATCCAGCAGGCGCGTGATGAGCCGGGAGGCCGTGGCGGCGGCCAGCACGTCGAACGAGGGATGGATGGTGATGCGCGTGTTGCCGGTCATGACCGGACCACCTCTTCGTCGATGAACAGCCGGCGCAGGCCGGCCGTGATGACCTCCCCGAAGACCTCGTCGGGATCCAGCCGGCGCAATTCCTCGGCCAGGCAGTCCTGCAGGGTCCGCCGCGGCAGCGAGATCCGCTGGTCCGGCTGGCCCGGCTGGGTCAGCACGGCCTCGACCGTGCCGGGCCGGAACAACTCCACCTTGCCGCTGGCACGGGCCATGACGACGCGGCGGATGCCGGTGCCGGCCGGGTCCTCGATGACCGTGATGGGTGCCCCGAGCGCCTTGTGCAGCCAGGCGGCCAGCAACAGCGTGCTGGGGGAGTCCGGGGCGCCCTCCACGGTCAGGGCCTCGATGGGGTCGTCGCCCTCGAGCTGGTCGAGTGCGGCGGCGAGCTGGATGCGCCAGTTCGTCAGCCGCGTCCACGCCAGGTCGGTGTCGCCGGCCGCGTACGTGGCGCCGATGTGGCGCAGTGCCGCCGCCGGGTCCGCCTCGTTGGCGGAGTCCGTGATGCGCCGGTGCGCGATCCTGCCGATGGAGCTGCGGCTGGCCGCGGCCGGCATGCCGTGCGGCCACCAGGCCACGATCGGGGCGTCGGGCAGCAGCAGTGCCGAGATGATCGACTCGCTGTCGTCGGCCAGGTCGCCGTAGCCGCGCAACACGATGACCTCTGAGGCGCCGGCGTCCCCGCCCACCCGGATCTGTCCGTCCAGGCGGGTCGCGGCCTCCGGGTTGCCCCGGGCGAGCACGATGATCCGGCACGGGTGCTCCCGGCTGGCCAGGTTGGCCGCCGCGATGGCGTCCTCCTCCAGCCCGTCCGTCGTGATGACCACCAGGGTCAGCACGCGGCCCAGGGTGACGACGCCGCCCTGTTCGCGCAACTTCACGATGCGCTTGGTCACCTTCGAGGTGGTGGTGTTGGGTAGGTCCACTATCACGGGCGCCGCCACGTCCTTCCGTCTCGCTTCAACAAATCGTCGGCCGACGCCGGGCCCCAGCTGCCGGGGGCATAGCCTTCCGGCTGGGTGCCCTGGGCGGCCCAGAACTCCTCGAACGGGTCAAGGATCTTCCACGACAGTTCCACCTCCTGGTGGCGCGGGAACAGGGGCGGCTCGCCCAGCAGGACGTCCAGGACCAGCCGCTCATAGGCCTCCGGGCTGGACTCGGTGAAGGCGTGCCCGTAGCCGAAGTCCATGGTCACGTCGCGCACCTCCATCTGCGTGCCCGGGACCTTGGAACCGAACCGGATCGTCACGCCCTCATCCGGCTGGACGCGGATCACCACGGCGTTCTGGCCGAAGTCGTCCTCGCCGTGGTCGGTGAACAGCAGGTTGGGGGCGCGTTTGAACACGACGGCGATCTCCGTCACCCGCCGGCCCAGCCGCTTGCCGGCGCGCAGGTAGAACGGCACGCCGCTCCAGCGCCGGGTGTGGATGTCGAGCCGGACGGCCGCGTACGTCTCGGTCGTGGAGTCGGCCGGGATGCCTTCCTCCTCGAGGTAGCCGAGCACCTGCTCCCCGCCCTGCCAGCCGCCCTGGAACTGGCCGCGCGCCGAATGCCGGGACAGGTCCGCCGGCAGCTTCACGGCGGCCAGCACCTTTTCCTTCTCGGCGCGCAGGTCCTGGGCGTTGAACGAGATGGGCTCCTCCATGGCCGTCAGCGCCACCAGCTGCAGCAGGTGGTTCTGGATGACGTCGCGGGCGGCGCCCACGCCGTCGTAGTAGCCGGCCCGGCCGCCCGTGCCGATGTCCTCGGCCATGGTGATCTGCACATGGTCCACGTAGTTGGCGTTCCACAGCGGTTCGAAGAACTGGTTGGCGAAGCGCAGCGCCAGGATGTTCTGGACCGTCTCCTTGCCCAGGTAGTGGTCGATCCGGAACACCGAGTCGGCCGGGAACACGGATTCGACGATGTCGTTGAGCTTGCGCGCCGACGCCAGGTTGTGGCCGAACGGCTTCTCGATGACCACGCGCCGCCAGCTGTCGTCCACGGACTGGGCCAGGCCGTGGTCGGAGAGCTGGCGGCAGACCAGCTCGAACGCCTTCGGCGGGATCGACAGGTAGAACGCGTGGTTGCCGCGCGTGCCGCGCTGCTCGTCCAGTTTCGCGAGCACGTCCTTGAGGCGCTCGAAGGCGTCGCCGTCGTCGAACTCGCCCTGCACGAACCGGATGCCCTCGGAAAGCTGGTGCCACACGGTCTCGTCGAACGGGGTGCGGCAGTGCGCCATCACCGACGCCCTGACCTCGGCGGCGAAGTCCTCGTCGTCCCACTGGCGCCGGGCGAAGCCGACCAGGGCAAAGCTGGGCGGCAGCAGGCCCCGGTTGGCCAGGTCGTACACGGCGGGCATGAGTTTCTTGCGGGACAGGTCGCCGGTGACGCCGAAAAGCACCAGCGACGACGGACCCGCCACCCGGGACAGCCTGCGGTCGCGGCTGTCCCGGAGCGGGTTGGCATGATTGCCGGGGAAAGAATCGGCCATCGTCGTCAACCGTTCCTTACGCGTTGGGGCGGACGCCCAGGGCGGCCACCGCGGCGGAGAGTTGGGCGACGCCGGCGGCCGTGTCGGCCAGGTGCAGGCGCAGCACGGGGCGGCCGTGGCCGGCCAGCACCTGCGCGTCGCCGGCGGCCTGGGCCGCGATCAGCTCACCGAACGTGAACGGCCGGTCCGGGATGGCCAGGTCCTCCGTGGGTGTGCCGGTGACCTGCAGGAACACGCCGATCGCCGGGCCGCCCTTGTGGAATTGGCCCGTCGAGTGCAGGAACCGCGGCCCCCAGCCGAACGTGACGGGGCGACCCGTCGTGGCGGCCAGGTCGTCGCGCACGCCGGCCAGCGGCGCGTGCGTGAGCCGGTCCAGGTAGGCCTGGACGCTGAGGTAGCCGTCGGTGCCGAGATGTGCGAGCAGCGCCCGCAGTGCCTCCGTGACGGTGGCCGCGTCACCCAGCCAGTCGCCGCCGCGGACCTCGATCGACCCGTCGGTGAACGCGGCCGCCGTGGGGGCCGGTGTCTCGTCCAGCAGGCCGCGCGCCGCGGCCTTCGCGGCCTCGACGTCGGGCTGGTCGAACGGGTTGATGCCCAGCAGCCGCCCGGCCACGGCCGTCGCGACCTCCCACAGCAGCATCTGGCCGCCCAGGCCGCCGGACACGACCACCTCGTTGGCGGCCGGCTCGATCTCGGCGTCCGCGGCGACGAGCCGCACGACGAGCACGTCGGCGGCACCGGAGGTCGTCTCCGGCGCGGCCGGGCCGGCGACGACCGGCAGCACGCCGGTGCCCAGCTTGCCGGTCGATTCGGCGATGAGCTGCTCGGCCCAGTCGGCGAACCCGACGATGCCCGAGCCGTCGTCGACGATCACGATCTTGTTGCGCAGCGGGGCGGTGCCGCCCAGGGCCGCGCCCAGGGCGAGGCCGATGTTGTCCGCGGCATCCTCGCGCAGGAACTCGGCGGCCTCCTCGGCCTCGTCCAGCAGCGCCTGGATGTCCGCACCGGCCAGGCCGGAGGGGACCAGCCCGAACGCGGTCAGGGCCGAGTACCGGCCGCCGACGTGCGGGTCGGCGTTGAACACCTTCCGGTACCCGGCCGCGCGCGCGGCCGCATCCAGCGGCGAGCCCGGGTCGGTGACGACGACGATGCGCGCCTTGGCGTCGATCCCCGCGGCGGTGAACTCCTGCTCGAAGATGCGCCGCTGCGAGTCGGTCTCCAGCGTCGACCCCGACTTCGAGGAGACGACGACGGCGGTGCGCGCCAGCCGGTCCGTGACGGCCGCACGCACCTGCTCCGGGTCGGTGCTGTCCAGGACGGTCAGTTCGACGCCGGCCGTTGCGGTGATGACCTCCGGGGCCAGCGAGGACCCGCCCATGCCGCACAGCACGATGTGCGTGACGCCCTCGGCCGCGAACTCGGCCCGCAGTGCCGCGATCTCGGTGACCAGCGGGGCGGAGACGGCGGGCGCCTCGACCCAGCCGAGCCGGATGGCCGACTCGGACTCGGCGTCCGGGCCCCACAGGGTGGCGTCCTTGTCGAACAGGCGCGAGGCGAACCGGTCGGCGACGAGCGTGTCCAGGTGCAGCTCACCGGCGGCCAGCGCCGCGCCGGTGGCCTGGAACGCGAGCCCGCTCACGCCCGCGCCCCGGCCGCGTCCAGGGCCTCCTGCACATGGTCGAGCAGGTCCTTCCAGCTGGCCACGAACTTGTCCAGGCCCTCCGATTCGAGCGTGGCCACGACGTCGTTGTAGGACACGCCCAGCGCCTCGAGCTTGTCCAGCACGGCGTTGGACTCGGTGTAGCTGGCCGTGATGGTGTCGCCGGTGACCTCGGCGTGGTCGAACGTGGCGTTGAGGGTCTTCTCCGGCATGGTGTTGACCACGTTGGTGGCGACCAGGCCCGTCACGTAGAGGGTGTCGGGGTAGGCCGGGTTCTTGACACCGGTCGAGGCCCACAGCGGGCGCTGCGGGAGTGCGCCGGCCTCGGCCAGCAGCGCCCAGCGCTCGGTGCCGAACTGCTGCTCGAACGCCTGGTAGGCGAGCCGTGCGTTGGCCAGTCCGGCCAGGCCCTTGAGCTCCTTGGCCTCATCCGTGCCCAGGACGTCGAGGCGGGCGTCGATTTCGGTGTCGACGCGGGAGACGAAGAACGAGGCGACCGAGTGGATCGTCGACAGGTCGTGGCCGTTGGCCTTGGCCTGTTCCAGCCCGGCCATGAACGCGTTGATGACGGCGCGGTAGCGCTCGAGCGAGAAGATCAGCGTGACGTTGACGCTGATGCCCGCGCCCAGCGTCGCCGTGATGGCCGGCAGGCCCTCGAGCGTGGCCGGGATCTTGATGAAGACGTTGTCGCGGCCGACCTTCGCGTGCAACCGCTTGGCCTCGGCGATGGTTCCCTCGGTGTCCCAGGCCTTGCGCGGGTCGACCTCGATGGAGACGCGGCCGTCCACGCCCTTGGTGGCCGCGGCGATCGGGGCGAACAGGTCGCAGCCGGCGGCGACATCCGCCGTCGTGATCTCAAAGACGACATGTTCGGCGTCGACGCCGTGCGCGGAGTAGTCGGCCAGTTCCGTCTTGTAGTCGTCGCCCTTGGTGATGGCGGCCTCGAAGATGGACGGGTTGGTCGTGACGCCGACGACGTTCTTTTCGGCGATCAGCCGGGCCAGGCTGCCGGAGGCCAGGCGGGCCCGGGACAGGTCGTCGAGCCAGATGGAAACGCCGGCGGCGCTCAACGCGGCGGTGGGTGAAAGCGAACTCATGGAATGCTCCTCGACTTGGTGGGGCGGCGGTGCCCGCATGGCGGATCCGGCCGCGGTGTGCATGGCCTGCCGTCCGGGAACGGACGGCAGGCCGGGGGTGCTAGACGGATGCAGCGGCCAGCGACTCCTTGGCGGCGGCGGTGACGGCCTCGGCGGTGATGCCGAACTCGGTGAACAGGCGTTTGTAGTCGGCGGAGGCGCCGAAGTGTTCCAGCGACACGCTGCGGCCGGCGTCGCCGACGAACTCGCGCCAGCCCAGGGCCAGCCCGGCCTCCACGGACACGCGCGCCCTGACGGCGGCGGGCAGCACGGATTCCCGGTAGACGGCATCCTGGGCGTTGAACCATTCCACGCACGGCATGGACACGACGCGGGTGGCGATGCCTTCCGCCTGCAGGGCCTCGCGTGCCTCGACGGCCAGCTGGACCTCGGAGCCGGTCGCGAGCAGGATGACCTGTGGGGTCACCACCTGTCCTCCGGCGACGGCCTCGGCCAGCACGTAGCCGCCCTTGGCGACGCCGTCGGTGGAGGCGAACTCGGTGACCGTGGCCGCGCCGTCGCCGCGGGCGTAGGTCGGGATGTTCTGGCGGGTCAGCACGATGCCGGCCGGGTGGTCGGTGATCTCCAGGATCGCCTTCCACGCGGCGGACACCTCGTTGGCGTCGCCGGGGCGGACCACGTCGAGGTGCGGGATGGCGCGCAGCGAGGCGAGCTGCTCCACCGGCTGGTGGGTGGGGCCGTCCTCGCCCAGGCCGATGGAGTCGTGCGTCCACACGTACACGGACCGCACGCCCATGAGGGCGGAGAGCCGGATGGCCGGACGCTGGTAGTCGCTGAAGATCAGGAACGTGCCGGAGTAGGCGCGGGTGGGGCCGCCCAGGTGGATGCCGTTGACGATGGCCGCGGCCGCGTGCTCGCGGATGCCGAAGTGCAGCACTCGGCCGTAGGGTCCGCCGGACCATGTGTCGGTCTGCTTGCCGGCCGGGACGAACGAGCCGAAGCCCTCGATGGTCGTGTTGTTGGACCCGGCCAGATCGCACGAGCCGCCCCACAGTTCGGGCAGTTCGGGGCCGACGGCGTTGAGCACCTTGCCGGAGGCGACGCGCGTGGACACGGCCTTGCCGGCCTCGAACTCGGGCAGCGACTTCTCCCAACCGGCCGGCAGTTCGCGCTTGGAGATGCGGTCGAACAGGGCGGCGGTATCCGGGTTGGCGTTCTTCCAGGCCGCCAGGTCGCGGTCCCAGTCGGCGTGCGCCGCGGCGCCGCGCTCGACGACCTTGCGGGCGTGGGCAAGCACGGCGGGGTCGACGGCGAAGTGTTTCCCCGGGTCGAAACCGAGCGCCTCCTTCAGTCCGGCGACCTCGGTGGCGCCCAGCGCGGAGCCGTGGATGGCGCCGGTGTTCTGCTTCTTCGGGGACGGGTAGCCGATGATGGTGCGCAGCGAGATGATCGAGGGCTTGGACGTCTCCGCCTGGGCCGCCTTCAGCGCCGTGTACAGTTCGGCCACGTCCTCGACGTATTCGCCCGTCTTCGTCCAGTCGACCCGCTGCACGTGCCAGCCGTACGCCTCGTAGCGTTCCAGCACGTCCTCGGAGAAGGCGATGTTCGTGTCGTCCTCGATCGAGATGTGGTTCGAGTCGTACAGCACCACCATGTTGCCCAGCTCCTGGTGGCCGGCCAGCGACGACGCCTCGCTCGTCACGCCTTCCTGCAGGTCGCCGTCGGAGGCGATGACCCAGACGGTGTGGTCGAAGGGGCTGGTGCCGGGGGCGGCGTCGGGATCCATGAGCCCGCGCATGCGCCGCTGCGAGTAGGCGAAGCCGACGGCGGACGCCAGGCCCTGCCCGAGCGGGCCGGTGGTGATCTCCACGCCCTTGGTGTGCTTGTACTCCGGGTGTCCGGGGGTCAGCGAGCCCCACGTGCGCAGCGCTTCCAGGTCGGAGAGCTCCAGGCCGTACCCCGACAGGAACAGCTGGATGTACAACGTCAGCGACGTGTGCCCGGGGGAGAGGATGAAGCGGTCACGTCCGGCCCACTCCGGGTCGGACGGATCGATGCGCATGAGCTTCTGGAACAAGAGGTAGGCGGCGGGGGCCAACGACATGGCCGTGCCGGGGTGGCCGTTGCCAACCTTCTCGACGGCGTCGGCGGCCAACACGCGAACCGTGTCAACGGCGCGCCGGTCCTCGTCGGTCCAGGTGAAGAACGTTGAATCCGATTGTGACACTTTGGGGGTCCCTCTCGTCGGGTGCCTGAATCTGGGCGTCTGGCTCTCCTTGCCAGCTTAGTCCCCAACCCCTTGGGCGCCGCGAAACGACGGGGGAGCAGGCCATTCACATTGCCGTCACGTGCGTGAACACTTGATCAATTTTCCGCCAGGTTGGGACGGGGGCTTGACGAATGTCCCGACATGCCCCTTCGACCGTGGCCGGGTATGATATTGAGCGGGCTTGTCCGGACACTCGCACGTCGGCGACTGGCCCGCCGGCACGGACCCAACGACTAGAACCCCCAACGACTAGAACATGGTGACTTTCCACGTGAGCGCAACGCATATCCCGATCGCCGGAGCCGACCCCGGGTCCTCCCTTCCCGGGGGGGCGCTGGGGTTCTCCGCCAAGGCCAAGGGGTATCTGGCCCTGACCAAGCCCCGGGTCGTGGAATTGCTGCTCGTCACCACGCTGCCGACCATGTTCTTCGCCCAGCGGGGCCTGCCGTCGGTGTGGCTGATGGTTGTCACGATGGTCGGCGGCGCGTTGGCCGCGGGAGCCTCGGGCGCGTTCAACTGCTACATCGACCGGGACATCGACAAAGTCATGCACCGCACGTCCAACCGGCCCCTGGTCACGGGTGTCCTCACCCCGCGCGAGGCCCTGGTCTTCTCGTGGGTGTTGACGGTTCTCTCGGTGGCCATCCTGTGGCTGGCCAACCCGCTGACGGCCGTCCTCGGCGCCGTCGCCATCTTCCTGTACGTGGTCGTGTATTCGCTGATCCTCAAGCGCCGCACGTCGCAGAACATCGTGTGGGGCGGGGCGGCCGGCTGCATGCCGGTGCTGATCGCGTGGGCGGCCGTGACGAACACGGTCGAATGGCCCGCCGTCGTCCTGTTCATGATCATCTTCCTGTGGACGCCGCCGCACTACTGGCCGCTGTCGATGCGCTACAGCGACGACTACAACGCCGCCAACGTGCCCATGCTCGGCGCCGTGGCCGGGTCGCAGAAGGTCGCCCAGCAGGTCGTGCTGTATTCGTGGGCCATGATCGCCTGTTCGCTGCTGCTGGTCCCGCTCGGCCACGCCGGCATCGTGTACACGGCCGTCGCCGTCGTGGCCGGCGCCTGGTTCCTGTTCGAGGCGCACAAGCTGTACAACACCGCCCGCCGCGACGAGGTGACCAAGAAGGGCGCCATGATGGTGTTCCACGGCTCCATCACGTACCTGACGCTGCTGTTCCTGGCCCTGGCCGTCGACCCGTTCATCGGCTCGCCCCTGATGGGCTAGGATCCCTCCCAACGCAGAGCTTTCCCAACGCACGACGGCGGCGACCCACCTTCCAAAGGTGGGTCGCCGCCGTCGTCGGTTCTCTGTCGTGGGTGCTCTGCACGTGGTGGGTGGCCGATGGTGTGTCACCGGCGCTCCCGGGTGTGCTGATGCTCATGTCGCGTTCCTAGGTCGTCGTTTCAGGGGAGATGGCGGCGTCGAATAGGCCGACCGGCACGTGCAACAGCTGCAGCCCCCGGCTGTGCATGGCCTTCTTGAGCGTCGGCGCAAAATCCGCGGCGCCTGCCACCTCGTGGCCGGTGCCGCCGAACGCCGTGGCCAGGGCGGCCCAGTCGGGCTGCGCCAGGTCCACGCCCACGGGGGCGATGCCGCGGTCGGCCTCGTTGGCGCGGATTTCCGCGTAGCCGCCGTTGTCGACGCACACGACGACGAGGTCGAGACGCTGTTCGACGGCGGTGATGAGCTCCTGCACGGCGAACATGAGCGCGCCGTCACCCAGGATGCACACGACCGGGCGGTCCGGGGCGGCGATCTTGGCGCCAATGGATGCCGGCAGCCCGTAGCCCAAGGTTGCGTACGCGGGCGTGTAGAGCAGCGAGTGGGGGAGGTCCTGTGGAATGAAGGACGCGGTGCCCAGGTAGGTGATCTGGGAGGAATCGCCGCCCACGATGGTGCCGGCCGGCAGCACCGACGCCGCAGCGTCGGCGATGCGGCTCAGCCCGGGCGACAAGGCCCATGCCTGCCGGCGAAGGCTGTCGCGGACGGATCCGACGTCGGCCTTGGTGCGGTCCAACGGGCCGAGCGCGGTGACAAGTTGCGGTACGACGACGGCGGCGTCACCGATGAGCGCCACGTCCGAGCGCACGTTCTTGTGGGCCTGGGACGGGAGAATGTCGGCGCGCACCACCGATCCGCGCGGGGTGAGGCGTCCGCCCCACAGCTCGGACTCGCCCACCTTGGAGCCGATGATGAGCAGCACGTCGGCGTCGTTGCAGAGGTCCTGGGCCGCGGGCAACCGGATGTCGGAGCCCAGCGACAGCGGGTGGCTTTCGGGCAGGGCGCCCTTGCCGTTGAGCGTGGTGACGACCGGTGCCTGCAGCAGTTCCGCCAGCGCGGCGGGGACGGCGGCTTGCCCGGCGCGGACGGGTTTGGCCTCGAGCAGGTCCTCCGGGCAGTCCGAGGGGCCTTCGAGGACGTTCAGCGGCACTTCGATGTGGACCGGGCGCGGACGCCCGTAGCGGAACATGTCGAAGGCGTCATGGACGGCGTGGACGGCCTCCGTGGCCGAATGGACCCGGCGGCTCCACTCGACAATGGCACCCGCCGCCGCCGTCGAATCCTTCGTCTCGTGCAGCGATCCGATGTCCGCGAATTCCTCCCCCTCGGGAACGCCGGGGGAGAGGATGATCAGCGGGCGGGACTCGCAATACGCGGTGCCCGCCGCAGAGAGGGCGTTGAGCAGGCCGGGGCCGGAGGTGGTGATGACGACGCCGGGCAGTCCGGTCTGTTGGGCCCAGCCGTCGGCGCCGTAGCCGGCGCCCTGCTCGTGGCGGGTGGTCACCGGCCGGATTCCCAGCGGTACCAGATGCCGGTAGAACTCCAGGTTGTGGGTGCCCGGGATGCCGAAGATCGCATCCACGCCGTAGTTTCGGAGCGTTTTGAGGATGGCGTAGCCGGCATTGTCCTCGATGGGTGCGGCGGGCGACGTGGTTGGGGATTCTGTCAGATGGGTCTGCACAGCGGTTCTCCTGTCAGGAAGTCACGGGGTCAAGGTCGGACGGGGGGTCCGTCGGGCGGTGTCCGCGGTGTACTGGCAGACGCCGTCAACCCAGGTTTCGAGCACGTCGATGGCCGCGATGTGCTGGGGCTCGCAGGCCAGGGGATCCCGACCAAGGACGGCGAAATCCGCGCGCTTGCCGGGTGCCAGGGAGCCGAGGTCGTCCTCGCGGCCCAGCGCCGTGGCCGCGTTGATGGTGTGGGCTTCCAACGCGGTCCGTGCCGTGATGCGCAGACTGTCCGCGCCCAGGCGGCGTCCGCTGCGGGTCACCCGGGTCACGGCGGCCTGGATGGCTTTCAGGGGGCGGGGAGCCGCCACCGGCGCATCCGAGCTGATCGTGACCGGCACCCCGGCTTCGACGAATTCGCCGAGCGGGTTGAAACGCTCCCCCGGCGTTCCAATCGCGGCGGTGACGCCCTCACCCCAGTTGTAGTAGTGCTGCGGCTGATTGACCGGGTAGATGCCGGCGACGGCCATCCGCCGTATCTGCCCGGGCGTGGGCAGCCCGCAGTGTTCAATCCGGTGCCGGGCATCGGCATCCGGCCGCGCGGCCTGGGCCGATTCGATCGCGTCGATGACCATTTCCAGCGCGGTGGGCGACTGGGCATGGGTTGCGGTCTGCAGGCCAACGGCATGCGCCTTGCGGATGAGCTCCTTGTACGCGGCGGGCTCGTGGTAGAGCTGGCCCGTGCGGCAGGGGTCCCCCACATAGCCGTCCGGGAAGTAGGCCGTCCAGCCGCCCAGGGTGCCGTCGGCGTAGAACTTGATCCCGGCAAAACTCAGGCGCGCGTTGCCGAACTGGCCATGCAGGCCCATGTCCAGGGCGTCGTCGAGCAGGTGTGAGAGCAGGTACATGCTGACGCGGACCTTGAGCTGGTTCTTCGCCGCCAGCTGCAGGTACATGTCGAATTCGCGCCGCGACACCTGGGCGTCCCCGATGCCGGTGACCCCGCCGGCCAGGAAGTTCTCCTGCGCCACCCCGAGCTGGCGCAGGTGCTCCTCCGGCTCGTCGGCGAGGTGGAAGTTGGGACCATGATGGCCGATCTTCACGCCCTCAAGGCCGGTCAGGATGTTGCAGGCGGCATCGGAGAGCTCGCCCGTCAGCTCCCCTGCCTGGTCACGGAAAAACTCGCCGCCCCGGGGGTTAGGCGTGTCGCGGGAAATACCGTGCAAATCGAACGTGAAGGAGTTCACCACACCGCCGTGGCCGGAGGCGTTCATCAGATAGACCTCCCGGTCCGTCGCCACGCCATCCAGCTCAAACCGGGTGGGATGGCGGCCCTCGACCAGGTTGCGGTGCTCGTAGCCGTAGCCGCGCACGGGAAGGCCGTTCGGGATCCGCTCGGCCGCTGCCTTGAGCAGTGCCACGATCTCGGGGATGCCGGCGGCCTTGGCCGGCCCGCAATCCACCCAGCTCATCATCTGCCCGAGCATCAGCGGGTGGGCGTGCGCGTCGATGAACCCGGGCACAATCGTCACGGCGCCGAAGTCCCGCACGTCAGGCTCCGGGCCACCCAGGGCCGCGGCTGCGGCACGGCAGGTGTCCAGGCTTCCGACCACAGCGATTTCGGGGCCGGCCAGCAGGAAGGCCTCGGCCGTCGGCCGGGCCGGATCCATGGTGTGGATCGTCTCCGCCGTGACGACGGTGAGGCGGTGCCCGTACGGGCGGCTTTCAAAGGTGGTCAGCTTACGCAAGGTCTTCTCCTTTGGATGATGACGGGGCGGGCGGCAATGCCGCTGCCGCGGCACCGAGCCGGCGGATACCCTCCACCAGCGTTTTCTCGGTCTCGAAGGAGAAGGCCACCCGCAGTAGGTTTGCACCCGCCGGTTCGGCGAAGAAGGCGCTGCCGGGGACGAAGACCACGCCGGCGTCGATCGCCGGCTGCAGCAGCGCATCCACGGACCGCCCAGCGGGAAGGGCGACCCAGGTGAAGAACCCGCCTGCAGGCCTGGTCCAGCTGGACCCCTGCGGCATATGGACTTCCAGTGCATCCATCACGGCGGCACACCTGCGGGCGTAGGTGGAGCAGGCATCCCGGACGTGGGCGCGCCAGTCGAACCCGGAGATATAGCTCTGCACCAGCATCTGGCTGAGCACCGACGGGCAAATGGTGGTGGCTTCGGCGGCGAGCTGGAGGCGTTTGCGCACCTCGGTGGGCGCGAGGACCCAGCCGATCCGCAGGCCGGGGGAGAAGATCTTGGAGAACGAGCCCAGATAGAAGACGTTGTCCGGGTCCAGGGAATGCAGGGCAGCCTGAGCCGAGCCGTCGAAGCTCAGCAAGCCGTAGGGGTTGTCCTCCACGATGGCGATTCCCTCGGTGCGGCAGATGGCGACGATCTCCGGGCGGCGCTCTGCGGCCAGGCTAATGCCGGATGGGTTGTTGAAGTTCGGGATGGTGTAGAGGAACTTGATCGTCCTGCCTTGTGCCTTCAGTGCCCCGATGGCGTCCTGGAGCCCGGACGGGATCAGCCCCAACTCGTCGATGGGCACCTGCACGACGTCCGCCTGGAGACCTTCGAAGGTGCCCAGTGCCCCGACGTAGGTGGGTCCCTCGGCCAGGACCACGTCCCCGGGGTTGCAGAAGAGTTTGGTCACCAGCTCCAGTGCCATCTGGGAGCCGGAGGTGATCTGCACGTTCTCCGGCTGGGCGGAAATCCCTTCCAGGGCCATGATCTGGCAGACCAGTTCCTGCAGTTCCGGGGTGCCGGCCCCGGATCCGTACTGCAGGGCCTCCTCGCCGCGGTCCTTGATGATGTGGCGCGCCATCTCCGCTATCCGGTCCAAGGGCAGGCCGGTGAGGTCCGGGTTGCCTCCGGCCAGGGAGATCATGTTGGGTCGCATGGACACCTCAAAGACCTCACGGACCGGCGAGGGGTGGTACCCGTCGGCCCGGTCCGCGAAGCGGGCCGTGTGCAGGGATTCGGTGATGATACTCATGGTGTCCTTCGGATCGTTTGGCGGTGCGGCGTTCTTTCGGGCGGCGGGGGTGATCGCAACGGCCAAGGGGTGGCGCCTGTCACGGCACTGTTCACGGCACCGGGGGCCGGCTGCCTCGTTTGCGGTGCACGAAGTCGGCCTCGTCGATCCCGAATTCGTGGGCGGCGAAGCGCTGTAGTGTTTCGATCATCGTTTGCGGGCTGTGGTCGTAGATGCCGTTCAGTGTCTGGATGGCGAGTCCGTCGATGACGGCCAGCAGCAGGGTGGCCAGCGCCTCGGCATCGTGGAAGGGGTGGATCAGCCCTTCGGACACCGCTTCCTCCAGGGTCTGCACAAAGATGCCCCGCCAGGCCAGCAGCGCATCCGCAACGTGCCTGCGGATGCCGTCGTCCTTGTGGGCGGCGCTGTAAACCTCGACCCAGAAACCCCACGCCTCCTCGAAGGTGGCTTCACCCTCCACGGCGAAGGTCAGCAGATCGTGCAACCGCTCGAGGGCATTGGTTCCTTCCGAATAGAGCCCCTGCCACTCTTGAACCGACGCATTGGTCCTGAACTCAACAGTGGCCAGAACCAGCCGCTCCCGGGTGCGGAAGTAGTGCTGGATCATGCCGATGCTGAATCCGGTGGAATCCGAGACGGCACCAAAGGAACAGCCTTCCACCCCCGCATGGGCGATGATCCCGGCGGCATGGGCGACGATGGTTTTGCGCCGCTCCGCAATCGCCTCTTCGGTCACGGCGTGCGTTCGCTTCCGGGTCCTCGTCTCCATGGTTCCCCTCTTCCACTAGAAATGTTTGAGCACTGGACACATTCGAACCTACCCCTTGACAGTGTTGGCTGTCACACAAATAATAAGTTGCACATATTATTTTTACAAGTCCATCCTTCGCCAACTGGAGACGCGATGACCAAGAGCACCCTGCTGACCAAATCCTGCCTTTTAGCGGTCTCTGCACTGCTGATCGCTGCTTCTACGGGCTGCACCAATTCCGAGACCCCGGCATCGGCGGCCAACGCGTCCGGGGCGTCGAAGCCGGCGCTGGGGGAGGGTGGCCACCAGGCGGCCGAGGCGGTGAAGTCCGACACCAAGGTCCAGGACCTGCTGCCCGCCGACATGAAGTCCAAGGGCAGCATGCAACTGGTGACGGACCCGACGTACGCGCCGATCGACTTCACTGACAACACCGGCAAGATCATCGGCCTGGAACCGGACATGGCACTGGCGGTGGCCAACAAGATGGGCATCAAGATCGACATCACCAAGGGCGACTTCAACGGCATCCTCGCCGGGATCCAGTCCAAGCGCTATGACGCCTCCTGGGCCGCCTTCTCCATCACCCCCAAGCGGACGGCCGTGGTGGACATGGTCAGCTTCATGCAGGGCGGAACATCGGTGATGGTGAAGAAGGGCAACGAGGGCAGCTACCACACGGTGCTCGATCTGTGCGGCAAGACGGTGACCGCGCAAACAGGGACAACCCAGGCCCTCACCGTCCTGCCGAACTTCGAAAAGCAGTGCACCGACGCCGGCAAGGCGGCCATCACCCCGCTGCTGCTGCCCCAGCAGGACAGCGCGAACCAATCCATCGCCTCCAACCGCGCCCAGGCGATGCTGGCGGACAACGCCCTCACCGCCTACTATTCACAGATCCAGCCCGACGCGTTTGCCCAGATCGGTTCGATCCTGGTCGAGCCGTCGCTGGCCGGTGTCGCGATGGCCAAGGGTGACGGCGAGCTGGCGAAGGCGTTCCAGGCCGCCATCCAGTCACTGATCGACGACGGCACCTACGGCAAGATCATGGCCGCCTGGAATCTGACGCCGTCCGCCGTGAAAACGGCACAGATCAACCCCGCGGTGGAGGGCTAAATGAACGACCGCCAATTGCTCAGCCAACCGGACGTCGGGCACGACTTTCTGGCCCTGACCACCAAGCCGGTGCTCCGCCGCCGGCGCCCCGGGCAGATCGTCGCCGTCGTCGTCGTGCTGTTTGCCATCGTCTATGGCGTGTGGACCCTGATCACCAACCCGGGCTTCGGCTGGGTCACGGTGGGAAAGTACTTCCTGGACACCCGGATTCTCGGCGGGCTGCTGATAACGCTGGAACTGACCGTGATCGCCATGGTGATCGGCTTCGTCGTCGGCCTGGTGGTGGCGGTGATGCGGATGTCGGACAACTGGCTGCTGCGCGGAGTGTCCGGGGCCTACATTTGGTTCTTCCGGGGGACACCGCTTCTGGTCCAGCTGCTGTTCTGGGGCTTTTCTGCCGTCCTGTTTCCGAAAATCGGGCTTGGCATCCCCTGGGGACCCACCTTTGTCGAGTGGAACACCAACGACGTTATCTCGCTGTTTGGTGCCGCAATTTTGGGCCCTGGGCTGAACGAGGGCGCCTACATGGCCGAGATCGTGCGGGCCGGGCTGCTCAGTGTCCCGGCCGGACAATCGGAGGCATCACGCTCCATGGGCTTCAGCCAGCTGCACACGCTGCGCTTCGTGGTCATTCCGCAGGCCATGAAAGTGATCATCCCCCCGGTGGGCAATGAAGTCATTTCGATGCTGAAAACCACCTCTCTGGTCATTGTCATCGGTGTGGGGGACCTGTTGTATAACACCCAGCAGATTTACGCACAGAACCTGCAACAGATTCCTTTGCTGATCGTCGCCAGCATCTGGTACATCCTGCTGACCTCCATCCTGACCCTGGCGCAGACACGTCTGGAAAAGAAGTATTCCAAGGGCAACGCCCTCCTGCTCGGAAAGGCCCAGCGCTGATGTCGGACGTGAAATTCCTGAACGTGCACAAGAACTTCGGCCACGTCGAGGTCCTGAAGGCAGGGCCCCGGCAAAGTCGTGTTTCACGAGGTCAGCAGCAAGTTGACAGGGCGTTGAGGATCGCGGGCGTGGTGTCGTAGGGC
>NZ_RWKQ01000020.1 GCF_003946885.1 Specibacter cremeus | reverse complement strand
CAGACCACCGCAGCCTGACCGCCGCCCACAGCCACAAAACCGTTACCGGACGCAACTACCTACAAATCTGACGCACACCCGGGAGACGGGCGCCCTTGCCATGGGATAGCGTGGCTTCGTGAACAAGATCGTCATCATCGGCGGCCACGGCCGCGTCGGAATGCTGCTGTCCAGGCTTCTGGTGGAGGAGGGCTGGCAAGTCACCTCGGTGATCCGCACGCCGGACCAGTACGACGACGTGGCCGCCGCCGGTGCCGAGCCTCTCGTCTTGGATGTGGAGATGGCGGATGCGGACAGTCTCGTCGCAGCACTGGCGGGGCACGAGGCCGTCGTCTGGTCTGCCGGGGCCGGGGGAGGGAACCCGGCGCGAACCTATGCCGTGGATCGGGATGCGGCCATCAGGTCGATGGACGCTGCCGAACAGGCCGGGGTACGGCGGTACCTCATGGTGTCCTATCTCGGGGCGGGGCCGGACCATGGCATCGACCCGTCAAACAGCTTTTTCCCCTACGCGGAGGCCAAGGCCGATGCCGACGAGAACCTGCGGAACACCAGCCTGGACTGGACGATCCTGGCGCCCGGGGCGCTGACGGACGGGCCGCCGTCGGGCACCATCACCACGGCGCCAGACCGCGCGCATCGGCAGACGAACCGCGGCAATGTGGCCCGGGTCGCGGCGGCGGTGCTGGCCACGCCGGCCACCATCCATCGCACCATCGAGTTCACGGACGGGGCCATGCCGATCGCGGAGGCCATCGGCGGGCTCACGTCCACGGCGGGGGCGTAGGGCCAGGCATTGTCCCGCGTTGGCCTTGTCCGCGGCGGGATGGTTCGCTACGTGGCCCGGTGCAACATGGCGCTCTTCCAGCGCCGGTAAGCGATACAGGCGACCGTGGTGGATGCCAGGGGCAACCCGGTCAGCACCACGAAGGTTCCATCGCCGTCGAGCATCGCGTAGACCCCGAACCAGATGAGGATTCCGGTGAGTCCGACCGCGGTCGCAATCATGCGTCCGAGCCACCCGGGAGACTTCTTCTCGTGCTTCGGCCGCGCACCGCTCAACGCGTGCCGTCTGGCGTCCCGGCGCAGCCAGGTGACGGTCCAGACCGAGGTCGCCACGGTCAGACCCAGCAAGACCATGATCGCCGCAGGGCCACCGCTGGCCAGGGCCAGGACCACTATCACGGACCAGCAGAGGGCCGCGGTGAGGCCGGCGATGACGAACAGGGCTTGCCAGAGGGGGCGGCGCCCCAACACCAACGACAGATTGCCTTCCACAGCGGTCATGATGCCTCCCCGGTCAGGCGTCGCAAGCCGCAGGCGACTTGGCACCATCACAGCACGAAGCCGCCGGTTTGGCGAGGCTCGGTCACTGCTCAGAGGTGACTGAGAGCCGGCCGCTCATCGAGCCACCCGGCGATGTCGTCGGCGGGTATCGGGCGGGACATGTAATAGCCCTGGCCCTGGTCGCAACCGAAGATGACCAGGTCGCCGTAGGCATCGGCGGTCTCAATGCCCTCGGCGACCACATCCATTTTGAGGCTGTGGGCCAGGTCGATCGTGGACGACACGAGCACCGCGGCCCGGCTGTCCTTGGTCATCGGGGTAATGAAGGACCGGTCGAGCTTGAGCTCGTCAATGGGCAGGTCACGAAGGTAGGCCAGGGAGCTGTAACCGGTACCGAAATCGTCTATTGCGATGCGGAAGCCGTGGTTACGCAGCTCGGTCAAGATCGTGCGCGCCCGGCTCACGTTTCTGACGACGTAATCTTCGGTCACCTCCAGCATGAGAGCTGAGACAGGTAGCCCGCGTGAGGTGACCATGTCGGCAATCCGTCCTGGCAGGCCCGCGTCGACGAGCGAACTGGCCGACAGGTTCACGGCAACCGTGAAGTTGTGCCCCTGTGCGTGCCAACTCGCCGTCTGGTCCAACGCCTCTTCCAGCACAACGCGGGTCATTTCGCGCATCAGCCCTGCTTCTTCGACCAGACCGAGGAAGGCGTCGGGTAGCAACAAGCCCCGGCGGGGGTGATCCCAGCGCACGAGCGCCTCGAATCCGGTGACAGCGCCGGAATCCAGGTTGATTTTGGGTTGGTAGTGCAGCACCAGCTCGTTGGTGGCAAGGGCGTTCCGGAGTTCTTCGAGCATGCGCAGGCGTTCGTCACCATGGCTGTCATCGGAGTCGCCATAGACGTGATGTCCGGTGTGGGCGGCCTTGGCCTTGTACATGGCAAGGTCGGCTTTTCGGAGCAAGATGCTCAGGTTGTCACCGTGTTCGGGGAAAACAGCGATCCCCATGCTGGCGCTGGACTGCACGGCGATCCCCTCAAGGGAGTACGGTTCGGCGAGGATGGTACAGAGTTCCCCGGCGACCACCATCGCGCGGTGGGCATCGTCGCCAGGAAGCAGCAGCGCGAACTCGTCTCCGCCGAGACGGGTCAGCAAGCCGCGACGACGTAACCGATGGTGCGGCTGCCGGCTGTGCAGTTGGCGCTTCAGGCGCTGACCGACTTCCACCAGCATCCGGTCGCCCACGTCGTGACCGAGACTGTCGTTGATGTGTTTGAATCCGTCGAGATCGAGCAGAATCAGCGCACTCGGCCGGGTGAGTCGGGTTGGTACGTCGGTGTAGAAGGCACGACGGTTTAGCAAGCCGGTCAGCTCGTCGGTTCGTGCCTGACGGCGGAAGGACAGCTGTCGCAGGCCCAGCGCCACCGCGGCAACGGCCAGGGTCACCCCCGCCAGAACGATCGCCAGGGTGTCCATCGGCATGTTGCTGCTCAGCAGGAGAATACCCAACGCGGCGATCATGGAGGCCATCGGAATGGCGAGCGCTGAGATGTGGAACGCAGTAGAACCTGCGCCGTGTCGAGCATGCGCTGAACGGGTGACCCACCAGGCGATCAGGGCCAGCCCGATCGTCCAGCACAGGTCGATCCACGAGCCCTGGAGATAGGTGGATTCGTCGAGGCCATAGATGACGTCGGCCACGGTGAACAGAACGAGGCCGCCGGCAAGCAGGGTCCAGTGCCGCCCCGTCTCAAAACCCTGGGCGGCGCCGATCCCGGCGATCGCCGCGATCAGCACAATGTCAAACAGGGGGTATGACACCTCGATGATCGTCGCCAGGGAGAATGAGTGTTTGACAGCGTTGTCCAACACCGGGCCGAAGAACACTGCCAGAACGGATGCGGCGCCCAACGCCCCCACGGCGCTGTCGAGCAGCACGGTCAAGGTCAACCCGCGCATCCGACGGTGAATCAGCGTCACCATGGCGCCCACCATGAAGATGCAGAAGCCAAGGAATCCGAAGTCGGCGGGGGAGGGGACAGGCAGCGAGTCGGCGCCGTCCAGCGCCAGGACATAGTAGCTTTGGCCGCTGACCCAGCTTGTCACGGCTGCGACCACGAAGATCAGGTCTGGTCGCTGCGACCGGGTTTGCAACGCGGCAAACAGGGCAACCGCCGCCGTCGCCCCGAGGGCCAGGCTGGCAAGCCACACATCGACGACGACGTCGAAGCCCGGGCCGTGCAACAGGCGGCCCGCCGCGTAGACTCCGACCAAGAGGGTCATGATCCACAGCGGCCAAGCCGTCAATGCCGCAGTGCCCGATGTGGGCTCCGTGGAACGCGAACGATAGCGATGCATGACCCTCCCCAGGTTTTCAAGGAGCATTATCGGCCGGCACCGGGGATTTGTTAGATCGTGCCTTGGCGGTGTCCGGACCCTGGACCAGCTACCGGTGACCGGGGCCGGCCTGGAAAGCGCGGGCTTCGGCGGGCGTATCCGGACTCTTGGGGATGAGGTCAGGCAGTGTCTTCGCCTCTGTGTGCGGCGGTGTGCGGTGTCTCGACCGGGGTGTCGGGGCGAAGGCCCCACTCGGCCCAGGATCCGTCGTAGACCCGGACACGCTCGCGTCCGAGCAGTTCGGTGAGCACGTACCACGAGGTGGCCGCGCGGCCCCCGACCGTGCAATACGTGATCAGCTCGTCGTCGCCCTCGAGTTCCGGCAGGGACAGCGCCCGGCGCAGCTCGTCGACCGGGCGGAACGCACCGCGCTGGTCGTAGAGTTCGCCGAACGGCCGGTGGAGCGCCGTCGGGATGTGGCCCGCGCGCCCTCCCGGCTCCATTCCGCCGGACGGCCAGAACCGCTCACCGGCGTACTCGGGCTCGGAGCGGACATCCAGAATCGTCGTTCCGGTGCGCCCGATGGCCTGGCGCACGTCCGGTACGTCGGCGAACAGCCGGTGGTTCCGTTCGATGGGCTCGTACGGTGCCGCCACCGGGGGGACCGGCGTAGTACTGCAGGGGTGTCCTTCGGCGCGCCAAGCGTCGCGGGAGCAGTTCAGGATGCGGACGTCGGCGTGCCCGTACAGCTTGAGCAGCCAATAGCCGAGTGCCGGGGCGTAGCCGTAGAACACGACCGTCGAGTCCGGCCCGATGCCGGATCGAGCCAACAGACGTTCGAGTGTGTGACTGCCGACGGGACGATACCGGTCGTCTTTGAGGTCGGCGTAGACGTTCCACAGCACGGCGCCGTCGATGTGCCATTGATCGTAGGCGGTCGCGGACACGTCCACTTCGACGACGCGGACCGCAGGATCGTACAGATGATTTGCCAGCCAGACGGGTTCGATGAGCATGTGAACACTCTGCCCGCTCGTCATTGGGCCAGGGTTGGCTCAAGGTTGGCGCAACATTGGCGGCGGGGTCTCTGCCTATTCCACTTGGATCCACCCCAGCAGATCCTCGCGACTCACTGCGCCGAGGAGCGCCGGATGGTCGCTGGCGATGTGGCCGCGGATCGCTCCGATCACTTCCTCGTCGGTGCCGCCGCGGACGACAAACCCACATTCGCATCGGATGAGCTTCGCCATAACGACCTCCCAAAACTGGTCGAACCCTCCTCGGAACGACGAGGACCCATGCGATCATGGTGTCATGTCCGTGCAGTCAGCGCTGCGTCTCCAGATCTGCGGGCCGCTGGTCGTGGAGCGGGACGGGCTCAGGCTCGATCCGGGGTTGCCCGGCCGTCAGGGCCGCCTGATGTTCACCTACCTCGTCGTCAACAGGCACCGTCAGGTGCCCCGCGACGAGCTGGCCGAGGCGCTCTGGCGCTCCCCGGATTCCGCCGCGATCGACGCGCGCCTCAACCCGTTGATCTCGAAGCTTCGTCACGTCTTCGGTCCGGATACGGTGGATGGACGCGTCACTGTCCAGCTTCACTTCCCCGACGCGTGGATCGACCTCGAAGCCGCCGTGGAGGCGATTCACCGTGCCGAGTCCGCCGTGGCCCAGCAGGACTGGACCCGTGCCTGGGGTCCGGCTCTGGTCGCCTTGGTCGTCGCCGAACGCGGATTCCTGCCTGGCGAGGATGCCGATTGGATCGACCAGACCCGCGACCAGCTCGCCGAGATCCGGCTGCGAGCCCTCGAATGTTACGCCGCCGCCGGGCCCGGCATCGCCGGCGCCGAACTCGCTGCCGCCGTCCGTGCCGGCCGCCGGCTCATCGCCCTGGACCCTCTGCGCGAAAGCGGCCATCGCTACCTGATGCAGGCTCTCGCCGCCCAGGACAACCTGGCCGAGGCGCTGACCGTGTACGGCGTGCTGTCCGACCTCCTCCGCGAACAGCTCGGCGTCTCGCCCAGCCCGGCCACCCGCGCGCTCTACCAGCAACTCCTCGAACGGACCTGACCTCCGAGATCGGGCCGCCGCATCGCGGGCTCCGACCCGCTCCATACAGAAGGCCGGGCGTGCCGACGTCCCGGTAGACCGCTGATCGGTCCCGTCCGCTCTCTCTGGAACGGGCGCCGTCGTACTGAACACCTTTGGAATCGGCGGCGAGGCTGCTTTCGTGGCCGCTGCGCCGGCATCGTGTCCTTCGTGCCGGCCGTCAATCATGTGGGTTTGCTCTGGAGAATCGTATCGGATCCGCGGAATCAGGGGGCCAGTTGGTGTCCCCCCAGTGCCGCAGGGGGCCGAAGACGCCGCGCGGCTGTCGGCCGTCGATGATCCCGTCACTGATCCGCTCCAGACAGGGGGCGGGCAGGTGCGAGTGGGCGATTTCCTCCCAGTACGGCGATGCGATGGCGGCGGTGAGCGTGACGATGGAGGTGTGGAGCGCTGCGGAGACCATGCTCTGGTTGTTGGCTTGCCGGGGTTGGTCGCCAGCCAGGGTGTCGTAGATATCCATCGCGGCGGGGATCAAGGTGCGGGGGAGTGGGTCAGGAGGGGCGATCCCAAAGGGCTGGGAGGCAATGCCTGTCATGTCGGGTGCAAGGTCCGGGCACATCCGCTGGTTCCGGACGCACTGGAATTCAAATCCAACATGGCTCAACTCGAAGGCGGCCCATCACATTCGGCTGTTTTTGCCGTCAGCCCAGCCCTTTGCGCCCCACGAGATGAAAGGGGCGGCTGAGTTGGCGGTAGGGGTCCCGTCGGCTGGCTTCGAGTTCGACTGCGGCCATCGCCGCTACCTGCCGTGAATCGGTGAGGTCTATCTCGGCTCCACTGAAATCGAGCCAGTCGGTAAACAGCCATACCCCGTACCAGCGCAGCGTCTCCACGCCCTGGCTCTGCATGAGTTCGCTGAGGTGCTCCACCGTGTCGGCTCGTGTCGGCACTCCCAGCACCCCAACCTCGCCGGTGGCGTCAAACGCCGCCAAGGCGTCGTCCCACCGCCGTTCCAAGGCTGGGCGCACCGCCAGCGTCTTGGCATTCCCGGCCATGATCGAGACCACGCCACCGGCAGCGGCGCACTGGCACAGCTGGTTGACCAACGGCTCCGGACGCTCCAGGTACCCGAGCACGCCATGGCACAACACGGCGGCGAAGCGTCGACCTTTCACTGCTTCGACGGCGTTCTCACCGTCGGCCTGAAGGAACGCCACCCGTCGTTGGGCCTCACCAGGCAGCCCTTGGAGTCGCTGTTGGGCTTTGGCCAGCATCGCCGGCGATGGGTCAAGCAGTGTCACCTCGTAGCCGGCTTGGGCCAGCGGAAACGATTGATGGCCGGCACCGCCGCCGACATCCAACACCGTGGCCGGCGGCTCGGGCAGATGCTCGAGCAGCTGCCGATGCAACACATACGTGCGCACAAGTCCCTTCGCTGAGGCATACGCCCCATCGGCAAATAGGTCAGCCAAACCGGCCCAAGTGTCATCAACCACAACATCAAGATACTGGTTGGTAGCCAGTAAGTGAAAGAGTTCAGCGCCGGGCCAATGATCCATCTGTAGTGACAAAAATCGGCTGGATGCATCAAGTGAAATGACGACCAATTGTCCACCCCGGTGATTTTGGTGAGCATGCCTCAACATGGATGCCAAAGAGTAGATCAGGCAGGGTGGACATGGGCGGTTCCGCTATACGGAGAAGGCCCCAATACAAGTTACCTTACATAATGTGGATTATCGGCGTTCGTCCGGCGCTCCCTGCATCGGCGCACCAACCGTCAGCCAACATTCCAGCTGGGCGCATTCCTCGTCTTCGCGTGAGTGGATTTTCTCCCGGCGAATCTCCGCCTCGAAGCGGTCTGAGAATGAACGTTCCACGTTGCTACCTCTCAAAGTCATTGCTGGGTGCAGGTCGGTCCTTGGCCGGGGCCGTGCGGGCAGGTGCGGCCGTCCGAACGGCGGCCAGGGTGTCGGCGTCCACCAGCGGACCGTCGTGTTTTGCGCGGCCGCGTTTGGTGTCCAGAACAGGAGCTGAGTACTTGTCTGTGACGCGGTACACGACGTACTCACTGACGCATCCATAGTCGGCGGCGACGGCGGCCGCGTTGGCTGCGCACCGGGATTCCTTGTCGCCAGGTGTGGTGAACAGTGAAGCCGAGAATGACTGCGGAACCCAGCGGCCGCCCAGTGTGGCGTCCGCGCCAGTGGCTGTGCCGTTTTCGGCATCTAGGTATCCGCGTTCCCAGCGTCCCATGGTGCGCGCCTCGCTGACGGCTTGGGTTGTTTCAACGTCGGCCACCATGACGTCGTAGCCGGCCGTCTGGAGGCGGTCCAGCAGAATCTTGGCTTGCTTCTCGTTACCCAGGGTGCCGTCGATGATGACATTCATCCCTGACTCCAGCGCCTCGTTGCGTGCCTTCTTGGCGAGGATGGATGACTCCGTGTGGACCAGGGCTGCCAGCTCGCGCGGGTAGAACTTTTCCCCCGCCGCTTCAAGGGCGCGCACTTCGTCCGGTACCAGGTAACTGTCGTAGCTTCCGTCCTGGCGCGCCTGTTGCAGCAGCTCGTCTTTGAAGTCGTCGGCGTTGATCGGCAGCCAGTGTTCGGGCTGCGTCCGGGTTGCCTGGATGAGGGCGGCCTGTGCGGTGGACTTTCCGGCACCCGGAGGGCCGGCAAGAACAATCGCCTTCTTGTCGCGGCGGACCTCGGGGCGTGACTCTATGAAGCGTGCCAGGATCTCGTTGTGCAGCCGGCGGCGGTCCTGGCGTGGCTCGCCTCGGCGGACGTTGAACCACTCTGGGTTGTGGGCGGTCGCGGTTTTGCTCTGGGCGGTCAGCGGTCCCCCGTCTGCGCCCAGGCGCTCCAAGGCGGCGCGGTGCGCTGCTGCCTGGTCATCGGTAGTCACGCTTTACGGCGTAGTCATCAGACTTCGGGGGCCTCGTCGGAGGCGTCCAGAATCTGGTCGTAGGCGTCGCCGTCGATGAGTCCTTCATCAAAGGCCCGGCCGACTTCCGCGAACGATCCCGGGGTGTCAAGGTACGGCGTGGACTCCCACTCGGCCGCCGCTGCGGCCGCGCCCTCGTTCTTCGCGTAGGGCCATGCGGACAGTTCGCGGATCATGGTGTCTCGGTCAATGTCGCCGGCCGCGTAGCGCTCGGCGATTTCGTAGGGGCTGGCTCCGCTGAATCCCTCCGGAATGGGCTTCACTCCCCTGGTGTCCGCCTGCTTGAGCAGCTGGCTTACGGACGGCTGGGCGATGCCCAGGGCGCGGGCTATATCGCGCTGTGCCGCCCCGGCCTCCACGGCGGAGCGTACGGCCCTGATGTAGTCCAGGCCGCCCAGTTCCCGGCGTGCCCGGGCGCGGCGGGCGTTGACAAGTGCGGCTTCGGGGCTGGTGGTGCTCGTCATGTCCAAACCTCCTATATAGGTAAGCCTATCAGTCGCTCACGGATGTGTCACTGGCCCGGCAGCCCGGGCGGCTAGTCTCGGAAGCCTTGGCGGGAATGGGCGCTTTGCGCCTTCCCCGGTTCTGTGCCGATTTCGGCGACGTGCGGTGCCGCGCGGGTGAGGTGGTCCGTGGCCCAGGATTCGGGTGGCCAAAAGCACCGTCACTCTGAAAGTCAAGCGGCGGGTCGGACAGGCTCCGCGCCGCGCCATCTGTCTTGTCAATCTCGCCAACCAGTGGGTGTTTTCGTTGGTTTGCGCCTGACGAACTAACGAAAACACCCACTAGCTCCTGACACGCCACAGGAACCAGGACTGACGCCCCCGGAATTTTTCAAGTTGAACGGTACCAACGGGAGTTAGGCGGCTTCTTTTTCGGTCATCTCCTGGGGTTTGTTGATCCACGCCGGCCCGGGTAGGGCGAGGATTTTCGGGTCGGTGGTCGTGCTGAAGCGTTGCGGGTTTTTTGCCCGGGCTGCGGCGAGGATGGCTGAGCGTTGTTTGGCGACGTCCTCCGCGAGCCCGTAGTGGACGTTCGCGGGGGTGTGGTAGCCGATGCCGGAGTGTTGGTGGTGATGGTTGTACCAGTCCACGAACTCGCTGATGAACGCCCTGGCGTCGCCGAGGGAGGCGAAGCGTTCCGGGAACGTTGGCCCGTATTTCATCGTCTTGAACAGTGACTCGCTGTACGGGTTGTCGTTGGACACGCGCGGCCTGGAGTGCGACCGGGTGACCTCCAGGTCGGAGAGCAGCGCGGCCACGGTCTTGGACGTCATGGACGTGCCCCGGTCCGCGTGCACGACGTGCGGGATGCCGTGGATGCCGAAGATCTCCTTCATCATCTCCACCGCCAACACCCCGGATTCGGTGGCATGGACGTGGGCGCCGACGATGAACCGCGAGTGGATGTCGACCATCAGGTAGCAGTCGTAGTATTTGCCCTTGACGGGGCCGGGGAACTTGGTGATGTCCCAGCTCAGGACCTGCCCGGGGGCCGTGGCGACGAGTTCGGGCACAGCCCGGGGCGGGTGCGTGGCCAGCCGGCGACGTTCCTTGACCTGCTTGTTCTCCTCCAGCACCCGGTAGAACGTCGAGAGCGAGCCCAGATAGGTCCCGGCATCCAGCAGCTTCGTGTAGACCTGGGCCGGCGCCAGGTCCACGAACTCCGGCGCGTTCAGCGCCGACAGGATCTCGGCCCGTTCGGCGGCGCTGAGCTTGTTCGGCGGAACCGCCGGTTCCCGTTCCCGGGGCGGGGCGGGTTTACGGTGTGCCGTGGTCCGCGAAATCCCGGTCAACGCCGCTGCCTGCCGGGACGGGGTCCCGGCGGCGAGCAGTTCCCGATAGGAGGCCATCAGCGCTTCTTGGGCTTGGGCTCGTCCTCTGCGCTCTCGGAGAGATCCTCCAAGAGCGCGTGTAGTTTTCCCATCGTATTCCGATATCGGAATACNGTTATGCCGATGGTCGGATTATGCCGATGTTTTCCTAAAGGTCCTGGTCAGACGGTGGTTGTTGTCTGAAAGCTCGGCATAACCTTAGAGGTTTTCCAGGAATGCCAACAGTGAATCCGGGGGCTTGTACCGTCCCGGTCCGGTCGTGGCTGGCGCGGTGCGGTCGAGGGCCCGCTGCTTGATGGTCATGTCGGCGTGGAGGTAGGCCCGGGTTGATTCGATGTTCGCATGCCCGAGCCACAGCGAAATCGTGGCCACGTCGATGCCGGCGGCCAGCATGCGCATGGCGGTTGTGTGCCGGAGAATGTGCGCGGTGACGGTCTTGCGTTGCAGGGAGGGGCAGTTCTTGGCGGCGGTGCGTTGGTGAACGGCCAGGCGCTGGGTGATGGCGTCAGGGCTCATCGGATGGTGGTTCCCCTGCGTGGGAAAGACGGAACCGTCCGTGCCAAGTTGGGTGTTTTCTTCCCACCAGGTGGTCAGCGCCGCGGCGAGGTCAACATTGATGGGCGTGCTGCGCTCCTTGCGTCCCTTGCCCCGGCAGGCGACGTAGGCCGGGGCATGCAGCTGCAGGTCTGCCCAGCGGAGGTTGATGAGTTCGGTGACGCGCAGCCCGGTATGGAGCAGGAACTCGATCATGAGCTGGTCCCGCCGCCCGGTCCAGGTCGTTGTCTCCGGGGCGGCCAGGAGGGCAGCCGCTTCGGCATCGGTGAGATAGACGATATCCACTGTTGCAGTGTTTTTGGGTGCAATCGCCAAGACGCGGGTGATGAGATCGGCATGCTCGGGGTGCCGGTAGGCGGCGTAGTGGAAGAACGCGTGGATGCCAGCCAGCCGGGCGTTGCGTGTGGCTGGTGCATTGCCGCGGACTTCCTCCAGATAGGTCAGGAACTCCGTGATGCGGTGAACATCAAGGGCCGTGAAATCGAGGGTGTTTGGCTTGATGTGGTGCTGTTCGGAAAGGTAGGTGAGCAGCAGCCGCCAGGTGTCACGGTAGGCGGTGATCGTGTGGGGGCTCGCCGCTTTCTGGCCCATCAGGTAGCTGGTGAAGAATGCTTGAAAGGTTGGTGCGATGAGGGTCATGACAGCAGCTCTCCTTGATGTTGGGCGGCGCTGACCCGTTCTTCAACGATGGCCAGCAGTTCGGGTATCGCCGTGAGATACCAGTACGTGCTTGCCGGGCTGACGTGCCCGAGATAGGTGGCCAGTGTGACGGTCCGGGCATCGACGTCAACACCGTCCCGGTAGGCCTGCAGCAGGGCATTGGTGGCAAAAGTATGTCTCAAGTCGTGCAACCGCGCTGCTTTGCCGCCGGGGCGTGCCGTGTATCCGAGAGCGGCGCGTAAGGTGCGGAAAGCACTTTCAAGGCTGCTGGGATGGGACCGGTGCCCTGCCGAACTGATGAAGAACGGCACCGGATCACAAGCAGGCACGCCTGCACGGCTGGCGTGAAGATAATGCTGCAACGCCGCTGCGGTGCTGTGGCCGATCGGGACGAGGCGGGTGTTGCCGCGTTTCCCTCGAACCGTCAATACGCCGCTGGCCCAGTCGATGTCGGAGAGGTTCAACCCCACGCATTCACCAATCCTCATCCCTGTTGAGGCCATGAGGCCAATGAGGGTTTGCATCGTCAACCCGCGCGTGGCGGGCTGCAGGGAAAGTGCTTGGCGCATCAGGGCCTGCACCTGGGAATCGCCATAAATATAGGGTTGTTGGCGGATCATCCGGGTGGGAATGAGCCCTGCCGGGACCGGTGCCGCCAAGAGCGGCTCGCGGGCATGAACATAGGCGGCGAATCCCCTGACCGCGCTCAACCGTGCCGCCTTCGTGCGGGGATCCGCCATTGCCGGCAGGCACGCCCACTCCAGCGCCGTGTCAACCGTCAGGGTGTTCTGGCCTGTTTCATTGAGATGTTTCAAGTACCCGTGAAGCAGGTTTCCGGCCGCCTTGAGCTGGTGTCCCATGGTGTGCCGCAAGAGCAGATAGTCGTCTTCATAGCTTTCCAGTGTCCGGGTCATGGCCGGTCCTGCGAAGCCCGCTGGTGGTCCTCAACGACCGTCAGCGGCCAAGGCCTGGTGAGGCATCGCAGCCCGTCGAGGTTGACCTTGGCATAGATCACTGTCGTGGATGGACTGGAATGACGCAGCAGCTGGGCGGCCTCTCCCAGCGTTCCTCCGCTGCCCAGCACGGCCGTGGCCAGACTGTGACGCAAACGGTGCGCACCGACCCGGGAACCGATCCCCGCACGGGCCCCACGAAGGGTGACCATCTGGCTGATCGATGTGCCGGCCAAGGCCCGATGCGGTGCGGGAACCTGCAAAAATACGTGGCGGTCAGAAGACACCGGACGGGCCTTGGCGAGATAGTCCACGATCGCGGCACCAACATCCACCGGCAATGGCATGAGTTCGCAACGGCCAGCCTTACCGGTCACCTTTACCGCACCGGCCCGCCAATCAATGTCATCCAGGGTGAGGTCCTGGACTTCACGCGAACGCAACCCCATCCGCGTCAGGACCAGCAACAATGCCTGGTTTCTCAACGGCGCTACTTCACGCGCCGCCGGGCCCGCAAGGATCCCGTCGACTTGGCTGGCAGTGAGGAACTTCGGGAGACCCGCATACGGTGAATAAGCAACCGGCCCGATGCCCTCGGCGGCGGACGGGCCGATCACCCCGTCCAATAACAGCCACCGGAGGAATGCACGAAGCGCCGTCGCTGCAACCCGGATCGAGCCCGCTGATTCCGAGGCTCCCCGAAACAGCAGAAAATCCGTGGCCTCAACGCTAGACAACGATCCCCAGCCGGTCCCGGAACGCCCGACCCGCCAACGCAGGAACGGCCGTACCTGGTTCAAATAATTCACCACAGTCGTCGGCCGCAATGCCCGTTCAACCACCAGGTACTGTTCAAACCGTGAGAGCAGTTCATCCTCGGCAGAGCGGACCGGCGGCGGATCGGCGGTGCGTTCAATGCCCGCGGCCGCGAGAAACCCGGTGAACGCAGCCAGGGATCGGGGCGTACGGAAATTGCGGTAACGCAGCCGGCGCTCAGCAAAGAAAGCACCAATGACCTGGTCCGACAAGCCACGGACTGCCAGCCCGTGCTCTTCCATCCACCGGGACAAATGGGCAACCAGCTGGAGCTGATTCGAGGCCGAGTCGGGAGAGTAGCCCATCTCCGACAAACACCTGTGAAAATCTGCCGCCAACACTGCCAGCGGACCAACAAGAACAACCTTGAACGGATCGCCCATGGCCTTCGTCCCTTCCATAGAAACTGGAAGGCCAAGTATCCGCTCACACGCCCNGCCGAGCTTTCAGACAACAACCACCGTCTGACCAGGACCTTTAGGAAAACATCGGCATAATCCGACCATCGGCATAACCCATCACCTCAAGGGCTGCCTCGGTTCTCTTCAACCGGCTCTCGCTCACCTCCAACTGGCGGCGCAACCGCGCGTTCTCCATCTGGTCCTTGGAGAGTTTCCCCACCGACTCCCCGGGCTGCTTGCCCGCCAGCACACCGGCATCCCGGAGCCGGCGCCACTCGGTCATCTGCGAGGAATACAGGCCCTCCCGGCGCAGGAACGCACCGCCCTCATGGTTCTGGCAGGCGGCCTCGTACGAGGCCAAGAACTCGAGCTTCTGCGCGGGGGTGAACGACCGGCGAGGGGTCGGGCCACCGGCACGCGGTCCGGGACTACTCATACGACCATCTTGTCGTACTGCACTCAAAACTGGACTGGACATGATGATTGGATTCCTGGTTCTCGCCCCACGCGATCAAGTGGACTTGCTATGAGCCCTCGGTACCGTTCCAGCCTGACACGTAGGGCCCCAGTGGCTCCCCTCCGACGCACTCATAGGTAAAACTGCCTGAATCGACGAGACGACGAGCTTCACCGCCTGCCATCCCGCCCCCACTTTGGATCAGACTGAAACCACTGCGACCAGTCGATGAATACCGGACTCTGCCAATCGAGAAGATAATCTGGCTAGTTCTAGGCTACACATGAGGCTAGAATTGTGCGCATGAGGTCGGTACCGCTGTCCGAGGCAAAGGACAAGCTCTCGGGATTGGTCGAGGAAGTCGACTCGACTCACGAGATCGTCACGATCACCCGGCATGGTCGGCCCTCGGCGGTGCTGATGTCTGCCGACGACCTCGAGTCCCTTCACGAGACCATCTACTGGCTCTCCACGCCGGGGATCCGAGAAATTGTCGCAGACGCTGACTCAGATACTGAGTCCGGGCGCACGATGGGCAGTGATGAGTTGCGCCGGCGGCTTGGGCTCCCCGCGCAGTGAGTTACCGGATCGAGTGGACGTCCGCCGCCGTAAGAGACATGGAACGCCTCCCGGCCAGGGTTGCTGGGGCAATCGTGACCTTCGTCGATTTCCGTCTCGCAGATAACCCTCAGCGGCTCAGCAATCCGCTCGAGGCCGACCTCGCACCCCTGCGTAGCGCACGCAACGGGGACTACCGTGTGCTCTTCCGTCTTGTCGAGCAGGCCGAATCCGTCTTGATTGTTCATGTGGATCACCGTGCCCACACATACCGCCCGCGCTGAATCGACCGAAAACGCCAAGCCGGTCAGCTACATCTCGGCACGAAGGATGTCTTGGCGACCTGGCGTCCACCATCACAACGTGACGCCCGGAGTTCGGCCGTCGCTCGGCGGGCACTGGTACCCTTGACGCGAACCAGGGCAAGCTGCAATCCCCCATGTTGTGATTCAACCTAGCGGACTAGCCTTGAACCATGCCGAAGACGGTGCAAATACGCAACCTGGACGACGAGGTTTACGCGGGGCTCGTCCGACGCGCAGCTGACTACGGGGTCAGCGTTCCAGAACTCCTGCGCACCGAGGCCGCACGCCTGGTGGCACGACCCAGTATCGAGGCTTGGTTGCAGCGCACGCGGCAGCGTACCTCTGGGCTCGATCGCGCAGAGGTCCTGGAGGCGCTCGATGAACAGCGTGGCCCATGGCCCGATGCTCGTCATTGACGCTTCCCTCATCGAGACCCTGACCGGCGCGCCGGAAGCCAAAACGGTCCGGGAGCGGCCCACTACCGACGGCGACCTCGCTGCTCCACACATCCTCGGCGTCGAGGTCTTCGGCAACATCCGGCGCGGAACCCTCCACGGACTCCGAAGGCTCGCCCCTCGTCGCAGTGATCGCCGAAGCACGCGGTACTCCCCCGCCACAATTGTTCGAGACAAGCTCCCGCCTGTCGGAAGTGCTCTTACGAGCTCCCTGATCATGGCCAGGTCGAGATCGGCCTCCAGATCCGCTCTTGGCTAGCGATGTCCAGTTTTGGGCTCCTCAGCCCACCGCCTTCTTCACAAGCGCGCCGATCCTTTCCTCGTCGTCGGCCGTCAACTCAGTCAAGGCGAAGGCGGTCGGCCACATGGCGCCGTCGTCTAGGTTGGCCGAGTCATTGAAGCCAAGCGTCGCGTACCGCGCCTTGAACTTGGCCGCATCCTGGAAGAAGCAGACCACGGCGCCGTCCTTGGCGTAGGCCGGCATCCCGTACCAGAGGCGCGGCGCGAGATTCGGCGCCGCTTCGGTGACGATGGCGTGGATGCGCTCGGCCATGACACGATCGGCGTCCGCCATCTCGGCGATCCGATCGAGCACCGCCTGCAGCGCCTCCGCCCGGCTCGCCGACGCCTTGAGCTCCTTGGCGCGCTCCTTCATGGCGGCGCGTTCCTCGGCCGTGAATCCCCCGGCTGACTTCGTCCTGGGCGCGCTCGTCGCAGGCTTCGATGCTTCGTTCATTGCGAGTCCTTTCTGAGTGTTTTCTGTGAGAGACACTACCGATCCGGCTCCCCCGCCGCTTCTCCGAAACTGCTCTCTGCCGTTCAGCCGCCGACGTAGGCCGCGAGGTGCTCGCCGGTGAGGGTCGAGCGACCGGCGACGAGGTTGGCGGGGGTGCCCTCGAAGACGATCCTGCCGCCGTCGTGGCCGGCGCCGGGGCCGAGGTCGATGATCCAGTCGGCGTGCGCCATGACCGCCTGGTGGTGTTCGATGACGATGACCGACTTGCCGGAGTCGACGAGCCGGTCGAGCAGGCCGAGCAGGTTCTCGACGTCGGCGAGGTGCAGGCCGGCCGTGGGTTCGTCGAGGACGTAGACGCCGCCCTTCTCCCCCAGATGCGTGGCCAACTTCAGGCGCTGCCGCTCGCCGCCGGACAACGTGGGCAGCGGCTGGCCGATGCCCACATAACCGAGCCCGACGTCGACAAGCCGTTGCAGGATCGCGTGCGCCGCCGGGATCCGCGCCTCGCCGGCGCCGAAGAACTCCTCCGCCTCGGTCACCGACATCGCGAGCACTTCGCTGATGTCCTTTCCGGTGTCACGGCCGCCGAGGCGGTATTCCAGCACGGCGGCCTGGAACCGCTTCCCGTCGCATTCCTCGCAGGTGGTGGCGACGCCGGCCATGACGCCCAGGTCCGTGTAGATGACGCCGGCGCCGTTGCAGGTGGGGCAGGCGCCCTCGGAATTGGCGCTGAACAGGGCCGGCTTCACGCCGTTGGCCTTCGCGAACGCCTTGCGGATCGGGTCGAGGAGGCCGGTGTACGTCGCCGGGTTGCTGCGCCGGGAACCCCTGATCGCGCCCTGGTCGATCGCGACCACCCCGTCGCGCCCGGCCACCGAGCCGTCGATCAGCGAACTCTTGCCCGAGCCCGCCACGCCCGTAAGCACCACCAGCAAGCCAAGCGGGATGTCGACGTCGACGTCGCGCAGGTTGTGCGCCGTCGCGCCGCGGACCTCCAGCATGCCGGCGGGCGTGCGCACCGTTGGCTTCAGCGAGGCCCGGTCGTCGAGGTGGCGGCCGGTGAGGGTGCCGCTGTCCCGGAGCCCTTCGAGCGTGCCCTCGTAGCAGACGGTGCCGCCCGCCACGCCCGCGCCCGGGCCAAGGTCGACGACGTGGTCGGCGATCGCTATTGTTTCCGGCTTGTGCTCCACGACGAGCACCGTGTTGCCCTTGTCCCGCAACTGCAGGAGCAGGTTGTTCATCCGCTGGATGTCGTGCGGATGCAGCCCGATGGTCGGCTCGTCGAAGACGTACGTGACGTCGGTCAGCGACGAGCCGAGATGGCGGATCATCTTGGTGCGCTGCGCCTCGCCGCCCGAGAGAGTGCCCGCGGGCCGGTCGAGCGAGAGGTAGCCGAGCCCGATTTCGACGAACGAGTCGAGGGTCTCCCCCAGTGCGGCCAGCAGCGGCGCCACCGACGGCTCGTCGAGCCCGCGGACCCATGCGGCGAGGTCGCTGATCTGCATCGAGCAGGCGTCGGCGATGTTGATCCCCTTGATCCTCGACGACCGGGCTTCCTTGCTGAGCCGGGTGCCGTCGCACCCGGGACAAGTCGTGAACGTCACCGCACGCTCCACGAAGGCACGGATGTGCGGCTGCAGGGCGTCGACGTCCTTGGACAGCATCGACTTCTGGATCTTCGGAATCAGCCCCTCATACGTGAGGTTGATTCCTTCAACCTTGATCTTGGTCGGCTCTTTGTGGAGCAGGTCGTCCAGTTCTCTCTTGGTGTACCTGCGGATCGGCTTGTCCGGGTCGAAGAAGCCGGAACCCCGGTAGATGCGGCCGTACCAGCCGTCCATGCTGTAACCGGGGATCGTGAGCGCGCCCTCGTTGAGCGACAGGCTGTCGTCATACAGAGCAGAGAGGTCGAAGTCGGTGACCGAACCCATGCCCTCGCAGCGCGGGCACATGCCGCCGGTGATGCTGAAGCTGCGCCGCTCTTTCACGGTCGTCCCGCCGCGTTCGAGCGTGACCGCCCCCGCCCCGCTGATTGAGGCGACGTTGAAGGAGAAAGCCTGGGGCGATCCGATGTGCGGCCGACCGAGCCGGCTGAAGATGATCCGCAGCATCGCGTTGGCGTCGGTGGCGGTGCCGACCGTGGAGCGGGGGTTCGATCCCATCCGCTCCTGGTCGACGAGGATCGCCGTCGTCAATCCTTCGAGGACGTCGACCTCGGGCCGCGACATCGTGGGCATGAAGCCCTGCACGAAGGCGCTGTAGGTCTCGTTGATCAGCCGCTGCGACTCCGCGGCGATCGTGCCGAACACCAGTGAGCTCTTGCCCGAGCCGGAAACACCGGTGAACACCGTCAGCCGGCGCTTCGGTATCTCGATGCTGACGTCCTTGAGGTTGTTCACACGCGCACCGTGAACGCGGATCAGATCGTGACTGTCGGCGGCGTGCCGCGCGGGCGGCTTCGTGTCCGTCTTCGTGGCCGTGCTCATCGTGTCTCCCTCTGCTACGGGGGGCCGGCTTCGCGGTCGACGTCGGCGTTCCCTGGTTCGATCCAACCGCCTTCGAGCAATACCTCTGGTTCTCCTCCGGCAGCGCGGTCGCGGCAACGGTCCGCAGTTTACCTGATCGGCAGTGCCGGCCGGGGTGGCGCAAGAACCAAGGCAGCAGCGCCTCTTCGGCCCGAGGAGCCTCTGTTGGGCCCCGGCCACGTGGCGCCCAACATCTGGGCCAGCGGATCTTGGGAGTCCGATCTGGGCGACGGCCTACGCAAGCAGTCGTGGTCGGCCCTATGACGTCCGCACGCGTTCGGCGAGCAGAGCAACGTTCACCGGACCTGACGTATCGACCGACGTGACGTGACCGATCGACAAGGGAATCGGATTGGCCATCCACTCCGCCCACGGCGCACGGGCCGCCTGACCGTCGGGGTGTATGGGATGCCGGACCCGTGCCGCGTACCGTTGCCACGCAAGATCCGGGGGCACGTCGCACCAGATCTCCATGACAGCAGGTTGTCCGGACTTGGCGATGCCGGCCAGCACGTACGCCAAGTCGCGGGGTCGAAACCACCACGACTCCACAATGACCCACCCGGGCATGGCGGCGGCGAGTTCCCACATGGTTTCCGATGCGATCTGGCCAAGCCGTCCCGAGGGCACCAACTCCCCCGTGATGTCAGCAAATGCTTCCTTCAGATCGTCCTTGGACACGACGGGGACCCCCAGTTCTGACCCGAGCTGACGGCTCAGCGTCGTCTTCCCGGATCCAGGCAGACCATTCACGAGAATGAGCGTTTCAGCCATGTCTCATTGTCCAACGTCTGTGGCGGGTACCGGGGCAAGTGGCCCCACGCGTGTCAGGTCATCCCTGAAACGACTTGGCCCATTCGGCCACGCGCCGGGCGCTCTCCTCGGGCGAGAGGTCCTCGACCCGGGTCATGATGGTCCACCGTACGCCGAAGGGATCCAGCACCGAGGCATACCTGTCGCCGCTGACGAACGTGGCCGCCGGCTCCCGGATCGTGGCTCCGGCGGCGGCAGCCGCGGCGGCCACCGCATCCACGTTCGTCACATAGACGGCCAGTGAAAACGAGGATCCGCCGGAAAGGGATGGCGCCACCAGTCCGTAACCCTCGATGGGATCGCTCAGCGTCAGCATGCCCGTGCCGAAGTCGAGCACCGCGTGGGCGATCGACCCGTCCGGCCCGCCGGTCTGGTCCAGGAGCCGGGCCCCGAAGACCTTGGCATAGAACTCCAGGGCGTCCGTCGCCGGTGTCACAACAAGGTGGGGCGTGAGTGATGTGCTGCCGTGCGGCATCCCGTTCGTGGTGTGTTCACCCGTTGCTGCCGAGGTCTGTTCCGTAGTCATGCCCCTACGATAGGTGGACGGGCCGCCCCCGTCTTGTACTTTTGCGACACACCAGGAGTGCCATGCCGGAATCCCGAGGCCATCTCAACCCCGGCACGGCCGGAGTGAGCCTGGACCGGTTCGAGCTGGGCCCGGGCACGTCGGAACTTGTCCGGCACATCTGGATCGTGCGCTGGAACCTGCCCATCGGCGTCGTCCGACCCCAACGCGTGCTGACCTACCCGGCCTGCAACGCCATCCTCTCCCCCGGCGCCACCTACCTGTTCGGACCCGACCCGCGCGTGAGCGTCGCAGAACTCGCAGGCGAGTCATGGACCGTCGGGGTGCTGTTCCGCCCGGTCGCCGCGCCGTTCCTGACAGGCACAAATCCACGGGCGTTGGTCGGCGCCACCGAGGACCTCACACACGCGCCCGGGCGCGACGTCACACGCATCATGACCGCCGGCACCTTTGAACGCAGCGCACTGGTCGGTGTGCTCCGTGCCTGGCTGGCGCCCATTGCGGAGGGGATGGACGACGACGGCAGGCTGGTCAATACCGCCTGTCGCCTTGCGGAACAGGACGGGTCGATCACCCGCGCGGCCGACCTGGCCGCCCGCCTCGACCTCGCGCCGCGGACCCTTGAGCGGCTTGTCCAGCGATACGTGGGTGTGACGCCCAAGTGGCTCATCGAGTGCCGGCGCCTGCAGCACGCCGCCAGCACCGTGTTCACGCAGCCCGATACCGACCTGTCAGGGCTGGCCGTCGAGCTGGGGTACACCGACTACGCCCATTTCTCCCGCCAGTACAAGCAGGTCCTGGGTGAATCCCCCGCCGACACGCGACGCAGCGCCCTGACCACGCCGCTCGACCGTGGGCGCCGCACTCGATAGGCTCATCGGGCACCACCTGCCACGAATACTTGTCGAGAAACCCACGGAGGCCGGGCCATGAAATTCGTCCTGGAGATCGAGCTGGACGGGGCGGCAGTCGGCGCGGCACCCGCCGCCGAGCTGGGCCGCATACTGCGCTGCCGGGTCGGCAACCTCAAGTACCACGACCTCATCGACGGCACCTCGGAGACCATTATGGACAACACCTACTCCCCCGTCGGCACGTGGCGGGTTACGGCCGCCAATGACTGATCCGGCCAACGCACCGCACACGCCGGCCCAAATCCGGGGTCTGGTCCGCGACATCCTGGACCGGGAAGCGCTGCCACCGATCGTCCAGGCCGGCCACCCCGTGCTGCGCGCCCGGGCGCTGCCCGTCGACGGCCAGTTGGAACCGGAGGAACTCGCCGGCCTCATCGACCTCATGCGTAGCGTCATGTGCGAGGCGCCCGGCGTCGGCCTGGCCGCGCCGCAGATCGGCGTCCCGCTGCAGCTCGCCGTGTTGGAGGACCTGTACGACGTCGCCGACGACATCGCCGCAGAACGAGACCGGCGCCCGCTGCCGTTTTTCGCCATGCTCAATCCACGCTATGAACCCCTCGGCACCACGCGTGCGCTGTTCTACGAGGGCTGCCTGTCGGTGACCGGCTGGCAGGCCGTCGTCGACCGGCCCGCGGCGGTTCGGCTGGCCTACATGAACGACGCCGGCACGCACCTCTCGCGCGACTTCACCGGTTGGCAGGCGCGCATCGTCGCGCACGAGACCGACCACCTGGCCGGCACGCTGTACCTGGACAAGGCAATCTCCAGGTCGTTCACCTCCAACGCCGAGTACGCCGGGCACTGGGCGCAGCCGGGCATCGCCGAGGCCCGGGCGGGCCTGCAGTTCTAGGTTTTCTGCGAGGCGTCCCCGACAGGGCCAGGCCAACTGACTAGGATTGACGCATGCGCGCCCAGGCCGTCCAGGCACTCCTCTGCCCCGTGTGCGGCCTTGACTTCCGGCCCCCGGCAACGGACGACCGGGAACTCGCCTGCCTCGACGGGCACCACTTCGACATCGCCCGGCAGGGTTATGTGAACCTGATGGCCGGCCAAGGCACCCGCTTCCAGCAGGACACCCCGGACATGGTCGAGGCACGCGACGCCTTCCTCGACGCCGGCCACTACGACCGTCTGGCGGACACCCTGGCCGAAAGCGTCGCGACACACCTGGCCGGGAACACCGCCGAGGCCACGGGGCGCACCCCCCTCGTGGTCGACGCCGGCACCGGCACCGGCTTCTACCTGCACCGCATCCTGGCCGGGCTGGCCAATGAAGGCCATGAAGCGGCCAGCATCGGCCTGGACATCTCCAAGTTCGCGTTGCGCCGCGCGGCCCGCCGCAACCCGGGCACAGCCAACCTGTCCTGCGATGTGTGGCACCCGCTGCCCATCGCGGCGCGGGCCGCGGACGCCGTCGTCGTCGTCTTCGCCCCCCGCAACCCGGGCGAGTTTGCGCGCATCCTGCGCCCGGGCGGTCTCCTGCTGGTGGTCACTCCCCTGCCGGGCCACCTGGCCGAGCTGGCCGACGGCCTGCTCGGCATCCAGCAGGACAAGGAGGCAGCCCTGCACGAGTCGCTGGCCGGGCATTTCCTGCTCGAGAGCCAATCCGAGCTCCGGTACACCCTCCACCTCGGCCCGGACGATGCCGCCAACGTCACGCGCATGGGCCCGGCCGGCCACCACGAACGCCGGGGCGCCCCGCACGAGGGGCCCGTCAGCGTGTCCGCGGCATTCCGGATCAGCGAATTCCGTCCACTCCCGGCCCAAGAACCCCCGAACCAAGAACCCCCGGCCCAGGCAGGGCCGGCACGACGGCCGTGGCAGGTTCCGGTGCGGTTGCGCCCGGCTTCCCGGCATGCAGGTTGACGCGCAGCCAGCGCAACATGACCTGCGTCAGCGGGCCCACGCCGATGGCGAACACCAGGGTGCCCAGGCCCACCGTGCCGCCCAGGAAGAAGCCGGCGACGACCACGATCAGCTCGATGCCGGTCCGGATGAGCCACACCGGGCGGCCGGTGACACGCACCAGCCCGGTCATCAGGCCGTCGCGCGGGCCCGGTCCCAAACCGGCCCCGATGTACAACGCCGTGGCGAACGCCAGCAGCACGAGACCGGCCGCGAAGGACACGCACTGCAGGGCCAGCTGGTCGAACCGGGGCACGATGGCGAGGCCCACGTCGGCGAACGCCCCAACGAGGAACGTGTTGGCGACAGTGCCGAAGCCCGGCCATTGGCGCAACGGGATCCACAGCAACAGCACGCCGACACTGATCATGATGGTGGCCACCCCGAAGGACAGCCCGGTCGTCCTGGCCGCGCCTTGGCCGAAAACATCCCATGGCGACGCGCCCACCCCACCCTGGATCATGAGCGCGATGGCCAGGCCGTAGGCGGCCAATCCGACGAACAGGCGGACGAGGCGGGCGGCGAGGAGATCCGTGGTGAGGAAGCGCAACATGGTTCCAATCCTAGTCAAAGTGGCCTTATGCAATAGGTCCAATTCGACTATTGTGGCCTTATGACCTCCATCATCACGGGCCGGCGCCTCGCCCGGGACCTGGGCGAATGGCGCACCGACGCCCCCGCCTACCGGGCCCTGGCGGACCGGATCCGCCTCCTGCTGCTGGACGGGCGGCTGGCCACCGGCACCCGCATCCCGGCCGAACGCGACCTCAGTGGTGCCCTTGACCTGAGCCGCACCACCGTCGCGGCAGCCTACGCGAAGCTGCGCGACGACGGCTACCTGGTCAGCGTCCGCGGCTCCGGCAGCACCCTGGCCCTGCCCGGCGGGCGGCGCGGCGAACACGAACCGGCCGGCCGGCTGCCACTGGATTTCACCAAGGCCACGGCGCCGGCCTTCCCCGGACTGGCCGCAGCGTTCGCCCGGGCGGCCGATCAGATCACCGGCTACCTGGGCCACGACGGCTTCGACATGGTCGGCCTGCCCGACCTGCGCGAAGCGATCGCCGGGCACTACCGCGACCGCGGGGTGCCGACCGACCCGGACCAGGTCATGGTCACCATCGGCGCCCAGCATGCGCTGAGCCTGGTCACCCGGACATTACACTCCACCGGGGAGCGCATCCTGGTCGAACAGCCCACCTACCCGCACGCGCTCGACACATTCGCGGCGGCCGGCGCCCGCCTCGTGGCGCTGCCCGTCCAGCAGCACACCGGGTGGGACCTGGCCCAGGCCCGCCTGCAGTTCCGCCGCGCGGCCCCCAGCATGGCGTTCCTCATGCCCGACTTCCACAACCCGACCGGGCTGAGCATGCCGGTGGCGGACCGGGAGGAGATCGTCGCCGTCGCCCAGCGCGAGGGCACCGTGCTTGTGGCCGACGAGACTACCGCCCTGCTGGACATCGACCGGGGCCCGATGCCGCCGTTGTGCGCCTTCTCCCCCAACTCCGCCAATATTGTCACCCTCGGCTCGTTGGGCAAGATCGCGTGGGGCGGGCTGCGCATCGGCTGGATTCGCGCCCCACAGGCCCTGCTGGGGCAGATCCTGCGGAACCGGCCGGCCGGCGATTTGGGCACGCCCCTGTTCGAGCAGCTCGTCGCGACCATCCTGCTGGCCGACCTGCCCGCCATGACGGCCAACCGCGCCGCCGGGTTGCGCCGCGGCCGCGACTTCCTGGTCGGCAGGCTCGCCGAGACATTGCCCGACTGGGACGTCGTCGTGCCCGACGGCGGCCTGACCCTGTGGGTCAACACGCAGGACGCGTCCAGTTCGGCACTGGCGCTGGCCGCCCGCCCCCGCGGGCTGGGCCTGGTGCCCGGACCACGGTTCGGCCTGGACGGCGCGTTCGAGCGGTTCCTGCGCCTGCCGTTCTTCTACCCGCAGGACCAGCTGGCCGAGGCCGTCGCCATCCTGGCCGAGCTGCGCGACCACGTCGGCGGCACGCCGCTGCGGGTGCCGTTGCAGGCTGTCATCTAACACCCAGCCAACTGGCGGCGCCGTGACGTGGCATACGTAGTAGGCTCATTGGAAGGACAAGTGACGAGGGGGACTCGATGTTTGCATGGTTGGTCGACAACGGTTGGCTGATATGGCTGGTCGTGTTTCTTGGTTTGGCCGTGGTCGAAATGCTGACCCTCGGCCTCTATTTCATCCTCATGTCCGTCGGCGCCCTGGCGGCCATGGTCGCCTACTTCCTGCACGCCGACTTCACGCTCCAGGTAGTGGTGTTCTGCGTCGTCGCGGCCGCCATGACCATCTTCATCCGGCCCGTCGCGATGGTCCACCTGCGCCGCGGCCCCGCCGACCTGCTGACGAACGTGGACCGCCTGATCGGGCGCGACGCCGTCGTCGTCGAGACCATCGGCGCCGCGGGCGGGCGCGTGAAGATCGGCGGCGACGTCTGGTCCGCCCGGGCCGCATCCGGCACCGAACTGGCGGCCGGGACCCCCGTCGTCGTGTCCGCGATTGACGGCGCCACCGCCGTCGTCACCAGCACGACGGCGGCGCCAACCGCGGGCGCCTAGGCCCACCCGCGCACCGGGCCATCCGGCAGCCGCCGAAGAACTTGTCACTCATGCCCGACAGCAACGAAAGAGGGGAACGCAATGTTAGGTTTCGGAGGTGCGGCGTTGACCGTCGTACTCATCATCCTGATCATCTTTGTGGTGGTCGTCCTGGTGAGGTCGGTACGGATCATCCCGCAGGCGCGCGCCGGCGTCGTCGAGCGCCTCGGCAAGTACCAGCGCACGCTCAACCCCGGGCTGACCATCCTGATCCCCTTCGTCGACCGGTTGCTGCCGCTGCTGGACCTGCGCGAACAGGTTGTCTCCTTCCCGCCGCAGCCGGTGATCACCGAGGACAACCTGGTCGTGTCCATCGACACGGTGGTGTACTTCCAGGTCACCGACCCGCGCGCGGCCACGTACGAGATCGCGAACTACATCCAGGCCGTGGAGCAGCTGACCACGACCACGCTGCGTAACGTGGTCGGCGGGCTGAACCTCGAGGAGGCGCTGACCTCGCGCGACCAGATCAACGGCCAGCTGCGCGGCGTCCTCGACGAGGCGACCGGCCGCTGGGGCATCCGCGTCAGCCGCGTCGAGCTGAAGGCCATCGACCCGCCACTGTCCATCCAGGACTCCATGGAGAAGCAGATGCGCGCCGAACGTGACCGCCGCGCCGCCATCCTGACGGCCGAGGGCACCAAGCAGTCGGCCATCCTCACCGCCGAGGGTGAACGGCAGTCCGCAATCCTGAAGGCCGAAGGTGACGCGAAGGCGGCCATCCTGCGCGCGGACGGTGAGTCGCAGGCCATCCAGAAGGTGTTCGACGCCATCCACAAGGGCAACCCGACGCAGAAACTGCTGGCGTACCAGTACCTGCAGACGCTGCCGAAGATCGCCACCGGATCGTCGAACAAGCTGTGGATCATCCCCAGTGAGGTGGGCGAGGCGCTAAAGGGCATCGGCAACGTGCTCGGCGCCACGACGCCCGATCTCGCCGTCCCCGGGGAGAGCGCCGGCGAGCACGTATAATGGATGTTCGGCCGGGCGGCGCATCGAAAGCCGCCGGCCCGGACGCGGGGAACATCCGTCCATGTTTCCGCGTTGAAACTGTAGACGTTACAAGCCTGCACACCACCCGACACGGTGGCGTGCGGGCATCCCGCCTGCCACGGACGACCTGCCGGCAGGCGCCTACTTGAGGAGAAGTCATGAGCGATCGCAGCCTGCGGGGCATGCGCCTGGGTGCCCAGAGCATGGAAACCGAGTCCGGAGTCGAACCGGCCCCCCGCCAGCGGGTGGAGTACCGGTGCGCCGACGGCGAGCAGGTGTTCGTGACATTCTCCATGGAGGCGGAGATTCCCCCGGTCTGGGTGTCCAAGACCGGCAAGGAGGCGATCCTGGTCGACGGCGAGAAGCCCGTGGACGCCAACGCGAAGCCCGTGCGCACGCACTGGGACATGCTGCTGGAGCGCCGCACCGAGGCCGAGCTGGAGCAGATCCTGGCCGACCGCCTGACGGCATTGCGTGAACGGCGCGGCGAAAGCGCCTGACGGCCGCTCGGCGCAAACAACCGCAATCACCCGCAAACGCGAAGGGGCCGGGCCGGAATCCGTGCAGGATCCCGGCCCGGCCCCTTTCGTGCGGGCGGCCCGGGGCGAACGCTACTTGCCCCGACCGGTGAGCTTCGCCCAGCGGGCCGCCAGGCCCCACCGCGTCACGTTGACCACGGCCTCCTGGAAAATGCCGCCGCTCATCTTCGAGGCGCCAAACTCGCGCTCGACGAACGTGATGGGCACTTCCACGATGCGCAACCCCTTGAGCGCCACGCGCCACAACATGTCGACCTGGAAGCCGTAGCCGACCGAATCGACCGTGCCAAGGTCGACGGCCTCCAGGGTGCTGCGCCGGAACGCGCGGTAGCCGCCGGTGATGTCGCGCACCGACAGGCCCAGCAGCAGGCGCGAGTAGAAACTGCCGCCACGGGAGATCAGCTTGCGGTGCAGTGGCCAGTTCACGACCTTCCCCCCGGGCACCCAACGGGACCCGAGCGCCAGGTCCGCGCCCTGCTCCACGGCGTCCAGCAGCAGCGGAAGCTGTTCGGGCTGGTGCGAGCCGTCGGCGTCCATTTCGACCAGCACGTCGTAGCCGGCCTCCAGACCCCAGGCGAAGCCGGCCAGGTAGGCGGCGCCGAGCCCCGCCTTGCCGGCGCGGTGCAGGACATGGACCTGGGGGTCGGCGGCGGCGAACTCGTCGGCCAGCGCGCCCGTGCCGTCCGGGCTGTTGTCGTCGGCGACGAGCACATCCACCTGGGGGGCCGCGGCGCGTAGCCGGGTCAGCGTCTTCGGCAGCGATTCGAGCTCGTTGTAGGTGGGGATGATCGTGAGGACGCGCAAGTAACGGGTGCCTTTCGTGTGGCCGCAAGGGAGGCGCCGGGCCCACCCCGGGGAATGCTTGGCGGGGTGCACCGGCGGGCGTGTCGGCGAACCGCCCATGTCAGCGCGCCAAGAGTCCATTATAGGTGGAATGCGCCGCCGCCAGCGTCACGGGTCACGCGCATCAGGGCGGGCAAAGACAAATCCACGCGCCTTCGGGCCAGCATGGGCCGGATTTTCAAAGATCACGGCCAAGCTGTTTTCTGATGACGCGTGGACTTGTCCCCCCTGAAGAAGCCGGCCCGCATTCCTGCGTTGCCGGCGGGGCCACGAGGATGACTGGCCCAAAGGCCAGCACCATTCGGTAAGCCGTTGTCCTAAATCCTATTGCCTCAGCGGCGTGTGTCAACAAGCGCAAGACCAGCGCCAACGCCGTCAACATGCGGGTCGGAACCGTTAGGATCCCGGGCGGGGAATCATCCGACAGTTTGTGCACTAGTAGGGGTGGCTTGTGAATAAGTGAAATATCCGACGCTATGGTTTGGCTGATCGTCGCATTGGGGGGCGGTGCGAATTTCGGCTTTGGGCGGCACTCGCGACGCCACCGCTGGGGGGATCAGCCGCCGAAACGGAGGGTGATCAGCAGGCCGATCAGTGCCACGACGCCGGCCAGAAGCATCGCTGCCCTGGGATTGCCGAAGTTGAGCGTCCATCCCAGACCGAACCGGCGCGGAACCAGCAGCGTGTGGTCTTCGCGGTTGATGTAGAACAGGCCACCGCGCCAGTACTTGTCGTCCTCCCGGTGGGTCAGGCCGGTGTCCTCCTCGCCCTCATCCTGCTCACGGTTGTTCCTGGCCAGGACCACGACTGCCACCACGACGGCGGCCAGGATCGGGAGCACGATCACCAACGGCGCCCACGAAGTGACCGTCCCGGTCCACATCAGCAGCGATGATCCCAGCATCCCCAAGTCGATCATCGCGACCAGCCCGAGCAGCGCCTTGGCGCCCAGTGACATGTACCGGCGGTGCCAGTGCGCGGAGCCGGCCGGGTGTGCCGGGTCGATGTCGGGCCGGCTGCGGAAGAAGATGGCCGCCGCGATACCCACGAGCAGTGCAGTCACGCCGATCTGCACGAACACCAATGAGAAGGCGGTGCCGACCGACTTGGCAACCAACCGGTTGGGCACGCCCTTGGCGCCGTAGTGCACCGCGAGGATCTCGGGCATCGACGGGTAGCTGATCACGCCGATCACCACCGTAGCGACCGTGACGATCAGCGCCGGTGCCAGCCAGAGCCAGGGAAACCGCGGTGGATCGGTCCGCAGCGCGGTGTCCACCGCGATGCCTTGGTGCAGGCCCTGGTACCAGCCCCCGGCGGTCTTGGCGGCCCGGATCTCGTGGTTGGCCAGGAAGAAGCAGCCGTACCAGACACCGACGAGCACCAGCACCGACAACGGCAGCAGCAACGTCTCGCCTGTCACGCCGTAGATGACGACGCCGACCCCGGCGGCGACGATCCCACTGACGAGTACCCGCCATCGGTAGATGCGGGTCTGCCTGACCACCGTCGGGTCCTCGGCACGCTGGGCCGGTACCCGAACCCCGAAGGGCACGGTCGGACTGTTGATCGAGGGCAGCGCCAGGGCGAGTACGAGCACCAGTGCCAACAACACGGAACTCAGGACGATGGCAACGGTCATGGCATGTCCTCTGGATGCGTGGTACCGAATGAATCGAGCACGGACCGACAGGTCTTGAGAACCTCGTGAGCCGGTACTCCCCTGGCGACGGCCTCGGCCAACAGGGTCCGTGCCCTCGCGGTCCACTCCGCGGGGAACGGCGGGTCCGCGACCGTCGAGGTCACCACTGCACCGGTCTTGCGGTTGAGCCGGATCAAGCCCTGCTGTCGCAGGAGGTCGTAGGCCTTGTTCACGGTGTGGAAGTTGATCCCAAAGTCCGCAGCGAGCGTCCTGGTGGCCGGCAACGAGCTGCCCTCGGCCAGCACGCCCTCGGCGATCGCCTCCACGATCTGGTCCCGAAGCTGCTGGTAGATCGGCACCTCGCTGGCCAGGTCGACGTTGAGGATCATCACTCCCACCTCCTACCTTTGTTCTATAAGTTATAGAACAAATAGTGGCCGATGGCAACGTCGAACCGTCTTGCCATCTAGGGGTTGAGCGGGATCCGTGCAGCGATTGGCGCTCGTGGATCAAATCAGTGTTGTACCGGCGGATTTTGGAGGCTTGAGGACCAACGCTCGGGAAAGGGTCGTTCACAAGACACTCCAAGGGGTCTGTGCAGAGTGTTCCATGGACGGTCGTCTGCACGAGTCATGCATGGTTCGGTCCTGATTGGCGGTACGAGGTGCGACATCGAAGCTCAAGAGGGTCTTTGGGTCACCCTATTGACGGGCGGCCGAACGAGGGCTGTAGCCTAGTGCACTGAGAGTGCAGTATGATGCACTTATGGATCAGAGTACAACGACCTTGGCGCTGGCAATCGGCGCCCGGGTTAAGCAGGAGAGGCAGTTGCGGGGCTGGACGCTTGATCAGCTGGCCGAGTCTGCAGGGGTAAGCCGCAGGATGGTAGTCAACGTGGAGCAGGGTGCCGCGAATCCCAGCGTGGGAACACTCCTGAGGATCAGCGACGCGCTCGGTGTGGGGCTGCCGGCGTTGGTCGAGCCACCTCGGCCGAAGCCGGTAAATGTCACCCGCAGTGGTGAGGGCGCCGCTTTGTGGATCGGTGAGTCCGGCGGCCGCGGGGTATTGGTTGCCGGCACCGAGCCGCCGGACGTGGTTGAACTATGGGACTGGACGCTGGGTTCCGGCGACCGTCACGTGAGCGAGGCCCACACATCGGGCACCAAGGAGCTCTTGCAGGTCCAGCAGGGCACTGTCACGGTAGAGGTCGCAGGCCAATCGGTCACCCTCGATGTAGGCGATGCAGTGACGTTCCCGGGCGACGTGGCACACTCTTACGCCAATCCGGGCACGGAGCCGGCAAGGTTCTCCCTGGCCGTCTTCGAGCCGGGTGTGGGAACAAGACACCGGCCGGAGGCGTCCGATGCCTGAGCTGAGCATGCTCCAGGCGGCGGAGTCCGCGGCCCGCGAGCTGCTCGGCGACCGGCCGGTCGAGCAGCTCCCGCACGTGGCTGCGTGGCGCGAGGCTTACCATGGCTTCGGAGCCAAACCGAACCGCACGCGCAACAGCCTGGAGGCGCTCCTGCGCCGTGCGGTGTCCGGGTTGCCTCGGGTGAACGGTCTCACCGACCTCTATAACGCGGTCTCAGTGCTCCACCAGGTCCCGCTGGGCGGGGAGGATCTGACTCGCTACAGCGGTGCGCCCCGGCTGGTCCGCGCCACCGGCAAGGAACCCTTCGATACCGCCGCCGACGGCGTCGCGGTGATCGAACACCCGGAATCCGGCGAGGTGGTGTGGTGCGATGACGCCGGAGTGACCTGCCGGCGCTGGAACTGGCGCCAGGCACGCCGCACCCAGCTCGGCGAGCACACCACCACCGCACTGTTCATCCTCGACGCGCTCGAACCCATGACCGACGAGGCGCTCCACACCGCAGCCGAGGACCTGGTCGCCCGGCTCGGTCCCGACGTCAGGGTCGCCCGCCGCCTGATAGCCGCCGGCACGACAGTCAATGAGAGAGACTGACATGCTTTTCCATTCCCGGATAAGCGCGTTCGGCGACTGGCAGACCCGAAGGGGCCAGCCGTGAGCAAACGCGTCCTAAAAAGTGTTCCCGTGCCGCCGTGGGGACTGGCCGTGGCGGCGATGCTCTCGGTCCAGCTCAGCTCGGCCCTATCAGTAGATCTGATTGCGGCGGTGGGGCCGGCCGGAACCGCCTGGCTCAGACTCAGCGTGGGAGCACTCATCTTCCTGGCCATCGCCCGTCCTCCATTGCGCGCGCTACGCCGCCACGACGTCCCCGTGCTTCTGGGGCTGGGCGTCGCCACGGGACTGATGACCATCGCTTTCCTCGCCTCAATCGAGCGTATTCCGCTCGGCACCGCCGTCGCGATCGAGTTCCTCGGTCCGTTGGCGGTCGCCGCGGTGCGTAGCCACAGCGCGCGGGCACTTATCTGGCCAGCCTTGGCACTGCTCGGAGTCGTCCTGCTGACAGAACCCTGGGATGGCGACATCAACCTCGCCGGTATCGGGTTCGCAGGGCTCGCGGCCATCGGGTGGGCCGCCTACATCTTGCTGACCCAACGGATCGGCAATCGCTTCACGGGCATCGGCGCACTCTCACTCACCGTCCCCATCGCCGCTGCCACGGCAGCGGTCGTTGGCATTCCGCAGTCCGCCGGACACCTCAACCTCGGTATCCTCGCTGCCGCCTTCGGACTGGCCGTCCTGATGCCGGTGCTGCCGTTCGCGCTCGAGATGTTCGCCCTGCGCCGGATGACGCCCACCGCATTCGGTACCCTGATGGCCCTCGAACCCGCCATCGGCGTGCTCCTCGGCCTGCTCGTGCTGCACCAGCAACCCTCGCTCACCCAATTCGGTGGCATCACGCTCGTCGTCCTCGCCGGCGCCGCCGCGCAACGCGGTGGCCGACGGCAACCGCGCTCCCGCGAACACGCCGGCCCCCGCACCGACCCCGACCTCATCGGCCAGGGGATGAAGTAGGCGACAGGCATCCAGGTAAGTGAGTCCGTCAGACTGTCGCCACGCGAGATTTCCCTGCTTACAGGTGCACACGTAGCTCAGCCCGCCCGGGGCAACGGCACATGCCGCACACTTTGCTTCCACCGTGATTCAAACAAAGGAGTTAAACGATGTTCACCGGCTTGAGTGCCTTCCCCCTGACCCCTCTGGTAAATGATGCGGTTGACGAGAGTGCTTTCGTTCGCCTGATAGAACGGCTCGCCGAGGCGAATGTTGATTCCATTACTGCGCTCGGATCCACCGGCTCGTACGCGTACCTGAGCAGTGAGGAACGAAGCCGCGTCGCCCGTCTGGCAGTCGAGCATGCCGGTGAGACACCCGTGTTCATTGGTGTCGGGGCGCTGCGGACCTCACAAGTACTCGCCAACGCTGAGAAGGCAGAGCAGGCGGGGGCTTCCGGGCTCCTGCTGGCTCCGATGACCTATCAGCCCCTCACCGGTGATGACGTGTTCGAACTGTTCCGGACCGTCACTGCGGGCTCGTCGCTGCCCGTCATCGTCTATGACAACCCGGCCACCACCCACTTCACGTTCACGACCGGGCTCTACGGACGCATCGCGGAACTGCCCGGTATCGCTTCCATCAAAATCCCGAGCGTACCGGCCGACCCGAAGCAAGCACGAGCCCGGGTCCAGGAAATCCGCGCGGCTGTCCCTGCGCACGTGACCATCGGAGTTTCCGGTGACGCCAAGGCCGCCACCGGCCTGGCCGCCGGATGCGATGCCTGGTACTCGGTCATCGCAGGCACACTGCCGGCCCCGGCCATGCGGATCACCCGGGCTGCCCTGGAAGGGCGGCTCTCTGACGCGATGGCCGAGTCCGAACGGCTCGCACCGTTGTGGCAGCTGTTCGCCGAGCTTGGCGGCAGCATCAGGGTCATTGCGGCAATAGCGGAACAGCTGGGATTGGCATCAAAATCGTGCCTGCCTCTTCCCATCCAAGGGCTGAACGAGGGCCAGCGCGCCCGTGTAGCCGGCGTTGTGAATGAACTCGGCCTCAACCGGCAGCTCTGACACCGGGGTTCCATGCGGGACGGAACGCCGGATCGGGGCGCCGGCGCGATACGTCTTCGCCGCGACGCTGGTCCGCAGCGCCGATGGGGGCGCACAGTGATCGCCTTCTTCGCCGTCCTCCAGTGGGGGCCAGGTCACCTGTGGTTCACAGTGTCGCGGGCAGCCCGTCCGCGGCGTGGAGCACCCGGCCGTGGTGCACAGTCTGCAGGCACTTCGGCGCCACCGGGGTGTCAACGGCCGGCAATAGCGGTGTCCGGGAGCGCGGATCCGTGGACCACGACTGGACGCGTTCGTCGGCCACCTGCACCATCAGTTCCTCAACCTCCCAGACGGCGAAACTGGCCGGCGCGCCCGGGCCCAGCTGGCCCAGCAGCGGGTTCGCGGCCTTGGCCGCACGCCAGCCCGCCCGGCTGTGGCCGATGAACGCGGCCCTGGCGGAGATGCGCTGACGCTCCTGGCGATGCTCCAGGGCAGCCCGGACGCTCGCCCACGGGTCGAGCGGCGTGACCGGCGAGTCGGACCCGAAGCAGACCGGCACGCCGGCGCCAAAGTAGTCGGCGATCGGGTTCAGCGTGGCCGCACGGTTGGCGCCGAGCCGTTTCGCATACAGCTCCGCTCCCCCGCCCCACCGCGCGTCGAAGACGGGTTGGACGGACACCGTCACGGCGTGCCGGGCCAGCGCCTCGATGGCGCCCGCATCGGCCATCTCGGCGTGCTCGAACCGGTGGCCGGCGGCACGCACCTTGTCGATGCCCACACGCTCCGCCGCACGGCGCAGGCCCTCCACGGCGATGTCCATGGCCGCGTCGCCGATCACGTGGAAGCCGGCCGTCAACCCCAGCTCGGACGCGGCGGCCAGGTGGTCGGTGACCTGTTCCACCGTCAGGTACTGCTGGCCCCTGTGCCCCGGCGCGTCCGCGTAGGGCTCGCGCAGCAGCGCCGTATGCGAGCCGAGGGAGCCGTCGATGAACAGGTCGCCGGCCAGCCCGAGCACGGGTGTGCCGAGCCCGGCCAGCACGGCGCGGGCCTCCTCGGCGCTGGCCACGGCCTGGCCCCAGTAGGGCAGGACCTCGGGCAGTGCCTCCTCCGCGTCCGGCGCCGTCAGGGCGGCCAGTGCGGCCAGGTCTGCCGGCGATCCGCCATGCGGGGCCGCCATTTCCGCCAGTGCCACGTATCCGGCGGCCGCCGCATGCCGCAACGCGTGCCGCCGTGCGGCGTCCCGGCCCTCGCCGGTCAGGTTCCGGGCGGCGTCCCGGGCCGTCGCGTGCGCGTCTCCGGTGACCAGGCCGTCGACCGTCCAACCCGCCCGTGCGGCCAGCCCGTGGGCCGAAGCCAGGGCCGGCGACACGACGGCGGAGTGGAGGTCCACTCGGGCCGCGTACGCCTCGCGCCCGTTCACGGCGCGGTCCAGTTCGGCCGCCGTGAACGGGCGCTGCTCCGGCCAGCGCGTCTCGTCCCAGCCATGGCCGAGCACGATGGCGCCGGCGGCCGCCGCCATCAGGTCCAGCGCCGCGGCCAGCGTCGGCGCACCGGACAGGTCCACGGACGCCAGCGCCAGGCCAGTCTCCGTCACGTGCGCGTGGGAGTCGACGAACCCGGGCGTGACAAGGGCGCCGTCCAGGTCAACGAGCGTCATCCGGTCGTCGAGCAGCAACGCGGCCGCATGCTCCGAACCGACCCAGGCCACCGTGTCGCCGTCGACGAGCATGGCGGTGGCCAGCGGGTCGGCCGTGCTGTAGACGGAGCCGTTGCGGTACAGCGTCAAGGACATGGGGAAGGATCCTTTCGGGAAGGGGGTCCGGATGCGCCGGTGCATGGCACATCCGGCTATTCGATAACGGAGGAATATTCGACGACGCCGCGCCGGAGAAGCCTGATCGCGTCAACGCACAGCCTCGGGAAGCCGGCGGGCATGCCGGGGACCTTGGCGAACTGGTCGAGCAGGTCGATGACCTGCTTCGTCCAGCGCACGAAGTCGCCGGCGGCGAGTTCCGTGCCCTGCAGCACGGCCTGCAGGTCGCGTCCGTGCGCCCACTTGTACAGGGGCCAGACCAGCCCCAGTTCGGGCTCGCCCGTCAGCGGCAGCTTATGGGCCTCCTCGACGTCCTCCAGCGCCGACCACTGGCGCACCAGCGTCTCGACCGCGCCCTCCAAGGCGACGGAGGGCATCTTCGGGCGCAGCCCCTGTTCCTCGCGCTTGGCCTGGTACACGAGCGCGCCGGCGAGCGTGGCCAGCTCGGCGGCGTCCAGGTCCTCGAACGCGCCCTCGCGCAGGCACAGGGCGATCAGCAGGTCCTTCTCGCCGTAGACCCGGCGCAGGCGTTGCCCGTCGGCGCTGGGAGCCAGCCGTCCGTCGTCGCCCGTCTCGAGGAAGCCGTACCCGGCCAGCAATTCACAGACCCGGTCGAACGTCTTGGCGATGGTGTTGGTGCGGCCCTGGATCTGGCGCACCAGCGCATCGGTCTCGCGCCGCAGGGTCCACCACCGCTCACCCCAGCGTGCGTGCGCCTCGCGGTCGCTGCAGCCGTGGCAGGGGTGCGCGCGCAATTGCCGGCGCAGCGCGTTGATGGCCGCCTCCTGCCCGGCGGCGGCCGGGCGCAGCGTGAAGCCGCCCTGCCGGGAGCCGCCGCCGGCCGGGGCGGCCAGGCGGTCCAGCACGGCGGCGACCAGCGCCTTGCGGTCCCGGGCCACCTTGACATTGAACCCCTTGGGCACGCGCACACGCGTCTGCGGCCCGATGGGTCCCTCCAGGTCGTGCACGCCCAGCCGCCGCACCTCCTTGTCCACCGTGAGGATGGTGGGGCGTGGCTCGTGCGCGTGGGCGTCACCGAAAACAACGACGGCGTGGCCGGGCGCGCGCCCGGCCGGTACGTTGATCACGTCGCCCGGTCGCAGGCTGGCCAGTGAGTCGACGAGGGCGCCGCGGTGCCGCTTGGACTGGTCGCGGGCGGCGCCGGATTCGAGGTCGGCGAGCCGCCGGCGCAATTGCGCGTACTCGCCGAAGTCGCCGAGGTGGCAGGTCATGGCCTCCGCGTAGCCGGCCAGCGACTCTTCCCGGGAGCGCACCTGCCGGGCCAGCCCGACGACGGACCGATCCGCCTGGAACTGGGCGAACGACGATTCAAGGATGCCGCGTGCCCGCTCCCGGCCGAACTGGGCGATCAGGTTGATGCTCATGTTGTAGGTGGGGCGGAAACTGGAGGTCAGCGGATAGGTTCGGCGGGAGGCCAGCCCGGCCACGGCGGCCGGGTCGGTGCCCGGCTGCCACAGCACGACGGCGTGCCCCTCCACGTCGATGCCGCGCCGCCCGGCCCGGCCGGTCAACTGCGTGTACTCCCCCGCCGAGATGCCCACATGCGCGTCGCCGTTGAACTTCTCCAGCTTCTCGAGCACGACGGTGCGGGCGGGCATGTTGACGCCCAGCGCCAGGGTCTCGGTGGCGAACACGGCGCGCACGAGCCCGTCGGCGAACAGGTCCTCCACCACCTCCTTGAAGGCGGGAAGCATGCCGGCGTGGTGGGCGGCCAGGCCGCGCAGCAGCCCGTCCCGCCAACCCCAATAGCCCAGGACCTCGCGGTCGGAGTCGGGCAGGTCCCGGCAGGCGGCGTCGACGCGCCGGGCGATCTCGTCGCGTTCGGCCACGCTGGTGAGCGACAGACCGGCGTCCGCGCATTGCTTGACGGCGGCGTCACAGCCGGCGCGGGAGAAGATGAACGTGATGGCCGGCAGCAGGTCGGCCCGGTCCAGCGCGGCGATGACCTGCGGCCGGGTCGCGCGCCGCACGGCACCCGGATGGTCTTCGGTCCGGTATGCCGGGCGGCCGTTGCGCGAGCTCCTGTCCCGGCGGGTGGGCCGGGCACCGTGGCCGTACCACCCCCGGAACGCGCCGGACGATTCGTGCCGGGCCAGGCGCAGCAGCTCCGGGTTGACCTCGAACTTCGGCCCGTCACCGGGCGCGGGCGCGGGTTCGGCCGCGGCGTCGTCGAAGCTTGTCCCGGACGCGAACAGGTCCACGATCTGCCGCCCCGCCATGACGTGCTGCCACAGCGGCACGGGGCGGTGCTCGGAAACGATGACGGCGGTGTCGCCACGCACGGTGTCCAGCCAGGCGCCGAATTCCTCCGCGTTGGACACCGTGGCGCTGAGCGAGACGATCCGCACCTCGGCGGGCAGGTGGATGATCACCTCCTCCCACACGGCGCCGCGGAACCGGTCGGCCAGGTAGTGCACCTCGTCCATGACGACGTAGGCGAGGGACTCGAGGGCGTCGGAGTCGGCATACAACATGTTGCGCAACACCTCGGTGGTCATCACAATGACCGGGGCGTCCGGGTTGATGCTCGTGTCGCCGGTGAGCAGGCCGACGACATCCGCCCCGTACTTGTGCGCCAGTTCCTGGTACTTCTGGTTGCTCAGGGCCTTGATGGGCGTCGTGTAGAACGCCTTCCGGCCCTGGGCCAAGGCCAGGTGGACGGCGAATTCCCCGACGATCGTCTTGCCCGCCCCCGTCGGCGCCGCGACAAGCACGCCCCGGCCGGCCTCGAGCGCTTTGCAGGCGTCGCGTTGGAAGTCGTCGAGCGGGAAGTCGAACGTTGCCCGGAACGCGCCGAAACGGGTCCTCGCCTCCGCGGCACGTTCCTTGGCTGCCAGATAACGCTCTGCCGCGGGGGGTGTTTCCGGCGATGACATGCCTCTAGCCTATCCCGCGGCGGTGATTGAGCTTGTCCCCGCGGCGGTGATTGGGCTTGTCCCCGCGGCGGTGATTGAGCTTGTCGAAATCACCGGGGGCCCGCTCCCGGGTCTCGACAAGCTCGACCACCGGGGGCCCAAGCTCGACCACTGGCTAGAGGTTGCCCAGCTCGTTCAACGGCGTACCGGTGTCCGCCGTGGCATCCGTCTCCTCGACCCGCTTCGCCTCGCGCAGGTCGCGACGCTTGTCGTTGAGGATGCACAACCCGATGGAACCGAAGTAGAGCGCCAGCAGGGGCACGGCCAGGAAGAACATAGAGAACGCGTCTGCGCCCGGCGCGGCCATGGCCGAAACGATGGTGACGGCCAGGATGGTGACCCGCCAGCCCTTCAACATGGTCTTGCCACGCACCAGCCGGGCCGAGTTCAGCGCGACGAGCACCACCGGCACCAGGAAGGCGATACCCATGAACAGCATCAGCTGCGTCACGAACTGCAGGTAGTCGGTGGCGTGGATGATGTTCGAGCCGCCGCTGGGCGTGAACGACGTCAGGGCGAACACGATGTTCGGCAGGATCAACCAGCCGGCGTACACGCCGGCCAGGAACAGCGGGATCGCCGAGAACATGTACGCAAGCGTGTACTTGCGTTCCTTCCGGGTCAGCCCGGGCGTGACGAACGCCCAGATCTGGTAGATCCAGACCGGCGAGGAGATGAGTACGCCGAGGAACAGCGACATCTGGATCTTCAGGTCGAAGGACGTCGAGACGCCGTCGAAGTTCAGCGTTGCCACGACGCCGCGATCGCGGCTGATCTTCCGAATGGGCTCGGAGATGTCGGCGAACAGCTGATCGTACAGGATCCATCCGGCGATGGCGCCGGCGAGCAGCGCCAGGGCACTCTTGAACAGCCGGTTACGCAGTTCAACAAGGTGTTCCTTGAGGGACATGCGTCCCTCTGGATTGGCCTTGCGGCCCTTCGGTGCACTCACGGTGGACTATTGCTGGTTAGTGGTACCGGTGCCGGTACCCTCACCGCTGGCAGCATTCCCCGGCTGCGACGGATTGTTCACGATGCGGCCCTCGACGGGCGGTTCGGCGGCCGGCGGGTTCGACGCCGCCGGTGCGGCGGTGTCGGCCTTTCCATCGTTCTTCATTTCCTTGACCTCGGACTTGATGATCCGCATCGACTGGCCCAGACTGCGGGCCATACCGGGAAGCTTCGGTGCAGCGAACAACAAAACAACCACGATGACAATGATCGCGATCGCCCACGGGCTATCAAACAGTCTTCCCACGAGAAGTCCTTTCCTTTTGGTTCATCCTACGTCTTTCAAGGCATCGATGTCGCGCAAGGATTGGAGCTGTCCGCGTTTGGTCCTGCGGGCGACGCGCCGGCCGATCCGCCCGAGCTTCCGGGCCGCCTTGCCGGCCGTGTAATCATCCTTCATATCCTCGGGGGTTGCAAAAACCGCCGACCCCGGTGCGTCGCGCGCCGGCGCGTTGATGCGGGTGGCTGCGGCCGCGTCCTCGGCGAGCCGGGCGGCGCGGGCGCGCTGGTAGTCACCCAGCCGCTCGCCCGCGGCGTCGAAGGCACGCATCGTCTTGGCGGCATCCCGCCAGACCTTGATGCCCAGCAGCACCACATACAGCGCGGCCAGCGCCACGAGCGCAACCCATATGACTATCCACGACCACCACGGCATGGCGTCACTCCCCTTCCGGGGTCTCGACAGGCTCGACCACCGGGGTCTCGACAGGCTCGACCACCGCGGGCTCGACAGGCTCGACCACCGGGGTCTCGACAGGCTCGACCACCGCGGGCTCGACCACCGGGTAGGCGGCCACGGCGTCGGCGAGCCAACGGCGCGTGGTGGCGACGACGTCGGCCGGTCCCCCGACACGGGCCGCGCCGCCGAGCCGGGCGATGAGCGGCGGCACGATCGCCGTGCTGCCGACGAGGAGGTTGACGCCGACGACGCCGGCCCCGGCCTTGGTCTGCCGGCCGCCGAACGCGTCGGTCACGGCGTCGGCGGTACGCGGATCCGTGAGGAGCACGACCTCGGTGTCCGTCGGGCCCGGAGCGTACAGGGATCCCTCGGGTGGACCCACGGTGGCGTGCCGGCTCGTCGCCGGCTCGTCCAGCTCGCGGTGCGAGATGACGCGATCGAGCCGGAAATTGCGCCAGCCGTCGGCATCCCGGCACCACGCGTGCAGGTACCAGGCCGAATCCATGGAGAACAGGGCCAGGGGCTCGACGACGCGCACGCCGACCGTCTCGCGGCCTGCCGCCATGTATCCCAGCTCCACGGCGTGCCCCGAGTCGACGAGGGACTGGAACCGGCGCAGGGTGTCCGCCGTGGTGTCCGGGACAAGTTCGACGGCCACCGCGTCGCCCAACCAGGCCAGGTCGCCGGCCACAGCGTGCACCTCCCCGCGCACCCGCTCCAGCAGGGCGGCGTCGCCGCCGGGCAGCGCGGCAAGCGCGGCCAGGCCCACAAGCAGGGCACAGGCCTCATCCTGGGACAGGCGCAGCGGCCTGGCCAGCACGTCCGCGTCCCGGATGAACACGACACCGTCGTCCCAGGTGATGTCGATCAGGTCGCCCGGATAGTAGCCCGGCAGCCCGCACATGATGAGCAGGTCCAGGTCCTTCTTCAGCTGGGCCTCGCCGAGGTCGAACTCGGCGGCGACGGCTGCCACGCTGATGCCGGGGTTGGCCAGCAGGAACGGCACCATGGCCAGCAGCCGCACGAGCCTGTCCCTGGAGTCCGCGGTGTGGACGGCACGCGGACGCGGCCGGCCCGTGAGCTCCACGGCCGTCGCGTCCACCGCGGACGCGGCCGCGGCGGCGTGCAGTTTCCCGGCGACGAGGCGGCGCAGGTCGTCGGGTTCGCGCACGAGGGCCGCGGCGCCGAGGGAGGCGAACTCGTCCGCCATCAACTCGACGTCGCGGTACGTCACCTCGAGCCGGTCCCAGCCGTCCGGGGCGCCGTCAACGGCCACGGTCCGGGGCTCGTGGCGCAGGCGTTGGTTCGTCCCGGCCGGCACGTCGACCAGGGCGGTGTGGGGGGTGCCGGTGCCCAGGCGGGCCAGCACGTCGGCCATCCGGAATCCGGGGTCCCGCTCGAACGCGGCGCGGGTGTCGATGGTGACGCCGGCCACGATGCGGGAGAGCCGGAACAGCCGCTCCCCACCCGCGGCCACGTCGCGGCCGCTCAGGTACCACTGGCCGTACTTGTTGCCCAGGCCCCACGGTTCCACGGTGCGCTCCGTGACGGTCGCGTCGCCGGAGCGGCGGTAGTCGAACGTGACGCGGTGCCCACCGGCCAGGGCGGTCCACAACGGGTCGAAAGCGGGTTCCCGGGTGCGGATCCGGGACCGGACGCTCGTGTCGTCGTCGTGCAGGGCAACGCCGGAGCGCAACGCCAACTTGCGCAGGGCACCGCGCGCGGCCGGCCCGAACGAGGCCTGGCCCCAGACGCGGGCGGCGACGGTGAGCAGCGCCAGCCCTTCCCCGTCCAGGCGGACGTCGGGCACGGCGTACTGCGCCGGGTCGATCCGGTACGTGTACGAGTCCTCGTCGTCGAACTCGCTGTGCCGTTCGGTGATGATCGGGATGCCGAGCGAGCGCAGCGTGTCCTTGTCGCGCTCCAGGGCGCGGTCGAACGCGCCCACGGGGTCCAGCCCGCGCGGGTCGGGCGCGTATCCGTTGACCCGCCCCCGGATGAACGCCTTGCTGCGCCCATACCGGGACCCGAGCAGGGCGATGACCAGGTTCAGCAGGCGTTCGGCGGCGGGGATTCTTTCGGGCACGCCCTCAGCCTACTTGGCCGGGACGGCTCAGTTGCGCACGCCGACCAGGTCGACGACGAAGATGAGCGCCTCGTTCGGGCCGATGGCTCCGCCGGCGCCACGGGAACCGTACGCCAGCTCCGAGGGGATCTCGAGCCGGCGGCGGCCGCCGACCTTCATGCCGAGCAGGCCCTGGTCCCAGCCCTGGATGACCTGGCCGATGCCCGCACGGAACTCCAGCGGCGTGCCGCGGTTCCAGGACGAGTCGAACTCCTCGCCCGTGGAGAAGGCGACCCCCACGTAGTGGGTGGACACGGTGCTGCCGGCGACGACCTCGGTGCCGGTGCCCTCGATCAGGTCCTCGATGACCAGTTCGGTGGGGACGTCGTGGTCCGGGAAGTCGATCTCCGGCTTCTGGCGGTCAAAGTTGCGGGTTCCGAAGGACATGATGCTCCTCAATGGTTGGTGGGGTTGCGGTACTACTTCTTGGACACGATCTGGACGACGAACACGAGGGGACCGCCGGGCTGGCCGGAGGACGGGCTGTCGCCGTAGGCCATGGCGGCCGGGATGACGAGCAGCACCTTCGAGCCGACCTTCTGCCCGGCCAGGCCTTTGGTCCAGCCGGAGATGACCTGCTTCAGGCTGAAGCTTGCGGGCTGGCCGCGGTCCCAGGACGAATCGAACTTGGTGCCGTTGGCCCACTGCCAGCCGGTGTAGTTGGCCGTGATGGTGTCTGATTCGGCGACGACCGCACCGGTGCCCTCGGAGAGCACCTTCACGACCAGGTCGGCGGGGGCGGTCTTCTTGGGGATGGTGACGCCCGGGACGCCCTTGGCGTCGAACGTCACCGTCGGCAGGCCGCCGGCCGCGTCCAGCTTCTTCACGTCATCCTGGCCCATGACGGCCGGCGGGTTCTTGGCCGACTCGATGTAGAACACGCTCACGGACGCCGGCTGGGCGGGCTGGTTGGGCGCGGCGGTGCTGCCGGCGACGGCCGGGGTGGCCGGGGTGGCGTAGGCGACGTAGGATCCGACGGTGGCGCCGACGAAGGCGCCGTACACCAGCGGGAAGGTCTCCTTGAAGTTGGCGTTGAACACGAAGTCCTGGCCGGCCGGCTTCGTGAAGTTCTCGCCCTCCAGCGCGGCCGTGTCGGCGTTGTAGGCGACCTGGCGCAGCACGACGGACTGGCCGTCCTTGACGACGGCGCCGGTGCCCTTGGTGATGACGCGGATCGCTTCGGCCTTGATGGCCAGCGGCTTGTCGAAGGTGACCTTCGGTGCCTTGCCCTTGCCGCCGTCGACCACCTGCACCGAGGCCAACGCCTGGGCATTGGCCGCAGGCACGGTCGTCGTGGCGGTGGGCGACGCCGACGGCGTGGCCTGGCCGCCACCGCAGGCGGTCAGCAACAGCAGGACGGGTAGCAACAGCGCAAGAAGTCGGCGCACGGAATCACTTTCGTTGGAGACGTGGGGTCAGGCCCGGCGTGGCGGTCCCGGCGGGCCCGACCAGCTTAGCGGCAAAGTCTGGACGCTTGCTGTACCAGGCTGGACCACCGGTGATTGAGCTTGTCGAAATCCCTGGTCAGGCTCGACCACCGGGAGTCTCGACACGCTCGACCACCGGGGGCCGTTACGGCAGGTGCAGGGAGGCGATGAGCTCGTCGACCCGCTCGTCCTCGCTGGCGAACGGGTCCTTGCACAGCACCGTCTGGTGCGAACGGTCATTGAGCTTCAGATGCACCCAGTCGACCGTGTAGTCGCGTCCGGCGTCGCGGGCCTGGCGGACGAAATCGCCGCGCAGCCGGGCCCGCGTCGTGGCCGGCGGGACGTCGACGGCCTCGGCGATGGCCGCATCGGTCGTGACCCTCGCGGTGCGGCCCCTGGCCTGCAACAGGTTGAACAGCCCGCGCGTCGGGGAGATGTCATGGTACGTCAGGTCCAGTTGCTGGATGCGCGGCGTTCCGAGCGCCAGCGAATGCTTCGCCGCATAGCCGTCGAGCAGCTTCTTCTTGATGGCCCAGTCGATTTCCGTGTCGATGCCGGAATGGTCGCCGGATTCGACCGCGTCGAGGGTGCGCTCCCACAGGTCCAGGATGCGCGGCACCAGTGGCGTGTGGGCGCCGTTGGCGGCCACGAAGCCGACGGCCCGGGACAGGTATTCACGCTGGATGTCGATGGCCGTCATGGTCTTGCCGGTGGCCATCTTCACCGGGTGCCGGCCGGTCAGGTCGTGCGAGATCTCCCGGATGCTGCGGATGGGGTTCTCCATGCGCAGGTCGCGCATGATCGTGCCGGCCTCGACCATGCGCAGGATCAGGTCCACGGTGCCGACCTTGAGCATGGTGGTGGTCTCGCTCATGGTCGAGTCGCCCACGATGACGTGCAGCCGGCGGTAGAATTCGGCGTCGGCGTGCGGTTCGTCCCGGGTGTTGATGATGGGCCGGGAACGCGTGGTCGCCGAGGAGACGCCCTCCCAGATGTGGTCGGCGCGCTGGGAGAACGCGTACAGCCCGCCCTGCTGGGCGGACAGCACCTTGCCGGCCCCGGCGATCAGCTGGCGGGTGACCAGGAACGGGATCAGGATGTCGGCCAGCCGGGTGAACTCGCCGCGCCGGCTGATCAGGTAGTTCTCATGGCTGCCGTACGAGTTGCCGGCCGAATCGGTGTTGTTCTTGAACAGGAAGATCTGCCCGTCGAATCCCTCGAGTATGAGCCGCTGCTGCGCCTCGGCCACCAGGTCGCCCAGGACCAACGACCCGGCGGCGTCGTGGGTGATCAGCTGCCCAACACTGTCGCACTCGGCACTGGCGTACTCCGGGTGCGAGCCGACGTCCAGGTACAGCCGGGCGCCGTTGGTGAGGAACACGTTGGAGGACCGCCCCCAGCTGACGACCTTGCGGAACAGGTAGCGGGCCACCTCCTCCGGGGACAGCGGCCGCCCGCCGGGCGCGGAATAGGCGATCCCGAATTCCGTCTCGATGCCGAAGATGCGCCGGTCCACCGCTACTCCCCGCCCTGTCCGACGGCGGTGTCCGTGCCGGCGCCCGTTGCCAGCAGCGCGGCCACCTCGTCGTCGGCCAGCCGCCGGAACGCCCGGTGCGTGCCGCGGCGTGCCGGGGTGTCACGTTCCAGCACCGCCACCTCCAACATTTCGGGCGCCAGCGCACCGGCCAGGCCGCCGGCCTGCCGGGGCGCGTCCAGCGCCACCACCGCCCATGACAGGGCCACGGCCAGCGGCGCACCGGGGCGCCAGTGCTCCAACAGGCGCGCCTGGACGGCGTCGGCCTGCCCGCCCATGGCCAGGAAACCGTGCTCGTCGGCGATGGAGCCGTCGAACGTGAGCCGGTAGATGTGGTCCCCCGCCTGGGTTGCACCCACCTCGGCGACGGCCAGTTCCACCTCGAACGGCTTCTGCTCGGCCGTGAACACCGCCCCGAGGCTCTGCGCGTACACACTGGCCAGTCCGCGGGCCGTGACGTCGTCGCGGTCGTATGAGTATCCGCGCACGTCGGCGTACCTGACCCCGGCCTGGCGCAGGCTCTCGAACTCGTTGTACTTGCCCACGGCGGCGAAGCCGATCTTGTCGTAGATCTCACCGATCTTGTGCAGCGACCGGGACAGGTTCTCGGCCACAAGCGCAATGCCGTCCTCGCAGGTGACGACGACGACGGACTTGCCCCGGGCGATGCCCTTGCGGGCGAAATCGGCCCGGTCCTTCATGACCTGTTCGGGTGAGACGTAGAACTGCTGGGTCATCTAGGCCTCCCGGCGTTCGGCGGTGCGTCGGTCAAGGATGGCCTGCACGACGACGGCGAGCTCGTCGTCGTCGACCCGGCGGGCGCCGTCGGCCGTCACCGAATACACGACCGGCCACAACTGCCGGACCAGGTCCGGGCCGCCGGTGGCGGAATCGTCGTCGGCCGCGTCGATGAGGGACTCGGTGGCCACGGCCAGCGCCTGCGGCTCCGTCATCCCGGGTGTCCACAGTTTCTTCAGCGCGCCGCGGGCGAACATGGAGCCGGAACCGACGCTGTGGTGCTCGAGCTCCTCATAACGGCCGCCTGTGACGTCGTAGGAGAACAACCGGCCGGTGCCCTCGGCGTCGTCGTAGCCGGCGAACAGCGGCACCACGGCCAGGCCCTGCAGGGCCATGGGCAGGTTCGCGCGGATCATGGCGCCGAGCCGGTTGGCCTTGCCGTCGAGGCTGAGCAGCGTGTCCTCGATCTTCTCGTAGTGCTCGAGCTCCACCTGGAACAGCTTGACGATGTCGATGGCGACCCCGGCCGTGCCGGCGACGCCGAGCACGGAGAACCGGTCGGCGGCGAACACCTTCTCGATCCGGCGGCTGGCGATCGTGGAGCCCATGGTGGCGCGCCGGTCGCCGGCCATGAGGACGCCGCCGGCGAACGTGGCGGCCACGATGGTGGTGCCGTGCGGGGTGGCCGGCATGTCACCTGCCGGCAGGGTGCGGCCGAACGGCAGCAAGTCGGGGGTGGTCCGGGCGACGAAGTCGGTGAACGACGACGTCGCCGCCGCGGCGATGGCGGCCGGCAGGCCGGGGTTCGCGTCCACGCCGGCCCCCTACTGGCCGCCCTTTTGGACGAAGCCGCGCACGAATTCCTCCGCGTTGGCCTCGAGCACGCCATCGATCTCGTCCAGCAGGTCGTCGACGCCGGCGGTCTGGGCGTTGCCGGCCGCGCCTGCCGGCGCCGGTTCGGGAGTGGGTACGGCGTCGGCCTCCACTTCCTCGTCACGCCCGGATGTGTTCCTCTGCTCCTGTGCCGGCATGGCCGTTCCTCCTTCGTCGCTCGCTTCCTACTGCCATCCTGCCACGGAAAACAACTCAGCGACGCGGCGTGCCCAGCAACGCGGCCAAAAAAGATGCGGCGTCCGGATGGGCGTCGAAAAGCTCCCGTGTCAGCGCCTCCGTGCCGCGCAGCGGCTCCTTCGTGGGAACGCGTTGCAGGCGTCGCTGGTGCGGCAGCTCGAAGATGACCGAATCCCAGCTCGCGCCCACCACCTGGGCGCCGAATTGCCGGATGCATCGGCCACGGAAGTACGCGCGCGTGTCCGTGGGCGGGTTCAGGGCCGCGGCGCCGATCGCCTCGTCCGCAACCAGCCGCTCCATCCGCCCGCGCTGCAGCAGGCGATGGTACAGGCCCTTCTCCGGCCGGACGTCGGACCATTGCAGGTCGATCAGCGCCAGCCGGGGGTCCGTCCAGGCCAGCCCGTCCCGGTCCCTGAACTGCTGAAGGAGTTCCAGTTTCGCCACCCACTCGACCTTGCCGGCAACGCTCGAGACGTCGCCGGAGAGCCCGGCCAGAACCTCCTCCCAGAGCCGCAGCACGGTGGCTGTGTGGCCGTCCCCGGTGACCGGGTCGGCGGCACCGGTGCGTTCGGCCAGGGCCCGGGCGGCCTCCAGGTACATCCACTGCACATCGAGTGCCGTCACGCGGCGGCCGTCGGCGAGCCGGTACTTGTCCCGCAGCTGCCAGTCGTGGCTGACGGCATGCAGGGTGCCGACCGGGGCCATGATCTCCACGTCGGGGACGGCGTTGTTCTCGATCAGGTCCAGCACCAGCGCCGTCGTGCCGAACTTCAGGTACGCCGACACCTGGGACAGGTTGGCGTCGCCGATGATCACGTGCAGGCGGCGGTACTTGTCCGCCGTGGCGTGGGGTTCGTCGCGGGTGTTGATGATGGGCCGGCGGATGGTGGTCTCCAGCCCGACCTCCGCCTCGAAGAAGTCCGCCCGGGCGCTGACCTGGAACCCGGCCCGGGAGCCGTCCTGCCCCAGCCCGATGCGCCCGGCGCCGCAGATGAGCTGCCGGGTGGTGAAGAACGGCGTCAGGCCGGTCACCAGGTGCGGGAACGGCACGTGCCGCGGCACCAGGTAGTTCTCGTGGCTGCCGTACGAGGCCGACTTGTTGTCCGTGTTGTTCTTGTACAGCGTGATGGGCGGCAGCCCGGGCGTGGCGGCGATGCGCCGGACCGCGGCCAATGCCACGACGTCCCCCGCCGCGTCCCACGTCACGGCGTCCAACGGGTTGGTGACCTCGGGCGAGGAGTATTCGGGGTGGGCGTGGTCAACGTACAGCCGCGCGCCGTTGCCCAGCACCATGTTCATCATGAGGGGGCCCATCGTGCCGTCGGCGGCCTCGGCCAGCCCGCCCTCGAGCGCGATCTGGGCGGCCGTGACCTCCTGCTCCTCGTCCGTGAGCTGGCTGGCGTGGGCCTCGTTGCGGGGCACCACCCAGCCGCGCGCGTCCGCCAACGGGTCCTCGTCCGTGTAGTCCCACCGCGTCTCCCCGCCGGCGGCCGCGCGGTGGCCGGTCTCCAGCGAATAGGCGTGCACCACCTGGGTGGACAGCCAGGTGGCGTTGAACGACGAGTGCCCGGGGGTGTGGATGCCGAACTCGGTCTCCGCGCCCATGACGCGCACGGCGCTCACAGGTACTGCCCCGTGTTGGTCACCGTCTCCAGGGTCTTGCCCGGCTCCTGGCCTTCCTTGCTCTGGACGATGGTGCGGATGTAGGTGATGCGTTCACCCTTCTTGCCCGAGATCCGTGCCCAGTCGTCGGGGTTCGTCGTGTTGGGCATGTCCTCGTGTTCGCGGAATTCGTCGACGACGGCCCGCAGCAGGTGTTCGATGCGAAGCCCCTTCTCGCCGCTGGTGAGAAGTTCCTTGATGGCGTACTTCTTGGCCCGGTCCACCACGTTCTGGATGACGGCGCCGGAGTTGAAGTCCTTGAAGTACAGCATCTCCGTGTCGCCGTTGGCGTAGGTGACTTCGAGGTACTCGTTCGACTTGTCGGTCGAGTACATGGCCTCCACGGTGCGCTGGATCATGGCGTCGACGGTCTCCTGCAGGCTGCCGTTGTTGGCCTCCAGGTCGTCCCGGTGGAAGGGCAGGCCCGTGGTGATGTACTTGGCGAAGATGTCCGCGGCGGCCTCCGCGTCCGGGCGCAGGATCTTCACCTTCACATCCAGCCGGCCCGGGCGCAGGATGGCCGGGTCGATCATGTCCTCACGGTTGGAGGCGCCGATGACGATGACGTTGTCGAGCCGTTCGACGCCGTCGATCTCGCTGAGCAGCTGCGGCACGATCGTCGTCTCCACATCGGAGGACACGCCGGTGCCGCGCGTGCGGAACAGCGAGTCCATCTCGTCGAAGAAGACGACGACGGCGCTGCCGTCCGATGCCTTCTCCCGGGCGCGGGAGAAGATCAGCCGGATCTGGCGTTCCGTCTCGCCGACATATTTGTCGAGCAACTCCGGGCCCTTGATGTTCAGGAAGTAGCTCTTCTGGTCCTTGACGCCGGAGCGTTCGCGCGCGCGCTTGGCCAGCGAGTTCGCCACCGCCTTGGCGATGAGCGTCTTGCCGCACCCGGGCGGGCCGTACAGCAGGATGCCCTTGGGCGCTTTCAACCCGTGTTCGCGGTACAGGTCCGGGTGCAGGAACGGCAGCTCCACGGCGTCGCGGATCTGTTCGATCTGCGACGACAGCCCGCCGATGTCCGCGTAGGAGATGTCCGGCACCTCTTCGAGGATCAGGTTCTCCACCTCGGAGCGGGGGATCTTCTCCAGGGCGTAGCCGGTGCGCCCGTCCATGGTGAGCGCGTCACCGACGCGCACCCCGGCGGCGGCCAACGCGCCGGCGACGCGCACCACGCGTTCCTCGTCGGCGCGCCCCGTCACCAGCACGCGGTCGCGGCCGAGCAGTTCCTTGACGGTGACCAGCTCGCCGACGCGTTCGAATCCGAGCGCCGCGATGACGGTGTAGGCCTCGTTGAGCAGCACCTCCTGGCCGACGCTGAGCGACTTCACATTGACCAGCGGGCTCAGTCCCACGCGCATCTTGCGGCCGGCCGCGTAGATGTCGACGGTCTCCTCGGTGACGGCGATGCCGGCCGCGGTTCCCGGCACCGTGGCCGAGGCGGCCGCCCGCGGGTTGACGGACACGAGCGTGCCGAACGAATACGGCGGCTGGCCGTCGTTCTCCAGTGCCGTGCGCAGCTTCAGGATCTCGGTCTTGGCCGCCTCCAGCGTGGTGACCAGGCGGGTGTTGTTCGTCGTGGCGGCGGCAAGTTGGCGGTCCAGGTTGCGGGCCTTCTCGCGAAGAACGTTCAGTTGGCGCTCCAGGGCGGCGTGCTGGGCCGGGAGCGGTGCCGGCTCGCCTGCTGTGGGTATGCCAGTCGTTGGATCATTCATGAGTCCACCGTCCCTTCGCTCATTGCTGCCGTTCCACTATCGAGCCTAGCGCGTCCGGCTAGGACGCCGCTGGGGGTGTGCCGTTCGTTGCGCCGCGCGACGCCTTGGGCCGGGTGCCCTTCGTCTGGACGGTGGACACGGCGTCGCGGGCGGCCCGGCGCAGCTTGCGGTCCGAGACGGCCCGCTCCCCCACGGACTCCGGCGTCCACGCGTTGAGGTCCTCGTCGGTGAACTCCGTCTTGTTGCGCTTCTTCAACGCCAGGCCGGTGACGCCGTCGGCGAGCCGGCGGGTCACCAGCAGGAAGCCGGTGTGCGCCACCATCCGGTGGTCCGGGCGCACCGCCAGGCCCTCCAGGTGCCAGCCGCGGACCATCGACTCCCAGGCATCCGGCTCGGTGAAGCGGCCATCGGCGCGGATGGCCTCGGCCGTGCGCGAGAGCTGGGTGACGGTGGCGACGTAGTTGATCCACACGCCCCCGGGCGCGAGCACGGTGGCGACCGCGTCAAGGCATTCCCACGGGGCGAGCATGTCGAGGACGACGCGGTCGACACTGCCCGGCTCCTCCTGCGCGACGACCTGTTCCTGGAAGTCGCCCAGCGAGACCCGCCAGGCCGGGTGCGGGCCGCCGAAGATCGTCTCGACGTTGCCGCGGGCGATGTCCGCGAACTCCTCGCGCCGTTCGAACGAGTGCAGGTACCCGCCGTCGCCCACGGCACGCAGCAGCGAGATGGACAGGGCGCCGGAGCCGACGCCGGCCTCGACGACGCGGGCGCCCGGGTAGATGTCGGCCATCGTGATGATCTGGCCGGCGTCCTTGGGGTAGACGACGGCCGCACCACGCGGCATGGACAGCACGAAGTCGGAGAGCAGCGGCCGCAGCGCCTGGTACTGCTGGCCGATGTTGTTCGCCACGATGGACCCCTCGGGCGCGCCGATGATCACGTCGTGGTTCAGGAACCCCTTGTGCGTGTGGTACGCGGTCCCCGGGGTCAGCATGATGGTGTTCATGCGCCCGCGCTCGTCGGTGAGCTGGACGCGCTCGCCGGCACGGAACGGCCCGCGCCGGATCGCGGCACCATGGGGCAGGCCGGCGGGCTGGGCCGCCGGCCCCGGGACGGTCTCGGTGGGGTCAATGTGGCTCATGGGGGTGTCCTTCGGATGTGTGGCTCGAAACGTGGTGGCGGAGGCGGGGCGGTGCGGCCCGGCTTCCGTGCCGGTTGCCTGTCATTTTCCCTGCAGGGCGGCAACGACGACGGCCTGTTGCAGCAGGCCCGTGACCCGACCCTCGGCGTCGATGACGGCATACTCGCTGCCTGCCAGCTGGGCCAGGTACTGGACCAGCTCGGCACCGGCCGCCTGCTGCGGCACGTAGGCGCCCGGTGCGAGGGTGCGGGCGACCGACGTGGCCGGCGTGTGGCCGGCGATGGCGGGCGGCACGTTGGCCAGGGACGGTTCGTCCACGACGGCCGACGGGCGGCCCTCGGCCGAGCACAGGATGATGGGCGCGGACGGATGCGCGGCGCGCATGGCCCACAGCTGGGCCACGCTGCAGGTGGCCGGCGCACCCACCGCGGGCACGGCCAGCGACCCCGCCGTGACGGTCGGCAGGCGCAGGCGCAGCCTCGCGTTCGCGATGGACGCGGACGCCCCCATCCACAGGAACCCGGCCAGGAACAAGGTCACCACGATCGTGGTCAGGTCCGGTCCGCCACCCAGCCACACCGGCCAGCCCAGGCCGACGATGACGATGAGGATCGTGACGATGCGCCCGGCCCAACCCGCCGCGATCGTGCCCTTCTCCTGGCTGCCGGTCGCCTTCCAGACGATGGATTCGACCAGGCGGCCGCCGTCAAGTGGCAGCCCGGGCAGGATGTTGAACCCGCCGATGAGCAGGTTCGCCCAGATGAAGATGTTGCCCAGCAGGAGCAGGACGGCGCCGGCCAGCCCGGTTCCCGCCGGCGCGGCGAGGTACACCAGGTAGGCGATGCCGGCGAGCACGAAGTTGGCGACGGGCCCGGCGAAGGCGACGACGACGGCGGCACCCGGGCGGGACTTCCCGCCGTCGAACTCGGTGTGGCCGCCCCACAGGTTCAACACGATCTTGTGGATGGGCCAGCCGTACATCTTCGCGCTCAACGCGTGGGCGAGTTCATGGACCAGCACGGAGAACAGGAGCAGCAGGGCGTAGCAGAAGGCGATGACGTAGCCCCAGATGCCCATGTCCGGGTGGATGCGTTGGAGTTGCGGGCCGAACACGATCACCGTGAACGCGGCGATGACGAACCATGACTGCGCCAGCACAATCGGCACCCCGGCAATGTGCCCGAGCGGGATGCCCTCGCGGAACCGGCCGCCGCGTGCGGGCTGGTCCGTCATCGGCCGCCCTCCACGGACAACAGCGCCCGCAGGTCCGCCGTCGTCCGGCCCGCCAGCGTCGGCCACGCCACGTGCCCGCCGTCGTCGTCCAGCGGCACGTGGTGCGCGATGCCCACGGTCAGCAGGCCGGCGGCCACGGCCGAGGCCACGCCGGGCACCGAGTCCTCCAGGGCCACGCAATTGCCGGCGCCGAGGGAGGGATCGGTGGCCCGCAACCGCTCGATGGCGCGCAGGTACGGTTCCGGGTGGGGCTTGCCCCGCGACACCTGGTCGCCGGTGACAAGGAACTCGAAGTACGGGCCGGGCAGCGACGCGGCGATCTCGCCGGCCAGCGGGCCCTCGCTCATGGTCACCAGGGCGCAGCGGACCCCGGCGCCGTGCAGGTCGGCCAGCAACTCGCGCGCGCCCGGGCGCCACGGCAGCTCCCGGCGCACCTGGGCGATCACCCGTTCCGTGAGGTGGTCGACGATCTCCCGGATCCCCCAAGGGACGCCCGCCTCCTGCAACACGACGGCCGAATCCTCAAGGGCCTTGCCCACCAGGGACAGCGCCTGCTCATGGCCCCAGTGCCCGCCGTGGGACGTCACCAGCTCGGTTTCGGCGGCGATCCAATACGGTTCGGTGTCCACGAGCGTGCCGTCCATGTCCCACAGGACCGCCTTCAACACGGTGTCCAATCCACTGGACGGGGCGGGCGCGGCGGAAGCAGGCGAAGAAGAGGGGGATCGCATGGGCCTAGTCTACGGGGCGCGCCGGGGGGAAGATTGTTCTTCATCCGACGGCGCAATGCGGCCGTCCGGGACCTCCGGCGTCGTAGGGTGGTGGTGTGATGAGTTTCAACGGTGGGGACCAGAATCCGGCCCATGCGCTGTTCGGGACCATACCGGACGGTGAGCGTGTGACCGTGATGTTGGCTGCCTTCGAGGGCTGGAACGACGCCGGCGACGCGGCCAGCGACTCGTTGAAATACCTGCACCGGTTGTGGGGGGCGAAGCGCATCGCCACGCTGGAGCCGGACGACTATTACGACTTCCAGTTCACCCGGCCGGCCATCCACCGCGCCGGCGACGGATCGCGGAAGATCCGCTGGCCCGTGACGAAGATCGCGAGGGCGTCCATCCCCGGCACGCCCATCGACATCGTGTTCGTGCACGGCGTGGAGCCGTCCTACCGGTGGCGGGCCTACACGATGGAACTGTTGGCCAAGGCGGCCGAGTTCGACGTCAACTACGTGGTGCTGGTGGGCGCGTTGCTGGCCGACGTGCCGCACACCCGGCCCATCCCCGTCACGGCCACGTGCGAGGACAACGAGCTGCGCGAACGGCTGAATCTGGAACCATCCGAATACGAGGGCCCCATCGGCATCGTCGGGGTGCTCAATGAGATGGCGCAGCTGGCCGGCCTGCCGACGGTGGCGTTGTGGGCGGCCGTGCCACACTATGTGGCCCAGGCCCCCTCCCCGAAGGCGGAGCTGGCGCTGCTGCACCGCATCGAGGACATGCTGGCGACCCCGTTCACGACGGCGGAACTCGCCGACGACGCCCAGGCGTGGGAGCGCGGCGTGAACGACCTGGCCGGTGAGGACCCCGAGATCGCCGCCTACGTGCGCCAGCTCGAGGAGGCCAAGGACACCGCCGACCTGCCCGAGGCAAGCGGTGAGTCGATCGCCAAGGAGTTCGAACGCTACCTGCGCCGGCGCGGCAAGGACCAGCCCTAGAGCCTGATGCCCAGGAGCGCCTCCAACGCATCGGTGACGAGGGCCTCGTCGAGGGCGCTCGGCGCGCCGGATCCGGCCAACGCGGCCGCGGCCCACGCGTCGACGGCGGCCAGTGCGGCCGGGGCGTCCAGGTCGTTGGCCAGGGCGGCGCGCAGGTGCGCCAGCAACGGACCGGCCGACCCCTGGCCGGAGTGAACGGCGGCGCGGCGCCACGTGTCCAGCCGGGCGGTGGCGGTGACCAGCAGCTTGTCCGTCCAGAACCAATCGGACCGGTAGTGGTTGGCCAGGATGGCCAGCCGGATGGCGTCCGGCTCGACTCCGTCGGCGCGCAGTTTCGAGACCAGCACCAAGTTGCCACGGGATTTGCTCATCTTCTCGCCGTCCAGGCCCACCATGCCGGCGTGCGTGTAGTGCCGGGCCAACGGCACCCGGCCGAGCGCGTAGGCGTGCCCGGCCCCCATTTCGTGGTGCGGGAACACCAGGTCGGAGCCGCCGCCCTGGACCGTGAACGGCCGGGGCAGGAAGCGTTGGGCGATGACCGTGCACTCGATATGCCAGCCCGGCCGGCCGGCGCCCAGCGACCCCCCGTCCCAGCTCGGTTCGCCGTCCCGGGCGACCCGCCACAACAGGGCGTCGAGCGCGTTGCGCTTGCCCGGGCGCTCGGGGTCGCCGCCGCGTTCGCCGAAGACCGGCACCATCTCGCGCTCGCTCAGCCCGGAGACCTGGCCCAGCCACCACGGCCCGTCGAGGCCGCCCCGGCCCGACGCGGAGGCGGCGTCGACGGAGAAGTAGATATCGCCGTCGGGCTCTCCCCCGGCGCCGGGGACGGCGTAGGCGAGGCCGTCGGCCACGAGCCGTTCGATGTCGGGCACGATCCAGTCGATCGCCTCGACGGCGCCGATGTACTTGTCAGGTGCCAGCACGTTCAGCGCCTCCATGTCCTCGTGGAACAGTTCCGTCTGCTCCAGGGCCAGCTGGCGCCAATCCACCCCGTCGCGCGCCGCCCGTTCCAGCAGCGGGTCGTCGACGTCGGTCACGTTCTGCACGTAGGTGACGGACCGGCCGGCGTCCCGCCAGGCCCTGTTGAGCAGGTCGAACGCCACGTAGGTGGCGGCATGGCCCATGTGCGTGGCGTCGTAGGGGGTGATGCCGCAGACGTACATGCTGACCGGGTCTCCGGCGGGCAGGGCGATGATGCGCCGTTGCGTCGTTTCGTGCAACTGCAGGGCAGGCATGGAGCCCGGCAACTCCGGGACAGGGCGCGACTTCCAGGTTTTCACTACCCCAGCCTAGTGTCAGGCGGTGATGACCCCGAAACCGAGCAGGATGTACAGCAGCAGGCCGAGGGCGATCCGGTACCAGACGAACACCCGGTAGCTCCTGGTGGAGATATACCTCAGGAACCAGCCGATGATCAGGTAGCCGACGACGAACGCAATGATCGTGGCCAACGCCGTCTGGCCGATGTTGAATGGCCCGTGCGCCCCCTCGTGCTTGGCCAGCACCTTGTACAGCTCGTACAGGCCCGAGCCCACCACCGCGGGGATGGCCAGCAGGAAGGAGTACCGGGCGGCGGCCTCGCGCGTGTAGCCCATGAGCAGGCCGGCCGTGATCGTGCCGCCGGACCGGGAGACGCCCGGGATGAGCGCCAGCGACTGGGCCAGGCCATAGAGGATGCCGTGCCTGACGGTGAGGTCCGCGAGCTTGCGTTGTTGCGTGCCGATGGCGTCGGCCACGGCCAGGATGAGGCCGAACACGATCAGGGTGGTCGCGACGATCCACAGGTTGCGCAGCGTTGATTCGATGGCGTTCTGGAACAGCAGCCCCAGGACGACGATCGGCACGGACCCGACGATCACCAGCCAGCCCATGCGGGCGTCGGGGTCGTTGCGGGGCACGGCGCCGCGCAACGAGCCGAACCAGGCCTTGACGATGCGGACGATGTCACGCCAGAAGAAGACGACGACGGCGGCTTCCGTGCCCAGCTGCGACACCGCGGTGAACGCGGCGCCGGGGTCGGCGCCCGAGGGCAGGAACTTGCCCACCACGAACAGGTGGGCACTGGAGGAAACGGGGAGGAATTCGGTCAGGCCTTGCACAAGGCCCAGCAGGGCCGCTTCTATCCAGTTCACGGGTTTCAGCGTAGGCCACGATCGTGTCGGCGGGCCTCCCGGCGCACCGTAGGATTCTAGGTATGCAGCAACGATTTGTCGGCACCAGCGGCCTGCGCGTTTCCGCCCTGGCGCTGGGCACCATGACGTGGGGCCGCGTCACGGACGAGGACGCCGCCCGCGCACAGCTTGAGGCCTTTCTCGCGGCCGGTGGCACGACTGTCGACACGGCGGCCGAATATGCCGAGGGCAGCAGCGAGGCCATCCTCGGCGCCATGGTGGGCGACGTCGTGCCACGGCACGAACTGGTGCTCGTGTCCAAGGCGGGCGTGGACCGGCGCCGCGGCCGGCGCATGGTGGACACGTCGCGCCGGGCCATGCTGGCCAGCCTCGACGCGACCCTGGCCCGGCTGGGCACCGATCACCTGGATTTGTGGCTGGCCCAGCTGTGGGATGAGAACGTCCCGCTGGAGGAAACGCTCAGCGCCTTGGAGCTCGCCGTGTCGACGGGGCGCGTGCGCTACGCCGGCGTGTCCAACTACAGCGGCTGGCAGCTGGCCCGGGCGGCCACCCTGTCCGATGCCCCCCTGGTGGCCAACCAGGTCGAGTATTCGCTGTTGACGCGCGCGGCCGAGTGCGAGGTCGTGCCGGCGGCCGACCATCTGGGCACCGGCATCATGTGCTGGGGCCCGCTGGGCCGGGGCGTGCTGACAGGCAAGTACCGCGGACAGATCCCCGCCGATTCCCGCGGCGCCTCGGACGCCTTTGCGGACTATGTGTCACCGTACCTGTTGGGCAAGCCCGCACGGATCACGGAAGCCGTGGTCACGGCCGCCAAGGGTCTCGACCGGTCGCCGCTGGATGTGGCGCTCAGCTGGCTGTTGGGACGGGACGGGGTGTGCGGCGCCGTCGTCGGGCCGCGCACCGTGGAGCAGCTGGAGCAGGTGCTCGCGGCGACGCTGGACGAGCTGCCCGCGCAGATCACCGACGTGCTGGACGAGGTCTCCCGCTAGCCGCCGCCCTTGACCCCAACGGTGACGAACCCAACTATGACGCAGCAGGTGCTGGAAATCCGCGGATTTCCAGCACCTGCTGCGTCATAGTTGGGCGGGGTCTAGTTTCCGGCGACCTGCCCGGCCAGCTCGGGGGCGTGGCGGCGCTTGTCGAAGATCGTGGCGCCAACCTCCTGTTCGGCCTGGTTTCCGATGCCCAGGTCGATGCCCTTGCGCTCCCGGATGACCAGCACGGCCGCCGTCGACACGAGCGCCATGAGCAGCAGGTAGATCGACACCGCCGTCGTCGAGCCCGTGGCCTGCACCAGCGCCGTGGCGATCATGGGGGCGAACGCGCCGCCCAGGATCGCGCCGATCGCGTAGGAGATGGCCACGCCGGAGAAGCGCACCGAGGCCGGGAACAGCTCGCTGTACACGACCGCCTGCGGGCCATAGGTCAGGCCCAGGCCGAGCGTCAGCAACGCCAGGCCCGTGAACAGCGCCCAGATGTTGCCCGTGTTCACGAGCCAGAACAGCGGGAACACCGTGAGGATCTGGATGATGTAGCCGGCCACGTACGTCTTCTTGCGGCCCCAGATGTCGGCCAGGTGCCCGCCGAGCAGGGTCGTGACGAGCCAGACGACGGCACTGCAGGTGACGGCCAGCAGCACCTCTGTGCGGTCCATGGCGAGCCCGTGCGGGTTCGTCGAGTAGTTGAGCACGTACCCGCCCGTGGTCATGTAGCCGGCGGCGTTGTTGCCGGCGAACACGAGCGCGGCGACGATGACGAGCAGCCAGTGCTTCTTGAAGAGCTCGACGACGGGCACCCGGGTCTGCTTCTTCGTGGCCGCGATCTCCTCGAACACCGGGCTCTCCTCGACCGAGCGGCGGACGATGTAGCCGATGATGATCAGCACGAAGCTGAGCAGGAACGGCACGCGCCAGCCCCACTGGGTGAACGCCTCCCCGGGCGAGATGACCCCGGACATCAGGGCGAGCACGCCGGAGGCCAGCACCATGCCCAGCGGCACACCGACCTGCGGGAACGCACCGAACAGGCCGCGGCGGCCGGCGGGTGCGTGTTCCACGGCCATCAGCACGGCGCCGCCCCATTCGCCGCCGGCCGAGATGCCCTGCATGATGCGCAGCAGGAGCAGCAGGATCGGGGCGACCAGGCCGACCGACTCGTACGTGGGCAGCACGCCGACGAGCGTCGTCGAGGCGCCCATGAGGATGAGCGTGGCCACGAGCATGGCGCGGCGGCCGATCCGGTCGCCGAAGTGGCCGGCCAGGAACGCGCCGAGCGGGCGGAACAGGAAGCTGAGCCCGACGGTCGCGAAGGAGAGCAGGATGCCGACCTGCGCACCGGCCGGCTCGAAGAACAGGTGCGCAAAGACCAGGCCGGCGGCGTTGGCGTAGATGAAGAAGTCATACCACTCGACCGTCGTGCCGACGATGGTGGCGAAGGCAACCCGGCGCTGGTCCCCGGCCGAGCTGCTGTGTGGTGTGGTGCTCATGGAAATCCTTGTTCTGGCCGCTTCGATGTGGCCGTTTCATGGGTGCGACTGCGGCGGGTGGTGATGAAACCCGGCCGTCAGATAGTAAATCGTATCTGATTCTACGGGTCTTGGTCGCGTGCGTCACACGGGTCTATGGCGTTGGACATATCCGGGCGGAGTGCTAGACGGCGGCCGGGGCCGGATCCCGGGACCACGCCTTGAAATCGAAGGTCGGGTCGGCGGCCTGGTCCGGGTCCAGCGTGCGGCCCGCGGCCAGGGCGCGCCGGGCGGCCATGTGGTCGGCAGGGGCGTTCACGCTCTCCACGGCGGCGAGCCGGCCGTCCCGGAAACAGAAAACGGAGAACTTCCCGGTGGCGGGGTCCCCTCGCAGGACCGTGCCGTCCCCCGGTTGGGACAGCCCGGCGATCTGCAGTTTCAGCGTGCCCTGGTGGCTCCAGAACCACGGCAGTTCGTCGTACTCACCCGTCTCGCCCAGGATGGCGGCGGCGGCGTGGCGAGCCTGGTCGGTGGCGTTCTGCACCGACTCCAGCCGGGCCCTGGCACCGAGCCGGGGCTGCGGGAAGTTCGCGCAGTCGCCGAGCGCGAAGATGTTTGGGTCGCTGGTGCGCAACGCACCGTCGACGACGATGCCGTTGTCCACCTCGAGCCCGGCCGCCAGCGCCAGTTCGGTGCGCGGCAGCACGCCGACGCCGACCATGACCAGGTCGGCCGGGTACTCGGCCCCGCTGCCGGCCACGGCCGCCGTCACGTGACCGTCGGTGCCGACGAATGCGGCGATGCCATCGCCCAGGCGCAGGTCGATGCCGTCGCGGACATGGGCCGCGGCGATGTGGCCCGACATCGTGGCGCTGACGGCCCGCCCGAGCGGCCGGGGGCCGTATTCGAGCACCGTCACGTTGGCCCCGCGCGCGGCCGCGGCGGCCGCGAATTCGAGTCCGATGAACCCGGCCCCGATCACCACGACGTTGGCGGCGCGGCCGAGGTGCGCATGGACCCGTTCCGCATCGTCGAGCGTGCGCAGCCCGTGGATGCCCGCCAGGCCACTGCCGGGCACAGCCAGGGGCCGGTTCCGTGCGCCGGTCGCGAGCACCAGCGTCGTGTAGCGAAGCGTCGTGCCGTCGGCCGCGGCGACGGTGCGGGCGTGCCGGTCGACGGCGGTGACGGCCACGCCGTGGCGGGCATCGACGTCGTGCTCCAGGAAGAACCTCGCGGCCCGCAACGGCAGCGGTTCCGGGTCAGCACCCGCGGCCAGGTAGTCCTTGGACAGCGGCGGCCGCTGGTAGGGGGCGTGCGGCTCCTCGCCGAAGACCGTGATGGCCCCCGCGTAGCCGCCGGCGCGGAGCGAGTCGATGAGTTGCATGCCGGCCTGGCCGTTGCCGACGACGACGACGTGCCCGCCCGGGTGCCCGGGTGCGGGGTGCGCTGGCGTGGGCATGGCCTAGACCTGGCTTCCGGGCACGTCGACCTCGAGCGTGTCCAGGCCCTCGCCAAGCGTCACCTGACAGCCGAGCCGGCTGCGCCGCGGGTCGCGCGGGTCCGCCGTGCAATCGAGCATCTCGTCCTCGTCGTCGCCGATTTCGGGCAGGACGGCCAGGTAGCCGGGGCGGACGTAGACGTGGCAGGTGGCGCACATGGCCTGGCCGCCGCACTCGCCGACGATGCCGCGGACGCCGTTGCTGACGGCGGCGCGCATCACCGAGGTGCCGGGGGCGACGTCAAGCGTGTCGACGGCGCCGTCGCCGTGGTGGAACGTGATGGTGGACATGGAATCCCCCTGTTGGGTTCGAGTGCTTGTTGGGTTGGAGTGGGCGTGTGGTTGGGCGGTGGGGTCAGTCCCACAGCACGGGCAGCGCCGTCATGCCGCGGAACACCCAGCCGGCGTCGACGGCCGGATTGTCCGGGTCCAGGCGCAGGTTGGGCAGCTGGGCGAACAGCTGTGGCAGCGCGACGTCGGCCACCGACGAGCGGGCCACCCACGTGCCGGCGCAGAAGTGGTTGCCGCCGCCGAACGCCAGGTGCGGCACCTTCTCCCGGTTGATGTCGAACGCCTCCGGGTCGGCGAACTTCGCCGGGTCGCGGTTCGCCGCGCCGATGACGACGCCAAGCCGGGCGCCCTTGGGCAGGAACACGCCCTCCAGCACCGTGTCACGGGTCGTCTGCCGCGGGTACATGCCGATGGGGGCGACCCAGCGGACGGCCTCCTCGAACGCGCGCGGGAACAGGGACGTGTCCGCCAGCACCTGGTCGCGCTGCCCCGGGTGGTCCAGGAGCGCCCACACGGCGACGCCCAGCACGTCCCGCGGTTCGTTCAGGCCGCCGCCGATCGTCATCTTCATGTTGGCGCGGATGGCCTCCAACGGGATCGGCATGGCGGCCAGCCCGGACAGGAGGCTGGCGTCCGGATTGGCGCGCAGGCGCGGCAGCATCTCGTCGATGGCGTCATCGACCTCCCGGAAGGACTGCTCGGAGGCCGCCCACACGGCGGGGTCATCGGCGTAGTTGCCGGTGCCGTTGATCATGGTCTGCGACCAGCGCTGCATGTCCTCCTGGCTGGCGTTGTGGAACCCCATAATGATGCGCAGGTTCTCCGCGGCGTACGGAGCGGCGTAGTCCCAGACGAGGTCCGCGCCCGGGCCGGCGGCCTTCAACCGCGCCAGGTACGTCTCGCTGTTTTGCTGGAAGATCCGCAGCCACGTCTCCTTGATGGCCTTGGGACGCAGCACCGTGCCGTAGGACTGCCGGTCCACCATGTGCTCGGGGTCGTCCTTGCGCAGCATCGAATGGCCCATGGCCCGCTTCATGAGCGAGCCGTCCTCGTTCGCGGAGAACACGTCCTGGTCGTTCTCGATGGTGTGGCACGCGTCGTAGCTGGTGACCATGTACCTGTTGACGGCCGGCACCCAGTGCACGGGCGCCTCCTCGCGCATGCGCCGGTAAATGGGGAACGGGTCACGGAACAGGTCGTCGATGGTTACCCAGTCGGCGACGGGGACGGCGCGGGGCGGGGGCGTCTGTTCGGCCGGTGTCGAATTGGCCAGTGTCGAATCGGTCATCGAAGTATCGCTCCTGGGGACGGCGTGTGCGGGAAATCTCATCCCAATGTGCCACGCGCCATATATTCAGGTAAAGTGTAAAATATTGGCATATATCCATGATTATTTTGAGGAATAGGGGTGGGTGTGACACGGTACACGCTGCGCCAGCTGGACCAGTTCATGGCCGTGGCCGAAACGGGAACGATCTCCGCCGCCGCCGAGCGCCTGCACTTGTCCCAGGGGGCCGTATCCGCGTCCGTCACGGAGTTGGAGCGGGTGTTCCGGGTCCAGCTCACGGTCCGGCGCAAGGCCCACGGCGTGACCCTGACGCCGGCCGGCCAACACCTGTACGCCAAGGCCTCCCGGCTGCTGGCCGACGCCGCCGAGCTCGAGTACAGCACCTCGAGCGGCGGGGCGGAGCTGGCCGGCCCGCTCGTGCTCGGCTGTTACCAGACGCTGGCCCCGACGGTCATCCCGGCGCTGCTGACGGGGTTCGGCGCGGCGCACCCGTTGGTGGACATGTCGTTCGTGGAGGGGACGCAGGACGGGTTGGCGCGGCAGCTGTCCGGCGGCCTGCTGGACCTGGCCGTGGTGTACGACATGGACCTGCCGCCCGGCCTGGCCGGCCGGGACCTGTTCACCATCCGCCCGTATGCCATCCTTCCGCCCGGCCACGCCCTGGCGGGCCGGGCCGAGGTCGGGTTGGCCGAACTGGCGGCCGAGCCCCTGGTGCTGCTCGATGCCCCGCCCAGCAGCCACCACACGCTGCACCTGTTCGAACTGCAGGGATTGGCGCCGCGGATCGGCACCCGGACGAACGACTTCGAGGTCGCACGGTCACTGGTGGGCCGCGGGGTCGGTTATTCGATCCTCGTGCAGCGCCCGGCCCTCGACACCACCTACGAGGGCCGTCCGCTGGCCGCCGTTCCCTTGGCCGCGCCGGTGCCGGGGGTCGCGGTCAAGCTCGTCTGGCCGCGGACCATGCGGCCGAGCGACCGCGCGGCCGCCATGGTGGAATTCGCCGTGGCCGAGTTGGCCGCCGGCGTCAGTGGTCGACCTCAATCATCGACGGGATCCAGTTCATCCCCGTCGTCGTCAAGCTCGTCGTCGTCCTCGTCATCCTCGTCGAAATCGCCGGCGGGTTCGCCGTCGAAGATCACGAGGGGCGTGACCTCGTCGTAGGCGTCGAACAACGCCTCCTCGTAGACCTCGAAGGCGTCGGCCAAGGCCAGGAATGCCGATTCCACGGCAGGATCGTCCTCCCCGCGGCGTGCTGCGGCTGCCACCAGGTGTTCCTCAAGGGCCGTCGTCAAGGCGTTCAACGCTGCGCGCGGGTCAATGCTCATGGGATCGACGCTACCAGCGCCGGGGCCGCGGCGATACCCCTGCCCGGGACCGTGCCCGGAGTCTGGGAAATGGCTGCGGATTGCTGCGCAGGGGACTGGACGGACGGCGAAAACGGGGCAGAATGGAGCGCAATGAAGGAAACATTCCAGTCCCCCAGGCCCGTCGCAACGGCGGACCGCCGCTACGAGTACCTGGTGCTCACCGTGCGCCCCGGCGAATCGGTGCCGGACGCCTACCAGCGCCTGCGCGAACACGCCGAGTACGGCAAGTGGGAGCTTGAACGCAGCCGCCTGTACATCGGCGGAGGACGCAAGTACTGGATGCGCCGGCGGGTGCTGCGCGTCGAACGGACAATCTAGTCGTCCAGCGGGCCCAGCCACGCATTCGCGATCGTGCCGTGCGCCGATTCGCCGTCGGACGGGTGGAAGATGCCGGCCAGCACGTCCCGGTACAGCCGGCCCAGTTCGTTGCCGGCAAAATAGCTGCCGCCGCCGGAGACGCGCAGCATCAGGTCAACCACCTCGCGCGCCGTCTCGGTGGCGCGGATCTTCAGGCCCACCAATTGCGGGAACCACTGCCCGCCGTGGTCGACGAGTTCGTCGACGTCCCGGGCCACGGCGTCCAGCTGCGGGTACAACCCGTCCATGGCCATGGCGGCATCGGCGATCTTCCAGCGGATGTCCGGATCCTGGGCGTACGTCCTGCCGTCGAACTTCTTGGACGTGCGCCGCTGCACCGCGGCCACGCCCAGCTGCAGGGCCCGCTCCCCCAGCCCGGTGTACACGGCGGCCAGCAGCGTCTCGAAGCAGGCGAAGATGGCGAAGATCAGCGGGTCGGCGTTCGGACCGACGGGCAGCTTGCGGAACACGCGCTCCGCCGGGGCGACGACGCCGTCCAGCACCGTGGTGTTCGACTGGCTGGCGCGCATGCCCAGCGTGTTCCAGTCGTCCCTGATGGTGTAGCCGGGCGTGTCGCGGGTGATGAACGCGTGCACCAGCTGTGGTTCGGCGCCGGAGTCGTCCTTGCCGAAGATGCCCAGCCGCGTCCATGCGGGCGAGAGCGACGTGAAGATCTTCGTGCCGGTGAACCGGTAGGAGCCGTCCGGCAGCGGTTCGGCCACCGTGTTGGAGTCGAACAGGACCTCATCGTTGCCGGCCTCGGAGTTGCCGAACGCGAACAGCTCCCCCGCCACTGCCTCCTCAAGCACGTAGTGCAGCGAGTCGTCCCCGCGCGCGGCCAGGACATGGGCGACGCCGGTCCACACCAAATGCATGTTGATCGCCAATGCGGTGGCCGGGGCCGCGGTGGCGAGCCGCCGCTGCGCCGCGGCGGCGAGCCGCAAACCGAAGCCGAGGCCGCCGTCGTCCGCCGAGGCGAACAGGCGAAGGTAACCGGCGTCCCTCAAGTCGACGAGATCGTCGTGGAAGAACTCGTTGCGTTCGTCGTAGCCGGCGGCGCGGGCGCGGATGCGCGCCAACAACTCATCGGGCAGCAGTTCCTCGATTGCCTTCTTCTCCGGCGTCATGTCCGTCGCTCCTAGTAGGTGGACAGCAGGCGGTCGAGCACGCGGGCGCCGAACTTCAGCGAGTCGACGGGCACGCGTTCGTCGACGCCGTGGAACATGCCGGCGAAGTCGAGGCCGGCGGGCAGGCGCAGCGGGGCGAACCCGTAGCCGGTGATGCCCAGCCTGCTGAGCGACTTGTTGTCGGTGCCGCCGGAGAGCGTGTACGGCAGCACGGTCGCGTCCGGGTCCTCGGCGTGCAGGGCATCCACCATGGCGTCCACGAGGTTGCCGGTGAACGGGGTTTCCAGGGACACGTCGTCGTGGATGCTGGCGACGTCGACGCCGGCGCCGGCCAGCTCGCGCACCGTCGCCAGGACCTCCTCGTGCCGTCCCGGCAGCGTGCGCACGTCGACCACGGCCTCGGCCTGGGCCGGGATCACATTGGCCTTGTAGCCGCCGGAGAGCAGCGTCGGGTTGGCCGTGTTCTGCAGCGTGGCGCCGACGAACCGGGCCACGGTGCCCAACTGGTCGAGCAGGACCTGCGGGTCGGCTTCGTCAAAGGCGATGCCGGTCAGCTCCGAGACGCCCTCGAGGAACTGGCGGGTCGTGGCCGTGTACTCGATGGGCCACTCGTGGCCACCGATGCGGGTCACCGCGGCCGCCAACCGGGTCACGGCGTTGTCGGTGTTGATCTGCGACCCGTGGCCGGCCCGGCCGTGGGCGGTCAGGCGCAGCCAGGCCAGGCCTTTCTCGGCCGTCTGCAGCAGGTAGGCGCGCCGGCCGTTGATCTCCGTGGAGAACCCGCCGACCTCGGAGATCGCCTCCGTGGCGCCGTCGAACAGCTCCGGCTTGTTGTCCACCGCCCAGCGGGCGCCGTAGGTTCCGCCCGCCTCCTCGTCGGCGAAGAACGCAAAGACGATGTCGCGGCGCGGCTTGCGCCCGTCCCGGGCCATGGACCGCAGCACCGACAGGATCATGGCGTCCATGTCCTTCATGTCGACGGCGCCCCGGCCCCAGATGAGCCCGTCCCGTTCCTCGGCGCCGAACGGGTCCACGCTCCATTCATGCTTGAGCGCCGGGACCACGTCCAGGTGCCCGTGCACCACGAGGGCGCCGCGCGACGGGTCCGTGCCCTCCATCCGGGTGACGACGCTGGCCCGGCCCGGGGCGGACTCGAACACGGTGGCCGCCAGGCCGGCCTCCTCGATCAGGCCGGCCGTGTACTCGGCGGCGGCCCGTTCCCCGGGACCGCTGTTGTCCCCGAAGTTCGTGGTGTCGAAGCGGATCAATTCCTGGCAGATGCGGACAACTTCATCCTGCGCCGCGGGCGTGTTCACGGGGGCTCCTCGGTGGGTCGGTGCGTCAGCTTCAGCCTACCGCGCCGCTTTTCGGGACCGGCCCGCGCCCGCCCGGGCCGTCGATTCCTGTTTCCGCGAAGAGTCGTGCTATCGTATTTCTCGCTGCAAGGAGAGTTTGCGGAACGGGCAACCGGCGCGCGGATTCTCCCTATTCACCTGCGCGGGTGGCGGAATGGCAGACGCGCTAGCTTGAGGTGCTAGTCCTGGAAACGGGGTGGGGGTTCAAGTCCCCCTCCGCGCACAGAGAGACCCCCGGGAAACCGGGGGTTTTTTCATGCCCTTTTCCAGCCCTGTCGGACCCCGCTGCAAGAATCCGGCCCATGCGGGGAGCGACGAATCGCCCCGGACCCCGCCTCGATCAAGGACCAGCCCATGCACACCACCGCGAAGAAGGCCGCAAAGACCCTCACCCTCATCACCCGGCTGCTCGCCAAGGCGGAGGCCACCGGGTTTCCGGACGAGGCGCAGGCCTTCCAGGAACACGCCGAACGGCTCATGGTCCGGTACGGCATTGAGCAGGCCACCGTCGACGCCGAGGCCGGGCGGCTGGGAAAGCCCCGGGAGGCGATGGTCGAACGGCATTTCCCCGTCACCGGCACGTACCGGGTGGGGCGCAGCCAGGGCTTCACCGCGATCGCGCGCGCGTTCAACTCCGTCCAGGTCCTCGAATCCACCGGCCGGACGGCCAAGACGCTGTACCTGATCGGTGCCGAATCGGATGTGGACCAGGTCATGCGGTTGTTCCATTCGCTGCTCGTCCAGATGGACGGGGCCATGCACGCCTGGTGGGCGGCCGTGCCCTACCGGGACGCCTTGAGCGCCAACGACCGGACCCTGGAGCGTCGGCAATTCCAGCTGAGCTTCCTCCACCGGGTGGCGGAGCGCATCACCGCCCTCCACGCATCGGAGGCGGCCGCCGGCGAGCCGGGCCGGGCACTCGTGCTCGTCGGGCGCCGGGAACGGGCGGAGGAGCACGTGCGGACGCTGCACCCGCGGGTCCGGATCGTGCGCCCGCGCGGGCTGCTGGCCGGGACCCACTCGGCGCACGCGGCCGGGTCGGCGGCCGGGTCCCGCGCCACGGTCAACGAGCGGGTCGGCGGGCACGCGTTCGGGCAAGTCAAGGGCTGAGCCGGTCGGAATCCCGCGTCAGCGCTGGACCGGCGTGTTGCTGAAGCTGCCCCCCCACACGGCCCGCGACCCGGATTCGCCGATGTTGAACACCTGGACGACCGCGAGCGCGCAGATCGCCGCCATGCCCAGGACGACGACGACGCCCACCACGCGCGCGGCGACCGCACCGGCGCCGCGGCGCAGGCGGGCGCCGGCTCCGACCCGGTGCCACAGCCAGACGGCCACCGAGGCCCCGAACAGCGCCCAGGCCCACGGCAGCAGACCCCGGCCGAGCACGGCATGCGTGGTGATGGCCGGCGTCGTGCCGACGCGCAACAACAGCCACTCCCCCGCCTGCTGGGCCAGGAAGACGAAAACGAGCGTGACGAGCCCCAGCCCGGGCGTGACGATGCCGAGCCGGCGGCGCGCGGCGGGCCAGAACATGTGCAACAGGATGCACAGGGCGGTGAGAGGGATGAAGACGGCCACGGCGTGCACCAGCAGGATGTGCAGCGGCAGTCCGTTGAGTTCGTAGTCCATGCCGCAGCTCCCTCGGGTTGGTCTTCACTTGTGCGATGCCAGGCGTGCGCCGGCACGCCGTCGGTGCCACCATGGTGGTAGGTGTTTCGGGCGGGCGGCCACACGGCCCGTCGGAAACACGTAATGCAGGGTCACTGTAGTTCACCGGCCATGGCAATTGCCTGGCGGTGAACCCGTGCGGCCGCTTCTACGTCTTACCGGCGGGAGGATGTCGTGAAGGAACCCGGAACGCGTGACGCAGAGGTGCAGGACGCCATGCGCGCCCTGCATCGAGACTATGCCGGCGTGCTGTGGCGCTTCGTGGTGCGCCTGACCCGCGACGACGCGCTGGCGGAGGACATCGTGCAGGAGACGCTGGTGCGCGCGTGGCGGCACCCGGCGGTGCTGTCGCGTCCGGCACCCGCCCTGCGCGCGTGGCTGTTCACGGTGGCCCGCAACCTCGTTATCGATGAGAGCCGTAGCGCCCGGCACCGCCACGAACGTGGCGCCGCCGAGGTGCCCGAGGCGGCCATGCCGGATGAATTGGACAGGGCCTTGGACGCATGGTTGATCGAGGATGCGCTGGCGGCCCTGTCCGTCGAGCACCGGGACGTCATTGTCCGTGCCTACTACGGGGGGCAGGGCGCGGCGGCCATCGCCGACGACCTCGACATCCCGGCGGGTACGGTGAAGTCGCGCCTGCACTATGGCTTGCGGGCACTTCGCCTGGCCCTGGAGGAGCGGGGGGTGAGCCAGTCATGACCGATGCCTATGAGCTGTGGGACGGCGCCTACGTCTTGGGCGCGCTGTCCCTGCAGGAACGGCGCGAGTTCGAATCGCACCTGTCCACCTGCCGGGCCTGCCGGGACCGGCTGGCCGCCCTGTCCGGGCTGCCCGGCCTGCTGGCGCTCGCCGCCGCTCCGGTTCCCGAGCGGGCCACCGTGCCCCGGGCGGCCCCGGCCTACACTGTGTTCGCCCTGAAGGTGCGACGCCGGCGCGCCCGTTTCGTCGTTGCGGCGGCCGCCGCCGTACTCGCCGTCTCGGGCGGCACGGCCGTCGTCACCGCGTCGCTGGTGCCGGGCACGGCCCCGTCGGCAACCGTGGCCAGGGCCGGTACCGTGCTGCACTTCGCGGCGCCCGCCGGCGCACCTCTGCCCGGGCTGTTGACCGCGACCGGCCGGCTGGTGCCCGAAGCGTGGGGCACCACGATCGAGTGGACGTGCACGTATGCGAATGCGGCCACCGACCCGGCCGGTTATGCCGACAGGACGTCCGACGCGGCCGCCTACGAGCTCGTGGTGATCGACCGCACCGGGGCGCGCACGACCGTGGCCAGCTGGTGGGCCGGCCCCGGCGCCACCGTCAGCCCGCGGGCCGCCACGTCGATCCCCGCCCGGGACATCTCCCGGGTGGAGATCACGGCGGCCGGCTCGGTTACCCCACTGCTCATGGCGGAACCCGCGGCGTGAGCGCCGCGGGTTCCCGTCACGAAACGGCCGGTGTCAGTACCCGTTGTTGGCCGGCGCCGACGTCGAGGTGCTGGTCGCACCGATCTTGGCACCGTCGGGTCCGACGACCCACCAGATCCCGGTGAAACCCTGCCCCTTCACGTCGCCGGGATTGGTATCCGGTACGTACGTGTACAGCGGCAACCCGTTCAGCGTGACCTGCCGGGTGCCGTCGCTGCGCATGAATGTTCCCACCGTCCCGGTGACGTCCATGACCGCGGGCGTGCCGGTCGCCGTCGTCGTGACCGCCGGCCACAGCGCCGCGCACGGGCCGGTGCAGGCGCTGGTGCCGGCCCCGGCCTTGTCATTGTCGAAGACGTAGACGGTCATTCCGGCCGAATTCACGACGATCGTGCCGAGCGAGGTCTGCCGGGTCGACAGTACCGCGGCCCCGGTGGCCGGCGGTGTCGACATGCCGGTCTCCGGCGTCGTCATGCCCGGCGATGCCGACTGGCTCGGGGGCGCCGAACTGGTGCCCGGACCCGACGGCTGGCCCTGCGAGCATCCCGCCGCTGCCGCAATGAGGACCGCGGCCCCGGCCGCAAGCTGCAAAAGGCGCCCGGCGCCCCACCTTGTTCCCGTGTGTGTGGTCATGACCCGTGTTTCCCGTCTTCCATGCGGCACGCCTGCGTGGCCATCCGCTATGGACTAGACGAGGCGGGTGCCGCACGGGTTCACCGGCCGCGCGCACCCGGCTGCTTCATGTCCACCACGTCGATGGTGCGCCGCAGCGGGATCTCCTTGATGAACAGCACGGCGATGAGGGCCACGACGGCGATGACGGCGCTGATCGCGAAGATCATGGCGGCGCCGTCACCGTAGGCGGCCCGGACGATGATCTTGACCGGTTCCGGCATGGTGGACAGGTCCAGCTGCGCGCCGCCCCCGCCGGCGGGGGCGTGGATCCCTATCGCGGCCAGCCCCTCGGTGACGAGGGTGGTGACCCTGGTGCCCATCATGGCGCCGAGCACGGCGACACCGGCCGCGCCACCGACGGTACGGAAGAATGCGACGGAACCGGACGCGGCACCGATGTCCTTCGCGGCCACGGTGTTCTGCACGGCCAGGACCAGGTTCTGCATCATCATGCCCAGGCCCAGGCCGAACACGAACGTGTACACGCCCACGAGCGTCAGCGACGTGTCGTGGCTGAGGGTGCCGGACAGGCCCAGGCCGATGATCAGCAGGGCGGCGCCGGCCACGAGGAACCGCTTCCACTTGCCGTAGCGCGTGACCAGTTGCCCGGAGATGACGGCGCCGGCCAGGTTGCCGGCGATCATGGGCAGGGTCAGCAGGCCCGCCTCGGTGGGGGTGGCGCCGCGGGACACCTGGTAGTACTGGCCCAGGAACGTGGAGGACGCGAACATGGCGATGCCCACGGAGACCGAGGCGATGATGGCCAGGGCCGTGGTGCGCTGGCGGACGATCTTCAGCGGGATGATCGGCTGGGACACCTTGGTCTCGACGAAGAGCAGCGCGGCCAGGAGCAGGATGCTGCCACCGACCATGAGCGCGGACTCGGCCGAGATCCAGTCGTAGTAGCCTGCCTGGCCAGCGAACGACACCCAGATGAGCAGCAGGCTCACGCCGGAGGTGAGCAGCACGGAACCGGCCCAGTCGATCTTCGCCGGGCGGCGGACGTGCTTGATCTTCAGCGTGACCTGCAGCAGGATCAGCGAGATGACGGCCAGCGGCACGCAAACGAAGAACGTCCAGCGCCAGCCCAGCGGGCTGTCCACGATGTAACCGCCGAGCAGCGGGCCGCCGGCGGTGCCGACGGCCATGACGGCGCCCATGTAGCCGGAGTACCGGCCGCGCTCACGCGGCGGGATGATGGTGCCGATGATCGCCTGCGCCAGCGCGGTCAACCCGCCCATGGCGATGCCCTGGATCACGCGCGCGGTCAGCAGGAACGGGATGCTCGTGGCGAAACCGGCCATGACGGAGCCGGCCACGAAGATGACGATGCTCAGCTGGACAAGCAACTTCTTGTTGAACAGGTCGGAGAGTTTGCCCCAGATGGGCGTCGTCGCCGCATTGGCCAGCAGCGCCGCCGTGATGACCCAGGCGAAGTCCGTCTGCGTGCCGTGCAGCTGGTCCATGATGGTCGGCAGCGCATTGGCCACGATGGTCGAGGACAGGATGGCGGTGAAGAACGCGGCGAGCAGGCCGGTGAGGGCCTCGAGCACCTGCCGGTGCGTCATGGCGCCCTCCTCCACGTGCCCTGCCGTGGCCCGCGCCGGTGCGTCCGTGGTTGGTCTCTGTGTCAAGAATGTGCTCCTGTGCGATGGTCGATCGAGTGGTTGCGGGAGGGGTGCAGGCTGCGCATGGCGTCGGTCAGGTTGACCAGCACGGTCAACGCCGTGGCCGCCTCCTCATCACTCCAGTGCCCGATTGTGGCGCTGAGCGTCTCGGACCGCCTGGCGGCGATGGCGGCGAGCGCCCGCGTCCCCTTCTCGGTGATCGTCAGCAGGTGGGCGCGCTTGTCCGTTTCGCTGGTACGACGGCGGACCATGCCCTGGTATTCCAGCTCGCCGATCTGCCGGCTCAACGAGGACGGGCCGACGCCGAGTTCGGTGGCCATGTCGATGGCCCGGCAGCCCTCGTGTTGGCTGACCATGCGCAGGACCGCCTCGTGGGCGAAGCCCAGGTCCGAGTCGGCCGCCGCGTGGGCCAGGGCGATGTGCACCGTGCGCTGGAGGACGAACATCTCATGCACCAGCTCATGCGCCGTCTCGTCACTGATCACCCTGCCACCTCCCATATAGTTGCTTGTGTCAACCATATACCCATTGGTTGATTAGGGCAACTAACTACCTGGCGAGATGTGTCACACCCCGCTCACTTCAAGCCAACGGGTCTCGCTCCCCAGCCGCTCCCCACCGGTGGTCGAGCCTGTCGAGACCCCTCGCGGCCGTGGGTCCAGGCTCAACCACCGGTGGTCGAGCCTGGACCCGTCACAGTTGGGAGGGCGAGGGGGTGACTAGGGTCTGTCCTGTGAATCATCGGAGCCAGAGGATGGTGGCTGCGAGGAGGATTTCGGAGCAGTGGTACGCGGCGCGCTTGGCGTAGCGGGTGGCGAGGTCGCGAAACTGCTTGAGCCGGTTGAAGCAGCGCTCGACGACGTTGCGGCGCTTGTATTCCTCCTTGTCGAAGTCCGGGGGCCGGCCTCCCGCGCGTCCCTTGGCGGCCCGGCGGGCCACCTGGTCGGACCGTTCGGGGCTGGTGAACCGGATGTGCCGTGCCCGCAGGGCCGCCCGGGTAGAGGGATGCGAATACGCCTTGTCCGCCAGGACCGCCTCGGGCCGGGACCGAGGCCAGCCGGGCCCGGGGCGGCGGACCCGGATCCCGTCCAGCAGGGGCAGCAGCTGCGGGTTGTCCCCGTCCTGGCCGGGGGTCAGGATCACGCCCAGCGGCAGGCCCCGCCCGTCCACGGCCAGGTGGATTGTGCTGCTCAGCCCGCCCCGGGAACGCCCACTCCCGTCCCCGTCCACTGCGATGGCCTCGTTTCCGGGCTGGCAGCCCCCTTTTTTCGGGCCCCGGCGGCATGCTGGTGGGCCCGCACGATCGTGGAGTCGATGCTGAGGATCCACTCGACCTCTCCGACGGCGTCGTCCTTGACGACCGCCTCGTCCAGGATCCGCTGCCAGGTCCCATCCAGCGTCCACTTCCGAAGCCGTTCGTGTGCGGTCTTCCATGGCCCGTAGCGGTCGGGCAGGTCCCGCCACGGGGCACCGGTGCGCAGCTTGAACAAGATCGCATTGATCACCTGCCGGTGGTCACGCCACTGCCCGCCCCGGCCCGAAACCGGCAGAAGCGGCTCGATCCGTACCCACGCCTTGTCCGTCAGTTCTCCTCGTCCCACCACATTTCAGGACTAACACAACCGGCAACGGATTCACAGGACAGACCCTAGGGCCTGAGGAGGATCGGTACGGAAATTCACGCTAAGGGTCCGGTGCCTGTTGCATGGGTGGCATGGCGGTCGATTTTCTCAGTGATGGGCAGGCCGCCGGGTTCGGCCGATTCCCCGATGAGGTATCGCGGGAGGACCTGGAGCGCTTTTGTTGGGTGGACGATGCCGATCTGTCGGTGGCGGGTCGCCGTCGGGGGATGCGCAACCGTCTGGGATTCGCTGTTCAACTGGCCACGGTGCGGGTCGTGGGCCGGTTTCTGACGGATCCGCTGCCCGTTCCCTGGCCGGCGGTGGAATCCGTGGCCGGGCAGCTGGGCATTGCGGATGCCTCCGTTCTCAGGCTGTACGCGCAACGGGGACAGACCGGTTACGAGCATGCTGCGGAGATTTCCGCCGTTTACGGGTACGTGGACTTTACTGATCCGGTCAAGCACGAGGAACTGAGACTGTTCCAGTCGGCCCGGGCCTGGACGTCGTCGGAGGGGCCGGTGCGCCTGTTCGAACGGGCGACGGGCTGGTTGCGTGAGCGGAAGGTCCTCCTTCCTGGCGTCTCCACGTTGACGGGCCTGGTTTCAGAGGTCCTTGCCGGCGCGAATGACCGACTCTATGCCGTGCTGGTTGACGCGGCCGGACCCGCGATGATCCGGGAGTTGGAGGGCCTGCTTCGTGTCGAGGACGGTTTGAGGCTGACCGCGTGGGAAAGGCTGAGGACGGGGCCTGCGAGGGTCTCGGTGCCGGAGTTGCTGCGGCAGCTGGACCGGCTGACACGCCTGCGGGCCCTGGGCGCGGGGACCGTGGACGTGGAGACGGTCCCCGCGGGCCGGATGAATGCCCTGGCCCGTTACGGGTTGGGGGGTAAGGCATCGGCGCTGCAGGGGTTGTCGGGCCAGCGCCGGGGCGCCACCCTGCTGTGCGCGGTGCGGGCGTTGACGGCCGAGGTCGCCGATGATCTGTGCGACGCCCTGGATGCGATCGTCGCTGAACGGGTGGTCCGCAAGGCGGGCCGGGAATCCACGGCGGCCCGGTTGAAGTCCCTGCCCCGCCTGTCGAGGGCATCGATGCAGCTGGCAAAGGCTGCCAAGACCCTGGTTGAGGTCCTGGGCAACACGGAATTGTCCGGGCGCAGGCCGTCTCGGTGCTGGCCGAACAGGTCTCCTTGCCCGAGTTGCGCGCCGCGGTAGACGTGGTGACTGAATTGGTGAATCCGGACGGCAGCGAGGGCGACACCGCGGCCGAGATGATGCGCCGGTTCACCACGGTGCGGTCCTTCCTGCCGGCGCTGGCAGCGTTGCCGGCCGTTTTGGACGGCCGTACAACCGATCCGGGCCAGGTTGATCTGACCAATCTGTCACCGGCCTGGCAACGCCTGATCGGCACGGAGGGCGAGATCGACCGCAGGGCGTACACGGTGGCCGTGATGGACGCCGTCCACAAGGCGCTGCGGCGCAGGGACATTTTCGTTGTGGGCGGGCGCCGCTGGGGAGACCCCCGGGCACGGCTGCTGACCGACCCGGCATGGGAAGCGACCAAGAACGAGACCCTGACCTCACTCCAACTTCTTGAAGAGCCCGCGACCCACCTTGCCAGTGTCCGCCACAGCCTGGACGCCCGCTACCGGGCTGCGGCCGATCAACTGGCCAGTAACACTGCGGTGCGGATTGGCGATGCCGGCAAGGTTCACCTCACTCCCCTGGAAGCCAAGACGATACCCGAGTCCGTGACGCAGCTGCGGGGGCTCGTGTCGACGATGCTGCCGCGGGTAGACCTGCCCGATGTGCTGTTGGAAGTGAATTCCTGGACGGGGTTCCTCTCGGAATTCAGCCACGTTTCGGAAGGTTCGGCATGGATGGGCCAGCTCGGTGTTTCCGTCGCCGCCATCCTGGTGGCCGAGGCGTGCAACGTCGGCCTGACACCGGTGGCCAAGGACGGCCACCCCGCCCTGACCCGTGGACGCCTTGCCCACGTCGATCAACACTATGTGCGTGCCGACACGCTGCACGCGGCCAACTCCCGGCTGGTCCAGGCTCAGTCCGCTCTTGGTCTTGCCCAGCGCCGGGGTGCCGGCCTGCTGGCGTCCGTTGATGGGATGCGGTTCGTGGTGCCGGTGCCCACCGTCAACGCCGGGGCGGATCCGCGCTCCTTCGGCCAGGGCCGCGGCCCGACCTGGCTGAACTATCTCAACGACCAGGTGGCCGGCCTGGGCGCCGTCGTCGTCCCGGGAACGGTCCGCGATTCCCTACACATTTTGGACGGGCTGCTCGATCTTGACGGCGGCCAACGCCCCGAGATGGTCGCCACCGACACGGCCTCCTACTCGGACCAGGTTTTTGGGCTCTTCACCCTGCTCGGATACCGGTTCTCGCCCCGCCTGGCCGGGCTGCCGAACCAACGGTTCTGGCGCATCGGTACCACAGCGGACTACGGACAGTTGAACGCGGTAGCCGGCCGCAACCGGATCAACCTGGACCTCATCACGGCCAACTGACCGGACATGCTCCGCCTCGCCGGGACCTTGACGGCCGGGACCGTGCGCGCCTCGGAAATTCTGCGCGTCACCCAGGGCGGCGGGACACCAACCCTGCTCGGCAAAGCGTTGGCGGAGTACGACAGAATAGCCAAAACCGAGCATCTACTGGACTTCATCGATGTTGACGAGGGCTACCGCCGGCAAATTCATACCCAATTGACGCTGCAGGAATCCCGGCACGCCCTGGCCAGACTCATCTTCCACGGCCGCCGGGGCCAGATACGCCAGTCCTACCGGGAAGGCCAGGAAGACCAACCCGGAGCCCTGGGCCTGGTCCTGAACGCCGTCATCCTGTGGAACACCCGCTACCTGGACGCCGCGCTCACCGAACTCCGCGGCCATGGCGCCAGTGTCACCGATGAAGACGTGCAACGCCTGTCCCGCTGGTCTCAAAACACATCAACATGCTGGGCCGCTACACCTTCACCGCAGACTCCACGGGAACGCAGCTTCGGCCCTTTCGGAACCCCGACGAAGACCGAGAGACCTGAACCAAGCAACATTGCCCTGAACGTTATCCGTCCCGTTTGGCGAACCCGCCACGGGATCGTGTGCCCATTTGCAGTCAGGCGATTGGTGGTCCCGACACGAATTGGCTACTCGCCCTCAGAAACCTCATCGTTCGCCGTTTTCTCTATCCAGTCGATCGCCTCATCCGAGAGGAAAAATCCCTCTCGAACGTTGTCCCCAACCCAAGAAGCATCTGCCGTGGGTTGGCCCGCCACAGCCATAATCTGATCCAGAACGCTTAGCGGCACAACGTCACCATTGTTGTTGATCAACCATTGTTGGGTTGACGAGTCCAATAATGGCCACCAGTTCTCAATGCGCATGGCCTCATTCTGACACCAGGCTGTTCGATTGGGGAACCGCCTGCGGGACGTCCGCGCAGGATCCGCCAGCGGATCTCACGAACGGTTGTCGACCGGCATCGTTACATGTAACATTGTCGTATGGCAAGCACACGAGAGCGGGTACGCCAACATCGCCAGCGTCTGCGCGAGCAGGGCCTCAGGCCCGTTCAGATCTGGGTGCCCGATGTACGGGCCCCAGAGTTCGTCGCGCAAGCTCACCGCCAGTCGGCCGCCATCGCCGCCAGCGAGCATGCAGCCGATGACCAGGCGTTCGTCGATGCCATCTCCGTCGATTGGGACGCCGAGGCGGAGCCCGGCGAGTGAGGCGAGGCGACATCTACATCGCTGCCGCGCGTGGTGCCTACACCGGCAAGCCAAGGCCCGTGGTCATCGTCCAGGACGATCGGTTCGACTCAACCGCTTCGGTGACGGTGTGCCCGCTGACGACGAATCCGGTCGAGGCGCCACTGATCCGGATCACCGTCAAGCCCACCACCGCCACCGGGATCGGGCAGCCAAGCCAGATCATGGTCGACAAGGTCACGACGATGCCACGGGTGAACGTGCGCGATCACCTCGGCCGTCTCGCCGATGCCGATCTTGTCCGGCTCGACCGCGCACTTCTGGTATTTCTCGGTCTTGCCGATTGAGCCAGCTCGCCCAGCGGTGCCGTGTCGCAAGCGGAACGGTAACTGGGACAGTTTGACTGCTTCATTATTGAGTCATGCAAACTCGGGGCAGTCCCTTACTTCATCAGGGCCACAGGCGTTGCCTGTCCCACGCGGCTCCGGTCCGGATATAGCGAAGGCGTTGGTGATCGCGATTCGGTTTGCCCTGCCAAAATTCTACTGAGCTTGGCACGACTGTCCACACTGCCCAATGTGGAGAACCTGTAAGGCCGTCTGTCTCTATCGCAGCTTTGGCTTCTGTGAGTGCTTCATCTCGGACGGCGTCACCGGCAATGACGGAACTCTGCTGACCGGCCAAAGCAATTGCCCGGGCCTGTGAGTGACGGGCGAGGAAGTCCTCAGCTGACTCGGCTGTCGAAGCTCGTTGCGCGATGCCACGGACACGCACCGAACGGGCCAGAGGGCTCCAGTAAAACGTGAGCGCGCAGTTTGGATTTTGAAGCAGTTGGCGCCCCTTGGCAGATTCATCGCTGGTTGCGATCTTGAACCCACAGTCGTCGGTCACGTCTTTGACGATCAACATGCGAGCATCCGGAACACCATCCTCATCGACGGTCGAGAGCGTGGCTGCGTGGACTTCCGGCACGTCGGCATCGAGCGCAAACCTGAGCCATCGCAGGAACAGCTCACCCGGTGTAGCTGGCACTGAAGCCCAATCGAAGTCCGGTGCTTGCCCGACAATTGAAGGAACCATCCGAAGCTCGTCACGAAGTGTCTGCATCGTCCTATTCTCCACAAAGAAAACTCCTATGGCGAAGCCAGAAGCGTCCGACAGCGGAACCCTCAACGGACACTATCGTGTGGCCGATCCACGGGCTGATCTGAGAAGGTCAATGTTAGAACCGTCTGGGTGTCCAACCTGACGGCAGCATTCCGGTTACTGCTCCGCGTTGAATGTCAGTTTCGGCTGACCAACCTTGCGCTGCTTGCCGAGTATCGAATGGGTGCGGCTCTTCTGGAGTGACGATACAGTGCCCAATTTTTTGGAGCAGGATCCGAACTATGCGCGCGGCGGAACCCCTTCGGACGCGGTGGCAGGCTATCGGGTCTTGCCCGTCTGGGGCGGGTCCTCTTCTTGTGCCAGGGCCTGTAGTGAAACGGTCTCAAGTTTGGCGACCAGGTCCTTCACGCGACGGGCGTTGTCGAACCAGGGCTGGTAGCGGGCGAGCTGCTCTGCACTGAGGTAGCGGGTCACGGTCTTGCCGGCCACGGTATGGGTCCACTGAATGTATGGCCCATGCAATACGGGTGGGTCGGCCTTGCACGCGCAGTTGCGCTTGCCGCAGCGCATCTGGCGCACCACGATGCTGCCCGGCAGCACCCCGTCAATGTCAGCCAGCTGCGCGGCCAGCGCGGTGCGGGTGGCCTGAAATGACAGCTTCGGCGTGTCGGGGGTCATCTGTCTCCTTCGCGGCGGCAATGAGGGAATCATCATTCTTATGATCCTACAGTTCTCAAGCTGTGGGCATCGTCAGTGAGGAGCAGCTCATGCCGGAACACGCAACGATCACCGAGGCGTTCATCGCCAGCCAAACCCAATTCACGGCACTGGTGGACTTCGCCGCAGGCGACACGGCCGCCGCAATGGACCACGCCGACCTGGAGGAGCAGCTGAGCAGCCGCGGCCGCGAGTTGCTGCGCCAGCTCTACCAGGACCACTTGGACCTGCGTGCGCGGCGCGAACGCCGCCTCACCGCGCTCACCGACGCCGCCGGTGTGACACATCACCGGGTCGAGGCCGGCCACCAACGGACTCTGGCGACCGTGTTTGGGGAGGTGACGGTGGACCGGCTGGCATACCGCGCCCCCGGGCAGGGCAACCTGCACCCCGCCGACGCGGCACTGAACCTGCCGGCCGAGAAGCACTCCCACGGGTTGCGGCGTCTGGCCGCCACCGAAGCGGCCCGCGGCGCGTTCGATGAGGCATGCAGTGCACTGACCCGCACCACCGGGGTTGTCACCGGCAAGCGCCAGGTCGAAGCCCTGACGGTGCGGGCCGCGACGGACTTCGCCGCTTTTTATGCCACCCACCGCCAGCCCGCACCGGCAGCGCAGAGCGAGCTGTTGGTGTTGCAGGTCGATGGCAAAGGCATTGTCATGCGGTCCGAGGGGCTGCGTCCGGCCACCGCGAAAGCAGCCGGCCAAGCATCCCCGAAGCTGCCGGGCCGGCTGAGCAAAGGCGAGAAGCGGTATCGCAAGCGCATGGCCGAGGTCGGTGCGGTGCACGACGCGGTCCCGGTGGTGCGCACCATCGTCGACATCCTGCCCGCCACCGATGCCGAACGGGCCGCGGCCGCCGACGGTCCCAGGGCCACCGGCAAGTGGCTGACCGCCAGCGTCACCCAGGACGCGGCCAGTGTCATCGCAGCGGTGTTCGACGAGGCCACCCGCCGCGATCCCGACAAGGCCCGGACGTGGGTTGCGCTCGTTGATGGCGCCAACCACCAGATCGAGCGGATCAGGGCCGAAGCAGCGACCCGGGACGTCACCGTGCACGTCCTCATCGACATCATCCACGTCATGGAGTACCTGTGGAAGGCCGCCTGGTGCTTCCACACCGAAGGTGACCCGGCCGCCCAGGTCTGGGTTCATGCCAAGGCCCGTCAGATCCTGGCAGGCAAGGCCAGAACCGTGGCTACCACTATCCGGCGTACCGCCAGCACCCGAAAGCTGAGCGCCACCGCACGCAAGGCAGCAGACAACGCGGCCCGCTACCTCACCAACAAGACACCGTATCTTGACTATCCCCAGGCCCTGGCCGCAGGGTGGCCAATCGCCACCGGTGTCATCGAGGGCGCCTGCCGACATCTGGTCGCGGACCGGCTGGATATCACCGGGGCCCGTTGGGGGCTGGCCGGCGCTGAATCGGTCTTGCAGCTACGCGCCTTGCGAAGCAACGGCGACTTCGAGGAGTACTGGAAGTTCCATCAACGCCAAGAGCATCAGCGTGTCCACGCCAACCGCTACGCCCAAGACGCCATCCCACAAGCAGCGTGAGCATCACTCCAGAAGAGCCACACCCGTATCGAATGCGGCGCGCGCCAAACGGAGGCCGACGTCGGGGTGGCTCATCCCAGGGGCGCCACCCCGACGCGTCGAGGCGCGAACGCTCCACTGCTTATCGGCAAACCCTCCACCGCGGAATACATGGTATTCCCCGTAGCGGGCCGGATCGAGCAGGTCCCAGCACCACTCCCATACGTTTCCTAGACGAGTAATTCCAAGGGGTCCCGGCGGAGCGTCGAGTGTTGACGCGGGATGCAAGGGTGCCCAGAATCGGCGTTATCA